>CAVPZG010000004.1:0-542560 GCA_963710205.1 uncultured Alphaproteobacteria bacterium | reverse complement strand
CATGTTCCTGCGCCTTCTGACGACGCAGCTGCAAAATCAGGATCCGCTCGATCCAATGGATTCGTCGGAATACACCCAGCAACTCGTCAGCTATTCGCAAGTCGAGCAGGCCATTCAGCAGACCAACAAGCTGGAGCAGATCCTGAGCGCACTGGGCGCGTCCGACCTGACCGGCGCATCGAACCTGATCGGCCGCGAGGTCGGCAATTACAGCGCGGAACAGCGCGCCGGGCCGGCAGGCGCCGATTGGGCCTATGAGCTGGACGGCACTGCCGCGCTCACCCAGTTGACGGTTACCGACATCATGGGCCGTGTGGTCCATAGCGAGACGGGGCAGACCTCCGAAGGCCGCCACGCCTTTCGCTGGACGGGCGGCACGCCGGGCGAGACCTACAGCCTGTCCGTACAGGCGCTATCGTCCGCTGGAAATCCCGTTCAATCCCGCACGCTCGCAACTGGCACCGTCACGGGTGTCGAGGCGCTGGCGGGCGACATCATGCTCGATATTGGCGGGCGCTTCGTTCGCGCCGCCGACGTCGCCACCATTTCGTAAGTCTCACTCAAGGGAGCCTGAATCATGAGTCTCTATTCCGCACTTTTCTCCGGTGTCTCCGGTCTCAACGCCTTCTCTTCCGCGATGGGCGTCATTTCCGACAACATCACCAACGTGAACACGGTTGGCTACAAGGGCGGCGACAACCAGTTCGCCACGCTCGTCACCGACAGCCGCTCGGCGGGCCGCTATGCGCCGGGCGGCGTAACCAATGTCGTCCGCAGCCAGATCAGCCAGCAGGGCCTTCTTCAGCAGACCGGCAGCGGCACCGACCTCAGCGTCGATGGCGCCGGATTCTTCGTGACGGAAACCACGGGCGGCGAAACGCGCTTCACCCGTGCGGGCAGCTTCACGCCCGATGCAGAGGGCAATCTTCGCAATGCGTCCGGCCTTTATCTCAAGGGCTCTCCCATCGCGCGCGATGGGTCGAGCGTCGATGCGGGCGATGTCGGTCAGCTCAGCCGCATCAACATCGCGCAGCTGTCCGGCACGGCCGAGGCGACAACGGAAATCCGTTTCCGCGCCAACCTCCAGTCCACCGAAGCGACGTTCGGTGGCGCTTACACTGCTGGCGATTTGACCAATGGCACGGTGACACCCAATTTCGAACGCGCCGTCAGTCTCTATGACGCGCAGGGCGGCCAGCATGATGTCTCCATCGCGTTTCTGAAGACCGGACCCAATGCCTGGGCTGCGGAAGTCAGTGCCGAGGGAACGCTTGTCGCCTCTGGTACCGTCCGCTTCAATCCGGATGGCAGCCTTGACCGCGCCGGCTCCGATGCCGCGATATTCGGCCCGTTCACACCGGCCTGGACAGGCGGCGCGGGATCGTCACCGATCACGCTTGCGCTCGGGACCGACGGCGATGTCGATGGCCTCAGTCAGTTCGATTCCGAATTGGCACTACTCTCACGCAGCGTCGATGGCGCGTTGTTCGGCAATGTCACCGGCGTCGAAATTGGCGAGGACGGAACCGTCTCCGCGATTTTCGACAATGGCCAGTCACGCGCTGTCTACCGCATCCCGCTTGTTACCTTTCAGAACCCGGATGGCCTCCTCCGCCTGCAGGGCAACAGCTATGGCGCGAGCGATTTTTCAGGTGACTATGCCTTGGTTGGCGCGTCGACCGGCGGCTCCGGCCGTATCGTTCCAGGTGCGCTTGAAGCGTCTACGGTCGATCTTGCCGAGGAATTCACGAACATGATCACCGTCCAGCGCGCCTACAGCGCCTCGACACGCATCATCACCACTGCCGACGAGATGCTGCAGGAACTGACGGCAATCAGCCGTTAGGACAGGATAACAGAGCCTTAACCTTTGAATTTAATGTTCATTTCGAACGAATTTACCTCGGCGGTTAGGCAAATCTTAGCCAGCACGGGGATATAGGTGGCTCATGGAAATTGCCACTGCAGAGCAGTCAGTAACAGGGGGCAACATGCTAGAGAATCAGGACTTTCGGCCAGCATCAGTCATCGGGCCGCTCGGCGAACCGCTGACGATAGATGACCTGCCCAAGCCCTCGACCCGCCGCTGGGTCGTGCGCCGCAAGGCCGAAGTCGTTGCCGCGGTAAAGGGCGGCCTCCTCACCACGGACGAGGCCTGCGAACGCTATGGCCTCAGCCTTGAGGAATATACCGGCTGGCAGCGTGCTGTCGATCGCGCGGGCCTTGCCGGTCTTCGCGTCACGCGCACACAGCATTATCGGGCATTGTTCGAGCGTCAGGAAGGGTAGGATTTCTTCCTCAGGGCCTGATGCAGCGAACGTTAACCAGGAACCGGCAACCTTTACCCGGCAAAATCTGCCGCCTTTAACGGCTTCTAAACCATAATGGACCTATCCCGCCCTCATCGAAATGGTGACGGGGGCCGCACGGGGTGGATCAGGTTAGGACATTTATCAGCGAGATCGGCCCACGGCGCGCTGCCCTCATGGGCGGTATCACGCTGGTCGTCGTTGCGCTCCTCGCCATGCTGGCCATGCGCGGCACCTCCGGGCCGATGGCATATCTCTACACCGATCTGGATGCGGCAAGCGCGGCAGCAATTGCCGACCGGCTGACCACCGAGCAGATTCCCTATGAAATCGCCGACAATGGCCGCGCGCTGTTGGTGCCCGCCGCCCGCGTTGCCGACCTGCGCATGTCGCTGGCAGGCGAACAGATTGGCGGCGCCATCGGTTATGAGGTCCTCGACCGCGAGGACGCCTTCGGTACCTCCGCAGCGAAATCGAAGATCAACCGCACGCGCGCCATAGAGGGGGAACTCGCGCGCTCCATCGAAACCATCACCACCATCTCGCGCGCCCGGGTGCATATCAACATGCCGGAGCGCGCCCTGTTCGAGCGTGACCGCCAGCCTGCCAGTGCCAGTGTCACTCTCAGGACGGCGGGTTCGCTCGCCCCTGGCCAGGTCGACGCGATTCGCGCGCTGGTTTCCAGCGCCGTTCCAGGCCTCGATGCCTCTGCCATTTCCATTGTCGATCAGTCCGGCGCGCTGCTTGCCCGTGCGGGCGACATGACAGGCGCGGGCGGTATGGAGGGGCGTCAGGTTGCCATGGAAAACCGTCTGCGCGGCGAAATCGAAGCTTTGCTTGGCCGCGTCGTCGGCCCGGGCAAGGTGCGCGCCAATGTCGCCGCGGAACTGGAACAGGACGACATCCGCGAGGAATCCGAAACCTACGACCCCGACATGGCTGTGCTTGCACGCCAGACGACGGTCGAAAAGGCGGATCAGGATTCCGAAACCAGCGCGCTTGGCGGTCCCGTCAGCATTTCGACGCAGCTTCCTGAAAATGATCCCGCAAATGGCGCGGAACAGGAGGCGCGCAGCCGCAGCGCCAATGAAGTCAGTGAGGAAATGGTGTGGGCCAACAGCGCCACACGCACGACCCGTATCCGTCAGGGCGGCGCGCTGAAGCGCCTTTCGGTCAGCGTCGTCGTTGACGGAAATTATGTCGACGGCGGTTACAGCGCCCGCCCACAGGCGGAGCTTCAGCGTCTGCAGAATCTTGTGCAGAACGCCATCGGCTTCGACGCCGCGCGCGGTGATAGCGTCGTCGTCGAAAATCTGCGCTTTGCCGAGGTGGAGGGCATGGATGCCCCGATCGCCGGCATGCCGCTTGGGCTCACCAAGGCCGACATCGTGCCGGTCATCCGCACGGTCATTCTCGGCCTGATCGGACTTGCCGCACTCATCCTCATCCTCCGTTCGCTCAAGCCTGGCACGATCGAGCGCATCAGGACGCTGCCAGCACTCACCCCGGAAACCGATGAGGCCAAGATGAAGCGTCTGCTCGAACGCGCCGCGCAGGGAGACGACGAGGCCCTGACCGAGCTGCAGGCCATGCGCGGCGACACCCGCGCCCCTGTCGAACAGGAAATCGACCTCGCCCAGATTGAAGGCCGCCTGAAATCCACCGCCGTGCGCAAGGTGGGCGAAGTCGTCGAGAAGAGCCCGCGCGAATCGAGCGCGATCATTCGCCAGTGGATGTACTCATGACCATGCCCGCAAAACAGAACGTCACCACCGGGACAGCCGGCATGACGGGCATGGAACGCGCCGCCACGATGATGATGGCGCTGGGCCGCGAACATGGCCGCGCCATCTGGCAGGAACTGTCGGACGACGAAATCAAGGAACTTTCCGGGGCCATGGCCAAGCTCGGCAGCGTGCAGGCGGACGTGGTTGAAACCCTCTTCGTCGATTTCGCCGCGCAGGTGTCGAACGTGTCCAGCCTGCACGGCAGCTTCGACTCGACCGAGAGCCTCCTCACGTCAATGCTGCCCGAAGACCGGGTCGCGGGCATCATGGACGAAATCCGTGGCCCGGCCGGACGGACGATGTGGGACAAGCTCGGCAATGTGAATGAGGAAGTCCTCGCCGCGTATCTCAAGAACGAATATCCGCAGACCGTTGCCGTCGTCCTCGGCAAGATCCGTCCGGAACATGCCGCCCGCGTGCTCGCCAAGCTGCCCGACGATTTCGGTCACGAGGTCATCATGCGGATGCTGCGTATGGAGACCGTGCAGAAGGACATCCTGGAACAGGTTGAATCGACCCTGCGCACGGAATTCATGTCCAATCTCGCCCGCACGGCCCGCCGCGACGCGCATGAGACCATGGCCGATATCTTCAACCATCTCGACCGCAGTGCGGAGGAACGTTTCATGCGCGCGCTCGAGGATCAGGCCATTGACGCGGCTGAACGCATCCGCGCGCTGATGTTCACCTTCGACGACCTGGCCAAGCTTGACGCCGCCAGCCTGCAGACGCTGATCGGCCATGCCGACAAGTCGCGGCTTGCCGTGGCGCTGAAGGGCACGTCTGCAAGCATGAAGGACCTGTTCTACAGCCACATGTCCGAACGCGCGGCGCGCATCCTGCGCGAGGATCTGGAGCTTATGGGGCCGGTACGTCTGCGCGAAGTCGAGGAGGCGCAGTCGGCCATGGTCAGTCTGGCGAAACAGCTTGCCGATCGCGGCGACATCGTCATCGCCGACACCCGCAGTGCCGACGAAGAGCTGGTGTACTGATGCAGGCCCGGGCCGAAACCGTGACCAAATTCGCCTTTGCACGCGAATTCGACAGCCGTCGGGACGACCGCCGCACGGCAGAGCGCCGCGCCGCGCCCGACATGGACGTCACGCGTCAGATCGAGGATCGCATCCGCACGGAAGCCTTCGAGGCTGGGCGCTCGGCTGGCCGCGCCGAAGCCAGCGCGGATACGGATGCCGCCATTGCGCGTCTTGGCAACCAGCTGACCGAGGCAATGTCGCAAGCCGACAAGGCCCTTGCCGCCCTTCATGCCGACGCTGCGCAGCTTGCCGTCGCCATTGCCGATCATATCAAACCTTCTGACGAAAGCATGGCCGTGCGGCTGGAGCACCTTCTCGCCGATGCGCAGGCCGCACCGCACATCCGCATAACGGTACCTGAGAATATGGCCGCAGCCGCCGAACAGGCAGCGGCGATTGCCGCCGCGCGTAGCGACTGCGCCGCCCGCATCAGCATCGAAACCGCCCCTGCCCTCACAACCGGCGACCTCGTCGTCGATTGGGGAACCGGCGGTCTTATGGACACCCGCGCCGCGCGTCTCGCCAGCATCAGGGCCGCGCTTGCAGAACAGATCAATATGGAGCCGACACATGGATAGCCTGGACCTCAGCATCGATCCGCCAATGGGCGGCGTGACAAACAACGGTCCGCTGACCAGCGCCGCCGAACTGGAGGCCGTATTCGATGTGCCCGTCAAGGTGCAGGCCGTTCTTGGCCGCACGTCCATGGAGGTGTCGCAGCTGCTGCGCCTTGCCCCCGGTGCCGTCATCGAGCTCGACCGCCGCGTCGGTGAGGCTATCGACATCTATGTGTCCGACCGTCTCGTCGCGCGCGGGGAAGTCGTCCTGACGGGCGACCATCTTGGCGTCACCATGACCGAAATCGTCAAGCAGGAGGGCTGAATCCATGCGTTTGTTAATGGTCGGAAAGCTGGGCGGTCAGCTGTCTCGCGCGGCGGAAATGGCAAAAGCCGCAGGCGCGAAGGTCGCACATGCCGAGGACGCCGCGATGGGCATGGAAACGCTGCGAACGCGCGGCGGTGACCTCGTCATGGTTGATGTCGAACTCGGCGTCCCCGCATTCATTGAGGCCATGCGCGCCGAACGGATCCTGACGGACGTCGTTGCCATGGGCATCGGCACGGATGCCAAGGCGGCCGTCGACGCGATCCGCGCGGGCGCAAAGGAATATGTGCCGCTGCCGCCGGAGGCCGAATTGATCGCCGCCGTTATCAAGGCCGTCACTCAGGAAGACACGAAAGCGCTCGTCTGGAACGACGAGAATATGGGGAGGGTGCTCGATCTCGCGAAGACCGTCGCGGCGTCTGAGGCGTCCATCCTCATCACTGGCGAGAGCGGTACTGGCAAGGAAGTGATCGCCCGCCATGTGCACGAACATTCCAAGCGCGCCTCGAGGCCGTTCATCGCGCTGAACTGCGCCGCGATTCCGGAAAACCTTCTGGAATCCGAGCTCTTCGGTCATGAAAAGGGTGCGTTTACAGGCGCCGTCGCCAAGCGCGTCGGCAAGTTCGAGGAAGCGGACGGCGGCACGTTGCTGCTCGATGAAATCACGGAAATGGACGTCCGCCTGCAGGCGAAGCTGCTTCGGGTGCTGCAGGAACGCGTCATCGACCGTGTCGGCGGATCGCGGCCCGTGCCTGTCAATATCCGGATCCTCGCCACCTCCAATCGTGACATGGCCGAGGCCGTTCGGAGCGGCACGTTCCGCGAGGATCTGATGTTCCGCCTGAACGTCGTGAACCTGAAACTGCCGCCGCTTCGCGAACGCCCCGGCGACGTGAAGGCGCTCGCCGATCATTTCGCGAACAAGTTTGCCGACCTCAACAGCGTTCCCGCAAAGGCGGTGACGGACGACGCCCTGCGCGCGCTGCTATCGCACGACTGGCCCGGCAATGTCCGCGAGCTGGAAAACACCATGCACCGCGCCGTGCTTCTTGCGTCCGATACCACAATCGAGGCTGAGCATATTGTCCTTCCCGATGGCAGCCGTCCGGGCGCGAAGACGGCGATGATCGAGGGCCCGGACGGCACTGCCGTCCAGCAGTCCGCAGTCGGACGTACGGTCGCTGAGGTCGAACAGGACCTGATCATCGACACGCTGAAACATACGTTCGGCAACCGCACCCATGCCGCCAATATTCTCGGCATCTCGATCCGTACCCTCAGGAACAAGCTGAACGATTACACCAAACACGGTGTCCCCGTTCCGCAGCCGGGCCTGGCGACAGAGAAGGCGGCATAGCGCATGCAGCCGATGACCATCCTTCGGAACGCGGGCTTCAATGCCGCTTCCGGCCGCGACCTCGGCCTGGGTGTCGGCGTGCTGCTGATCATCGCGATGCTGATCATGCCGCTGCCGGCCTTCCTTCTCGATTTTGGTCTCGCCATTTCGATTGCACTTGCCGTCCTCATACTCATGAGCGCGCTCTTCATCGAAAAGCCGCTTCAGCTCAGTGCCTTTCCCACGATCCTTCTGGTGGCGACGATGCTGCGCCTCGGCCTGAACCTCGCCTCGACACGCCTGATTCTCTCGGAAGGCCACACCGGCCCCGCAGCGGCGGGCGGCATCATCGAGGCGTTCGGCAGCTTCCTGATGGGGGGCAGCGCCATCATCGGCATCACCATTTTCCTGATCCTGGTGGTCATAAATTTCGTCGTGATTACAAAGGGCGCAGGCCGCATTGCCGAGGTCGCCGCGCGTTTCAGCCTGGACGCCATGCCCGGCAAGCAGATGGCCATCGACGCCGATCTGTCCTCCGGCCTCATCAGCGAAGACGAAGCCCGCACCCGCCGTGAAGAGCTGGAGGCGGAATCCGGTTTCTTCGGCGCGATGGACGGTGCTTCGAAATTCGTGCGCGGCGACGCGGTCGCGGGCTTGCTCATTACCGCCATCAATATCATCGTCGGTCTGATTGTCGGGGTCGGCACCATGGGCGTCGATCTCGGCACGGCGTTCACCAGCTATACGACACTCACCGTCGGCGACGGCCTTGTCACCCAGATCCCGGCGCTCATTGTTTCCACGGCGGCGGGCATTTTGGTCACGAAGGGCGGCGTGAAGGGCCGCACGGAGGCCGCGCTCATCGAACAGCTGACGCGCCACCCCAAGGCCATCGGCACGGCATCCGCACTTCTCGCGGCGCTCGCCCTCATGCCCGGCCTGCCCTTCCTGCCCTTCGCCATATTGTCGGGCGGCGCGGGCTATGCCACGTGGAAGCTGACCAAGGGTCGGCATCAGGCGGAAATGACCGCCGCCGAAGCGCGTATCGAGGAGGAGTCGGCACCTGTCGAGGAGCCAATCTCGGCCGTCCTCGCCATGGATCAGGTCCGTATCGAACTGGGCCTTGGTCTGCTCGGCCTGGTCGAGGGGACAAATGGCGATGTGAAGCTGACCGATCAGGTCCGCGCACTCCGCCGCCAGATGGCTGCGGAATTCGGCTTTGTCATGCCGTCGGTGCGCCTGAGCGACAATCTCGCCCTCGGCCAGAATGATTATGTCGTTTTGGTCAAGGAAACCGAGGCGGGCCGCGGCACGCTCGCACCGAACCGGCTTCTCGCCATGCATCCTGCCGGCGCGGCAATCGCCATTCCCGGCGAAGACACCACTGAGCCCGCCTTCGGCATGGCCGCCAAATGGATTGATCGCACGGCACGCGAAGAGGCAGCCATGGCGGGCCTCACCGTGGTCGATGCCGCTACGGTCGTGACCACCCACCTTACCCAGATCGTGAAGGATAACGTCGCCGAACTTCTGAGCTATGCGGAAACACAGAAACTGATCGACGATCTGCCCGCAGAGCAGAAGAAACTGGTCGCCGACCTCGTCCCCAATGTCGTCACCGTCTCCACCATCCAGCGCATTCTTCAGCGCCTCCTCGCCGAAAACATCTCCATCCGCGACCTGCCCGGAATATTGGAAGGCATCGCGGAGGCGTCGGGCTTCACCGCCAACATCATCAGCATGACGGAGCATGTCCGCACGCGCCTTGCGCGGCAGATTTCCAGTTCCGCGAGCGCAGGCGGAACGTTGCCCGTCATTACGCTCTCCCCCGACTGGGACACGCGTTTCGCCGAAAGCCTGATTGGGGAGGGCGAAAATCGCCAGCTCGCTATGGCGCCCAGCGACCTCCAGGGTTTCATAGCCAGCCTGCGCACGAAACTGGACGAGTTTGCTGCGAGGGGCGAAGTCCCGCATCTTCTGACCCCGCCCGCCATCCGCCCCTATGTGCGGAGCATCGTCGAGCGCGTCCGCCCCGCAACCATGGTGCTCAGCCAGAGCGAAATCCATCCGCGCACGAAAATAAGGGCGCTGGGCGCCGTCTGACGGTAAGAGCCGGGGACATGTCCCGGCTCATCCTGTTCAACAAGCCCTTTGGCGTCCTGTCGCAATTTACAGACAGCCGGTCAGAAACGGCGCGGCCCACGCTGTCGAAATATATCGACGTTCCCGGCGTCTATCCCGCTGGACGGCTGGACCGGGACAGTGAAGGGCTGTTGATGCTGACCGATGACGGGCGGCAGCAGGCGCGCATCGCCGATCCGAAATTCAAGATGCCGAAGCGCTATCTGGTTCAGGTTGAGGGCGACGCCAGCAACACGCAGTTGGACCGGTTGCGACAGGGCGTGAAGCTGAAGGATGGCATGACCCGCCCGGCCATGGCAGATCGCATCGACCCGCCCCACCTCTGGCCACGCGATCCTCCGGTTCGTTTTCGCAAGACCGTCCCCGACTGCTGGCTGGAACTGACGATCACGGAGGGCCGCAATCGTCAGGTCCGCCGCATGACCGCCGCCGTTGGTCTGCCGACGCTGCGGCTGGTGCGATGGCAGATCGGAGAGTGGGCACTGGACGGACTGCAACCCGGGGCGTGGCGGGAAAGCGGCTAGTCCTCAACCCGGCGCACGTGCCGCCGGAACCAGCGCGCGAATTCCTGGCGGTCGTCCATCTTTTCCCGCACCATCGCGTGCAGGCGGTCAATCGCCTCCTCACTCACGATTCCCGGATCATCCTGCAAGGTCAGGTCTGGATCCGTATAGCGATCGTCATCGTCCAGACTGTCGAGCACATGGTCGCAGAAATGCGCGATCAGTTCCGCCCGCGACGGCGCGCGAAAGCCGATCGAATAGGTCATGCAGTTCTCGCCGACTGCCACGCCATTATGTGCGAAGCGCGGGGGGACATACAGCATGTCCCCCGGTTCCAGCACCCATTCGTCCGTTGGCTCGAAATCCGCCAGCAGCCGCAGGTCGTCATGTGGCGACAGTGCGGTTGTTTCGTCGCAAAGCCCGCCAATCTGCCAGCGCCGCTGTCCCAGACCCTGAATCAGGAACACGTCATATTGATCGAAATGCGGGCCAACACCCCCGCCATCGCTGGCATAGCTGACCATCACGTCGTCAATGCGCCAGTCGGGAATGAAGCTGAACGCCGTGCGCAGCGCGGCAACTTCGGGAACATGGCTATCGACAGCCTGCACCAGCAGGGTCCATGGCGCTCGTCCCAATTCGGCAAAGCGCGTTTCAGGTAGCGGACCATGCTCCAGTTCCCACTGGTCCTGCGACTGGGCGATGAGGCGCGATTCGACGTCGTCCTCACATGCCAGGCCGGCGAGTTCATCCGGAGAGAGCGGATTGTGCCATGCCGACCAGGGATCGCGGATCAGCAGCGGCTTTTTCTGCCAGTGATCGCGCAGGAACGCCTTGGCATCGAAATGGGAAAAATGCATGTGGCTCGGGTTTCATCCAGATGGGGAAACCTGCTCTCTAGCATAGGCCGCGCGCCGGCTCGCGCGGGAAGTTCGCTAGCCCTCCAGCGGACGGCAGACCGCAACGGTCTGCTTCGAGAGCAGCAGCATCGCACCGTCCTCTGCCAGGAACGGCATGAACGGGCGGCTGTCGTTTAGGCAGTCGAGCACTCGCTCGCCAAGGCCCACGAACATGTGTCCGGTCAGGTTTGTGCCGTCCTGCAGCACCAGTTCGACGGGCATCTTGTCCTTGTTGCGAACCCGGCGTTTCGGCGCGATGGAAGGGCGCGTGCGCGCGTCCTCGATGATATCCGGGAACGGCGTGACCGTCTCTTCATTGATGGGTGTCATGTCGGTCACAGGCAAGCCTCCAGCAGGGGTTTTTCAAAGCCATAACCCTTGGCCTTTTCGAGGGCCTGCGGGCGCAGGCCCATGGAGCGGTATTCACCAATGATCTTGCCCTTGTCGTCCTCATCCAGATACTGGAACTTGAACAGCTCCTGCGTGATGATGGTCGGTCCTTCCATGCCGCAGACTTCGGTGATCGAGGTGCAGCGGCGCGAACCGTCGCGCAGACGCTTCACCTGCACGATCACGTCGACCGAATCGGCGATCTGGCGGGTGATGGCTTCCTTCGGGATCTTGATGTCGCCCATCAGAACCATGTTTTCCATACGGCCCAGGCATTCGCGCGGACTGTTGGAGTGAAGTGTACACATTGACCCGTCATGGCCCGTGTTCATGGCGGCGAGCAGATCGAAACATTCCTGCCCGCGAATCTCGCCCAGAATGACGCGGTCGGGACGCATACGCAGCGAGTTGACGACCAGGTCGCGAATGGTGATCGCGCCCTTTCCCTCCAGGTTGGCAGGCCGCGTTTCCAGCGGCAGCGTATGCGGCTGCTGCAGGCGCAGCTCGGCGGCGTCCTCGATGGTGATCACGCGCTCACCGGGATCGATCATTTTGCTGAGCGCATTCAGCATGGTCGTCTTGCCCGATCCGGTACCGCCCGAAATGACGATGTTGAAGCGCGATGCGGCCATGATTTTCAGCGCCGTACACATACGCTCGTCCATGGCACCCCAGTTCATGAGGTTGTCGAGCGTGATCGGTTTCTCGGAGAATTTACGAATCGAGATCGCCGTGCCCTTTAGGCTGAGCGGCGGCACGATGACGTTGACGCGGCTGCCGTCCTCAAGGCGGGCGTCAGCCAGTGGCGTCGTCTGATCGACGCGGCGACCGACCCGGTTCACAATACGCTGCGCGATCTGGTTGAGATGGGTTTCGTCGCGGAATTTGATGGGGGCGAGAACCAGCTTGCCGCCTTTCTCGATATAGGTCTGGTTCGGACCATTGACCATGATATCGGAAATGGCGTCGTCGGCGAGGAGTTCCTCAAGCGGACCAAGACCAAGCAGTTCGTCGACCAGAACCTTTTCCAGCGCGATCTGCTCGCGGCGGTTCAATGTCAGTTTCAGTTCGGCGAGCACCTCACCGATAATGGGACCGAATTCTTCGGAAAGTTCATCCTTCGACAGGGCCGCAGCGGCTTCCGGGTCAATGCGCTCCAGGAGGCGCGGCATGACCTGCTCTTTTATCTTGTAGATGGACTGTTCGAAACCGCCCTGCTCGCTGACACTGCTGTCGGAAACGAGGCGGCCACGCGCCTCAAGGGCATCCATGGCTTCACCCTTGGACGTGCCCGGCAGATCTGTGACGGGTTCGGGCGTCGTCGGCGCTTCTTCGACAAATTCCTCTTCGGCCTTCAGCGCGGTGTTTCCGGACGACTGCATGGGTTTGGCGCTGCCAAAGCCGCCCTTGCGCGCGCCCATGCCTGCACCGATGGAACCAGCTTTTCTGCCAAAGGCACTCATATCTCTTCCCCGCGGCGCGCGGCGATACCCAATGTATCCTGCGCTCACGGGGCGGTCTTACGCCATGCAGGTTTCCGGAATCCTAACCATAGCGAATATTGTTACGCTTCCGAATGTGGCGCTGGACCGCTCGCGGCGAAATGCCGGATGACGTCCCTGCCAACCCGGCGCGGGCGCAGGGTCTCCCTGTCCAGCATCGCCCACCAGCTGTGCGCCTTTACGCGCAAACCGCCGCCTGGACCCTTGATTTCCACATGCCGGTCAAAACGCGCGCCTTTTGCCGCGCCAACCCAGGTGGAAAGGGTCACAACCTCTCCCACCAGTGTCGGCGCGCGGTAGTCGATCTCGTGCCGGATCACGACCCATATGTTCGCATCCGCCATGTCGGCAGGCGCGGTCGCGTACCAGTGCGCCGTCGCCACATCCTGAATCCAGCTGACATAGACGGCATTGTTCACGTGACCCAGAATGTCGATATGCTCGGGCCTGGCGGTCGCTTCGATAGAGAATGGCGGTTGTGTCAAATCGCGCGTGTCGCTTCCGCCAGCCAGCCGCGCTGCTCATCCGATTTCAGTTCCGGACCGATCTTTTCAAGAACTTCGGCGTGATAATCGTTCAGCCAGCCGCGCTCTTCCTCGGTGAGCATGGACGGTTCCACCAGATCGAGCGCGATCGGCGCGAAGGTGATCGTTTCGAACCCCAGCCACTCGCCTTCCGCGCCGTCAATCTCGCGCTCCTCGACGATCACCAGATTCTCAATGCGGATGCCATATTCGCCTTCCTTGTAATAGCCCGGCTCGTTTGACATGATCATGCCGGCCTGAAGCGGCTCGTCCGCACCCGCGCCCGGATAATTGGCCGCGCTGATGCGCTGCGGCCCTTCATGAACGCTCAGAAAACTGCCGACGCCGTGGCCGGTCCCATGACCATAGTCCACACCGCCGCGCCACAGGTGCATCCGCGCGAGCGTATCGAGCTGGGTGCCACGGGTTCCTTTCGGGAAGGTCTGCGTGGCAAGGGCGATATGTCCCTTCAGGACGCGTGTAAAACGCTCTTTCATTTCCTGCGTCGGCGTGCCGACATACACGGTGCGAGTCACGTCCGTCGTGCCGTCGCTATACTGCCCGCCCGAATCCACCAGATACATGCTTTCAGGTTCGATGCGGCGGTTGGAATCTTCATCCACCTTGTAATGCGGTAACGCACCGTTCGGGCCGGACCCACTGATCGTATCAAAGCTGAGATCGCGCAGCAGATTGGATTCGCGGCGAATATCTTCCAGCTTTGCGGCGGCGGAAAGTTCCGTCAGCTCGCCAGCAGGCGCGGTTTCCTCGAACCATTTCAAGAAGCGGACCAGCGCGCCGCCATCACGCACATGCGCTGCACGGCTGCCGTCAAGCTCACGGCGGTTCTTTACCGCCTTTGGCAGCATTGCGGGATCGCGCGCTTCCACAATCGTGCCGCCCGCATCCTCGACCGCCTGGAAGATGGCGGCGACGCAGCTGTCGGGATCAAGAGCAACCGTCTTTCCGTCCATGTCCGCAAGCGCACCTTCGAACGCGCTGCGCGGTGCAGTGCCAACATCCGGGCCAAGATGCTTCTCGACCTCTGGCGTCAGCTTTTCCGGGGCGACAAACAGCGTCGCCGTGGCGTCATCCCTGACGACCAGAAACGAAAGCGCGACAGGGGTGTGCGAGACATCGGACCCGCGAATATTCAGCACCCATGCGATGGAATCGAGCGCTGCGATGACCACCGCGTCGGCCTTCTTCCCCCGCAGCCATTCGGCAATATCAGCACGCTTTTCCGCCGAAGTCCGCCCGGCAAATTCATCGTCCTGCACAAAGAGCGGCGCATCGGACGGTGCGGGCCGGTCTTTCCAGATCGCGTCGACGGGATTGGTGCCCACAGGAAGAAGTTCCGCACCCGCTGCCGCCAGCCGTTTCGCGGTCGCGTCCGCCCATTTGCGCGTGTGCAGCCAGGCATCATAGCCGATGCGGTCGCCCTCTTTGACATTCGCTTCCAGCCAGTCGGCGGCCTGCACCTTTGGCACCGGTTCATAGCTGTATAGATCGCCGTCCACCTGATCACGCACCTGCACCGTGTAACGGCCATCGGTGAACATCGCCGCCTTGTCTGCAAGCACCGCGGCGGACCCCGCACTGCCCTTGAACCCCGTCAGCCAACGCAGCCGCTGGGCATATTCGCCGACATATTCAGACATGTGCTCATCGGTCAGCGGGATGACAAAACCGTCCAGTCCCTGCGATTGAAGTTGCCCGCGTAGGGCGGCGATGCGGTCGGAATAAATGCTCATGCCCGCCTATATCGGCGCGTGGACGCGGCGGTTCAACTATGGCAATGCGCCTGTCCATGAAAAGACTAGCCCTAGCCGCCATAGTGGCGCTCGCTGTTCCCGCCGCCGCTGCCCCTCATGAAGAAGGAAACACCGCCTCCATGCCTGCTCCGCCCGTGGCCGAAATTCGCCCCACAAGTTTCGAACGGCACGGGATCAAGGTGGAAGACCCCTATGCCTGGCTGAAAGACGCGAGCTATCCGGTTGTCGATGACGAGGACGTACTGGCCTATCTGAAGGCCGAGAACGCGTATTTCGAGGCGGTTATGAAACCGCACGAGGATATGGTGGAAACCGTCTTTCAGGAATTGAAAGCCCGCGTGAAGGAAGACGATGCGTCCGTTCCGCAAAGGGACGGCGATTATGAATATTGGTGGGCCTTCAAAAAGGGCGACCAGTATCGCACGTGGTATCGCCGCCCGGCGGGCGGGGGCGAGGCCGCGGTGCTGCTGTCGGAGCCGGACCTGGCAGCGGATGTGGACTATTTCCGCCTCGGAATGCTGGAGGTCAGCCCGGATGGGAAGCTGATGGCCTACGCCGTCGATGACAATGGCTCCGAACGGTTCACCCTGCGCATTAAAAATCTCGAAACCGGCGAACTTCTCAAAGACGAGATCAGGAATGTCTTTTCGGCTGTCTGGGCCGCTGAACTCGAAAAGTTTCCTCTATACCATTGCCGATGAAAACTGGCGTTCGAAGGTCGTTCTGCACCATGAGCTCGGCGGCCAGGAGGACCGCGAGATTTACCGTGAGGAGGACGAGGAATTCGGTGTCGGCATTGGCCGCACGCAGTCACGGGACTGGGCAATTCTGTCCACCGGCACGAACACCACAAGCGAGGTCCGCCTTCTCCCCACCAGCGATTTCACTGCGCAGCCGGTGCTGGTGTCTTCGCGGGTGGAGGGCCGCGAATATGACCTTGACGAGCGGGAAGGCAAACTCTTCATCCGCGTCAACGATACGCATCCGAATTTTCGGGTTGTAACCGCCAGCGTTGATGCCCCCGGCGAATGGACCGAAATCATCGCCGGATCGGACGAACATTATATCAGGGGTCTGACCAGCTTCAAAAACCTGCTCGTGATCGAAGAGCGGATCGATGGCCTCTCACAGATACGCCTGCGTGACTACGCGACTGCCGGCGAGACCTATATCGCGTTCCCGGAAGCGAGCTATGATGCGGGCCTGGGCAGCAACCCGGAATATCAGGTCGACCGACTTCGCCTTGCCTATGAATTGATGGTCACACCGAACACCGTTTATGACTATGATCTCGCGTCCGGCGCGCTCGTCACGCTGAAGGTGCAGGAAATTCCATCGGGCTATGATGCCGCCCAATATGTCACGGAGCGCCTTATGGCCCCCGCGCGGGACGGCACCATGGTTCCGGTTTCGATTGTCTATAAAAAGGGTTTCAGGAAGGACGGTAGTCAGCCGCTTCACCTCTACGCTTATGGCGCATATGGTTATGCCGTGCCGCCGGGCTTCCAGTCCAGTCGCCTGTCGCTACTTGACCGCGGATACGCTTTTGCCATCGCCCATATCCGCGGCGGTGACGATCTCGGCTACCAATGGTATCTGGACGGAAAGCTGAAGAAACGCACCAACACATTCAACGACTTCGTCGATGTCGGTCGCTTTCTGGCGAAGGAGGGTTACACTTCGGAAGGCAAGATCGTGGCGTCCGGCGGTTCGGCGGGCGGTGAACTGATGGGCGCGGTGATCAACCAGGCACCGGAACTGTTCGGCGCGGTCGCGGCGCATGTTCCTTTCGTCGATGTTCTCAACACGATGCTCGACGACCAGCTTCCGCTCACGCCGGGCGAGTGGCAGGAATGGGGCAATCCCATCGAGGATCCGGACGCCTTCAGGCTGCTGCTCAGCTATTCGCCCTATGATCAGGTATCGGCGCAGGCCTATCCGCCCCTCCTCATCACGGCGGGCCTCAACGACCCGCGCGTGACCTACTGGGAACCTGCGAAATGGGCGGCAAGGCTGCGTGCGACCAAAACCGACGACAATGTGCTGCTTCTGAAAACCAACATGGGTGCGGGCCATGGCGGCAAATCGGGACGGTTCGACTCGCTGCGCGAAAAGGCCGAGGAAATCACCTTCTTCCTGACGCAGAATGGTCAGGACTAACGGCTCAATCGTCTTCCTTCACCCGGTCTTCCGGCTCTCCCTTCGCTGCCGCCTTTCGACGGCGAAGGTTGTCGCGCAGCGCCTTTGCCAGCCGTTCCTGCCGCTCATCCTGTTTTTTATTCACATCCATCCTCGCACGTTCGCTTGACATTAACCCTCCGCCCCTCATAGCAGGCGCGGGCCTTCCGGCCATGCTGCCGTAGCTCAGTGGTAGAGCACACCCTTGGTAAGGGTGAGGCCGAGAGTTCGATCCTCTCCGGCAGCACCACGGAAACCGAACGGAAGATGTAAGCGCACTTGTCCAGACAGTATCTCCTTCTCAGTATCGCGTTTCTTTTGCAGGCCAGCCCGCTAGGGGCGCAAAGCGTGCCGGATGCGGAGCAGGCTGTGGGGCAAACCGTCGAGGACCTGCTTGATTCCACCGAACCGGGCGAACAGCCATCCCTGTTTTCCGAGGAAAGCGACGGCATCGCGGATATCGATCCCGACGCGCTGTCCGACAGTACGGCCAGCGAACGCATGTTCGTCGCGCAGCAGAACAACGAGAATGGTTCGGAAATCGACAAGCTGCTTGCCGGTGTCCTGACAGAATTGAATGCCGACTGTCCGGCCATTGAGCAATATCAGACATTTAACAGGAATGCCGCCTTCATTTCCATGAAGGTCAAATGTGTTGAGCGGTCCACCTACGCCATCACACTTGGACCAGTTGGATTGGGCGTCATTTCCGGCGGCGATGGTTCCGTGGCGCGCATCGATCCTGATGACGGCAGCGTCCGTACCGTCAGCGGCGACGCGCCCGTTTCCACGGCCCGCGTTCGTTCCAGCCGTCCAGTCATTTCCTTGAAAACCCTGATGATATCCGGCGGCATTCTGCTTGCCCTGATCGTGGCGTTCACGGCTTACATGATGCGCCGTTCCAAGATCATCGCGCCGTGGCGCGGGTTAAGGAGCGAAGACAAGGACCGCCTCCTGAACGAATCGGAGGAAATCTGGCCCGATATCTTCCGCCACGAATCCGGCATGTGGTTTGGACGTGGCAAGCGCGGGAAGCGCCGCCTGTTCCGTAATCAGCTGTTCGCCTGGGCCTATGCGCGGCACGGACTGAAGCTTTTCCAGATCAGGTAGCCGACAGGGCTTTCTCAGTCACCTCCGGTTTGGTGACGACGCCGCGCAGGAAGAAAGACAGGCTGCCGATCGCGATCAGGCCTGCCAGAAGAAATGCCGCCCCGGGCCGGTAGATGTCCGCACCTTCCACCGTGAACATGAAGAACACGCCCGTAAACACTGGCGGACCGATGATCGAGGCCAGACTGGACAGGCTGGCGACTGCGCCTTGAAGCTCTCCCTGGCTGCGGTCGGAAACGGCACGGCTCATCAGGCCGTTGATGGAGGGCTGCACCAGCCCCTGAAGCGAGCCGAGCGCGATGGCGAAGGGAACCCAGAACGGGTCACGCATGAAGAAATACATGACCGTTCCTCCCGCCATGCAGAGCACGCCGAGAATGACCGATTTTCGCTCGCCGATGCGCGGAACGATGACGCGGATCAGCCCGCCCTGCACAATGGCGCTCGAAAGCCCAACCAGCGCCAGCGACCAGCCCACCATGGCAGGGGTCCAGCCAAAGCTCTCAATGGCATAGAACGCCCAGATGATCGGATAGACCATGTGCGCCGTCATCCAGGTCAGCAACGCGGCGGCATACCAGAGCACTGCCCGATTCTGCCGGCCGAGGACCCGCAGCGCGCTTATCGCATTGGAACGTAAAAGCGAGAAATCACGGCGCTTTTCCATCGGCAGGCTTTCCTTCAGGAAGAAGAAACCGAAAACCACATTGACGAGCGCGAGCCCGCCTGCCGCGAAGAAGGGCAACCGCGTGCCATATTCTCCAAGGATCCCGCCAAGCGCCGGTCCGACAATGAAGCCCAGTCCGAATGCCATGCCGATCAGACCAAAATTCTGCGCGCGTGTGTCGGGCGAAGAAACATCGGCGATATAGGCATAGGCGGCACTGAAGCTCGCCCCCGTGATGCCCGCAATCAGACGCCCCACGAACAGCCAGATCAGCGTCGGCGCCAGGCCCATCAGCGCATAGTTGACGCTGTAGGCGAGCAGCGTCGCCAGCAGAATTGGCCTGCGTCCGTATTTGTCCGACAGGTTGCCGACAATCGGGCCGAAGATGAACTGCATCGCGGAATAGACGACGGCAAGCCAGCCCGCATCCACCGCCGCCTCCGACATCGTATCGCCTGTCAATTCCGTAATCAGGCCGGGCAGAACCGGCATGATGATTCCGAAGCCGACCATGTCTATCAGCACCAGCGCAAAGACGAACATCAGCGAGCCCTTGGTCGGCTCGGCCAATTCATCGCTGTGGGGAATGATGCTCATTGGCGGCTGTCTAGGGCGTGCCCGCACAAATAGCGACGCGGTATCGGCACCTCATCTGGCGCGCATCGGTGCGGGCCGGGGCATGTGGGCGGGGGTGCGCGAAAAGCGGGGGGCGTGGCGCGGCGCGTACATGCGGCCCACTTCCGGCTGCTCGACTTCCCGCACCAGTTGCCGGTGTCTGACCTGAGGGTCGGCGGCGACTTCATGCGAGGCGGCGATCACGGCTCCCACGGCATCTTCGCGCAGGAAGCCCGCACGCAACTCCGCGACCGGGGTCTCTGCGATATGCGCCGCCATCAGACGCCAAAAATCCTTGCCATTTTTCCGCCAGGAATCCACATCGGCGAAGCGCGGATCGCCGAGGACACCCGGCAGGCCAACCGCCTTTGCCAGCGCCTGTGCCTCCTTATATTGCATGGCGCCGATAATGACCGCGCCATCCTTCGCGGGCAGCGGCTTGTTGAGTGCGGCATATTCGGGAAATGGCGAGCCGCCGTCGGCAAAGCTCTGGTTCCACATTCCATCGGGCCAGTGAAAGGCCAGCGCCGCGTCGAGCATGGCAACCTCGATATGCTGGCCCTGACCCGATGTCGTGCGCTCGTACAAGGCTGCCGTGATCGCCTGCGCCGCCGTCATGGCCGTCACCTTGTCGGCGACAAGTCCCGCCATCAGCGTCGGGCGGCCAGCCGGCTTGTCCGCGCCAGACGCAATGCCCTGCGCGCCCGCCATGCCGCTGACCGCCTGTATTGCCATGTCATAGACCCGCTGCCCCGCATAGGGACCATCCGGACCGAAGCCCGAAATACTCAGATAGATCAGGCGGTCATTGATCTGGTGCGCCCGCTCCCAGCCAAGCCCCAGCCGCTCCGCCACGCCGGGCCGGAAGTTCTGCACCAGCACATCGGCCCAGGCGATCAGTTCCTCCAGCCGCGCCTTGCTGGACTTGTCACCCAGATCGAGCAGTTCAAGCGTCTTTCCGCGATTGACCGACGCGTACATGGCCGAAAGCCCGTTCTTGCGCGGTCCCAGCACGGCCATCGGGTCGCCCTGCGGTCCCTCCACCTTGATGACCTCCGCGCCCTGATCCCCCAGCCACATCGTCGCCATGGGCGCGGACACGATCTGCCCAAAATCAAGAATCTTTA
The DNA here is from genome assembly GCA_963710205.1 of uncultured Alphaproteobacteria bacterium. Classification (GTDB taxonomy): domain Bacteria; phylum Pseudomonadota; class Alphaproteobacteria; order Sphingomonadales; family Sphingomonadaceae; genus Pacificimonas. The sequence continues at coordinate 521,777 of CAVPZG010000004.1, read as the reverse complement.
CGCCTGCCAGAGGACCGGTTGCTGTCATTATGTCTATCTCCACGACTTCCGGATTGGCGTAGCACTCCGGATGCGGCGGACGAAAGCTGGCGTTTCTCCTATCCGGAGATCAGACCCGCAGCGACAGCACTTCCGGCGTAGCCGATCAGAACATCCGTTTCTGCCGCGGCGGACAGCCCGGCGGCATTGTCGATATAGAGAACCTCGCCCGCATCCGCGCGCGTACCGCCATCGGACAGACTTCCCGAAATGACCGTCGCCCAGACCGGCCTGCCACTTTCGGGCGCGATGTGGACCGCACTGGAAAGGGAAAGCCGCTCCACGACAAACTTGCCATCTTCACAAAGGACCGTCCGTCCAGGCGCAATCTCCCGCGACCTGTCGACAATTTCAAAGGGCCGCGCATCGGAAACCGCTACGGCGTCCTCCAGGTGCAGGTCGCGCGGGCGCCCGTAATCATATAGCCGGTAGGTGAGGTCGACATTTTGTTGCACCTCAATCAGCGTAACGCCCGGCCCGATCGCATGGACGGTCCCCGCAGGCGAATAGATGAACTGGCCGGCCACGGCCGGTTTCCAATCGATCAGCTGCTCGATTGACCCGTCCAGCGCCGCCGCCCGCAGCTCATCGGCTGAGAGTGGCCTTACTGTCCCCAGCCCCAGGGTGGCGCCGGGCTTGGCATCCAGGATCAGCCAAGCCTCTTCTTTTCCCCGTGCATGGCCAGCCGCCCGCGCAGCCGCGTCGTCAGGGTGCACCTGAACGGACAGCTTTTCACTGGTGAACAGATATTTCACCAGCAGCTCCGCATCCGATCCATCCGGCATCTGATACCAGATCTCGCCCATTTTCTCCCCTGTATCAGGGATGTCCGGGAACCAGGGGGACAGGTCACGCCGACCCCATATCTTGTCCACACGGTGCGTTTTCAGCTTTTTCACGGACATGGGCGCATTCCTGTTGAGGCCAATATGTTCGCTATCCTTATAGCAACAAAAATGGAGAAGTGGTTGAGACTGAAATCGAACCTGCCTACCTTTCGCGCATGCCCACCCTTTCCGACCTCAGCGACCGCGCCCGCACCGTCTTTGGACAGGTTGTCGAGGAATATCTGGCTTCCGGCACGCCGGTCGGATCGAAAACGCTGGCGCAGCTGCCGGGCGGGCTTGGGCTCAGCCCCGCCACAATCCGTTCTGTTCTGGCGGAACTTGAGGGCGCGGGCCTTCTCGCCAGCCCGCATACCAGTGCCGGACGGATGCCCACGGATAGCGGCCTGCGCCTGTTTGTCGACGGCATGATAGAATGGTCCGCTCCCGACGCGGAGGAGCGCGCCGCGATAGAAGCGCAGGTTCGCGCCGCCGACCAGAACAGCGCAGCCGCCATCGACCGCATGACGGGCGCGCTCAGCGGTCTTGCCTCCTGCGCCGCGCTCGTGATGGTGCCGAAGGGTGAGGCTGTCCTGAGCCAAGTGGCCTTTTCTCCGCTTTCCGAAACGCGCGCGCTCGCAGTCCTGATCGGCCAGGACGGCAGCGTGGAAAATCGCGTGATCGAATCTGACCGTCCGCTCGATCCTGCACGCATGACGGAAGCCGCCAATTACATGAACGCGCGTCTCTCCGGCCTGTCGCTAACCGACGCCGCCGAGCTGCTGAAGACTGAAATCGGGACCGGCCAGACCGCCCTCGACGCCGCTGCAAGGGACATCGTCGCGCGCGGTCTTGCCACCTGGTCGCATGACGAGCGCAATCGCGCTGTCCTTATCGTGCGTGGTCAGGCCCATCTGATCGACGACGCCGCGGCATCGGACCTGGAGCGCGTGCGGCAACTGCTCGAGGATATCGACGAAAAGGAGGAACTTCTCCGCGTCCTCGACATGGCACGACAGGCGCGCGCGATGAAGATATTCATCGGCAGCGAGAACAAGCTCTATTCCCTGTCTGGATCGAGCGTTATCGCCTCCCCATATCAGTCGGGAGATGGGAAGGTCATGGGCGTGGTCGGGGTTATCGGTCCCACGCGTTTGAACTATGCCCGCATCATTCCCATGGTTGATTACACCGCACAAACATTATCGAGGTTGATGACATGAACGACGAACAGAAGCTGGCCGAAGAACAGGCGGCGGCTGACTTTGCAGCGGAACAGGCGGCGGAACAGGCGGTCGAGGACGCAGCGGCGGAGGCTGCCGCCGGCCCCGCCCTGATGGACGAGGAAGAAGACGAAGATCCCCGCATCGAACAGCTGACGACGGAAATCGCCGACCTCAAGGATCGCCTGGTGCGCCAGGTGGCCGAAACGGAAAATGTCCGGAAACGCGGCGAGCGCGAGCGCACGGACAGCGCGAATTATGCCATTACCGGCTTCGCCCGCGACCTCCTGTCGGTGGCCGACAATCTTGCCCGCGCGCTCGACGCCGCGGAAAAGGACGAAGTTGTCAATCAGGGCCTTCTGACCGGCGTCGAGATGACCCAGAAGGAATTGATGAAGACGTTTGAAAAGCACGGCATCGCCCGGGTGGCGTCCGTTGGAGAGAAACTCGATCCCAACCTGCATCAGGCGATGATGGAGGTGGACGCCACGGAAGAGACGCCTTCCGGCACGATCGCTCTGGAACTTCAGGCAGGTTACACGATCAAGGACAGGCTGCTACGTCCGGCGATGGTTACCGTCGCAAAATAAGGGAAGCGTCCATGATCATCGTCCTCGGTTACTTGAAACTCGATCCCGCAGCCATCGATGATGATCTAAAGGGGGCGATGCAGGCAGCGATGGCAACGACCCGGCAGGAAAACGGCTGTCATCGCTACAGCCTCGCCTTTGAAAATGAAGCGGAAGGCGTCGTGTCCATTTCCGAACTCTGGTCTGACGAGGATGCACTGAAGGCGCACGGTAAGGCGCCGCACATGGCAGCCTTCGGCGCTGCGCTGAAGGGCAAGGTCCGCAGCATGGATGTGAAGATCTATGACGGCGAAAATGAACGTCCTGTCGGCGGATAGTCTTCAACCTGGCGCGAATCTGAAGCGGCGTGACGCGCTAGGCGGAACCATCGTCTCCTTCCTGGTTTGAGATCTTCAGGGACCGTTCCAGGGAGATGTACCGATGAATACTCGCATATTGGCAATTGCCGCACCGTTGATGGCACTGACGATGACGACCGCCTGCGCTGAAAATTACGCCGTTGAAGGGGCAGCCGCCGGCGCTGCTGCGGGCGTGCTCGCAAATGAAGTCGGCGTCGTGAATACCGATACCGCAACTGCGGCTGCCGTAGGCGCCGCCGTCGGCGGCGCTGCCGGTTATTTCGTTGACAAGAATGACGGCTGCGACGGCTATGACAAGAATGGCAAGCTTGATGATGACTGCTACGGCACGTCGGGTTACCCGGTCAGCCGTCCTTATTGATTGCAGAGGGTCTGCGCGGGGGGTTTATCTCCGCGCAGGCCCCCTGGGCATCATCAGAGACCTTGTCTCAGGCTCAGGCCGCAGCCTTTTCAAGATGTCGCGCAAAAGCCAGCAAGTTCGCGTAAGCATTCAGTGATGCCGAATAACCGCTAGACCTGCGCATTTCCAAAGGGGACAAGTTCAGCGTAAACCGCAGCGCCAGGTTTTCCTTCCGTTGTCCGGCCCTCCCCATGCAAATAGCTGTGCCGCACAATCTCAGCCTGCTGTTCCAGGCCATAACGATGGAATGGTTTTCCTGGCTCGTAATCATAGCCATAGCGGCAGAAGGGATGCCGCCTCAGCGGTAGGAAAATGCCCTGCTGGTGCTGCCAGACATGCGTCAGCTCGTGCATGATATGCCCACGCAGCCATAGGGGCTCCACCGAATAATCCTCGCGCCACAGGCCGCTATTCGGGTGCAGCCAGATATTTCCGTCTGGCGACATCGTTATCCAGGCGGGCTGCAGGAAATACCATTTTCCGTGACAGAAGCGCATTGCATCCATGTCGAGCGCGTCGCCGAATACGGACGCCGCCATCTCTCGTTCACCAGGTGTGGCGGGACGGCGTTCAATCGCTCTTGGTATCGCCCTCGCCCTTCATGCCAGTCATGCCGTCATGATCCATGCCCGTGCCGGATTTGGCGGATCCCGGCGCACGGGTTGTCGCCAGAACGGTCTGTTCGCCGACATTCTCGAAAACCAGGATCACAGGAACCGTGCGATCGGCTTCCAGATCGGACAATCCAAAAATCATGCCGTGCTTGCCGCCTCTTTTCATGGCCAGGGTCTCTCCGGCCATAAGGTCGAAGCCATCGCGCTCCTCCATGCGCATGACACCGGCGTCCTCCACCGTCTCATGAATTTCGACATCCGCGCCATCGATGCGAATGGCAGTCAGCCGGTCCGGACCGCTTCCCGCCTGCACGCTGCCGTACAGGGCTGCCGGACGACCCTCGACGGCAGGCAGGACGATCTCGAATTCGCCCAGCGCAAATTCCGCGCTGGCGCTGGCGCTTTCTGGTTCATCTGCCAGTTCGGCGGGCTGCCCACAGGCCGCAAGTGCGATCGGCAAAGCAAGCAGAACCTGACATATCCTCATTTTCGTCTCCCTGATGGGCAAATCATCCGCGTCTCAATAGCGCCCTCGCCCTTGTATGCCAAAACCGCGCTACCTACATCGCATTCCGCAGTCACGAAACATGCGGCTTATTGAAGCGCGAGCATTCGTGGCCCATTGTTTTGCTTGGATAAAAGGTAAGAGGAAACACATGGCAAAGGTTATCGGAATCGACCTCGGCACGACCAACAGCTGCGTTGCAGTCATGGATGGTTCGACGGCCAAGGTGATTGAAAATTCAGAGGGCGCACGGACGACGCCGTCCATGGTTGCGTTCACAAAGGACGGCGAGCGTCTCGTCGGCCAGCCGGCCAAGCGTCAGGCCGTGACCAACCCGGAAAATACCCTGTTCGCGATCAAGCGTCTGATCGGACGCCCCTATGATGATCCGATGACGAAAAAGGACAAGGATCTTGTCCCCTATGCCATCGTCAAGGGCGGCAATGGCGATGCCTGGGTTGAAGCCGGCGGCGAGAAATACTCTCCCTCGCAGATTTCCGCCTTCATCCTGCAGAAGATGAAAGAAACCGCCGAGAGCTATCTCGGCGAAACCGTCACGCAGGCCGTGATCACGGTTCCCGCCTATTTCAACGACGCCCAGCGTCAGGCCACCAAGGATGCGGGCAAGATTGCCGGTCTTGAGGTCCTGCGTATCATCAACGAGCCAACGGCGGCCGCGCTTGCCTATGGCATGGACAAGGCCGACGAGAGCAAGACCATCGCTGTCTATGACCTTGGCGGCGGTACGTTCGACGTTTCCATTCTCGAGCTTGGCGACGGCGTGTTCGAGGTGAAATCGACCAACGGCGACACGTTCCTGGGCGGTGAGGATTTCGACGCCCGCATCGTCGAGCACCTGGCCGAAGTCTTCAAGAAACAGGAAGGCATCGACCTTACCAAGGATCGCCTTGCCCTTCAGCGTCTGAAGGAAGCCGCCGAGAAGGCCAAGATCGAGCTGTCCTCGGCTCAGTCCACGGAGGTGAACCTGCCCTTCATCACTGCTGACCAGAACGGCCCGAAGCACCTCGTCCTGACGATGAGCCGTGCCGATCTCGAAAAGCTGGTCGGCGATCTCGTCGAAAAAACCCTCGAGCCCTGCAAGAAGGCCATCAAGGACGCCAGCGTGTCCAAGGACGAAATCGACGAGGTCCTTCTTGTCGGCGGCATGACGCGCATGCCGCTCGTGCGAGAGAAAGTGCAGAAATTCTTTGGCAAGGAACCGTCGACGGGCGTGAATCCCGATGAAGTCGTCGCCATGGGTGCTGCCATTCAGGCAGGTGTATTGCAGGGCGACGTCAAGGACGTGCTGCTCCTCGATGTCACTCCGCTGTCGCTCGGCATTGAAACGCTGGGCGGTGTCTTCACCCGCATGATCGACCGCAACACGACGATCCCGACGAAGAAGTCGCAGACCTATTCGACGGCGGAAGACAATCAGAATGCCGTGACAATCCGCGTTTCGCAGGGTGAGCGCGAAATGGCGGCCGACAACAAGATGCTGGGCCAGTTCGATCTGGTCGGAATCCCGCCCGCACCGCGCGGCGTTCCGCAGATTGAGGTCACGTTCGACATCGACGCCAACGGCATCGTCAACGTCAGCGCGAAGGACAAGGGTACGGGTAAGGAACAGCAGATCCGCATCCAGGCATCTGGCGGTCTTTCGGATTCCGACATCGAGCAGATGGTCAAGGATGCCGAAAAATTCGCTGAAGAGGACAAGAAGCGCAAGGCTGTGGCCGAGGCCCGCAATGGTGCCGACAGCCTCGTTCACCAGACCGAGAAGCAGCTTTCCGAGCATGGCGACAAGGTCGATGCGTCGGTCAAGTCCGACATCGAGGCCAAACTCGCGGACTTGAAGGAAGAACTGGCGAAGGAAAGTCCCGATGCCGAGACCCTTCAGGCGAAATCCGCCGCTCTGGGTGAATCCGCTATGGAGCTTGGCAAGGCGATCTACGAGGCCGAACAGCAGGCCAACGCACCCGATCCCGATGCAACGGCCGAAACCGGCGCGTCAAAGGATGACGACGTGGTCGATGCCGAATTCTCTGAAGTCGACGAGGATGACGAGAACAAGGCGGCGTAAGGCGTAACCTCAATGTCACCCCGGACCTGATCCGGGATCCGGCCATCCCTCTTGGATGAAATGCGTGGCTCACGCACCGCCGGGTCCCGGTCCCGAGGCCGGGGTGACTTTGTTTACGGAAACAGGATCATGGCAGAACTCGACTATTACGAAGAGCTGGGCGTTGCCCGTAACGCTGACAGCAGCGCGCTAAAGTCCGCTTACCGCAAGCTTGCCATGAAATATCACCCTGACAAAAATCCCGGTGACGCCGTGGCCGAGGCCAAATTCAAATCCTGCGCCGAGGCCTATGAAGTGCTGAAGGATCCGCAGAAACGCGCGGCCTATGATCGCTACGGCAAGGCTGCTTTCGAAAATGGCGGCGGCGCTCGCGGCAATGGCGGTTTTCAGGGCGGCGGCGATTTTTCCGACATTTTCGACAACATCTTCAGTGAATTCATGGGCGGCGGCCAGCGGCAGCGTCGCGGCGGTGCGCGCAGTCAGGCCGTGCGCGGCGGCGACATGCGCTACGACATGGAAATCTCTCTTGAGGAAGCCTATTCCGGCGCGAATAAATCCATAGAGATTGACGTCGCGGCGACCTGCGATGGATGCAAGGGATCCGGCGCGGCACCGGATGCGACGGTCGAGGCCTGCCAGACCTGTCAGGGTCATGGTCAGGTCCGTGTGCAGCAGGGTATGTTCGTCATCGAACGCGCCTGCCCGCAATGCCACGGCGCGGGCCGCGTCACTTCGAAGGTCTGCGAGGACTGCCTCGGTGCAGGGCGCCTCGACAGGGAAAAGACCCTTGAAGTCAAAATTCCCGCCGGGGTCGATAATGGCACGCGCATTCGCCTGTCAGGCGAAGGTGAGGCAGGCGCACGCGGAGGGCCGCCCGGCGACCTCTATATTTTCATTCATCTGACCCCGCACGAAGTCTTCACGCGGCAGGGCACGAACCTGCACATCACGGTTCCGATTTCCATCACCGACGCCGCGCTCGGCGGTACGCTGGAGGTGCCTGCCATCGACGGTGAAATGGCGGAACTCGCCATTCCCGCCGGCACGCAGAGCGGGAAGGAATTTCGTCGGCGTGGTCGCGGAATGCCGGGTCTGAACGGCGGCGGACGCGGCGATCTGGTCGTCGAAGTGGAAGTGGAAACACCAACCCGGCTCAGCAAGCGCCAGCGCGAACTGCTTGAGGAGTTTCGCACGTTGGAGGCGGACGCACGCTCCAACCCCCGCTCCGCGAACTTCTTCTCGAAGATGCGCGAGAAGTGGGACGAACTCGCGGGTTAGGCCGCCAGGGCGAAGCTTTCAAACAGCGATTTCATATCTTCGCCCGCAGACGCCGTTGCCGCTTCGATCTGCTCGGCAAGCGGGACAAAGTCCGCGGCGTCGGGGCGCGAGAACGCCATCGACCAGTTCCCGAATTCGCGCGTCTCGACCTGGCGATCGCTAAGGGTAACGATGCTCCGGTGGCGGCTGTCGCCAGCAATCGCCTCGAAACGGCTCTGCACGGCATGATGGTCGCCTTCCAGCACCTGCAGGAAACGCGACCCATTATATAGCAGCAGCCCGGTCAGCCCGACATCCGTATTGCGCATCCGCGATTTCGAGAGCAGCAATTCCATGTCGTCGGCAGATTGCGGACCACGGGCGGTACTGACATAAATAAGCTGGCGCATGAAACCTCGCTGGAAACGGCATTCCGAAACTAGCAGCCAGAATGTTAACAAGCCGCTTCACCGTCGGTGGATTTTACATTTTCGCCATCAGGGCACCGTCATTAACCAGCCAAACGACGAGGGGACCTGCCCTCGCGACGTTCGGCATGGCAATTGCTTAACCTTTCGCTAACCATAGCATTAGGGAGCGGACATCATGGTGACACTGGCAATCCTCCTTGCTGCGGGCGCAGCGACGGTCACGCCGCAGACGGGCAAGATGACACTCGCCGATTTTCTCGATGCCATGGAGGGCCGCTGCTGGGTGGTCGATGCGAAGGGCATCGCCGTGCCGCGCGAGAATCTGGCCGCGATCACAGGGACGGTGGACGTGGAATGTCTGGCTGCCGAACCCGCCGAAGACCGGCGCATTTAGGCTTTACTTCGTTAACCAACGCCCCTTATCAGTCGGGCATGAGTTTCGCACGCGCCCTGACTGACCTACGACTTATACGCCCCTAGGCGTGTGAGCGGGCATCGACATGCCCCCGCCGTCTGGGGGACCATCCGACCGACAAAGTGAACCGGCGGCATGAATGGCCGCATGATCCGGATGAAAACGAATGCCCATGCTCAGCGATCCTTCCCGTAAATACAGTGCCTTTCCCAGGGTTGACCTCCCCGACCGGACCTGGCCTGCACAGACCATCACCGCCCCGCCGCGCTGGCTGTCCACCGACATGCGTGACGGCAACCAGGCGCTCATCGACCCGATGGACGCTGAAAAGAAGCGCCGCATGTTCGACATGTTGGTCAGCATCGGCCTGAAGGAAATCGAGGTCGGCTTTCCGAGCGCGGGAGCAACCGAATTCGACTTTATTTCGGGCCTTGTGAAATCGGATGCGGTTCCGGACGACGTGACCGTTCAGGTACTCACCCAGTCGCGCCGTGACCTGATCGAAAAGAGCTTCGAAAGCCTGCGCGGGGCGCGCCGCGCCATCGTCCATCTCTACAATGCCGTCAGCCCGGCCTGGCGACGGATCGTGTTTCAGATGGACCGCGCGGACATCAAGCAGGTCGCTGTCAACGGCGCGAAGATCCTGCGTGACCAGGCGGCCGCGCAGCCCGATACCGACTGGCATTTCGAATATTCGCCCGAAACCTTCTCTACGGCGGAACTCGATTTCAGCCTCGAGGTCTGCGAAGCCGTGATGGAGATCCTCAGGCCCACGACGGATAAACCGCTGATCCTGAACCTGCCCGCGACGATCGAGGCATCGACACCCAATATCTATGCCGACCAGATCGAATGGTTCGGACGTCATATTTCGGCACGGGACAAGGTCCTCCTGAGCCTGCACCCGCATAATGACCGCGGCACGGGCGTGGCCGCTGCCGAACTCGGCGTCATGGCAGGCGCCGACCGGGTCGAGGGCTGCCTCTTCGGCAATGGCGAGCGCACGGGGAACGTCTGTCTCGTGACCCTCGCCATGAACCTCTACACGCAGGGCGTTGCCCCGGGTCTCGACTTTTCCGACATGGAGAAAATCCGCAAGACGGCGGAATATTGCACCCAGCTGCCCGTGCATCCGCGCCACCCCTATGCGGGCGATCTGGTCTTCACCGCCTTTTCCGGCTCGCATCAGGACGCCATCAAGAAGGGTTTCGCCGCTCAGGAAGCGCGGAATGACGAAATATGGGAAGTCCCGTATCTGCCGCTTGATCCCGAAGATATCGGAAGCGATTACGAGGCCGTGATCCGCGTCAATTCCCAGTCCGGCAAGGGCGGTATCGCCTGGGTTCTGGAACAGGACAAGGGCCTGAAATTGCCAAAGAAGCTGCAGGCGCACTTCAGCCGCGTCGTGCAGGCGCTGGCCGACGAAACCAGCCGCGAGCTCGACGCGAAGGATATCTGGCAGGCTTTCAAGGCCGAATATCGCATCGGCAAGACGCCGAAACGCTTTCGGCTGGTGGAATATGACGAAACGCGCGGGGCCGACGGTACGCGCATCTTCACGGGCAAGGTCCTCGATCAGGGTAAGGAGCGCAGCATATCTGGCCGCGGCAATGGGCTGATTTCCAGTATTGTGGCCGCCCTGCGCGATGACTTCGGCGTGACGCTGGATGTCGTCAATTACAACGAACATGCGCTGACGGGTGGCACGGATGCCCGCGCCGCGGCGTATATCGAATGCACGGACAGGAACGGTCAGACGGTCTGGGGCGTCGGCATGGATGAGGACATCGCAACTGCCTCCGTCCGCGCCGTGCTCAGCGCCGCGTCCGCTGCGGCGGCACAGGGTTAGATTCGCACCGACACTTCCGTCTCGTGATCGACGGGCTGGTCCCAAGGCAGATGATGCTCGGTCAGGAGCGCCAGATTGTCGGCTGCAATCAGATCGGATTCGCTGTGATAACCCAGCACTGACGCCACTTCGTCCTCAGGAAAGCGCGCCAGCAGCAGCGTTTCCTTGGACGAAAAATTTGTGAGGCCACGCCCCAGTTCGATACCGTCTTCATCATAGATGTGCAGGACGTCACCTTTGTTATATTCGCCAATACAGGTGATGACATCGGTCGTACGGATACCGCGGCCCCCCTTGCGAAGCTGAACTGCGGCCTCATTGGAAACGGTGAGTGTTCCCGCCATCTGCAAGCGATCGGTCAGCCACACGCGCCATGACGACTGAGGATCGCCAATGGCGATGCAGCGGGTGTGGCGCCGTTCCTTTTTCAGGATCGAGCTGACCGGACTTTCGATGATCCCGCGGCCGATATAGGCAGTGGCGCCCGCATTCTGCGCCATGTTCGCGGCCTGCATTTTGGTTAGCATCCCGCCAGAGCCGAGCGTGCCCTTGCTTTTCGTCGCGTCGAGATAGACGCTGACGTCCTCGACCTCCTCGACGAATTTCGCGCCGGGCTGTCCGGGCGGACGGTCGTAAAGACCATCGATATCGGTCAGCATGACAAAATCCTGCGCGCGGCACATCTGCGAAATCTTCGCCGCCAGACGATCATTATCGCCGACGCGGATTTCCTCGGTCGTTACCGTGTCATTTTCGTTGATGATCGGCAGGATGCCGCGTTCAAGCAGTTTTTCGAGCGTATTCTTCGTGTTGAGATAGCGCCGCCTGTTTTCCATGTCCTCGGAGGTCAGCAGGACCTGCGCGATCTCCATGTCGAATTCGAGCGCGATCTGTTTGTACATGTTCATCACGAGCGGCTGGCCGCAAGCGGCCGCGGCCTGCTTGTCCTGCACACCGGACGATTCCGGTCGCAATCCCATCGCACCAAGCCCGATTGCCGCCGCGCCCGACGAGGTCAGCACCACCTGGTACCCCTCCTGCCGCAGGTCGGCAATATCCGACATCAAACCGTGCAGGAAAGCAAATCGAAAGTTGAGATTGCCCTGATTGACGATCAGCCCGCTTCCTACCTTGATGACGACACGCTTTTCCATGCTCACGATAAATTCCTGCTGTTCATGTCCGTAACATAGGCAACTCATATTGCAGTGCAACATAACCTTTTCAATTTTCTTCGCTGCAGCTGCTATGAATATTTTACTATATTTTTCATAATGTATTTCTGTAGCGCACTACTTCCATTTGATAACATTACAGGGCTTAATCCCGCTTTGGCGTTGCAACGCAGCATCAGGTTGCCTATTTCCCACTTCTGAAAAAGATACGAAACTGATCGGCAAATCCTGCTGGGAAAGGACATTCATGAAGATCGTCATGGTCGGATGCGGGAATATGGCAGGTGCGATGCTGAGACGCTGGCTGCCTTCCGACGATCATGAATTCACCATCGTCGATCCGGGTCTGCGAACACCGCCAGCGGGAACGAAGCTCGTCGATGAGGCCGGGAAACTCGACGGCCAGCGCTTCGATCTGATCTTCATCGGTATCAAGCCGCAGATGATCGACAAGATCCTGCCGCAATATGCGGATTTGATGAAGGCGGGCGGCTTTGCCGTCTCCATCGCTGCCGGCGTAACGGCAAAGCGGATATCCGGGCATTTGGCCCAAGCGCCGGTCATCCGGGTCATGCCAAATCTTCCCGCCGCCTATGGTGCGGGCATGAGCGCGCTTTTTGCGAGCGATGGGGTCACTCAGGACCAGCGTGACATTGCCGAGGCGCTTGTCGACGCCACCGGCTCGCTGATCTGGGTCGATGTGGAAGACCGGATCGACCGCTTCACCGCCGTGGCCGGTTCCGGTCCAGGCTATGTTTTCGAATTCATGCGAAACCTTGCCGATGCCGCCGAAGGGCTCGGCTTCGCCCCCGATGACGCGCGCAAGCTGGCGGTCGAAACCGTGCGCGGCGCCGCGCAAATGGCGTCCGAGGAGTCGCGCGACCTTGCCGGTTTGCGCGATGCCGTGACCAGTCCGGGCGGCACGACCGAGGCGGGGCTGGGCGTGCTTCGTCGTGATGACGAACTTGCACGCCTGCTGCGGGAAACCACAGAGGCCGCCTATGCGCGCGCCTGCGAGTTGCGCTGAACCGCCGTTCGCGCACCAGAAAAACAGAACAGGATGTAAATATGGCTGATATCGAACCGTTTGACGCAGATGCCTATATCGCAGAACTTGGCAAACAGTCCCGCGCTGCCGCGCGAAAGATCGCGAGTGCACCGACCGATCAGAAGAACAAGGCAATCGTCGCTGCCGCTGACGCATTGATCCAAAACAGAGCCGAGATCGAAGCGGCAAATCGCGAAGACGTGACCGAGGCCCGCACGGCCGGGAAGCCCGACGCCTTCATCGACCGGCTGATGCTGAACGCCGACCGTATCGCCGCAATGGCGGACGCCATGCATGTCGTCGCCGAACTGCCCGACCCCGTCGGGCGCACACTGGCAGATATCCAGCGGCCGAATGGACTGAATATCAGGCGCATCGCAACGCCGATCGGCGTAATCGGAATGATCTATGAATCCCGGCCGAATGTCGGCGCCGATGCGAGTGCGCTTTGTCTGAAATCAGGCAATGCCATCATCCTGCGCGGCGGGTCGGACAGCCGCCGCAGCTCCCGCGCCATAGTGGGCTGCGTGCGGACGGGTCTGCGCGAGGCGGATTTGCCAGCGGCCGCCGTGCAGATGATCGACACGCCGCACCGCAGCGCCGTGGGCGCGCTCCTTCGCGCGACTGATGTTGTCGATCTCGTTATTCCGCGGGGCGGCAAAAGCCTCGTGCAGCTGGTGCGGGACGAGGCGCGTGTCCCAACACTTTTGCATCTCGACGGGAACTGCCACAGCTACGTCCATGCCGCTGCAGACATCGCGAAGGCGGTTGCCGTCATCGTCAATGCAAAACAGCGCCGCTTCGGTGTTTGCGGAGCCACGGAAAGCATCGTCGTGGACAGCGCCATCGCGCGCGATTTCCTGCCCAGGCTGGTGGATGCCCTGCATGGCTGCGACGTGCGCGGCGACGTTGCCGCGCGCAAGATTGAACCGAAGATCGGCGAGGCGGTGGAAACCGATTGGGACATGGAATATCTCGACAATATCCTGTCCGTGAAGGTGGTTGAAAATCTCGATGCCGCAATCGACTGGGTCTCGGCGCATTCGAGTGGCCACACGGACGCCATCCTGACAGAAGATCAGGACGCCGCTGACGCCTTCCTGTCCCGCATCGACAGTGCTGTCGTCATGCACAATGCGTCGACGCAGTTTTCCGATGGCGGCGAATTCGGCATGGGCGCGGAAATCGGCATCGCCACCGGCAAGATCCACGCCCGCGGGCCCGTGGGCCTGGAGCAGTTGACGACATTCAAATATCAGGTGCGCGGAGACGGCCAGACGCGACCCTGAACCGCTCAGGTTCCGGGAAAGCTGTAATTCTCAAACTGCTGCCGCAATGCCGTCTTCTGGATCTTGCCTGTCGCGGTATGCGGAATTTCATCGACGAACTGGACGTCGTCCGGCGTCCACCATTTGGCGATACGGCCCTCCAGATGTGCAAGGACGCTTTCCTTCGTCGGAGACGCACCCTTTTTGGCGACGATCACCAATAGAGGCCGCTCGTCCCATTTCGGATGTGGCAGGCCAATGACGGCGGCCTCCGCCACGCCGTCCGCGCCGACCGCCTCATTTTCCAGTTCGATGGATGAAATCCATTCGCCGCCCGATTTGATGACATCCTTGGCGCGGTCGGTGATCTGCATATAGCCATGCGGGTCGATGGTGGCGACGTCGCCGGTATCGAACCACCCCTCCGCATCCAGGATGTGGCCGCCATCGCCGCCATAATATTCGCCCACGCACCACGGCCCGCGCACCATCAGATGACCAAATGCCTCTCCGTCGCGCGGCAGTTCATTGCCTTCGTCATCGGTGATCTTCAGCTCCACGCCGAAGACGGCGCGCCCCTGCTTGGTCTTTATGTCGAACTGCTCCTCCAGCGGCAGCTCCGCCGCTTCGGCGGAAAGCGCGCCGAGCGTGCCTAGCGGTGACATTTCGGTCATGCCCCAGGCGTGGATCACATCGACGCCGTACTTGACCTTGAATTCCTTGATCATCGAGCGCGGTACGGCGCTGCCACCAATGACCACACGGTCCAGCTTGCCAAGGTCGGCCTTCTCGGCCTCCAGATGCTGCAGCATCCCCAGCCACACGGTCGGCACCGCCGCCGTAAAGGTCGTGCCTTCTTTCATCAGGAGCTTGTGGAGGGTCGGTGCATCGAAATGCGGACCACCCATGACCATTTTCGCGCCGACCGCAGCGCAGCTATAGGGCAGACCCCAGGCGTTGGCGTGATACATGGGAACGACCGGCAGGACGACATCGACGGAACCGATGCCCATCGCGTCCTTTCCCAGCCCCCCGAGCGTATGCAGCACGTTCGAGCGGTGCGTGTAGAGAACGCCCTTGGGGTTGCCGGTCGTCCCGCTCGTATAGCACAGACCCGAGGGTGAATTTTCATCAATAGCGCGCCCAGCGGAAGTCGCCGTCCTGTTCGGCAAGCAGCTCTTCGTAACAAAGGAAATCGACCTTGCCGCCCGTTGGCATGTGTGCCCTGTCCGTCATCAGCACGAAATGCTCGACGCTTTGGAGACGCGGCGCGATGGTTTCGATCATGTCGATGAAACTTATGTCCGCGAACAGCACGCGGTCGGCGGCGTGGTTCACGATATAGACGATCTGGTCCTCGAACAGTCGCGGATTGACCGTGTGCGCGACCGCGCCCATGCCAGAAATGCCGTACCAGCACTCAATGTGCCGGTGCGTGTTCCAGGCCAGCGTCCCCGCGCGGTCGCCCTGCTTCATGCCAAGCTTGGTCAGCGCCTGCGCGACCTTGAGCGACCGCTCGCGGACCTCTCTCCAGTTCGAACGATGCTCCGTCCCCTCGCACGTCAGGGAGACGATCTCGCGCGATCCGTGATTCTGCGCCGCGTGGTCGATGAACTTCCAAACCAGAAGTGGCCAGTCCTGCATTCCGCCAAGCATTATGATTCTCTCCCCAGAGTTTGTGCCTCCTTCGCTAGGCGAACCAAGGGGTTGCGGTCAACGGACGGAAATGACTTGACGGCCTGGAACATAAATGGAACATTAGAGAAACATAGGGAGTTCAAGCCATGTATCAGATGATTGCCATGACCAGCACGCTGTTTCTGATAGGCACCGTTTTCAGCATTGCCTTGATGCTGTGGCAGGCGCGTCAGTCCATTTGGGACCTCTTCATGCCTGCGGCTTCTCTTCAGGTTCAGCCGGAACTGCCACTGATTCATCAGCAGCCGGTACGCCCACGCGCGGCAAGGCGTCATCAGTGGGCGGCACGTTCGTCGTGGATGGCGCTTCCGGTTCGCCAGCTTCACGTCGCCGCGTAATCCTTCGGTACGCCCTGATGCTGAACGGTATCGTTGCGGCATAACCCACGGAGATCAGCGACAGGAACATGAAGGGCGCCGACAGGAAGGCCCCGATCAATAGCGCGATCGCAACGAGCGCGAACAGACGCTGCGCACGCGGAATGGGGACGGACTTCCAGCTATAGGTTGGCAGGTTCGACACCATCAGAAACGCCGTCACGGCGACCACAATCGCGGTAAATCCCGCACCGATCGTGGGATAATCGATCCCCCTTGGTTCCAGCCAGTAGAACAGGAACATGGGCGACAGCGTCAGGCCCGCGCCCACAGGCGCGGGAATGCCCGTCAGAAAGCCATGCTTCTTGTGCGGCTGGTCGTCCATGTCGAGTTGCGAATTGAAGCGTGCCAGCCGCAGGGCCGCGCAGATTGCATGTGCCAGCGCAACGATCCAGCCCAGCGTAGGGAGTTCGTCCAATATCCAGAAATAGATGATCAGCGCAGGCGCGACACCGAACGCGGCATTGTCGGAAAGCGAATCGAGTTCAGCGCCGAAACGGGTCGTCCCCTTCAGCATGCGCGCGATATTGCCATCCAGCGCATCGAGGATGCCCGCCAGGAAAATCGCCAGCAGCGCCTTCTCAAAATCGCCAATGATCGCGAAACGAACCGCCGTCAGCCCGGAACAAAGCGCCGCGATGGTGATGGCCGTAGGGATCAGCGCCCGGATGGGAAGGACGCTGCGGACGGTTCGCTGCGGATGGCCTTTATCGAGCCTCAACGAGGTGAACCCGTCACGGCCTTCCCGCCCATGGTGGCAAGCACGGTCTCACCGGCAATCGCCCGCTGTCCAATCGCGACTGCAGGCGTGTAGCCGGCGGGCAGGAACACATCGACGCGGCTCCCGAACCGGATCAGGCCGATACGCTCGCCGGCGGCGACCCCCTGCCCCTCGCGCACGAACTTGACGATGCGGCGTGCGACCAGACCGGCGATCTGCGTCATGCCGACGCGCGTTCCATCAGCCTTTTCAATCACGAAATACTGACGCTCATTGTCCTCACTCGCCTTGTCCAGTTCGGCATTCACGAACTTGCCCGGAACATAGACGATACGGCTGACCTTACCCGCGACCGGCGCACGGTTCACATGCACGTCGAACACGTTCATAAATACCGAAATGCGCGTATAGCTGGCGTCTTCCAACAGGCCGCTGGCTGCCAGCTGACGCGGTGCGGGCACGGTCACAATATGCGAAATCAGACCGTCCGCGGGCGACACGATCAGATCGTCACCGTCCGGCGTAACGCGCTGGGGATCGCGGAAAAACGCCCAGATCCAGATGGTAAGGCCGGCGAATAGCCAGCCGAGGATTTCCCAGTCGATCACGAACCATGAAAACAGCGCCAGCGCCGCACCGATGACGACGAATTTCGTGCCTTCCGGGTGCATCTTGGGAAATTCATATTTCGCCGCCTGCAGGTCGCTCGTCGGCGGCATGTCGCTGACAATGTCGCCTTCTACGGGCGCGGTCGGCTTTGCCCTTTCGGCAGGCAATTCCGGTGCGGCTTCTACTTTCGCGGCCTTGGGCGTCCTGGGCGTCTTTGGCGTTTCGGTAACCGGTGTAACCGGCGGCTCTGGGGGCGTGTTCTTGTCATCCATGCCCTTCGTCTAGCAGCGTAGGGCACGTCCCCGCAATCGCCCTCTGTTCCGGCATTGATTCCCCGTGCGCCACTCAATAGGTCATGTGAAAATCCACATTTATGTTCAGGAGCCTCTTCCCCATGGCAAAGATCAAGGTCAAAAATCCTATCGTCGAACTAGACGGCGACGAAATGACCCGGATCATCTGGCAATGGATACGCGAACGGCTGATCCTGCCTTATCTCGATATCGACCTGAAATATTACGATCTTTCAATTCAGAAGCGTGATGAGACGGATGACAGGATCACTGTCGAGGCTGCCAACGCGATCCGCGAGCATGGCGTTGGCGTCAAATGCGCGACCATCACGCCGGACGAGGCGCGGGTCGAGGAATTCGGCCTCAAGAAGATGTGGAAATCGCCGAATGGCACGATCCGCAACATCCTGGGCGGTGTCGTTTTCCGCGAACCCATCGTTATCAAATCCGTGCCGCGCCTGGTGCCGGGATGGACCGATCCCATCGTCATCGGCCGCCATGCCTTTGGCGATCAGTACCGCGCCACGGACATGTATATTCCCGGCCCCGGCAAGCTGACCATGAAGTTCGAGGGCGAGGACGGCACCGAATTCGAACATGAAATCTTCCAGTTTCCGTCCGCGGGCGTCGCCATGGGGATGTATAACCTCGACGAGTCCATCCGCGACTTCGCAAAGGCCTGCCTCAACTACGGCCTGATGCGGAAATGGCCGGTCTATCTCAGCACCAAGAACACGATCATGAAAACCTATGACGGGCGCTTCAAGGACCTGTTCCAGGAAATCTACGACCGTGATTTCAAATCGCAGTTTGAAAAGGCGGGTATTCACTACGAACACCGCCTGATCGACGACATGGTCGCCGCCGCCATGAAATGGTCAGGCAAGTTCGTGTGGGCCTGCAAGAATTACGATGGAGACGTGCAGTCCGATACCGTCGCGCAGGGCTTCGGCTCGCTCGGCCTCATGAAGTCGGTTCTGATGACCCCCGACGGCAAGACCGTCGAAGCCGAGGCCGCCCATGGTACGGTGACACGTCACTACCGCATGCACGAGCAGGGCAAGGCCACTTCGACCAATCCCATCGCCTCCATTTTCGCCTGGACCGGCGGGCTGAAGCATCGCGGTGAAATCGACGGCACACCGGAGGTCACGACATTCGCCGAGACACTGGAACGCGTTTGTGTGGAAACGGTCGAGGGCGGCGAGATGACCAAGGATCTCGCGCTGCTGATCGGCCCGGACCAGAACTGGATGACCACGGAACAGTTTTTTGAGGCCATCGTCCACAATCTTGAAAAGGCGATGGCGTAGCGAACCGCCATGCGGTTTCTGTCAGACAATTCCGCGTCCGCCTGCCCGGAGGTGGTGGACGCGGTCGTCGCCGCGAATGGGGTCACGCAGGGGTCATATGACAGCGACCCGATTTCTGATCGGCTCGACGACGTGTTCGGGTCGTTTTTCGGTACGCAATGCCGGGTGTTTCCCGTTTCGACGGGAACAGCGGCCAATGCCCTCGCCCTCGCTGCAATGCTGCCGCCCTATGGCGCGGCTCTTTGCCATAAGGAGGCGCACATTCATGTCGACGAGGCCGGCGCACCGGAGTTTTACACGGGCGGCGCAAAGCTGATCCTCGCGGAGGGGGCCTCCGCGAAGCTCACGCCCGCGACCATTGCCGCGGCCATGGCCCCCATGCGCGGTGACGTGCATCAGGTGCAGCCGCGCGCGCTATCCATCACGCAGGCCACCGAATATGGTTGTGTCTATACCCCGGACGAGGTCGCGGCGTTAAGCGAAGACGCGCGGCAGCGCGGCTGGCGCCTGCACATGGACGGAGCGCGGTTCGCCAATGCGCTCGTCACGCTCGGATGCCATCCCGGCGACGTGACCTGGCGCGCAGGCGTTGACGCACTCAGTTTCGGCTGCATCAAGAATGGCGGCATGTCGGCCGAGGCGCTGGTTTTCTTCGACAAGGACCTGGCGCGGAGCATCCCTTCCCTCCGGAAACGCGCGGGACAGATGCCGTCAAAGGGCCGTTTCGCTGCCGCGCAACTGATCGCCATGATTGAAAGCGGGGCATGGGACCGCAATGCCCGGGCCGCCAATGCAGGCGCGGCAAAGCTGGCAGGTGCCTGCGGCGATCGTCTGATGCACCCGGTACAGGCAAACGAACTCTTCGTGAATATCGGCGTCGCCGGTGCCGCCGGACTACGGGAACAGGGCTTTCAATTTTACGACTGGGGCGATGCCGGGTCGGGCGAAGCGCGCTTCGTGGTCGCCTGGGACACACCGGAATCCGACATTTCCGCGCTCGCCAGGGCGATCGACCAACTTTAGCCCACCCGGCCACAGACCGGACGAGGCAGCTTGCCGTGACACCAGATTCACATCGGCATCACGGCTGTTGGGCCATCGGTCCTAATCGTTGACCTGGCGCTTGAAGAAGGCCGGAATTTCCAGCGGATCTTCACCAGCGCCGGATTTTTCTCCCTCCGGGAACAGGTCTTCACGCGCGCGCCTGGCTTCGGTCTTACCCTTGCCGATGGAGGTCATCCGTTCAAACAGACTTGGACCACGCTCCTGCGCAGGCGGCGTGTCACGTACGGGGCGGATACCCTCGGCATAGGGCCGTTCTGCCGCGACTTCCTCGTGTTTCGCTTCCGGCTCGGGCGGCGTCATCCGAAGGGGGGTCACATTGTGATCGGCGACTGCTGCTTCCGGTTCGACCCTGTCTTCATCGGCAGCATGCTCGAATGGCAGGGGATCACTTTCAGCCGGTGCCGCTTCGGACATCTCAGGGACCTCAGATTTGACCTCATCAGTCGCCTGATCCTCGGCATCGGCCTCTTCCTTCGCCAGTTCCGGCTCCGGCGCGGACTCAGCCATGGACCTGGACGCAGGTTCTGATGCTTCCGCCTTCGGAAAGGACTGCGCGGGGCTCAGGCCGCCGAAACTCGCGGCGACCGCACCAAGGCTGGGCTTCGCGGCTACGTTCGTTGCGCCCCGCACCGCGCCATCGGATGACGCTTCGGCATCGATGCCGGTCGCAACAACCGACACCCGCAGTTTGCCGTTCAGTTCCTCGTTGAAGGCACTTCCGAAAATGATGTTGGCATCGGCATCGACCATGTCGCGGATATGATTGGCGGCCTCGTCGACTTCCATCAGGCCCATATCGTCGCCGCCCGTGATGTTGATCAGCAACGCTTTCGCGCCGCGCAGCGAAACCTCATCCAGCAAAGGATTGGAAATGGCCTTGTTCGCCGCTTCGATGGCGCGGTTCTCGCCCTCGGCCTCGCCCGTTCCCATCATTGCCTTGCCCATTTCGGACATCACGGTACGAACGTCGGCGAAATCGAGATTGATAAGGCCCGGCATCATCATCAGGTCGGTAATGCCGCGCACACCCTGATGCAGCACCTGGTCGGCCATCTCAAAGGCCTCCTTGAAGGTGGTCTGCGGGCTGGCGATCATGAACAGGTTCTGGTTCGGAATGACGATCAGCGTGTCGACATGCTTCTGCAGTTCCTCAATTCCGCTCTCCGCCGCGCGGGAGCGTTTCGCGCCCTCGAACCCGAAGGGCTTGGTGACAACGCCGACAGTCAGAATTCCGCGTTCACGGGCATATTGCGCGATGACCGGCGCCGCGCCCGTCCCCGTACCGCCGCCCATACCGGCGGTGATGAAGCACATGTGGGAGCCATTGAGCGCGGTCTCGATCTCCTCGGCATTTTCTTCCGCAGCGGCGCGGCCTATTTCCGGACGGGCACCGGCACCCAGACCCTGCGTGATCTTGTGGCCAAGCTGGATGCGGGTTTCCGCCAGACTTGCCGCAAGCGCCTGCGCGTCCGTATTTGCGACAACGAAATCAACGCCTTCCAGCCCGGACTGGATCATGTTCGCAACGGCATTGCCACCTGCTCCGCCAACGCCGATGACACTGATACGTGGTTTCAGTTCGGTAAGTTCCGGACGCTCGAATTCCACCATGACCCGCTCCTTTGAGTGCTTTCAGATAACCCTATAGAACAGGGGAGTCGCCGTGAATCCCCAAAATGCATTTTTCTCGAGAAAACGAGTTTCCCATCAGATATTCTGCCTGAGCATTTGCCACATGCGGCCAAATCCCGTTCCCTTGATGGGCGCAAAGGCCGCCGGACTCTGCTTCCAGAAATCAGGTGTCTCGCCGGAGGCGAGCAGGGCAAGTCCGGTCAGCACGTTGAAAGCGCTGGACTGCTGCGCCTCCGGCATCCCCGTCAGCCCCGCCGGCATACCGATCCGCACATGCCGGCCAAGCACGCCTTCCGCATAGTCGGCAATGCCAGCGAGCGATGCGCCGCCGCCCGTCAGCACGACCTGCCGGGCACGCGGGCCGTGATAGCCAAGCTCGCCAAAGCGCTCCTCCACCAGCCCGAACAGGATATCGAGGCGCCCCCTGATGGCCTGCACCAGTTCAGCGCGCGGGCGCTGCACCAGCTCGCTGCCACCCGACAGGCCAGGCACGTCGATCATTTCGTGATTGTCGCGCGGCACGGCGCTGGCGGACCCCTTCAGCGCCTTCAGCCTTTCGGCAGCGGCGCGCGGCGTGCCAAGCGCGCTTGCCACATCCGCGGTCACATCCTCACCGCCCATTTCAATCGAGGAAAAGCCTGCCAGCATGCCCTGCGCGAAAATCGCGACATTGGTTCGCCCCGCGCCCATGTCGACAAGCGCGACGCCCAGGTCGCGTTCCTGTTTGCCCAGACACGCCCGCGCCGCCGCGATGGGAGCGGCAATCTTGCGGACCACATTCAGGTCCGCGCTGCGAACGGCCGTTTCCAGATTCTGCATCGGCGAGCGTTCGGCGCTCAATATGTGTATCGAAACGCCCAGCGTTTCGGCATGAAGCCCAAGCGGGTTCATCACCGCATTCTGCCCGTCGAGCGTATAGAGCGCCGGTTCCGCATGCAGGATCGATCGCCCCGCAGGTTCGATCCGGGCCCGCGCTTCGGCATGAACATGATCCAGGTCGGCGCGCTCGATCTTCTGCCCGCCAATGTCGACCTCGACGGTGGCAACATCGCTGTCGAGGCCGCCCGCCGAAACGGAAACGGTCACGTCCTGAACCGTAACGCCCGCATTGCGCTCGGCCTTGTCCATTGCCTGCCGAACCGCACCCTCGACAGCCTGCAGGTCCGACACAAGGCCGCTTTTCATGCCCGCACAGGCCAGCTGGTGGCTGCCGATCACACGCGGCGCATCCTCGTCGCCGCTGACAAGCGCGATCAGGGCCGCGACCTTGGAGGTTCCGACATCCAGAACGGCGACCGTGCGCTCACCGCGCGGTTTGGGGCCGGGCCGTTTCATATTTCTGTCCCGTCGATGGTCATCAGCGTTTCACCGCCTTCCGCACCAGCCCGGACCACCATCTGTTTCGGCACGCGGAAATCGAGAGCGGCAAAACCCCGTCCCGTCAGCTTTGTGTCACGCTCCATCCGCACAAAACTGTCAAGCGCGCGCCGCACCGCGCCATCGCCTTCCGGCAGCAGGATCGTCTCGCCGGATTTCAGCTGCACGTCCCAGCGCCGGCCGCCGCGCCACGTCGCGCTGGCGAAATGTTCCGCAAATGCGGGGTAGTCCTCCAGCAATTTGACAAGCGTGCCCGCCTGCCTGTCGGCGCCGTCATCCACGACCAGTGGCAGCGACGCGAAGCGCCCGAGATCATCCGCCTGCAAAATGCGCCCTTGCGCATCGATCAGCCGGTGCATGCCGTCATTCTGCCAGATCGCAACCGGACGGCGCTCCGTGATGTCGATCTTCAGTGTGTCCGGAAGCACGCGGCCGACGCGGGCTTCCTCCACCCACGGCAGCAGCTCCAGCCGCTGCTTCACTTCATCCAGATCGACAAGAAGCATGGAATCCGATGCACCGTCCAGGGCAGCGGTATAAAGCGGAAGTTTCCGCATTTCCTTCGCGCCGTCCACTTCGACATTGCGGACTTCGAAACCCGCAGCGGCCACCCCCTTTGCGGCCGCCAGCCACAACCGGTCCGGCAATTGATAGAGCCACGCCGTGCCAAGCGCCCCAACCGCAAGAAGGACGGCAACTGTCGGGGCGATCCAGGGACGGGATGCCCGGGCCTTGAGGGGCGCGGGCGCGCGCTTCGCCGATGCGCGCGCGCCTTTGGCGGACGGACGCTGGCCGCGTTTCAGAACGACGCGGCCGCTCATTTCGCGTGATCCTTCAATGCTTCGTCCAATATGCGCTGCACAAGATCCTCATAGGACATGCCGACATATTTCGCCTGCTCCGGCACCAGGCTGAGCGGTGTCATGCCCGGCTGGGTATTGGTCTCAAGCAGCCATAGCCCGTCCGGCCCCGCGCCATCGTCATAGCGATAGTCCGAACGGCTGACGCCCCGGCAGCCAAGCAGCCGATGCGCGCGGACCGCGTCCGTCATGGCGCGCGCCGTCACGTCTTCCGGCAGTTCGGCAGGGCAGACATGTACGGTCAGCCCCTCGGTATATTTGGCGGCATAATCGTAAAAGCCGCTATTGGGTTTCAGCTCGGTGACGGCAAGCGCCTGATCGCCAATCACGGCAACGGTCAGTTCCCGCGTCCCCACAAAGGGTTCTGCCAATAGCGCGTCAAAATCCTGCCATGGCCCCTCGGCATCACGGGCAATCGGATTTCCATAACCGGACTCGTCCGTGACGATGGCGATCCCGACACTTGACCCCTCGTTGACAGGCTTCAGGACGTAGGGGCGGGGAAGCGGATCGCCATCATGCAGGCTGTCGCTCTTCACGACCTTGCCGACTGGCATTTTGATGCCATGCGGCATCAGCGCCTGTTTGGTCAGTTCCTTGTCGATGGCCACAACCGAGGTCGCCACGCCGCTATGGGTATAGGGAACGCCCATCAGGTCGAGCATGCCCTGAACCGTGCCATCCTCGCCCGGGACGCCGTGCAGTGCGTTGAACACCACGTCTGGCCTCAGCTCGGCGAGACGCGCAGCGACATTGCGGTCCATATCGACCTCGACGGTCTCGTGACCGAGCGCACGGCAGGCCTTCGCAACGCCCTTGCCGGACATCAGCGAAACCTCGCGTTCGGCGGACCAGCCGCCCATCAGGACCGCGACTTTCATCGCCTGCCCACCCGTTCGATTTCCCACTCCAGCTCGACGCCGGAATGGGCCTTTACCCGCGCGCGCACTTCGTCGCCCAAGGCCTCGATGGCGTTGCCTGTCGCTTCGCCCGTGTTGATCAGGAAATTGGTGTGCTTTTCGCTGACCTGCGCGCCGTCGATTTCCAGCCCCCGGCATCCCGCTGCATCGACCAGTTGCCAGGCCTTTGCGCCTTCGGGATTTTTAAAGGTCGAGCCGCCGGTCTGCGTCCGCGTTGGCTGAGAGGCTTCGCGCTGCCGCTGGATTTCGTCCATGCGCGCGCCGATGGCCGCAGGATCGCCGGGGCGACCTTCGAACAGCGCTTCGACGACGATATCGCCCTCGTTCAGATTGGAATGGCGATAGCTGTAGCCAAGCTCGGCTGCGGACAGTGTTTCGACCTTTCCGCTGCGCCGAACGATCACGGCCTCGACCAGATAGTCCGCTACCTCGCTGCCATAGGCGCCCGCATTCATGCGCACCGCGCCCCCCGTCGTGCCCGGTATGCCGCGCAGGAATTCCAGGCCAGCGACGCCCGCATCGCGCGCGCTGGACGCAACGCTGATCCCCATTGCCGCGCCGCCAGCGCGTACGCGCATGCTCGTCGACCTCGATACGTCCCATGGCCTTGGGGAGGCGGATGACCACACCCGGCACACCGCCCGACCGGACAATCAGATTCGACCCGACGCCGACAGGCAGGACGGGAATGGCAGGATCGAGATCGCGCAGAAACGCCGACAGGTCGTCCACATCTGCGGGCCGGAACAGCCAGTCCGCCGGACCGCCGGTCCGAAACCAGATGAAGCCCGCCAGGTCGGCGTTCTGCTCCACCGTGCCGCGCACATCGGGAAGAGTGAGCGTCGCCATCCTTCAGATCGTCCCTGCCCGCGCCAGGCGGATGGTATCGGCAAGGCCCGCCGCCCACTTTGTGATGTCCCCAGCGCCCAGGCAAATCACCCGGTCATCCTGGCGCACCACGTTCGCCAGCGCCTTTGCCAGCATCTCCGCATCGGCAACCATTTCCACCCGGCGATGCCCCGCCTCTTTCAGCTTCGCGACCAGCGCCTCCGAATTGACCCCGTCAATGGGGGTTTCGCCCGCTTCATAGACGGGCGTCACATAGACGATATCGGCGTCGTTGAAGGCGGTTGCGAAATCATCGAAATGATCGCGCAGGCGGGTATAGCGGTGCGGCTGGCAGACGGCGATGACGCGCCCCTTCGCGGCCTCGCGCGCCGCCTGCAGCACGGCCTTGATCTCGACGGGATGGTGACCATAATCATCGATGATCATCGCGCCATCGACTTCGCCGACGCGCGTGAAGCGTCGTTTGACCCCGCCAAATCGGGCAAAGCCCTCGCGGATGGCCTCGTCCGTGATCCCGAGTTCCAGCGCCACGCCGATGGCGCTTAGCGCGTTCTGCACATTGTGCCGCCCCGGCATCGGCAGAAAGATATTCTCGATGGTCCGCTTGCCGCCCTCGCGGTCGCGCAGGACCACGTCGAAACGGTTGCCGTCAGGCTCCGGCCGGACATTGTCGCCGCGAATGTCAGCCTGCGCGCTGAAGCCGTAGGGCACGACGCGCCGATCGCGCACCTGCGGCAGTATCGCCTGCACATCCTTGTCGTCGATGCAGAGAAACGCCGCGCCATAGAAGGGCACATGCTCGACGAAATCGACAAACGCCTTCTTGATGGCATCGAAATCGCCATAGTGATCCAGATGTTCGGGATCGATATTGGTGACGATGGCGAGCGTCGGCGGCAGGCGCAGGAACGTCCCGTCGCTTTCGTCCGCCTCGACGACCATCCAGTCGGACGTGCCCAGCCGCGCGTTCGTCCCGTAGACGTTGATGATGCCGCCGTTGATGACGGTCGGGTCCATGCCGCCGGAATCGAGCAGCGCCGCCACCATGGAGGTTGTCGTGGTCTTGCCATGCGTGCCGGCGACAGCGACGTTCGATTTCAGCCGCATCAGCTCGGCCAGCATTTCGGCGCGGCGGACGACGGGGATGCGCTTTTCCAGCGCGGCATCGACCTCCGGGTTCCCGCGTTTGATCGCGGTCGAGACGACGACGACCGACACGCCGTCCACATTCTCCGCCTTGTGCCCGATATGAACGGTAAGGCCCAGATCGCGCAGCGCCTCGACCTTTGGACCTTCAGCGATGTCGCTGCCCTGCACGGTATAGCCAAGGTTGTTCATGACTTCGGCGATGCCGGACATGCCGATGCCGCCAATGCCGACGAAGTGAATCGTCCCCAGCGCCTTTGAAAAACGGGCCGCGCCCCTTTTCTCTTCAAACTTGTCCGTCATACGCTCTCCATTTCGCTCTGGGAGCGCTTCCTAGCCATGCCAAGGCCCTCGGCAAGGTCTGCCACGCGCGCGGCCGCATCCGGCCTGCCAAGGCCTTTTGCCCGCGCCGCCGCGTTGCCCAGCGATCCGGGCTGCGCGACCATCGCCGCGATCTGCGCTGACAGCGCTTCCGGTGTGAATTGCGGCTGACGCAGCATGACCGCGCCGCCTGCCGCCGCCATCTCCAGCGTGTTGACGGCCTGATGGTCATCGGTGGCGATGGGCAGCGGCACCAGGATCGCGGGCCGCCCCGCCGCCGTCAGTTCAGCTATGGTCGACGCGCCCGCCCGCCCGATGAACAGGTGCGTTCGCGCCAGTGCGGCCGGCACATCGTCCATATAGGTGCATAGCTCCGCCGGAATACCTGAAGCGCGATAGGACGCGGCGACATCGGCGATATCCTCCTCGCGCGCCTGCTGCATCACCTGCAGACGCTGGCGTAGCGGCGTCGGCAGGGCGGCCAGCCCCTTGGGAACGATATCCGAGAGCACCGTCGCGCCCAGCGATCCGCCGAGGACGAGAATACGGAACGGCACGATCTCGTCGAAATGGGGATAGGGCGTGTCCGCCAGCGCCGCGACGTCGGCGCGGACCGGGTTGCCGGTCAGCGTGGCCTTCGCCTGCTGCGTCAACTGCCGCGTATCGGCAAAGCTGGTCGCAATGGCATCGACGCGGCCCTGCAGCATGCGGTTTACCCGGCCCAGCACGGCATTTTGTTCATGGATCAGCGTTGGCACGCCGGCCTTCACCGCCGACAGCATGGCAGGCAGCACGGGATAGCCGCCAAAACCGATGACGGCGGCGGGGTTCTCCCGCGCGATGATTTCTGCCGCCTGCGCGCGGCCCTTGGCGATTTTCCACATCGCCCCCGGCCATTTCAGCGGGTTCCGTCCAATGGTCGCCGCCTGAATGACATGCCGGCCATGCTCTTCGAACAGTCCCGGAATTTTCGCGCCGCGGGCGTCGGTGATCAGGCTGGTGCTATGCCCGCGCCGCTCCAGCTCGTAGGCCACGGCGTAGGCGGGAACCATATGCCCCCCCGTGCCGCCCGCAGCGATCAGGAAATGCCGGTTCATGCCGCCTGCGCCTTCGCGAGCGGCTGGCCAAGCCCTGCCCGCATGAACCGGTTCCGCCGCGTCAGCGACAGCAGCATCCCCGTTCCCAGGGCCAGCGCGATAAAGCTTGATCCGCCATGACTGACAAAGGGCAGCGTCATGCCCTTGGACGGAAGCAGGTTCATCGAGACCGCCATGTTGATATAGGCCTGCAGCGCCAGCTGGCAGACAAGGCCCGACGCTGCGAGCGTGACGAAGGGGTCATCCTCGTCGAACAGCTGCACGACGACCCGCACGACGATCGCCAGGAACAGCACGGCGATGGCCATGCAGGCGATGACGCCGAATTCCTCCCCAATGACGGCAAAGATATAATCCGTGTGCGGTTCCGGCAGGCTGAACTTCGCCTGCCCCTCACCCGGTCCCGTTCCGAACAGCCCGCCTGAACGCAGCGCGTCGAGCGCCTTCTCTACCTGATAATTGTCACCCTCGCCGGTAAAGAACCGGTCGATGCGGCTGGTGACGTGCGGTACGAACAGATAGGCGACGGCCAGGCCGATCAGGCAGACGCCCGCAATCGCGCCGACGACGAACATGCTCAGCCCCGCGACGAACGCCTGCGCCAGCCAGATGGCCGCGATCAGCACCGTCTGGCCGTAATCGGGCTGAATGACGAGCAGCCCGGCAATCAGCGCGAACAGCAGTCCCGACGCGGGGATTGCGGGGACATCGGGATCGTCGAACCTCAGTGCCAGTATCCAGGCGCTTGTTACGACAAACATCGGCTTCAGAAATTCGGATGGCTGAAATCCGACACCGCCAAATTCAAGCCAGCGAACCGCACCGTTGCGCTCGACGCCCATGACGGGAAGGAGCGCCAGCGCCACGATCCCGCCAATCGTGCCCGCAATGGCCAGCCGTTTCGTCCATGTCTTGGGTAGCATGGAGGTGCCGATCAGAACCGGCAGACCGATCATGACCCACATGATCTGCCGTTTCAGAAAGAACAGATCGCCCACCTTGTAATCAGCGCCTGACAGCCGCGCCGATGCCGCGGGCGACGCCGCGGCGACGGCGATCAGGCCAAAGCCGATCAGGACCAGGATCATGCCAAGAAGCGGCCGGTCGATCGTGGAATACCAGCGTCCCCAGATGCTGCGGTCTCCGCGTCCGAACATGGTCATGCGGGCAATCCCTCGACCAGCGCCCGGAACTGCGCGCCGCGATCCTCGAAATCCCGAAACTGGTCGAAGGACGCGCAGGCGGGGGACAAAAGGACGGTGTCGCCCTCCCCCGCCCGCGCCGCGGCCGCTTCAACGGCATTTTCCAGCGTACCCGACTGCACGATCAGCGGCACCTTACCCTCCAGCACATCAGCGAAGACAGGCGCGGCGTCGCCAATCAGGTAAACCGCCGCGACATGACCAAAATAGGGTTCACAGGCATCCAGCTCCGCGCCCTTAGCCAGGCCGCCCGCGATCCAGTGCACGCGCTCGAACGCCGCGAGCGCAGGCGCTGCGCTTTCGGCATTCGTTGCCTTGGAATCGTTTATATAGGCGATGCCGCGGCGCGTGCCGAGCCGTTCCATGCGGTGCGGCAGGCCGGAAAAAGTCTGGAATCCGGAGACGATATCCGCGTCACTGACATCCAGCGCCCTCAGGGCGGCGATCGCCGCTGCCGAATTGGCACGATTGTGCGGCCCGGAAAGGGCGGGCCAGTCTGACTGCCCCCCAAGAAGATCGTCTGTGACCGCGGCGCTGCGCGCCTCATGCCGCTCCGCAACCCGCGCCGTGTGGGGATCGGTGCTACCGAAGACGGCAATCTGACGGGTAGTCTGCATCTCGAACAGGCGCGCCTTTGACGCTGCATATTTATCGACGCTGCCATCATAGCGGTCCAGATGATCCGGCGAGATATTAAGAAGCAGCGCGATATCGCAGGCGAGACTTCTTGTCAGGTCGATCTGGTAACTCGACAGCTCCAGCACATAGACACCGCCTTCCGGCAGAGGATCCTGCGACAGGATCGGCAGGCCGATATTGCCGCCCATCGTCGTCCGGACGCCTGCTTCTTTCAGGACATGATGGATCAGCGCCGTCGTCGTCGATTTGCCGTTCGTGCCGGTAATGCCGACAACCCTGTGCGGCGGCAGGCTGGCGCGGGCCTGCGCGAACAGTTCGATATCCCCGATGACAGGCGTCCCCGCCGCCGCCGCGCGCTTTGCCAGCGGATGGGCATTGAGGGGCACGCCGGGGGACACCACGAGCGCATCGAACGCGCCAAGGTCGGCCTCCATCGGATCGATGGCGGGAGACACTGGCAGGCAGCGCGGCCCGCGCCTCCTCCTTGTCATCCCAGGCGACAACATTCGCACCGGATGCGACCAGCGCGGTGACGACGCTCATGCCGCTCCGCGCAAGGCCCAGTACGTGATAGGCCCTACCCTTGAAGACGGGAGCCGTGATCACCGCAGCTTCAGCGTGGCAAGGCCTGCCAGCGCCAGCACGATAGATACGATCCAGAAGCGGATGACGACGGTCGATTCCGCCCAGCCCATATGCTCGAAATGGTGATGGATGGGGGCCATGCGAAAGACGCGCTTGCCGGTCAGCTTGAAGCTTGCCACCTGCACGATGACGCTGACGGTTTCCAGGACGAACAGGCCGCCGACCAGCACCAGCACCAGCTCGTGATTGGTGACAACCGCGACCGAACCAAGCGCTCCCCCCAGTGCCAGCGAGCCCGTGTCGCCCATGAAGACTGCCGCGGGCGGCGCGTTATACCACAAAAACGCCAGACAGGCGCCGATGATAGCCATGCAGAACACCACCAGTTCGCCCGCATCCTCGACGTAAAGTATGCCGAGATAATCCGAAAACCGGGCGTTCCCGACCAGATAGGCGATCAGTGCGAAGGTCAGGACGGCGATGATGACCGGCATCGTCGCCAGCCCGTCCAGCCCGTCGGTTAGGTTCACGGCATTGCCGAATCCCGTCACGATGAAGGCGGCGAACAAGATGTAGAATGGGCCCATCTCCAGGCCGAAGGAGAAAAAGGGCAGGTAAAGCGTCGTGTCCGTCTTGTCGGCGATCATCCAGCAGGCCGCACCGGCGACGATGAACTCCAGCAGCAGGCGCACTCTCCCGGACACGCCTTTGTGGTTGCCCTTCGATACCTTGCTGTAATCGTCGGAAAACCCGATCAGCGCGAAGCCCAGCGTGACAAACAGGCACGTCCAGACGAACAGGCTGTCGAACCGCGCCCACAACAGCGTCGACACCGTCAGCGCGATCAGGATCATCAGGCCGCCCATCGTCGGCGTGCCGCGCTTGGTGATCAGGTGGGAAGCGGGGCCATCCTCGCGGATCGGCTGCCCCTTTCCCTGTTTCGACGCCAGCCAGGCGATCATGCGCGGTCCGATGATCAGACCGATGGCAAGCGCCGTCATCACGGCCGCGCCGGACCGGAAGGTGATGTAGCGGAACAGGTTCCAGACACCCTCGAACTGAAAGGCATCCGCAATATGGTAGAACATCAGGAAGCGCTTTCTGTGATTGCGGAGATCAGCCGGGACAATCCATGATAGTTCGACCCTTTGACCAGAACCGTATCACCAGCCTTCAGCGTGCCATGCAACCAGTCTTCTGCGCCGCCGGCATCGGCAATTAGCGTTGCCCCCGTCGCCTCGGCAAGTGGCCGCATCGGCTCACCGATCAGCAGGACGGGATCGGCACCGGAATCGAGGACCGCATCGGCCAGTCCCGCATGAATGGCGCGGGATTCGTCGCCAAGCTCTCCAATCGCGCCCAATATGGCAATCCGCCGGCCTTCGGTGGGTGCGTCCCTGAGCACCGCAAGACTTGCGCGCATCGAGGCATCGTTGGCATTATAGCTTTCGTCCAGCACGCGGACCTTGCCGCCCTGCCAGTCCACCACGTGCTGCGCGCCGCGCCCGGGCTGGCCGCGCATCTGCGCGATGCCCAGCGCCGCCGCCGCCAGATCGCCCCTCGCCGCCTTGACGGCCGCCAGGACGGCCATGGCATTGGCCTGCCAGTGGAGGCCCGGCTGCCGCAGCGTGAAACCGACATGCTCGCCCATGACATCGGCGATGATGACCGTTCCGTCACCCACATCCGCCGAGCGCATCACGCGCACGTCCGCTCCCGGCTTCAGGCCAAAGGTCATGATACTCGCCGCATGTATCTCGGCCTTTGCCCGCAGCCGCCGGTAATGCCGGCTGTCAAAGGGCAGGATGGCGACACCGTCAGGCTCCAGCCCTTCGAAGATTTCGCCCTTGGCGTCGGCAATTCCTTCTTCGCTGTCGAAAAATTCCCGGTGGGCGGACGCAATCGCCGTTATGACCGCCACATGGGGCCGCACCATGCGCGTCAGCGCCGACAGTTCGCCCGCGTGGTTCATACCCATCTCGAACACGCCGAAGCGGGAATCGCGCGGCATCCGCGCCAGGCTCAGCGGCACACCCGTGTGGTTATTATAGCTTTTGACCGACGCATGCGTCGCTTCCGGCTCGATTTCAGACAGGGCCAGTCGCAGCGCTTCCTTGACGCCTGTTTTCCCGACGCTGCCCGTGACGCCGATGATGGCCGCGTCCGTTCGGCGCCGCGCCGCGACCGCAAGCGCTTCAAGTGCCCGCAGCCCGTCATCCACCAGCACGTGCGGCGCTGTCACGGGTTCCGACACCAGGCAGCCCGCCGCACCGCGCTGCATCGCGGCCTCGATAAACCTGTGCCCGTCCGTCGCCTCGCCCTTCATCGCCACAAACAGTTCGCCGCCAATGACTTCGCGGCTGTCGAACGTCACGGCGTCGGCGGTAAAGTCGCCGCGCTTGACGCCGCCGACGGCGGCGGCAATCTCATCTGCTGTCCAGAGCGCACTCACGCCGCAACCTCACGCGCGACCGCGACATCGTCAAAGGGCAGCACGTTCTCACCGACAATCTGCCCCTGCTCGTGCCCTTTGCCGGCGATCAGCACAACATCGTCCGGCCCCGCCGCTTCGATGGCGGCGCGAATGGCCTCACGCCGATCACCAATCTCCTGAGCGCCTTTCGCTTCGGCCAGGATGGCGGCGCGTATCGGCGCCGGATCTTCACTGCGGGGATTATCGTCCGTGACATAAAGCGCGTCCGCCTTTTCCGAGGCGATGGCACCCATCGGCCCGCGCTTCCCCTGGTCGCGGTCGCCGCCGGCGCCGAAGACCAGGTGCAACTGAGCCTTCGTATGCGGACGAAGCGCATCGCACGCAGCCGCGATGGCATCGGGCGTATGGGCATAATCGACATAGATTGGGGCACCTCTTTTCGACAGGGCCACGCGCTCAAGCCGTCCGCGCACGGGAACCATGCGCTGCAGATTGCCAAGCGTCACCTTCACGTCTCCGCCCGTTGCGATCACCAGTCCCGCCGCAACCAGCGCGTTCGCCGCCTGATAGGCACCAATCAGCGGCAGCTTCACGATATGCAGGGCGTCCTCCGCCTCGACCTCCAGAGTTTGGCCAAGATGCGTCGGCGTCTGCTTGACCAGCCGCAAGGTCGCGCCGCCGCGTCCAACCGTCAGAAGTCGCACACCCCGCGCCCGAACGGCCGCGATTACGTCGGCGGACACGGAATCGTCCGCCCACACGACGACCGCGCCGTCCTCATCGACAACTTCGGTGAACAGCCGCATCTTCGCAGCCAGATAGGCCTCCATCGTGCCATGATAGTCCAGGTGATCGCGGCTCAGGTTCGTGAACGCGGCCGCGCGCACGGGCAGGCCCTCGGTCCGGTACTGCGCCAGCCCGTGGCTTGACGCTTCAAAGCTGGCATGCGTGATGCCCTCGCGCTCCAGCCCGGCCATGTTGGACAGGAATGTCACGATGTCGGGCGTCGTCAGGCCTGTCGAGACCTGCCCATGCTCCGTTGTCACGCCCAGCGTGCCGATACTGGCTGCTGGATGTCCGGCAAAGCGCCAGAGCTGCCGCGTCAGTTCCGCCGTCGACGTCTTGCCGTTCGTTCCCGTGATCGCCACGGTCGTTTCAGGATAGGGGCCGTAGAAGCGCGCCGCCAGTTCCGCGAAACGCCGGCGCGGCTCCTCCGCGGCGATATGGACGGCGCCGCTGACCGCAGCTTCCGGGCGCGCGACGATGGCGACCGCGCCCTTGGCGATGGCATCGGCGATGAAATCCTCACCATTGAAGCGCGCGCCCTGGAAGGCCCCGAAGACAGCGCCCTTCGCCACCTTGCGATTGTCGATGGAAAAGCCCGTTACGCGCGCATCGTCACTGGTTCCGGTCAGTGCCCCCAGCCGCATCAGCCCGCCCCGCCCTTGCCGCGCACGTTGGCAAGCAGCGGCGCAAGGTCGATGTCCTTCGTATCGCTGGGATCCACACCCAGGATCGGCGCAATGCGGCCGACGACATCGCTTACGACCGGCGCGGCGGTCCATCCCGCCGTCGCATAGCCATAGGTTTCCTTGATGCCCTTCGGCTCGTCCAGCATGGCGATGACGACATATTGCGGATCGTCCATGGGAAAGGCGGCGGCGAACGTCGTCACCAGCGCCTTGCGGTTATAGCCGCCATTTTGCGGCTTGTCCGCCGTTCCCGTCTTGCCGCCAACGCGGTAGCCCTTGGCTTCCGCCTTGCCGCCCGTACCTTCCTTGACGACCAGCCGCAGCAGGGCGTTCATCTGCCGTGACGTCTCTTCCTTGAACACGCGCCGGCCCTTCGGCTTTTCGTCAGGGTCCAGCTTCATCAGCGTTGGATCATGATAGATGCCGCCGTTCACCAGCGCTGCATAGGCCGCCGCCAGATGCAGCGGTGACACGGAAAGTCCGTGACCATAGCTGATCGTCACGGTCGATATGTCCCCCCAGACGTCAGGATAGAGCGGATATCCGCGCTCGGCGAGTTCAAGCGGCACCTTGTCGAGCATGCCGAGTTCGCGCAGATACTTCTTCTGCACTGGCGTGCCCATTTCCAGCGCCATTTTCGCCGTGCCGATGTTCGATGAGTACATGAAGATCTCGGGCACGCTCAGCCAGCGGTTCTTGCCGTGGAAATCCCGAATGCGAAAGCGTCCGTATTTCAGCGGAGCGGACGCGTCATATCCCTGCGCCATCGATGTCACCGTGCCGTTGTCGATCGCCATGGCGATGGTCAGCGCCTTCACGGTCGAGCCCAGTTCGTAAACGCCGTAGGTGGCGCGGTTGAAGCGGCTGTCCAGGCTGTCACGGCCCGCCGCATTCGGATCGAAGACGGGCTGCGACGTCATTGCGATCAGCTCGCCCGTGTGCACATCCATGACAATGCCGCCGCCGCCGATGGCGCTGTGCCTCTCCATCTGCGCCTGCAGGGACTGCACCAGGGCATGTTGCACGCGCGTGTCGATGCTCAGCGCGACGGGCTTGTCAGAAAGCTCCGGATCCGACAGCCGCGTTTGCAGCTGCTGCTCCAGGCCCGCCTGTCCCACACCGTCGATATTGGTGTATCCGACGATATGTGCCGCCAGTGTGCGATTGGGATAGACCCGCTCCCATTCCCGGCCGATCTCAAGGCCGGGCTCGCCAAGCGCCTTCAGCGCCACGGCATCCTCCGGCTGTACGCGCCGCTGGATATAGCGCCAGCGTGCGTTCGATGTCAGGTCGCCCCTGATCTTCGCAGGGTCGCGCTCACCCAGGATTGCGGCGATCTGTTCGGATAGTTCGCCAGGGTCGCCAACAAGCTCACGTGGTTTGACCGCCAGGTAAAACGCCTGAAAACTGCGCGCCAAGTCGCTGCCGTTGCGATCGACGATGGCGGCGCGGGGTTTCGCGCCTTCCCACCGCTGCGCTGTCTGCCGGCCGTCCGACGGATCGATCAGCGCCAGTTCGAACAGGCGCACGCCGGTCAGCAGTGTCAGGCAGCCAAAGACTGCCATCCCCATGACCATGCGCTGCCGCGCGCGTCGCAACTGCGCCTGCCGTTTTCCGGCCAGCTGGATGCGCAGCGTGCGAAGCGCAGCCGGACTCACCGCAGCGCGACTTTCTGGAATCCGGCCCGCTCCAGCCTGGCCGCTGCGTCCACCTCATCCAGGAAATCGGCAGAGAAGATATCCTTGGGCGCGGGCGCTGGCTTTGCCGACGCGACCACGACCGGTGCTGGCTGGGGTGCCGGTTTCACGGGCGCGGCGGCGGGCGCCGACACCTTTACGGGCACGGCGACTTCGGGTTTCGTCTCGGCCAGCCGGATCGGCTGCGGAACCGCCGGACGGGCCGCGCCGGGCGCATCCTCGACCACGGCATTCTGCATCATGTCCTCGGTTTCCGGACCGATCCAGGATGCCAGCTGCACCTGACCGCCAACAATCTGTTCGGGTGTAGGGGCCTTCAGATTCCACACACGCGCATTGATATCTTCCAGCCGCGTCAGGCTGGCGCGCACACCCAGTTCGGCCTGCAGACGGTCGATGCTATCCTCGTCCATGGCGATTTGCAGCGACAGCTCCTCGATCTTCTCGCGCTCCGCAGCCACGCTGTAGCTGGAAATATAATAGCCGAGCCCCGCGCAGATCGCGATTGCTCCAAACCCCAGATTGCCAAACCTGCTCATGCCGCTCTCCCCGGCCGCGTCGCGGCCTTTTCATCATCATTGTCGTTCGCCCATGCGGGCGCGTCCGTCCTGACCGCCGCGCGCAAGGTCGCGGAGCGGGCGCGCGGGTTGCGCGCCAGCTCCGCTTCCCCCGCACGAACCGGCTTGGCCGGCTTTCCGAACGTCGGCGCGGGCCCCGCTGCCCGCGCCTGCGGCTGGTGACGGGATCCTGCCGGGTTCCCGCCGCTCCGCGTCCGCAAGAACCGCTTCACCGCGCGGTCTTCCAGCGAATGAAAGCTGACCACGACCAGTCGCCCGCCCGGAACCAGCAGTCGCTCCGCCGCCGTCAGCGCCTTTTCAAGCTCGCCCAGCTCGTCATTCACAGCGATGCGCAGCGCCTGAAACGTCTTTGTCGCGGCGTCCGTTTTTGCGCCCGGCTTCTGACCGGCGGCCTTTCGGATGACCTGCGCCGCTTCATGTGTCGTCGTCAGCGGGCGCGCATTCACCAGCGCGCGCGCCACGCGATAGGCCGCACGCTCTTCGCCCAGATGAAAGATGATGTCCGCCAGCTCCGACTCGTCCGCTTCGTTCACCAGATCGGCAGCAGTCGGCCCCGACTGCGCCATGCGCATGTCGAGCGGTCCGTCCGCCCTGAAGGAAAAGCCGCGCGCTGCCTGGTCGATCTGCATCGACGAGACTCCGATATCCAGCATGATGGCATCCACCTGGTCGACATCACGCGCGGCAAGCTCTTGAACCATGTTCGAAAACTGCGCCTCGATCAGCGTCAGCCGATCAAGGTTCATCGCCCGCCCGGCGGCAATCGCATCGGGATCGCGGTCAAAGGCGAACAGTTCGGCGGCCCCGGCATCCAGCACGGCACGCGCATAGCCGCCCGCACCGAAGGTACCGTCGACGACACGCGCGCCCTCGACATCGCCCAGCGCCGCCAGCACTTCGTCCAGCATCACGGGGATATGGGGGGCGCCGCTCATTTCGCGCGCATCCGTTCCAGCTTGCGGCCGATCATCTTCACCATCAGCGGGTCGGTGACATGTTCCAGGAACAGGTCGGGGTTCCACACCTGAAAGCTGTCGCCCATGCCGAAGAACAGCACGTCCGTGTCGATCTCGGCATAATCGCGCAGATCCTCGGGCATGACGATGCGGCCCGTCTCCTCATAGGCGACGCTGTGCGACAGGCTGAAGGCGCGCATTCGGCGCAGGTCGGCTTCGGGCGTAACGTTGTCGGCGGCGAAGTCCGCCTTGATGGAGTCGTTGAGCGCGGTGATGTGGGTGGTTTCATAGCCAACGAGACAGGGCAGCATCTCGCGGTGGGGCATTAGCACGACGCGGCGCTCTCCGGAACGATTCTGTACGGCATCACGGAACGCCGCAGGGACGGACATGCGCCCCTTGGCGTCCACGCCGCTCACAAAATTGCCCTGAAAAAACCCGCTCACGTCTCACCCATTCCCTTGCCCTGGGAACGGAAAGCCGCGGAACCGTCCGACAAAGTCCCGGATCAGATCGGACCTCGGTCCCTGCGCAGCCACCCATTACCCATGTGCATATTCCCTATATGGGATATCATGGGTAATCAATGGGAATTCTTGGAATCATATCCGACGTTATTTGCAAGGCACTGTCTTAAATGGCTTATTCCCTTTCCATGGTCAGTGGCTGCAACATTGCCAATGCCTGTGGATAACTCTGTGTATCGATACGACGCTTTCATACAGCCTTAACTACGAAACTGAAAAGGCTCCGCGTGACAGCCGCTTCAGGGCCGGACGGCGTCGGGGTCAGCCGACCTCGACACCGCGCCAGAACGCGATGCGGCCCTCGATATCAGCTGCCGCCGCCTTGGGATTGGGATAATACCAGGCGGCATCTTCATTGCGCTCTCCATCCACGACCACATGATGATAGTGCGCCGTACCTTTCCACGGGCAGCCGCTCGTTTTGGCGCTTCCTTCCAGATAGGCGTCATTCACGGTGTCGCGCGGGAAATAATGGTTCCCCTCGACGACCACCGTGTCATCCGATGCCGCAATGACGCTACCGTTCCATTTTGCTTCCACCATGTCCTCAACCTTTCCCGATCGTTCACAACGCATTCAACGCCGCAATGGCATATAGGGAGCCAACAGGTCGGACAGGCGAAATCTTCGCCCCCGTTGGGAGAAAAACATGATGACCGCATATCTGCGACCCGCACTCATCGGCATGCTCAGCCTTGGCCTTGGCGCGTGTACACTTGGTGATTACGGCTATGGCGGCGTCAGCGTCGGTGCGTCGTCTGGCGGTTATTATGACGATTACGACTATGGCTATTACGACGATTATGGCCGCGGCTATGGCTATGGTTCGTCGCTCTACGACGATTACGGCTATCACCGCACCTATCGCTACCCCGCTTATTATGGCTGGTATTCCGGCTTTTATTATCCCGGCTACGATACCTATGTTTACGACCGCCGCGGCACGCGTCACCGCTGGCGGGACAATGACCGTCGTTACTGGCAGGGGCGTCAGGCGGAATTCCGCCGCTGGAGAAGCCGCAATCCAGACGTTCGGCTCGACAGGATCGACAATCGCATTGCGCGCCTTGAGCGCCGCGACCAGCGCCCCGGCGTAAATCCGCGGCTGGAACGCCGTGTGGACCGGCTGGAGGATCGCCGCGACCGTATCGAACGCGGGGATCGCATCGAACGGCGCGACCGTGCGGACAGACGGGACCGCCGCGAGATCCGCCGCGACCGTGCGGAAAATCTTGACCGCCGCGACCGCATAGAGCGCGGCATCCGGGAGGGCAGGCGCGAGGTCCGCCGTGGTGATCGTGAGCAGCGCGGACGCATCGCGCCCCGTGGCAACAATAGCGCCGCCAGCGCCGCGCCTGCCCCCCGGCAGGCGCCTGTGCGGCAGGTGCAGCCGCGGCCCCAGCGCGCAGAAACGGCCCCAGCGCGACCCGCACGGGCGACACGGGCGGAACAGCCGCGCCGCGCAGAGCGCAGCCAGCGCGGGACCGTGCGCGGCGGGCCACGGCCCCGCTATCAGGAGGAATAGGTTCGCAGCGCGGGATCTCAGGCGACGGCAACGCCGCGCGCGAATGCCTGCTGACTACGATCCGGTCCGCATTCGCCGCTCATGCTCCAGTAGCCATTTTTTGCGCCATAGCCCGCCCGCATAGCCGGTCAGCGACCCGTCGGCGCCGATCACCCGGTGACAGGGCAGCAGCAGCGCCAGCTGGTTCGCGCCGTTTGCGCGCGCCACGGCACGCACCGCGCCCGGATTACCCAGCGCCTCCGCAATGTCGCGATAGGACCGTGTCTCGCCCAGCGGTATCCGTGCCAGCTCCGCCCAGACCGATTTCTCGAATGCCGTGCCATGGTCGCCGATGATGAGCGGCGGCAGACCGGACTGCCCGGCGAAATAGCGCGTCAGTGCAGCCTCGATATCGCTGTTCACCTCGTTGCGCGCCTGTACGATGGGCTTGCCCTGGCGGTCGCGCAGCCGTTCGATCTCCCGCGGCAGGGCCTTCCGCTCCAGAAATTCCAGCAGGTGCAGCCGGTCTTCGTCCGCGATCGCCACCATCGGCCCGATGGGCGTGTCGATCCATAACGCGCTCAACACGCCCCGGCCCTTCAGCCGCTCCGGCGCATCGCCAAGCAGCCGGTGGAACGCCTCACGGAACCCACTACCGCTTTCATAACCCGCGTCGATCTGCGCCGCGATGACCTGTTCCTCCGCAGCCAGCTTCGTCGCCACCGACCCCAGTCGCCGCGCCCGCGCGACCTGCAGAAAGGTCATGCCGAACTTCTGCCGGAATGCCCGCCGGACGGTCGAGGGGTCAAAGCCCAGATCGCTGAGATCGCTCTCGCGCCAGCGCCGCTCCGGCTCCTCGTCCAGCCGCGCCAGCAGCCGTCCGATCAGGGGATGGTTCCGCGCGTCGAGCGGACGGCAGCGTTTGCAGGGGCGAAAACCCGCATCGATGCAGGACGGAATATCCCGCTCGAAAATCACATTCTTCCTCAGCGGCTTTCGCGCCGTGCAGGTCAGACGGCAGAATATCCCGGTCGTCGTGACACAGACCCAGGCATGGCCCTCATGCGCCGGGTCGCGAGCGACCAGCGCGTCATAAAGTTCGTCGTCGGTAGGATCGAAAAGCATGACGGCGGTCTAGCAAAGTCGCCGGTCCCGTGCCGCCGAAAAGCGGGCGCAGATATTTACGCGCCCTTTTCCGCCATTTTCAGCAGCGCGTCCCATTTATCGTCGGGGATCGGCATGACCGACAGGCGCGACTGTCTGACAAGCGCAACGTCATCGAACCGCCCGTCCGCCTTGATCTGCTTCAGGGTGACCGGCGAGGGCATGTCGCGCTCCGTCTTCAGATCGACAAGGCCCGATTTCGGGTCGTTCACATCGTCGTAAAATTCCCGCGCCACCGAACAGATGCCGACGATCTCCAGTCCCTTGTTCGAATGGTAGAACATCACCTCGTCGCCCTTCTTCATGGCGCGCATGTTGTTCAGCGCCTGTGCGGAGCGAACGCCGTCCCATGGCTCGATGCCCTTCGCCTTCTGCTGTTCCCAGCTCCATTTGAAGGGTTCCGATTTCACCAGCCATTTCGCCATCAGTTCGCGTCCTCCTGCGCTTCGGGCCGGGCCGCCAGGAACGCGTCCAGCTGCATCAGCTTCTTGTCGATCTCAACCAGGCCCGGATAGGGTGTCAGGTCCATGCGAAACCGCCGCGCATTGTACATCTGCGGTGCCAGGCAAATGTCCGCCAGCGTGACGCTATCGCCAAACAGGTACGGCCCGCTTCCCGCTTCGGCCAGTTCCTCCAGCGGGCGGAAACCAGTTGCGATCCAGTGGTGATACCAGGCGCTCACGGCATCTTCGTCCTGCCCCAGTTCGCCCTTCAGATATTTGAGAACGCTGAGGTTGTTGAGCGGGTGCACGTCCGACGCAATGATCTGCGCCGCCGCGCGAATGCGCCCGCGCATCGCCGCGTCGCCGGGCAGGATGGGCGGTTCGGGATAGACCTCCTCCAGATATTCGCAAATGGCGAGACTTCTGGTTCAGGCCGACCTCCCCGTCGATCAGATAGGGCACGCGCCCATGCGGGTTCAGCATCCTGAACCCCACGCCCTCCTGCGCGCCTTTCACCAGATCGATGGTCCTGTGCTCATGCGCCAGCCCCTTCAGGTGCAGCGCGATCCGCACCCGGTAGGCGGCGGTGGACCGCCAGTAATCATACAGAACTCTGCTCATGCGCGCAGGCCTTAGCAATCACGGCGGACATCGACCAGCCCGGCGCATGCGTCCCGGTCAATATTCGCTGTTTTCCGATCGCAGCGACAGGGGCGGCTCGACGTCGA
The DNA here is from genome assembly GCA_963710205.1 of uncultured Alphaproteobacteria bacterium. GTDB lineage: Bacteria > Pseudomonadota > Alphaproteobacteria > Sphingomonadales > Sphingomonadaceae > Pacificimonas. The sequence goes on along the minus strand of CAVPZG010000004.1, from coordinate 479,490 downwards.
GAGTGATGCTGTAAACGGCAAGATAGGGCGGCATGCCCTCGTCCGCCTTCGTCATCGCCAGCGCCGCGCCGCGTTTCCCGCCGAGGGACCACAGCTCGACGAGGTCGATGCCGGGCCGCGACCAGGGCACCTTCACGCGCTCTGCACCGCGCATGTCGGGCTCGGCATCCAGCCAATGCCGCAGCATGATCCAGTCGGTCCCGCGCGCCAGTTCGAAATACCGCCCCTTTTCGCGCGCGCCGTGCGTCCGCAAATGGGAGTCGGCAAGACTGTCCAGACGCTTCGCCGCCTCCGCCGCGTCACTGCCCGTAAGTTCCCGCTCTACGCCTGGCGGCACCGGCAGCCTGTCCGGCGCCATGGCCGAACAGCCGAAAAGGGACATGATCATCGCGGCAAGGGCTGTGCGCATGGACAAGAGGATAGCATCAATTCGCAGGTCCGGCATTGAAATATTCAAGTCCCCCGGTGTCGACCAGCGTTTCCAGGTCGACCGTGATGCTCGCGCTCGTTCCCGTGCCGCTGCCCTCGATGCCGTCATTATGGCCCCACGGATTCTTCAGCGTCACGCTATAGCTGCCATCGGCATTTTCGGTGATGCTTTCGACGACATAGACATGATTGTCCACAAGGCCGTCCTGCGCGCCGTCATTGCCGGTGATCCGCTGCCACAGGCTGCGGTTTTCCGGGTCCGTCGACAGCGTGACGGGGCGGCCGTTCTCCAGCGCAGTGTTCACCCCGTTGTAGAGGTCCGCCATGGCATCGTCCTTGGACTCCTTGAACCCGCGACTGAAGGTGATGTCCGTTCCCCGGTCGCCGGTCAGGACTTCCATGGCGTTTCGCGCCTTGCCGCCGCCGTTCAGAAAGTCATAGCCTTCGTCCAGGCCGTTGCTGTGGTCGGAATCGTTGAGCTTCGCATAGGCGGTTTCCATCAGCGAGGACCAGACCGCCTGATCGTCGCCATTCTCGTCCGCGACGCCGCCGCCGCCGCGATTGTCGATATTGTCGGCAAGTTCGTCCTGTGTGACGGTGACATCCACAGGTCCGTCCTTGCCATGCAATGTCACGGTGAAATTGCCCGTTCGCTCGTTGAACTGGATGGCGTCTTCAATAAAATCGGGCCTCGCATCGGCAATCGCCCCCATGGAGGCGAGGAAATAGCAGTCGCCAATGAGCCCTTGGTTGATGTCGTCGCTGCTCGGCCCGCTCGACTTATAAAGCGAGCCCTCGTCAAAACGGTGGGCGGGCGCGGACGGGGCGGGCGTACCGCAGCCCCGACATGCCGCGACGTCGATCATCTGAAAACGCGTAAGCGCCTGCGCGGCGCCGGAAATTCCTGCTGCAAGCATGACGTGCTCCAGCTCCAGAAGCCCCCTGGACTGCCGCGATCATGTCAGGTCAAAGGCACGCGCACCATACGGGATTTCCCTTAGAGCCGCTGCTCGGTCAGCCCCCGCCCATCGCGCTCGTTTCCAGCGGTACGACCTGCTGCTCGATGGTGCCGAAAATCGGCTTGCCGTCATCGCCGTCCATCCAGATGCGGACGCTGTCGCCAATCTTCATGAACTCGGTCTTGGGTTCGCCGTTCGCAATGGTCTCGACCATGCGCTGCTCGGCGATACAGCTATAGCCCTTGCCGCCCTCGGCGACCGGACGGCCCGGCGAATTGTCCGGATCCCGGTTCGATACCGTTCCCGATCCTACGATCGTGCCCGCTCCCAGGCTGCGGGTTTTCGCCAGATGCGCGACCAGGACACCCATGTCGAACGTCATTTCCTCGCCCGCCTCGGCGCGGCCAAAGGGTTTATCGTTGTAATCGACTTTCAGCGCATGATGCAGCTTGCCGCCCGCCCACGACTTGCCCAGCTCATCCGGCGTCACGAAAACCGGGCCAAGCGCGCTGGCGGGCTTGGACTGCACAAAGCCAAACCCCTTCGCCAGCTCGGCCGGAATCAGATTGCGCAGGGAAACATCGTTGATAATTCCAATCAGCGCCACATGATCCAGCGCCCGCTCCGCGGTCACGCCCTGGGGTACATCCGTCGTCACAACGACGATTTCCGCCTCCATGTCGCAGCCCCAGCTTTCGTCCGCCAGACGGATCGGGTCGCGCGGCGCGATAAAATTGTCGCTGCCGCCCTGATACATCAGCGGATCGGTCCAGAAACTCTCCGGCAGCTCCGCCCCGCGTGCCCGACGGACCAGCTCGACATGGTTCACATAGGCGGACCCGTCCGCCCACTGATAGGCGCGCGGCAGCGGCGCGTCCGCCTCCCGCTCGTGAAAACGGTCGCGCGGAATGACTTCATGCTCCAGATCCTCCGCCAGCTTTTCCAGCTGCGGCTTCACCCGCTCCCAATTGTCGAGCGCCGCCTGCATCGTCGGCGCGATATGGTGCGCGTCCGAATACCAGGCGAGGTCCTTTGACACGACGACCAGGCGGCCATCGCGGCCCTTCTTCAGGCTGGCTAATTTCATGGATTTTTCCTCTTATCTGCTGGCAACGCTTCGTATGAGTGCGGGCCAGTAATCAAGCCCGAAATAGAAACTGTCCACCGGCGCGTTTTCATCAAGCCCGTGCAGGCCGCCATTTTCGGGCCGCATGAAGATGGGCGATACCGCATAGGTCGGTATGCCCGCGCGCCGGGTCCAGATGCCATCCGTGCCGCCCGCCTCCTGATAGGGCGTTGCCTTGATACCCGGATATTTCAGCGCCAGCGCCGCCTCGACCGCCGCGGTCACGTCGGCGCGCGGCTCCGATACCGGACTTGCCGTGGGCTCACCCCGGACGGCCCAGCGCGCATGATCCATGCCCGTGCTCGTTTCCTCCAGGCGCGCCTTGACCTCTGACACCTCCACTCCGGGAAAGATCCGGCAGTTTACCGTTGCGGTGGCGCTTTGCGGCAATGCGTTTTCGGCATGGCCCGCATCCAGCATGGTCGCAACGCAGGTTGTCGCCACGCTGCGCTGCGTTTCGGGATTGGCATAGAGCGCAGCCCCGGCTTCGGCATCGTCCGGATCGCCCGCGAAGCGCAGCATGACCGCCGCCATTTCGGGATCGGCAATATTGCCGGCGACCGTGCGAAAATAGTCGCGGGTCACGCTGTTGGCCCGCACCGGAAAGCGGAGCGCCTTCACCTTTTCAAGGATAGCGGTCAGATCATAGATCGCATTGTCGCCGCGCGGACGGCTGGAATGGCCGCCGGGATTGGTGACCGTGACGTCAAAGGTGGCAAAGGTTTTTTCCGCCACCTGCAGGCCATAGCCCTCGATTTTCCCGTCCGCGCCGATCTCCGCCCCGCCCGCGTCGCTGTTCAGCGCGTATTCCGGCTTCAGCGGCGCAAGGTCCGCGACCATGGCCTTTGTCGTTTCCATGCCGGTTTCCTCATCGCCCGAAAAGGCGAGATAGAGATCCCTGTCAGGCACGAACCCGCTGGCCTTCAGGTCGGCAAAGGCGCGCGTCAGATGCGCCACGCCCATCTTGTTGTCGACTGTGCCCCGGCCCAGAAAATTGCCGTCCTCCTCGCGCAGCGTGAAGGGGTCGTGCACCCAATCCTTCGCCAGGGCGTCGACGACGTCCATATGCGCCATGAACAGCAGCGGCGCGCGGTCGCCTTCGCCGGCATATTTCACGATCATGTAGACCGTCTCATCCATGGGGACGATGCGAATGTCCGCGTCCGTAAAACCGGCGGCCCTCAAATCCGCAGCGGCCCGTTCAGCGACCTTCTGGACAAGTCCCTGGCCCGCTGCGGAACGGATGTTGATAATGTCGCTGTAAAGCGCGCGGGCGGCGACGCCTTCAGGACTGTCCGCTTCGACCGCGATTGCGGGCGCGGCCAGCATGACTGCCGCCAGCGCCATCGTCCCTGTTCTCATCCTGCGCTCCCCGGTTGTAACGGCAAGAAAACGACCGTCATCATTACCCGTTATTAACCAACGACAGGTAATTCCGCACGTCATGAATCGAGCTTGTCTTTTCCTTGCGCGGTTGGCCAGCCTGTCCACGCTGCTGGTGGCGCTCGCCTTTCCGGTTCAGCAGGCCCGCGCGCAGTCCTGCAGTGCAGCCAACGCATTCACCCAGGACTGGGATGCCTACACGGACCGTACGCTCTCGGTTGCGGGCACGACAAACTACACCGTCACGAATGGTGCCAGCCAGAATGTGACGCTTGGTGTTTCGTTCGGGGGGGACACGGCCGATTTCGCGGCCCTGAACGGACGCAATACGCCTTCGATAAACAGTTATATGACGGGCGGTTTCGGCACGCAGAAGGCGTTGCATCTGGGGGCACTGTTTGATTCCCGGCACAACAATATCAACGGCACGAATGATGTGATTGCAGTGACATTCACGTTTTCGGAACCCGTCCGCGATCTGGCCTTCACGATGGTCGATGTCGATGCCTATACGACCTTCACGAACGGCGTCGCCAACGGCCAGTTTCGCGACTGGCTGAAGGTAACCGGCAGCAACGGCGGGGCGGCGCTGACCCCGGCTATGTCCAGCAACTATGGCTCCAACAATACGACAGGTGGTCAGTTGCTCCCGGGAACCGCCTTTTTCGGGCCCTTTGCGGGGACGCAGCCTTTGGCGGCTTCGGAAGTGGTCGGGAACCCCTATGACACCACCGGCAACAGCGACATTGACCAGCCAAACGGCAACGTGAATGTCAGTTTTCCGGTACCCGTCACATCCGTCACCATTCGCTATGCCAATGGTCCCCTCGCCTACACGAACGGCGCGATCGGTATTCAGGGCATTTCGATCCACGATCTGAAATTTTGCACGATGCCAAAGATCAGTGTGGCGAAAACCGTCGCGCCCGCATCGCCGCAGGGTAGCGCCGCGCATTTCTCCCTCCCGGGCAATGACATGGTCTATACGCTGACCGTGACCAATTCAGGTGGCAGCCAGGTCGACGGATCGACACTTTCCCTGACGGATTTGCTGCCAGCGCAAACGACGATGTTCACCGGCAATTATTCGGGAACAGGCGCCTCTGTCGCGTTCACCGACAGTGGCAGCGGCGTGGTCTGCTGCGCGGGTGTCGTCAGCCATGGCAGCGGCAGCCCCGTCAGCTTTGGCTACACGCCAAATGGCGGCTATGACGCCAACGTCACCGGCGTACGGATATCACCGACAGGGACGATGGCCGGAAATTCCAGCTTTGCCGTCCGCTTTCTCGTGAAGATCAAATAGCGGGTTCGCCCGCCTCCCCGCCGCGATATTTCTCGAACCAGGCCAGGATATAACCGACCTTGTTCATCAGGTTGGACGGGCGGTTGGCAATGCCATGGCCCGCGCCCTTGATCCTGACCATAGCCGTCTCGACACCCGCCAGTTGCAGCGCACCATAATATTGTTCCGTTTCCGACATCGGCGTGCGGTAATCGTCTTCGCCGGTCAGCAGCATGGTCGGCGTCTTCACATTGCCGACCAGCGACAGGGGTGAACGCCGCCAGTATTCCGCCTGGTTCTCCCAGGGCATCGCGCCCATCCAGTATTTGGCGAAATAGGGAATGCCGTCCGCCGTCAGCACGAAGCTGGTCCAGTTGATGACGGGCTTTGCAACGACCGCCGCCCGGAACCGGTCCGTTTTTCCCACGATCCAGGCCGTCAGCACACCGCCGCCCGATCCGCCCGTCACGAACAGCTGGTCCGTATCGATATAACCCTTTGCGATGACGCCATCGACCGCCGCCATCAGATCATCATAGTCGCCGCCCGGATAGGCCTTGTCGATCATCAGCGCGAAATCCTCGCCATAGCTCGTCGACCCGCGCGGGTTGGAATAAACCACCACATAGCCTGCCGCCGCATAGGCCTGCACCTCGGCGCTGAACCGCGCGCCGTAATTGGTGTGCGGCCCGCCATGGATTTCCAGGATCATGGGATATTTGCGCGCGGGATCGAAATTCGGTGGCTTCACGATCCAGCTTTGCGAACGCGTCCCGTCGGCCGCCGTGGTCCAGATTTCCTCCGCGTCGGCAAAGCGCTTCACCGCCGCGACATCGTCGTTCAGCCGGGTAAGCTGCCTCAGCTCGCTGCCGCGCAGCACGGCCAGGTCGGCGGGCCGCGTCGGCGTGGTGATATTGGCAACGATCGTTCCCGCCTGGTCCGCGACCGAGAAACTGCTGCCCGAATAGGGCCTGCCCAGACTTTCGCCGCCCAGACCGTCCGCCAGTTTCGTGACGCCGCCTGACAGGTCGGCGCGCGCCAGCACCGTGTCGCCATTGCTGTCATAGGAAAACACGACATTCCTGCTGTCCGCGCTCCATTCGATCCCGTTTATGGTTCGGTCCGTAGCGGACGCCAGCTGCCGCGCGTCCGATCCGTCCACATTCATCGACCACAGCCGGAACGGCTGATAGGCCTTCAGATTGTCCGTATAGCCCAGCCAGGCGATGCGCCGCCCGTCCGGCGACACAGTGGGCGCAATGTCCGGCCCCGCATTCTCGCGCAGCCGCGTCATCGCGCCGTCCCGCACATCGACCCGATAGATGTCGGAAAATGTATCGCCCCGCCGCCAGTCGGGATTGAGGTCGGCCGCTACGATCAGCGATCGCCCGTCCCGCGTCCAGGCCGCCGTCCCGCCGAAATCGAAATCGCCTTTCGTGACCTGCCGCGGTGTCCCGCCCTCGGCGCTGACAGTGAAGATGTGACTGACGCCCTGCTCGTAATAGCCTGCCCCGTCTCCGCGATAGCTGATGCGGTCGATGACGGTCGGCTTTTCGGCCCAGCTTGCCCCTTCTGGCGGCGCGGGCATCTTGGCAAGCGGCTCAGGCTCGTCCTTCACGAACATGGCGAATGCCAGCGTTCGCCCATCCGGCGACCAGCTAAGGCCGGACGGCCCCTTTTGCAGATCGGTCAGGCGCGCCGTCGCGCCCGTGTCCATCCAGCGCACATAGATTTGCGCGCCCTGATCCGCGCTCGTCACATAGGCCAGGCGCTTCCCGTCCGGCGACCAGCGCGGACTGGAATAGTTTGTCGTTCCCGACAGCAGGGGCCGGTGCGCGCCCGACGCGATGTCGACCATCCACAGGTTCGACCGCGCCTGATCCTTCATGCGGTCAAAGCTGCGCCTGACGTAGACCACGGTCTTCCCGTCGGGCGAAACCTGCGGATCGGCGGCATATTCCAGGTCGAAAACATCGACGGGCTGGAACAGCGCCGGATCAGGTTTCGCGGTATCCTGCGCGGTAACGGGCGTAGCCAGCAGCAGCGCGGCGGACAGGAAAATCATTCTCATCGGATCAGGCTCCCTCTTGCCGCGCCTTCGTTCCACGAAAGCGCGGCCGGGTCCAGCCTGATTTAGTCGATCAGACCTTCCGCCTTCATCGCCGTCTGCACGGCGGGCCGCGCGACGATATTCGTCATATAGGCAGCCAGTTTTGGCGGCAGATCGATTTTCTGGTTTGTCGCCCAGAACAGCATCACCACCGCATAGCAGTCGGCGATGGACATCTCTTCGCCAACCAGGAACGCCCTGTCGCCCAGCATCTCCGCCATGTGCTCCAGCTTACCGGCGATCTTCTCGCGCGCCTTTTTCTTCTCTTCGTCGGAACCGCCCTGAAACAGCGGAGCGAAGCTCTTGTGGACTTCCGTCGTGATGAAGATCGTGGCCTCCAGTACGCGATAGCGCGGCGCGCCGTCCTTCGGCAGCAGCTTGCCACTCTTCTCCGCGATCATGATCAGCAGCGCCGCATTCTCGGTAAACACGTCGCCGTCCATCTCGATCGCGCCGACGGCGCCCTTGGGCGTGACATCGTAATAGTTCCGGCCGTCCTCGGTGGTATGATCCTTCAGGTTCACCTTCACGATGTCATGGTCGAGACCGGATTCCAGCAAAGCGATATGATCGGCCAGGCTGCAGGCGCCGGGCGCGTAGTAAAGGGTCATGCTCATGGGAAATCTCCTGATCTGGTTTATCCGGCACCAACGACGCCCATCGTTGCGCCGTTCCGCCGCGCGCGGCAAAGGCGCGGATTATGGAAGATATGGACGTCACCATCCGCCCCGCCGCCGCCGAAGACGCGGCGCGCCTGTCGCTGATCGGCAAGGCCACCTTCCTCGAAAGTTTCGCAGACATCCTGCCGGGTGACGACATTCTCATGCACTGCATGCATCAGCACAGTCGTGACGATTATGCCGCGCGCCTGCGCTCCCAGGACAATGCGCTCTGGCTGGCGGAGGTCGGGAAGGGCGCGCCGGTCGGCTACGCCGCACTCAGCCCGCCCGACCTTCCCGATGTGGAGGGCCGGGATGGCGATATCGAACTGAAACGCATCTACGTCCTCAGCCGATTTCACGGATCCGGAGTGGCACAGGCCCTGATGGACGCTGCCGTCGGTCACGCCCGCGCCGATAATCGCAGATTGCTCCTCGGCGTCTATGCCCGCAATGGCCGCGCCCTCCGCTTCTACCAGAAACACGGCTTCAGCATTATCGGCAGCCGCAAATTCCTCGTCGGCGCGAACCGCTATGACGATGTCATCATGGCGCGAAATCTCTAGTTCAGCAGTTCCGGCTCCACCCTCATCAAAATGGCTTTGCCGCTGGCCGCCAAGGCTGGCAATGGTCGCGCGAACCAGTATTTGGAGGTCCGCCCACATGAAATCCCGCGCAGCCGTCGCCTTCGAGGCGAAGAAGCCACTCGAAATCGTCGAAATCGATCTGGAAGGCCCGCAGGAAGGCGAAGTCCTTATCGAGCTGAAGGCAACCGGCATCTGCCATACGGATGCCTACACGCTGGACGGCCTCGATTCAGAGGGACGTTTCCCCGTTGTCCTCGGCCATGAGGGCGCGGGCATCATCCGCGAAATCGGCGCGGGCGTCACCAGCGTCGCCCCGGACGATCATGTCATCCCGCTCTACATGCCGGAATGCGGCCGCTGCCGCGAATGCACCAGCGGCAAGACAAACCTCTGCTCCGCGATCCGCGCGACACAGGGGAAGGGCGTGATGCCGTCGGGCACGTCGCGCATGTCCTACAGGGGCGAGATGCTGCACCATTATATGGGCTGCTCCACCTTCTCCAACTTCATCGTTGTGCCGGAAATCGCGGTTGCGAAAATGCGCGATGACGCGCCCTTCGATACCAGCTGCTATATCGGCTGCGGTGTCACGACGGGCGTCGGTGCCGTCGTCAACACGGCAAAGGTCGAGCCCGGATCCACCGTCGCCGTCTTCGGCCTCGGCGGCATCGGCCTCAACGTCATCCAGGGCGCCCGGCTGGCCGGCGCCACGCGCATCATCGGCATCGACATCAATCCCGACCGCGAGGAATGGGGCCGGAAATTCGGCATGACCGATTTCGTCAACCCAAGGGACGTGGGCGATATCGTGCACCACCTCGTCCAGATGACGGACGGCGGCGTCGATTACAGCTTTGAATGTATCGGCAAGACGGACGTGATGCGGCAGGCTCTGGAATGCTGCCACCGCGGCTGGGGGACCAGCATCGTCATTGGCGTCGCCGAATCCGGCGCGGAAATCTCCACCCGCCCTTTTCAGCTCGTCACGGGCCGCAACTGGCGCGGCACCGCCTTTGGCGGCGCGAAGGGCCGCACCGATGTGCCAAAGATCGTCGACTGGTACATGGACGGCAGGATCGAGATCGACCCGATGATCACGCACAAACTCAGGCTCGAGGACATCAACAGGGGCTTCGACATGATGCACGCGGGGGAAAGCATCCGCAGCGTGGTCGTTTATTAAGAGGAAGAGGAGACACCGGCATGTTCACTCACATCATGGTCGGCGCGAATGACGTCGAGAAGTCCCGCGCCTTCTACGACAATGCGCTCGGCGCGATCGGGATCGCCCCGGCGGCTCCCGGCGACCGCCTGTTCTACGGTACGCCCGACGGCGGTGCGTTCGGCGTCGGCAGGCCCGCAAATGGGGAACAGGCGACTTTCGCCAATGGCGGCACCATCGGCTTCCGCGCGAAGGACAAGGCCGAGGTCGACGCCTTCCATGCTGCGGGGCTCGCCAATCACGGCAGTGACGAGGGCGCGCCGGGTGTGCGCGGCAACGCGCCCGGAAAGGCGTATGGGGCCTATCTGCGCGATCCCGACGGCAACAAGATCTGCGCCTTCTGCCAGCTTTCGGACTAATCCAGGAAAGGAATATTTATGTTCAATCACGTCATGGTCGGTGCCACCGACATCGAAAAATCGAAAATCTTCTACAACGCCGTCTTGGGCACACTTGGCGCGGGCGAGCCGATGGAAAACGTCACGAAGGAGGGCATCACACGCCTGTTCTGGGCGCATGATGGCGGCACGTTCGGCGTGACCCAGCCGCTCGACGGCAAGCCCGCCACCCACGCCAACGGCGCGACCATCGGTTTCAAATGCAGCTCTCCCGAACAGGTAAAGGCGTTTCACGACGCGGGCGTCGCCGCGGGCGGCACCTCCATCGAGGACCCGCCCGGCCTGCGCGAATCCACCATGGGCCCGATGCACCTCGCCTATGTGCGCGATCCCGATGGCAACAAGCTCTGCGCCATTCACCGCCCGGGCTGATCGTGGAAGGCGGGTCGCCCTGCATTCTCCTGTTCAGCTGCGATGACCGGACCGGGATCGTCGCAGCTGTTTCAGGCGCCCCTTGCCGACAATGACGGTTTCATTCTGGACAGCCAGCAATATGCCGACCTCAGTAGCGGCCGCTTCTTCATGCGCGTCGTCTTTCAGGCGGGCGGCGACCGTTTTCCCGCCGATGCCGGGGTCGGGGACATTTTCCAGTCCATCGCCGCCCGTTTCGGCTGGAACTGGCCGACGCCGCGTGCTGCCGAACGGCGCGCGCACGATCCTATTCAGATAAGGAAAGTTCATGAAAACCGTCTCAAGCTGGAAATCGCACGGCGGCACGCAGGGCGTCTATACGCATTCGTCCAGCGCCACCGGCACGGACATGACCTTCGCGGTCTATATTCCGCACCATGACCGGGGCGAGAAGCTGCCTGTTCTCTGGTATCTCAGCGGCCTCACCTGCACCCACGCAAATGTCATGGAAAAGGGCGAATATCGCGCCGCCTGCGCGCAGCACGGCATCATCCTGATCGCGCCCGACACGTCGCCGCGCGGGGACGATGTCCCGGACGCGGACGGCTATGACATGGGCAAGGGCGCGGGCTTCTACCTCGACGCCACCGAAGCGCCCTGGGCGAAACATTACCGGATGCGGACCTATATCGAACAGGAACTCCCCGGCCTGATCGCGGATATTTTTCCCGCCGCCGACATGACCCGCCAGTCCATCACGGGGCACAGCATGGGCGGCCACGGCGCGCTGACCGTCGGCCTCAGAAACGCGGATCGCTTCAAAAGCATTTCCGCCTTCTCGCCCATCTGCACCACGATAGGATCGCCATGGGGACAAAAGGCGCTGAAGGCCTATCTGGGGGAAGATGACAGCAGCTGGCGCGCCTACGACACCTGCGCGCTTCTGGCGGACGGTGCGCGCCATCCGCACGTCATGGTTGAACAGGGCGGCGACGATGAATTCCTTGCCGACCAGCTGAAGACCGGCGTGCTGCGCGACGTCTGCGCCGAGCTGGGACAGGACATCCGGATCAACCTCCGCCCCGGCTACGATCACAGCTATTATTTCATCTCGACCTTCATGGCCGACCACATCGCGTGGCATTCCGGCCATCTGAAAGCGTGACCGGCATCATCGCGCCCCATGACCGCCGCTGGGCAGGACAATATGCGGCAGCCGCGAAGGAACTGGGTGCGCTGCTCGGCGAAAATGCCCGCGCCATCCACCATATTGGCAGCACGGCGGTCCCCCCGATCATGGCAAAACCCATCATCGACATCCTGGTCGAGGCGCTTGATCTTGACCGGGTGGACAGCGCGAATGCGCACATGGCCGCATGTGGCTACCGTGCCATGGGCCAACATGGCATTGACGGGCGGCGCTATTTCCAGCGTGACGACGAAAGCGGAACACGCACGCATCACGTCCATGTCTTCCGGATGGGTTCGCCTCACGTTGCCCGGCATCTCGCCTTTCGCGACTATCTGCGCGCGCATCCCGAGGAGGCGCTCGCCTATTCCCGGCTGAAAACCGCCCTTGTCCGGGAAAGCGGTATGACCAAGGACGAATATGTTCGCGGAAAGGCCGATTTTGTCAGCGAAATGGAAGCACGGGCCCTCAAATGGGCGGACGGGGCGCAATAGGGCCTTTCCAAATCGCGCCCCTTCGTCGACATAGGTTTTCTCTTTTGGGGAGAGAAATATGGGGCAGAGTGATGAAGCCGCCGCCCGCCACGCCGCCTACTGGCGCGCCAATATTCGCCTGCTCGCCGGTCTTCTCGGCATCTGGTTCGCCGCCAGCTTCGGCGCGGGTATCCTCCTGCGCGACTGGCTCGATCAGTTCCATCTTGGCGGCTATCCGCTCGGCTTCTGGTTCGCGCAGCAGGGCGCGATCTACATCTTCGTCGCACTGATCTTCATCTACATCTTCGCCATGCGCCGGCTCGACCGCAAATTCGGGGTCGAGGACTGATGACCACGCAGACCCTGATCTACCTCTTCGTGGGCCTCAGCTTCGCGCTCTACATCGGCATAGCCCTCTGGACCCGCGCCAGTTCGACATCGGAATTCTACGTTGCGGGCGGCGATGTGAATCCGGTCGTCAATGGCATGGCGACCGCCGCCGACTGGATGAGCGCGGCCAGCTTCCTGTCCATGGCCGGAATCATTGCCTTTTCAGGCTATGACGGCAGCGTCTATCTGATGGGCTGGACCGGCGGTTATGTTCTTCTCGCCCTTCTCCTCGCACCCTATCTCCGAAAATTCGGCCAGTTCACGGTCCCCGATTTCATCGGCACGCGCTATTATTCGAAAACCGCCCGGGTGGTCGCGGTCATCTGCCTGATTTTCGTCAGTTTCACCTATATCGCGGGCCAGATGCGCGGCGTCGGCATCGTCTTCTCGCGCTTTCTGGACGTTCAGATAGAACTTGGCGTCATCATCGGCATGGGCATCGTTTTCATCTACGCGGTCCTCGGCGGCATGAAGGGCATCACCTACACGCAGGTCGCGCAATATTGTGTGCTGATCTTCGCCTATATGGTGCCGGCCTTTTTCATCAGTTTCCTCGTTACCGGCAACGCCATCCCGCAGCTTGGTCTGGGCAGCGTCGTGAACGACGGCAGCGGCATGTTCATGCTGGACAGGCTGAACGCCACCCTCACCGACCTGGGTTTCACGGAATATACTTCCGGCACGAAGTCCACCATCGACGTTTTCGCAATAACCGCCGCGCTCATGGTGGGGACAGCGGGGCTGCCGCATGTGATCGTGCGCTTCTTCACCGTCCCCAAGGCGTCCGACGCGCGCCGCAGCGCGGGCTGGGCGCTCATCTTCATCGCCCTCCTTTATACCACCGCACCCGCCGTCGGCGCCTTTGCCCGCCTCAGCTTCACCCAAAGCGTCAACGAAACCGCCTATGCCGATCTCCCGACATGGTTCGACACATGGGAAACCAATGGCCTCATCGCCTTCACCGACAGGAATGGCGACGGCGTTGTCCAGTATCGCGCGGGAGAGGCGACCGACGGCGCGCCCGTCTACACGGGCGACACGGGACCATCCGGCGAACGGCTGGTTGCCAACACCTCGGTGGGCGGCGACAACGAGGTTTTCGTCGACCGTGACATCATGGTGCTCGCGCTTCCCGAAATCGCGCAGCTTCCCGGCTGGGTCATCGCCCTGGTCGCGGCGGGCGGACTCGCCGCCGCGCTGTCCACCGCGGCGGGGCTCTTGCTGGTCATCTCCACCGCCGTCAGCCATGACCTCCTCAAATCCACCTTCCGCCCGCACATCACGGAACGCGGAGAGCTTCGCGCCGCCCGCCTTGCCGCCACCGCCGCCATCGTGGTCGCAGGCATTCTCGGCATCTACCCGCCGGGCTGGGTCGCGCAGGTCGTCGCCTTCGCATTCGGATTGGCGGCGGCCAGCCTGTTCCCGGCCATCTTCATGGGCATTTTCGTGAAGCGCATGAACCGCGAAGGCGCGATCGCAGGCATGGTCACGGGCCTTGCCTTCACCTTCCTTTACATCTGCTGGTTCAAACTCGCCGCACCAGAGGCGAATGTGGCGGAAAACTGGCTCTTCGGCATCAGTCCGGAGGGGATCGGCACGGTCGGCATGGTCCTCAATTTCACCGTCGCATGGGCGGTCGCGAGCGTGACAGCCAGACCACCTGCCGAGGTGGACCGGCTGGTGGAATCGATCCGCATTCCCGGCAGCTGATCACCAGGGACAGCCAGGGCTCCCTGACGATGCGTCCGACTGCCCGATCAGCGAAAGACCCGGTCGAACGTCGTGTCGACATGCTTCATGTGATAGTCGAGGTCGAAGCGGCTCTCGATTTCCTCGGCTGACAGGGCCGCCATCACGTCCGCATCCGCCTTCAGCAGCTCCAGCAGGCTTTGCTGGCCGTCCGACTCCCACACCTTCATCGCATTGCGCTGGACAAGGCGATAGGCATCCTCGCGGCTGACCCCGGCCTGGGTCAGGGCCAGCAGGACGCGCTGCGAATGGATGAGCCCGCCCATCCGGTCCATGTTCTTCTGCATCCGCTCCGGATAGACGAGCAGCTTGTCCATCACGCCTGTCAGGCGCACCAGCGCGAAATCGAGTGTCACGGTCGCGTCGGGGCCGATCATGCGTTCGACACTGGAATGCGAAATGTCGCGTTCGTGCCACAGCGCCACATTCTCCATCGCCGGTATCGCATATCCGCGCACCAGCCGGGCAAGGCCGGTCAGGTTCTCGGTCAGGATGGGATTGCGCTTGTGCGGCATGGCCGACGAGCCTTTCTGGCCGGGCGAGAAATACTCCTCGGCCTCCAGAACCTCGGTGCGCTGCAGGTGGCGGATTTCAACGGCCAGACGCTCGATCGAAGAGGCGATGACGCCCATCGTGGCGAAATACATCGCATGCCGGTCGCGCGGAATGACCTGTGTGGACACCGGCTCCGGTGTCAGGCCCATCTTCGCTGCGACATGCTCCTCCACGCGCGGGTCGATATTGGCAAACGTCCCCACCGCGCCCGAAATGGCGCAGGTCGCCACTTCCTCCCGCGCCAGTTTCATGCGTGCAAGGTTGCGGTCGAATTCGGCATAGGCCTGCGCCAGTTTCAGGCCGAAGGTCGTGGGTTCGGCATGTATGCCGTGCGAGCGGCCGATGGTGGGCGTATATTTATGTTCTTCCGCGCGGCGCTTGAGGACGACGAGCAGGGCCTCGATATCGGCGATGATCAGGTCCGCCGCGCGCACCAGCTGGACGCTCAGGCAGGTGTCGAGCACGTCCGACGACGTCATGCCCTGATGCACGAAGCGCGCTTCCTCCCCGACATGCTCCTGCAGGCTGGTCAGGAAGGCGATGACGTCATGCTTCACTTCGCGCTCGATCTCGTCGATGCGGTCGATGTCGAAACCGCCCCGCTCCCAGACCGCCTTCGCCGCCTCGGCGGGGACGACGCCCAGCTCCGCCAGCGCATCCATCGCGTGCGCCTCGATCTCGAACCAGATCTGGAAGCGCGTTTCCGGTTCCCAGATGTCGGTCATGGCTTTGCGACTGTAACGCGGGATCATTTGAGGCTCCTGTGCGGTGAACCGCGCGCCTAGCAAGCCCGGCGGCGGGCGGCAATCGGCGGATCGCGGAACCTGCGGCGAATTGGCCCGTTCCCGTCTCGACCAGGCCATATCCCGAAATTGCAATGGAGTTCACGACATGAAATTCACCATGATGACCGCCGCGGCGGCGCTGATGCTGTCCGCCCCCGCCCTCGCCGACCATCACGAGGAGGCCGCGCCCGACCATGCGAACATGACCGCGGCCGAGCATGAAGCCATGATGGCTGCCGACGCGGCAGCTGCCACGTCACCGGAAATGGCCGAGGAAAACGCGGAAATGGCCGCCGAAATGACGAAGGAGGAGATCGAGCAGGAACGCGAGAAGTTCGACGCCCGCATGGAAGTCGCCGAGGAAAAGGCCGAGCAGGCCGAGGAAATGGCCGAGGCTGCGGATGAAAGCCCCGAAGCACAGGCCGAGGAAGCCGCTGAAGCTGCCGACGAAATCGCCGCGGAGGAAGCCGAACAGGCCGCCGAGGTTGTCGATGCCGAAGCCGAGCTGATGGAAGAGGCGGCCGACCAGAATGAAGATATCACCGACGACAGGATCGATGCGATGAAGGAAGCCGCCGAACCGCAATAAGCGCCGGCTTCCGACAACCTGAGGGGCGTGCCGGTCGGTCCGGCGCGCCCTTTTTCCGTTCTACAGCAGACCGAGCGACTTGAAGCTGGCCGACCCTCCCTTCGCGATGATGATATGGTCGTGCAGGCCGATGCCGAGCGCGCGGCAGATATCGGCAATATTCGCCGTCAGCGCGATATCGTCACGGCTGGGCTTCGAATCGCCTGACGGATGATTGTGAACCAGAATGATCGCCGTCGCCCCCAGATCGAGCGCCATCTTGACCACCTCGCGCACATGGACCGAGGTCTGGTTGACGGTTCCCTCCGACATCTTCTGGTCGCGGATCAGGACATTCTTCCCGTCGAGCGCCAGCACCCGGAATTCCTCGCGCGGATTGTGCGCCATCGCGGCGTGCAGATAGTCCTGCACGGCCTGCCAGTTGCCAAGAATGGGACGCCCGGCGATCTCGCCCTTCAATAGGCGGACCGACGCCGCCTGAACGAATTTCAGGATGGCGACCAGACTATCGCCCACGCCGTCCACCTGTTTCAGGTCTTCGGGGTCGGCGGACACGACGCCGCCAAAGGTATGAAAGCGGTCGATCAGGCTCTTCGCGAGTTTGCGGGTGTCCTGCCTCAACACGCCGAGCGCAAGCATATATTCCAGCAGTTCGTAATCGTGGAAACCTTCGCCGCCGCCCGCAAGCATGCGCTCGCGCATCCGTGTCCGGTGGTTCTTCGTCATACTGGGTTCAGCCATGCGGTTCATTTATGATACCGACTGCGGGCTTGCCAGCGTTGATACGCGAATGAATAAGCGATCGCATGATCATCCCCTGCCAGCGTCATCGCTTCAACATTCCGGACGACATCCATTATCTGAACTGCGCCTATATGAGCCCGCTGGCGGACAGCGTCAGCGCGGCGATGGCGGAGGGCGCGGCCTATAAGGAGCGCCCCTGGACCTATACGCCGGACCTGTTCTTCTCGATTGCCGAGGCCTTTCGGGAGCGTGCCGCGCGCCTGCTGGGATCCAGCGCCGACGACATCGCCATCATTCCATCCGTCAGCTACGGCCTCGCCGTCGCCGCGAAGAACCTGCCCCTCGCCAGCGGTCAGCAGATCGTCGTACTGGACGCCCAGTTCCCGTCAAATGTCTATGGCTGGCAGGCAAGGGCGGACGCCGCAGGCGCGCACCTCGTCACTGCCGCGCGCGGCACCGGCACATGGACGGAGGCCGTGCTGGCCGCCATCGGCCCGGACACGGCCATCGCCGCCCTGCCCCAATGCCACTGGGCGGATGGCGGCGCTCTCGACCTGGTGGCGATCGGCAGGGCCTGTCGCCGGGTGGGTGCCGCGCTGGTCCTCGACCTGACGCAGTCGCTCGGCGCGATGCCGCTCGATTTGCAGGCGGTGCGTCCCGATTTCGTCGTCGCCGCCTGCTACAAATGGCTGCTCGGCCCCTACGGCATCGGCATCCTCTACGCCGCGCCCGGATGGCAGGGCGGCACACCGCTTGAGGAAAACTGGATGAACCGCGCCGGTTCACAGGATTTCAGCCGCCTGACGGACTACCGGCAGGACTACCAGCCCGGCGCGCGGCGTTATGACATGGGCGAGAAATCGAACCCGCCCCTTCTCATGGGTGCAAGCGCGGCGCTCGACCTGATCCTCGATTGGGGCGTTGAAAATATCGCCGAAACGCTGGGCGCGCGAAACGCGAAACTTGCCTCCGCGGCGCGCGATATGGGCCTCACCGCTCAGGAGGAACCGGCCCGCGCCGCGCACTTCCTGTCGCTTGGCTTTCCCGCCGCGATTCCCGGCGGCCTGCCTGAGCGGCTGGCGGCGCAAAAGCTGTTCGTGTCCGCGCGCGGCACATCGCTGCGGGTGACGCCGCATCTATGGACAACGGATGGCGATGCCGACAGGCTTGTGGAGCTTCTCCGCGCCGCCCTTTGACCGCGCCCCGAACGGCATCACCCGAGGTCCAGTATCCAGGTTTCGCTCGTGACGCCTTCCGGCAGCCACGCCATCGGAACCGCCGCCGTCAGCCGAAATCCATGCCGGGCATAAAGCGCGCGGGCAGGCAGCAGATTGCTCGCCGTTTCGAGCGTCAGGCGCGACCAGCCGCGCTCCCGGGCAAGCGCGATGACCTCCGCCACAAGCCTGCGCCCGGTTCCATGGCCGCGCGCGGCCTCGTCCAGAATCAGGAAACGCAGTTGCCCTTCATCGGCGGAACGCTGCTTCACGGCGATCGACCCGACGATGCCGCCTTCGGACCTCGCAATGAAGATCGGGTCTTTCAGGGGGTCGTGTGCCTTCAGGAAATCATCGAACGCTTCGACGACATAGCCTTCGAACGCGCGCGGATAGCCGAACTCGCGAATATAGATTTCGATATGCCGGGCGATCATCCAGCCGACATCGCCCGGTTCGGCATGCGCGATCTCGATGTGGCCCGAAATGCCGCTGCTCACACGGCGTAGGGCGGACAGTCCAGCCCCTTGGGCGACTTGGTGAAAATCTCCGCGCCATCCTCGGTAATGCCGATCGAATGTTCGAACTGCGCCGACAGTTGCCGGTCGCGCGTCACGGCGGTCCAGCCGTCGCCCAGAACCTTCACGCCCTCCTTGCCCAGGTTGATCATCGGCTCGATGGTGAAAAACATGCCGGGCCTCAGCTCGCAGCCCGTGCCCGGACGGCCCGCATGAACGACGCTTGGCTCCTCGTGAAACCGCTGGCCGAGGCCATGGCCGCAGAAATCGCGCACGACCGAACAGCGCTCCGCCTCCGCGTAGCTCTGGATCGCATGGGAGATATCGCCCAGCCGCGCGCCCGGTTTCGCGGCGGCAATGCCGCGCATCAGACATTCATAGGTGATCTCCACCAGGCGGCTGGCCTTCTTTGAGACATCGCCGACCAGGAACATGCGGCTGGTATCGCCGTGCCATCCATCCACGATCACGGTAATGTCGATGTTGACGATGTCGCCCTTCACCAGCTTCTTGGCGGATGGGATGCCGTGGCAGACGACATGATTGATGCTGATGCAGCTGGAATGCGAATAGCCGCGATAGAAAATGGTCGCCGGGACCGCGCCCGCCGCTTTCACGAACTCGTAGACCATGTCATCCAGGTCGCGCGTCACCGCGCCCGGGACGACGTGCGGCGCGATCATGTCGAGCGCGCTGGCGGCCAGACGCCCCGCTGCCCGCATGCCCTCGAACGCGGACGCTCCGTGCAGTTTCACCCCGTCACCGGCGATGCGGATGTCATGGGCCAGAACGTCCATGTCACACTTCCTTCCTCGGCGGGCACGCGCTAAGCCGCGCGTCATGCCCGAACAAACCAAAATCTGGACCGCCGGACTTGTCGTCATCGGAGACGAAATCCTGTCGGGGCGCACCCAGGACGCCAACATAGCCTATCTCGCCAAATGGCTTAATGTCGAGGGCATCGACCTGATGGGCGTTGAAGTCGTCCCCGATGAAATGGAGCGTATCGTCGAGGCCGTCAACCGTGGCCGCACGCGCTTCGACTATCTGTTTACGACTGGCGGCATCGGCCCGACCCATGACGACATCACGGTCGATGCCGTCGCAAGGGCGCTGGACGTGGATGTCGTCGTGCATCCCGAAGCGCGCCGGATTCTCGAGGGCTATTATGGCGACCGCATCAACGCGGCGCGCCTCAGGATGGCGCGTGTGCCTGACGGCGCGGAACTGATTCCCAACCCCGTATCGGGCGCGCCCGGTATCCATGTCGAAAACATCTTCCTGATGGCGGGGGTGCCAAAGATCACGCAGGGAATGCTCGCGGGCATCGCCGGAACACTTGAGGGCGGCCAGCGCGTCCTCGACCGCACCGTGGGCGCATGGGTGGGCGAAACGGCCGTCGCGGACATCCTGATCTCGGTCGAGCGCGAAAAACCCGGCGTGCAGATCGGCAGCTATCCCTTCTGGCGCGAAGGCACGGTCGGATCGAACTTCGTCATACGCGCGCGCGAACAGCATGTTCTCGACGATGCCGCCGAACGGCTGATGGCGGCGCTGAAAGCGGGCGGCGTGGAGCCGGTGGACGGCGCGATCTAGGACTCTGTCCCGGTGGAATGCCGGCGCCCCGGCCCTCGCCGCGATGACGGCGTTCAGAAAGAATGCCGGCCCGCTCACCATAAGCGTGAGGCTGCAACATGAAGGCATCGTCCCTATCTTGTCTGCAGCAGACATTTTTGAGGGAGCCGACATCATGCGCGATTACACGAAATTCTACATCAACGGCGAATGGGTAGCGCCCGCATCCGGCGCGACGACCGCGGACGTCATCAACCCCGCCACCGAAGCGCCCGCGGGAAAGATTTCCATGGGCACGGCCGCCGATGTCGATGCCGCTGTCGCCGCCGCAAAGGCCGCGTTCAGGACCTTCTCCCGCACCAGCGTCGATGACCGCGTCGCGCTTTTGGGTGCGGTCATGGGTGAATATCAGAAACGTCAGGACGAGATGGCAAAGGCCATCACCGAGGAGATGGGCGCACCGGCCTGGCTCAGCTCGACGGCGCAGGCCGCGCTCGGCATGGCGCATTTCAATACCGCCATGGAAGTGCTGAAGGGCTACAGCTTCAGGGACGAGCGCGGGACAACCGCCATCGTCAAGGAGCCCATTGGAGTCTGCGGTTTCATCACGCCGTGGAACTGGCCGGTGAACCAGATGGCCTGCAAGATCGCGCCCGCGCTTGCCACAGGCTGCACCATGGTTCTGAAACCATCGGAAATCGCTCCTTTTTCGGCATATCTCCTGGCGGAAATTCTCGACGCGGCGGGCGTTCCAAAGGGCGTCTTCAATCTGGTCAACGGCGACGGACCGACGGTTGGCAGCGCGATCTCCAAACATCCCGACATCGACATGGTCAGCTTTACCGGCTCGACCCGCGCCGGCGTGGCGGTGGCGCAGGACGCCGCACCGACCGTCAAGCGCGTCCATCAGGAACTTGGCGGCAAATCCCCCAATATCCTGCTCGACGATGACGGCTTCGCCGATGCGGTCTCACGCGGCATTTCCGGCGTGATGATGAATTCGGGCCAGTCCTGCAACGCGCCGACGCGCATGTTCGTCCCGGCGGCGCGCATGGATGAGGCCAAGGAGGTCGCCAAGGCCACGGCGGACAGCTGGGCGCCCGGCGATCCGAACGGCAATGCGAAAATGGGTCCGGTCGTATCGGAAACCCAGTTCGACAAGATCCAGAAGCTGATCCAGAAGGGCATCGACGAGGGTGCGGAACTGGTCACTGGCGGCACGGGCCGTCCCGATGGCCTCGACAAGGGCTATTATGTAAAACCGACGGTCTTCGCCAATGTCACCAACGACATGACCATCGCGCGGGAGGAAATCTTCGGACCGGTCGTCTCCATGCTCGGCTATGACGATCTGGACGAGGCCATCGAGCAGGGCAATGACACCGAATATGGCCTTGCCGCCTATGTCCAGTCGACCGACCTCGACAAGGCGCGGGAGATCGCCAGCCGCCTGCGCGCGGGCCAGGTCAACATCAACGGCGCGGACGTGGACTTCATGGCACCGTTTGGCGGCTACAAGATGTCCGGCAATGGCCGCGAATGGGGCGATCATGCCTTTGGCGAATTTCTGGAAACGAAGGCGGTGCTTGGCTACCAGCCGCAGAAGCAGGCGGCGGAATAATCCGCCGGGCGGCGACAATCCGCGGTTGTCGCCGCTAACCATGTCCAGTGAACCCATGTTGACCCGGCAGCGCCATAAGTCCCCGATTGCGATCATGATCGGGGACGTGTTTTGGGGGCAGCAGGGACAGTGGCAGCGAAAAAACGCCCCGCGTCTAGCGAAGCGGCAAGGCTCGTCGCTGCGGAAAAGCTGAAGGCCTATGATGGCGGCGTCAGAACCGCCGCCATCGGCAACGTCATCAACATCGTCCTCGTTGGCATTCTCTCCTTTAATCACACCCCCATCGGCATCCTCGCCGCGTCGCTGATCCTGGTCGGCGGGGCGGTCGCCAGCCGCCAGTGGAACAGCGCCCGCTACCACCGCGCCGTCAGGGCCGGTCAGCTCGGCCTTAACGACCATATTGCATCGGCCACCTGGTCGGCGGGTCTCGTCGGCGGGGCCTGGGGCATCACCATCATTCTCCTGTCCCTGTATGTCCCGGCGGAAATCACGCTCCTTCTCTGCATGGTCGCCTGCGGGATGATGGCGGCAAGCGCGCTGAATCTGGGCAATATTCCGTCCGCGACATATGCCTATGCCACGGGCGTCGGGATCGGCGGCATCATTGCCTTCGCGCAGATCGGCGGCGTGGTTGGCCTTGCCGGCTCGCTTCTGATCGTCAGCTACATGATGGTGCTGATGCAAAGCGTCAGACGCGGCTCGCGGACCTTCGTCGCCATGACGCTCAGAAACGGTGCGCTACAGCGGATGCGGGATACCGTGCGGCTTCTCCTCAAGGATTTCGAGGATCAGGGCGCGGACTGGCTCTGGGAAGTTGACGCCGAAGGTCACGTTCGAAAGCCGTCACGGCGCTTTGCCGAGGCCGCCCGCCGTCCTGCGGAGGTGCTGCTCGAACGCCGCTTCACCACCCTGTTCGAGGCTGGGCCGGAACGTGACCGGCTCATCGAACATATTGAAATGGGCCGCAGCTTCTCGGGCCTCACCCTGTCACTGCTGGTTGCGGGCGAACAGCGCTGGTGGTCACTGTCGGGGCGCAGCGCTGGCGGGCATGGGCGTGACGGGCAGCAGTGTTTTCGCGGCGTCGCGACCGACATTACAGAGGCGCGCCGCGCTGAATCGAAGGTCGCCTATATGGCGCATTATGATTCGCTGACCGACCTCGCCAATCGCTTCCTCTTCCGCGAAACCCTCAGCCGCCGC
Source organism: uncultured Alphaproteobacteria bacterium (assembly GCA_963710205.1). Lineage (GTDB taxonomy): Bacteria > Pseudomonadota > Alphaproteobacteria > Sphingomonadales > Sphingomonadaceae > Pacificimonas. The sequence continues at coordinate 456,382 of CAVPZG010000004.1, read as the reverse complement.
CTTTCGGATGATGCGGCGCGCGGCGATCTGACCGTGCTTTATCTCGATCTCGATCATTTCAAGTCGATCAACGACACGCTCGGCCACAGCCTCGGCGACCGCGTGCTGCAATGCGCCGCCCGCAGGATCGAACGCTGCTGTGAAGGCGGCGACCTGGTCGCGCGGCTTGGCGGTGATGAATTCGCCGTCCTCATACAGGGCGACATGAGCGATGAAAGCCTGACCCGCCGCGCCGCCTGCATCGTGGATTCGCTTTCGCAGCCGATGGACCTGGGCGAACATCAGATCGTCACGGGCACGAGCGTCGGCATCGCCCGCAGCAGCACGGGCGGCCGTGATGTCGAAACCCTGCTGCGCGCCGCTGACCTCGCGCTCTACGCCGCAAAATCACGCGGGCGCGGCTGCCACATCTTCTACGAAAACGGCATGGACGAAGCGGCGCAAAAGCGTCGTCAGGTGGAAATGGATCTGCGCGCCGCGCTGGAACTCGGCCAGCTGCACCTGGCGTTCCAGCCGCTGATCGACGTGAAAACGGGCCAGACCGTCAGCTATGAAGCGCTGATGCGCTGGGATCACCCCGAACAGGGCGCGATCTCGCCGGACGTCTTCATTCCCGTCGCCGAAGACACGGGGCTTATCATCCAGCTTGGCGAATGGGTCCTGCGAGAGGCGATTGCAGAACTGAAGACCTGGCCCGAACATATCGGCGTTTCCGTCAATCTCAGCCCCGTACAGATGCAGTCGCCCAGCCTGATCTCGACGATTATTTCCTCGCTTGCGTCGGCCGGGGTGCCCGCGAACCGGCTGGAGCTTGAGATCACCGAAGGCGTCCTCATGGAGGGCGGAGAGGCGAACATCGCCATCCTGCGCAAGATTCACGATCTCGGCGTGAAGATCGCGCTCGACGATTTCGGCACCGGCTATTCCTCGCTGAACTATCTTCGCAGCTTTCCTTTCGACAAGATCAAGATCGACAAATGCTTCGTTGAGGAACTGGCAACACGGGAGGATTGCCGCGCCATCGTTCGCGCGGTGACGGAGCTGGCGGGCAGCCTTGGCATGGTGACGACGGCGGAGGGCGTCGAAACCGCATCTCAGCTGGAACAGCTGATGGCGGGCGGCTGCGATCAGGTGCAGGGCTTCCTGTTCTCGAAGGCGCTTCCCGCGCATATGCTCACTGACCTGCGCCGTGACGGCATGCCGATCCTGCCGCCCGCGCCTGAAAACGTCACCCGGCTGGCGCCTGGCAAGGGGTCAGCGGCGTCCGCCGGAAAACGGCGGCATGCCTATAAGGGCTAGCCGAGCACATCCTCCGCCCAGGCGGCATAGGGTGTCGCCCCCAGCATGGCTGACTGCACCCTGGCGCTGGCGGCATTGATCGCTTCCTGCGGCTTCGGCCCTGGATGCACGGGACGGCGGAGCGGCCGTTTCCCTGCGGGCATCGCGATGATCTCCGCAATGGCGCGCGGCACGTCCATCGGATCCGTGTCACCGCCGCCGCTGCCACGATTGCCGAGCAGCGCGGCATAGGCGGCCTTCCGCTCGTCGTCGACGCGCGACAGCAGCTCGTCCATGTTCCGGCTGCTGTTTTCCCAGATGTCGGTCGGGTAACCGCCCGGCTGGATGATCGCGACCTCCACCCCGTGCGGCGCAAGCTCATAGGCCATCTGCTCGCTCAGCGCCTCCAGCGCGAACTTGGTGGGCGAATAGACCCCGAATGCGGGGTAGATGACCCGGCCAAGCTGCGACGTCACATTGACGATCACGCCGCCGCCCTTCGCGCGCATTTTCGGCAGTGCCGCACGCGACACGCGCTGCGGGCCAAAGACATTCGTATCGAACATCAGCCGGGTGGCTTCCATGTCGGAAATCTCGACGGGTCCGCCAAAGGATATCCCGGCATTGTTGATGACGACGTCGAGCGCGCCGCCCGCCAGCCTCTCCGCCTCGGCCACGCCCGCCGTCACGGCGGCATCGTCCAGAACGTCGATCTCGACGATATGGATATCCAGATTTTCGTCCGCCACGGTCTTCAGCATCTCATCGGCTTCCGGCCGCGGAAGGTTGCGCATGGTGGCGATCACCTTGGCCCCGGACCGCGCGTAATGAAGCGCCCCCAGATAGCCAAATCCTGACGAACAGCCCGTGATCAGCACGGATTTTCCCGTCAGGTCCGGCGCGCCTTCCTGGTGATGGTCGGCGCGCGCTGCGGTCGCTGCCAGCGTCGCCGCGGCAACGGATCCGGCAAGCATGTCACGGCGGGTCGGCATATCGGTCTCCTTTTCGGGTCGGCGGAGCATAGCCGATGCGGGAGGGCGCTTTAACCCTCCTTATTCTCGGAATCGGAGTCACCAGCCAGGCGTTTCATCGACAGCGGCTCCTTGAAGGTGAGCGTGCGGTACGGGAACGGAATCTCGATGCCCCGTTCATCGAGCGCCCGCTTGATGGCCCTGATCACCTGATCGCGGCTCTTGTGCATGTCGACCGGCTTCGAACCCGCCCACCAGCGTACCGTGTAGTTGATCGAGGATTCGGCGAACTCGCTGGCGAAAACCTGAACCGGCTTGTCATCCATCACCAGCTCGCAGCTCTCGACCGCTTTCTGGATGACGTCGCGCGCCATGTCGGCATCGGTGTCATAGCTGACGCCCGCGACAATCTCATGCCGGCGCGTCGGATTGTCGGTGTGAATCTCGACCGGATTCTTGAACAGCATGCTGTTCGGCATGATCGTCACTTCGTTGGACAATTTGCGGATATAGGTTTCGCGCAGGGAAATATGCGTCACCTCGCCCGATATGCCCTCGCATTCGATATGATCGCCGATTTTCATCTTCTTGCGTAGCATGAGGAGGATGCCGGCAAGAAAATTCTCGAACACGTCCTGAAAGGCGAAACCGATCGCCACGGACCCCAGGCCAAGCGCCGCGACCAGGCTGCCAAGTGTCATGGACGGGAACACGATGGTCATCGTCAGAAGCAGGCCGATGATCCAGACGGCGACTTTGCTCAGCGTCTTGGTCAAATTGATCAAGGACGGACGCTCGCCCGCCTTCGCCGTGGCCTTTCCGGCCATGTTGCTGATGAATTTCGCCAGGAAAGCGAACAGTGTCAGCACGATGACGGCGATCACCAGGGTGGGCAGGGCGGAAACCAGTCCGCGCGCCATTTCCGTCAACTGCTCGGTCAGCGTGCCGACGATGCTCAGATTTTCACTGACCGCATCCATGACACCTTCCTGCCTGGCTGCCGCCGCCTGCTCCGCATTTTCCTGCATGATGTCCCCTAGTCTGTTCGTTTCGCAAATGAATGGATGTGGCCGGGCCGGGGTTCCGTCAGCTCTCTTCGGGACTGGCCGCGGCCCCGCCGGCGGCACGCAGGATGGCCTTCCTGATGCGCGGATATGTCCCGCAGCGGCACAGGTTCGTCATGCCCGTCCTGATATCCTCCTCGGTCGGCCTTGGCGTATCTTTCAGAAACGCGGCCGCCGCCATGATCATCCCGGACTGGCAATAGCCGCATTGCGGCACCTGTTCCGCGACCCACGCCCGCTGCACGGGATGGGAACTGTCCTCGGACAGTCCCTCGATGGTCGTGACGAAGGTGCCCTCGATGTCGCCGATATAGACCTGGCAGCTTCGCTGCGCCTGTCCGTCGATATGCACCGTGCAGGCACCGCACAGCCCCGCGCCGCAGCCATATTTCGTGCCGGTCAGATTGCTGGCGTCACGCAGCGCCCAGAGCAGCGGCGTGTCGGGATCAAGATCATATTCGACAGGATTGCCGTTGACGGTGAAGCGGGTCATGTTGGGGCATGTAGTCTGTTTTTTGCCTGTCGGCAAAGGGCTGTGCCTTAGGGAGGATGAACATGGAACTTGAAACCCTCAGCGTCGAAACCGCCGATCATGTCGCGCATGTCAAGCTGACACGCGGCGCGCAGCTCAACACCATGACGCCGCAATTCTGGGAAGACATGATTGCCGCTTTCGAGGGCATCGAGGATGATCCCGAGGTCCGCGCCGTCGTCCTGTCCTCGACCGGCAGGCATTTCACGGCTGGCCTCGACCTCAACAGCGCGGGCAGCCTGCATGGCAAGGAAATGGACGTTGCCCGTCAGCGGGCGCATTTCCTGAAACATGTGAAGCGGCTGCAGCACAGCTTCACGGTCATCGATCAGTGCCGCGTGCCCGTGATCGCTGCCATTCAGGGCGGCTGCATTGGCGGCGGGGTGGATCTGGTCACGGCCTGCGACATGCGCATCATCGCAGAGGGCGGCTGGTTCTCAATTCAGGAAATCAATGTCGGCATCGTCGCCGATGTCGGCACCCTGCAGCGCATCCCGCACCTGCTGCCGCAGGGGCTCGTGCGCGAACTCGCCTATACCGGCAGGCGCTTTCCGGCGGAGGAGGCCAGGCAATATGGTTTCGTCAACAGCGTCGCGGCGGATCATGAGGCTGCCATCGCCGCCGCTTTCGAGCTTGCGAAGACCATCGCGTCGAAATCGCCCGTCGCCATGATGGGCACGAAAGCGGTCCTCAATCGCGGCCGCGGACAATCTGTCGAGGACGGTCTCGATTATGTCGCGGTCTGGAACGCCGCCTTCCTTCAGGGTGAGGACATGATGGAGGCCATTGGCGCGCAGATGCAGAAGCGCGAGCCCGCCTTCAGGAATATCGCCTGACCGCCGCCCTGTCGAACCGGCATTGATGCAGGTTCATTGCCATTATCGCGGTACGTCCTAGGCGGGTTCAATGTTTACATCCGATCCCACGCTCGACCTGTTTCTGCGCGGCGGCCTCCTGACAGCTGCCGGCATGATCTGGGTCGTCATTCTGGTCCGCCTCGTCGGCCTGCGCTCTTTTTCCAAGATGACCAATTTCGATTTCGTCATGACCGTGGCGGTCGGATCGCTCCTCGCAAGCGCCGGACAGGCGACCGAATGGAAGGGATTCGCGCAGATCATGTTGTCCATGGCCGCGCTGTTTCTCGTTCAGATCGTGACGGCGCGCCTCAGGAAATCGTCGGACGCGGTCGAGGATATCATGCAGAATGATCCGATCCTTCTCATGCGTGACGGCGAAATCATCCAGTCGGCCCTGACGGAAACCCGCGTCGCCGAAAGCGACCTGATCGCAAAGCTGCGCGAGGCGAACGCCATCGATATGTCGAAAGTGAAGGCTGTGGTTCTTGAGACGACCGGCGACATTTCGGTCCTGCACGGCGACGACGTCATGGATGATCGCCTCATTGAAAATGTGCGCGGCTATCAGGGGGAAGGTGCGGCAAGCTAGCGCTTGTCGGTTCCCCGCCACTTATCTATAGGCTGCGGGCAGAAGGGGCGGCGGCTGCGGGATGACACCGCGCGTTGCCCTATTGCAATCCAAAAGGCCCCAGGGGATTTCATGGGACGTTTCAGATATATCGCTGCCGCTTTCGCGCTGGTCTTGTCTTCCACTGCGATTGGCGGTGCGGCCGCTCAGGATCTTGAGCCCCTGCCCGCGCCGACGGTTGAGGCAGATGCGGCCGTCACGGACGAATCGGCGCCCGCGGTCACGGAAAACATGCTCTCGGGCATGGGCACCCAGCCAGTGGCGGGTGTCGGCCAGCCAAGCGGCGGCGAGGATGTTCAGCCGCAGGTCACGGACCTTGGTCAGCGGGCCAGCAATTTTAATCACGCGCTGCTCATCATCATGTCCATCGTGACCATTTTCGTCTTCAGCCTGCTGATCTGGGCGATTGTCCGGTTCCGGCGAAAGGCCAATCCAACGCCGTCCAAGACGACGCACAATGTTCTGATAGAGGTTTTGTGGACGGTCGTTCCCGTTCTCATCCTCGTTGGTATCGCCGTCCCGTCATTCGGTCTGTTGCTCGATCAATATGATCCGCCGGAAGCCGACGTGACGGTCAAGGCGATCGGCCACCAGTGGTACTGGGAATATGAATATCCCGACGAGGGCAATTTCGGCTTCGACGCCATCATGCTTTCCAATGAGGAAGCGGCGGCGGCGGGCGAACCGGCTCTCCTCGCCACGGACAACCGTGTCGTCGTTCCCGTCGGCGCAACCGTGAAAATGCTGATTACGTCCGTGGACGTGCTGCACAGCTGGGCGATGCCCGCCTTCTGGGTGAAGATGGACGCCGTTCCCGGCAAGATCAACGAGACATGGTTCAACGCCAAGGAAACGGGCGTCTTTTATGGCCAGTGTTCGGAACTGTGCGGCACGAAGCATGGCTTCATGCCCATCGCCGTGGAAGTTGTCGAACAGGATCAATATGATGCCTGGGTCGCCGCGCGTCAGGCTGACGCAGGGATCGACCCCGCCGATCTGGTAGAAACCGCTGCAACGGCGTCCGAAACCATGTCCGAGGACGTCGCCGATGCCGTCGCAACCGGCGGTACCGTTCAGGATGGCCTCAACGAGGCGACAACCGCCGCGCCCGCAGGGACGGTAATCGAAGAGGCCGCGACCGACTCCGGCGTCGCGACAACAGAATAAGATTTTGAGGTAGCATAGACCATGGCAACCCAGGCTCCCACGCATGACTTCGACTCTGCTCACGGTGACGCGCACGATCATCACGACGCCGATCACAAGCCGGCTTTCTTTGCCCGCTGGTTCCTCTCCACGAACCACAAGGATATCGGCACGCTCTATCTGATCTTCGCGCTGGTCGCGGGTATCATCGGCGGCGCGATTTCCGGAATCATGCGCGCCGAGCTGATGGAGCCCGGGATGCAGGTCATCACCACGATGACTGACGGCAATATCGACGCCGCCTATCACATGTGGAACGTCTTCATCACGGCGCACGGCCTCATCATGGTCTTCTTCATGGTCATGCCCGCCATGATCGGCGGGTTCGGCAACTGGATTGTGCCGCTGATGATCGGCGCGCCCGACATGGCCTTCCCGCGCATGAACAATATCAGCTTCTGGCTGATCGTTCCCGCGTTCCTGCTTCTTCTTGCCAGCCAGTTCGTCCCCGGCCCCGCCGGTTACAACGGCGCGGGCACGGGCTGGACGGTCTATCCGACGCTGTCGACGATCGGCCATCCGGGTCCTGCGGTCGACCTCGCCATCCTGTCGCTTCACCTTGCGGGTGCCAGCTCGATCCTTGGCGCGATCAACTTCATCACGACGATTTTCAACATGCGCGCGCCTGGCATGACCATGCACAAGATGCCGCTGTTCGTCTGGGCCGTCCTTGTCACGGCGTGGCTGCTCCTGCTGTCGCTGCCCGTCCTGGCCGGCGCCATCACCATGCTGCTGACCGACCGTAACTTCGGCACCACCTTCTTCGATCCGGCTGGCGGCGGCGACCCTGTCCTTTACCAGCATCTGTTCTGGTTCTTCGGTCACCCCGAAGTCTACATCATGATCCTGCCCGGTTTCGGCATCATTTCGCAGGTCATCGCCACGTTCAGCCGCAAGCCCGCCTTCGGTTACCTCGGCATGGCCTATGCCATGGTCGCCATCGGCTTCATCGGCTTCATCGTCTGGGCGCACCACATGTACACGGTGGGCATGGATGTGAACGTGAAGCTTTACTTCACGGCGGCGACCATGATCATCGCGGTCCCGACGGGCGTGAAGATCTTCTCGTGGATCGCCACCATGTGGGGCGGCTCGCTGTCCTTCGAAACGCCCATGCTCTGGGCCATCGGCTTCATCGTCATGTTCACGCTTGGCGGCGTCACGGGCGTGATCCTGTCGAACGCGGGCGTCGATACCTACATGCACGACACCTATTATGTGGTCGCCCACTTCCACTATGTGCTGTCGCTGGGCGCGGTCTTCGCGATCTTCGCCGGCTGGTATTACTGGTGGCCGAAGATGACGGGCAAGATGTACAACGAGTTCCTCGGCAAGCTGCACTTCTGGGTGTTCTTCGTCGGCGTGAACGTGTTGTTCTTCCCGATGCACTTCCTTGGCCAGGACGGCATGCCGCGCCGCATTCCGGACTATCCGGAACAGTTCGCGGGCTACAACGAGCTGGCGACCTATGGATATATGATCATGGCGGTGGGTCTCATCCCCTTCTTCCTGAACATCATCGTCTCGCTCGCTGCCGGAAAGAAGGCTGCGGACAATCCGTGGGGCGAGGGCGCAACGACGCTTGAGTGGACCCTCACGTCGCCGCCGCCCTTCCATCAGTTCGAAACCCTGCCAGAGATCAAATAATGTCAGGCGCGCCAGTTCAGACAGCGGCGGCGGGGACGCTCCCGCTGGCGGATTGGCGCGATTATCTCGCGCTCACGAAGCCGCGCGTGATGTTCCTGGTGGTCTTCACCGCCCTGTGCGGCCTGATCGCCGCTCCCGGCGTCATTCACCCCGTGATCGCGCTCACGGCCATCCTCTGCACAGCCGTTGCAGGGGGCGCTGCGGGTGCGTTCAACCAGTGGTATGAACATGACATCGATTCGATGATGAAGCGGACCGCGCGGCGCCCCCTGCCCGCGGGTGCGATGACACGGGAATCCGCTTTTGGTTTCGCCATGGTCCTCGCCATAGGGTCGGTCACCGTGATGGCGCTGGTCGTCAATCTGGTGGCCGCCGCGATTCTGCTGATTTCCATCCTGTTCTACGTCTTCGTTTACACGGTATGGCTGAAACGCAGGACGCCGCAGAACATCGTTATCGGCGGCGCGGCGGGCGCTTTTCCGCCCGTCATCGGCTGGGCGGCGGTGACCGGCGACGTGACCGCGCTCCCCATCCTCATGTTTGCCATCATATTCCTGTGGACGCCGCCGCACTTCTGGGCGCTCGCGCTCTTCATTGAGGCGGACTATGAAAAGGCCGGCGTTCCCATGCTGCCTGTCACGCATGGCCTGCGGGAAACGCGCAAACAGCAGCTCATCTACGCGCCGCTGCTCGTGGCGGCCAGCCTCGCCCCCTGGCCCATGGGGCTCAGCGGCCCGCTTTACGGGATCGTCGCCAGCGGGCTTGGTTTCATCTTCATCGGTCTCAGCCTCGCTGTCTTCATGAACAAGGCCGAGACACCCGCCGGCATGAAACCCGAAAAGCAGCTGTTCCGGTTTTCCATTCTCTATCTCTTCATCCTCTTTGGCACGCTTGCCGTGGACCGGGTGATTTTCGCATGACCCCCGAAGAAGAAAAGCAGCTCGCGCAGAGGCGGAAGCAACGCAATTATGTCCTTGGCGGTATATTGCTGGTGCTCGCCATGCTCTTCTATGCCATTACAATTGCGAGGATTCAGGTATGACGATCGCTGCGAACACGCGTACCGGACTGATGGCTGCCGGCGGCGCCCTGGCGATGCTTGCCCTGGCCTATGCCAGCGTTCCCCTCTACCAGATATTCTGCCAGGTCACGGGCTTTGGCGGAACGACGAAGCGGGCCGAGGCCACGGTCGACGTCACTGCGACCGACATTCCCATCCGCGTGCGTTTCGATTCGAACGTCGCGCCCGGCGTGCCTTGGGAATTCAAGCCGCTCCAGACGACGGACACGCTCAACATAGGTGAGCGGAAAATGGCATTCTACCAGGCCACGAATTACGGTTCCGAGCCCATTACGGGCGTCGCCACCTTCAACGTCACACCTGACACGGCGGGCGAATATTTCGTCAAGATCCAGTGTTTCTGTTTCAACGAGCAGACGCTGCAGCCCGGGCAGACCGTTTCCATGCCGGTCAGCTATTATGTCGACCCGGCGATCCTCGATGACGCCGACGGCAGGCGGATCGAGGAAATCACCCTTTCCTATACCTTCTTTCCAGCGCGGACAGACACCGCTAGTACGCGCGTAACCACAGACAAAAGCACGCAGGGGTAATCATGGCCGGCGCCAAAAATCACGACTTCCACATCCTTCCGGCCAGCCCCTGGCCGCTGCTATCGGCCTTCACCGCGCTTGTCGCGGCGGTCGGCGCGGTCATGTACATGCACGAATATGCCTTTGGCGGCTGGGTCTTCGCGGTCGGCATGCTTGGCATCCTCTTCTGCATGTACAGCTGGTGGGCGGACGTCGTCCGCGAGGCGAATAGCGGCGATCACACGCCCGTTGTCCAGCTGCATCACCGCTATGGCATGATCCTGTTCATCGCGTCGGAGGTCATGTTCTTCGTCGCCTGGTTCTGGGCCTATTTCGATGCGTCGCTCTTCCCCTCCACGGCAGAGGCTGTCGGCGGCGTCTGGCCCCCTGAAGGCATCGAAGTCCTCGATCCGTTCGTCTATCCGCTGCTCAACACGCTGATCCTGCTGCTGTCCGGCACGACCGTCACCTGGGCGCATCACAGCCTGATCGAGGGCGACCGTGACGGCCTGAAAAAGGGCCTTTGGCTGACGATCATTCTCGGTGTGCTGTTCAGCTGTGTGCAGGCCTATGAATATTCCCACGCGGCCTTTGGCTTCGCGGGCAATATCTACAGCTCGACCTTCTACATGGCGACCGGCTTCCACGGGTTCCACGTCCTCGTCGGCACCATCTTCCTGATCGTCTGCCAGGTCCGCGCCTACAAGGGCGACTTCACGCCAAAGCATCATTTCGGTTTCGAAGCGGCTGCCTGGTACTGGCACTTCGTCGACGTCGTCTGGCTGTTCCTCTTCATCACCATCTATGTCTGGGGCAGTGACTTCGGCGCGGCGGTCGTCCCGCATAGCGGGTGAACGACAGGCCGTCGGTAAATATTCCCGCAGCGCTGACAGGGAAATGTCCGCGCTGCGGCAAGGGCAGGCTCTTTCGCACGCTCACCGGCTTTGCTGACAAATGTACGAAGTGCGGCCTCGATTTCGACCGCTTCAATGTCGGTGACGGCGCCAGCGTCTTCCTGATCCTCATCCTCAACACTGTCGGCATGGTCGGGGTGCTGCTGGTTCATTTCCGGCTTGGTCCGCCGCTTTGGCTCAATCTCGGCATCTGGGCCGTCATCCTTGTCGGGCTGACCATCTGGGGTCTGCGCGCCGCAAAGGGGCTGCTGCTGGCGCTCGAATACAAGAACGACGCGCGTGTCGGCACGCTGAAGGAATGAGGCTGCCGCTCGTCCCCACGCTCATGGTGATCGTGGCAATTCCGATCCTGATCGCGCTTGGCATCTGGCAGCTGGACCGCGCCCGGGAAAAGGACGCCATGCTGGCGGCACTGGCGACAGCGCCGAATCAGCCCGTCCTGACGATCGAGGGCCTTGACTGGCCAGCCGGTCTCGATTTCCGGCGCGTGCGGACGCGCTGCGAAAGCGTCGGCACACCAGACGCCGTCGCGGGCCGCAGCGCGGATGGCCAGGCGGGGTACAGCTATATCGCCGACTGCGCGCCCTCGCCTATGGAGGACGCCCTGCGCATCAATCTGGGCTGGGACCCGAGACCGGACCGGGTCATCGCCGCGGGCGGGCCCGTGAACGTCACCGGCCTCCTCCGCGCCGATGCCAGCCGGGCGGACCAGCTCCATGCCATTCCCTATCTGCTGATCGCCGATCCGGCCCTTGGCGGCCTCGAACCCAGCCTTCAGCCCACGATCGACGATATTCCCGACAATCACATGGCCTATGCCTTTCAGTGGTTCGGCTTCGCGGGCGTCCTCGCCATCATCTACGGCATCTATGTGCGGACGTGGCGGCGCACCGACCCCGCCTGACCTTCCTCTCGCATTGCCGCACCGCAGCAACATCGCTAAGCCCCCGCCACCATGGACTACATCTCCACGCGCGGGTCCGCGCCCGCCCTTTCCTTCGAACAGGTCACGCTTGCCGGTCTCGCCAGCGATGGCGGCCTCTATGTGCCGCGCGAGTGGCCGCAATTAAGTGAAGCGGACATCGCGGCCATGGCGGGCCTCGATTATGTGGAGACCTGCGTCCGCGTCTGCGCGCCGTTTGTCAGCGGATCACTTGGCGAAGACGACCTCCGCACGCTGGCGAAGGGCGCCTATGCCAGCTTCGCCCATGCCGCCGTCACCCCGCTCGTACAGCTCGACCACAGGCACTGGCTGCTGGAACTGTTTCAGGGACCAACGCTCGCCTTCAAGGATGTCGCGCTGCAGCTTCTGGGAAAACTGTTCGAGCGGTTCCTGACCGGCAGCGACCGGCATCTCACCATCATCGGCGCGACATCGGGTGACACGGGCAGCGCCGCCATCCACGCGCTCGCTGGCCTCGATATGGTCGACGTGTTCATGATGCACCCAAAGGGGCGCATTTCCGACGTACAGCGCCGCCAGATGACGACCATGATCGCCCCCAACATCCACAACCTGGCGATCGAAGGCAGTTTCGACGACGCGCAGGCGCATGTGAAGCGCATGTTCGGCGACCCCGCCTATAACGGGCGCTTCGACCTCAGCGCGGTGAACAGCATCAACTGGGCGCGGCTGATGGCGCAGGTCGTCTATTATTTCTACAGCGCCGTGCGGCTCGGCGCGCCCCACCGCCCGGTGGCCTTCAGCGTTCCCACCGGCAATTTCGGCGATGTCTTCGCGGGCTATGTCGCCCAGCGCATGGGCCTTCCCGTCGAACGGCTGATCGTCGCCACCAATGTCAACGACATCCTGCACCGCGCGCTTTCGGCTGGCGATTACAGCGTCGGCAGTGTGACGCCCACCGCCGCCCCGTCGATGGACATTCAGGTATCGTCCAATTTCGAACGGCTGCTGTTCGACCTGGCCGGACGCGACGGAACCCAGCTGCAAGGGATGATGACCGGCTTTGAAACCGAAAAGCGCCTCACCCTCTCCGACGATATGCGCGGCGGCACGTCCCTGTTCCGCTCTGCCCGCATTGACCCCGACGCCATGGCCATGGCGCTGCGCTGGGCGCGCGAGGAGGCGGGCGAACTCATTGATCCGCACACGGCGATCGGGCTCGCGGCCGCGCGCGCGGCGGACCTGCCCGCCGAAACGCCCGTTGTCACGCTGGCGACCGCGCATCCCGCAAAATTCGGCGACGCCGTTGAGCGGGCCGCCGGGGAACGCCCGCGCCTGCCCGCCCGTCTTGGCGGCCTCATGGAGCGCGAGGAACGATTCCAGACCATCGCGGGCGACTATCAGGCCTTTGCGGACTATGTTGCCGCCCATGCGAAGGCGACGGGCTGATGCAGCGCCTCACGACCCTTGCCAATGGCCTCCGCATCGTCACGCGCGGAATGCCCAGCGTCGAAACCGTCGCCGTTGCCGTCCATGCCGATGTCGGATCGCGCCACGAAACCGCGCGTGAAAACGGCCTCGCGCACCTGTTCGAACATATGGTGTTCAAGGGCGCGGGCGGAAAATCGGCACGCCAGCTTGCCGAAACCATCGAGGATGTGGGCGGCGATCTCAACGCCATGACCGGACGCGAAGGCACGGTCTTCTCCGCGCGCGTGCTGGCGGATGATCTGGCGCTCGGCCTCGACCTGATCGCCGACATGATCCTCGACGCGCATCACGACCCTGTCGAACTGGAGCGCGAAAAGCAGGTGGTGCTGCAGGAACTTGGCGAAGTGCATGACAATGCAGGCGACCTCGTTTTCGACGATCTGCAGGAGGCGGCCTTTCCGGATCAGGCGCTCGGCCGCTCCATCCTCGGCGACGCGGCCAGCATTGACGGCCTGACCCGCGATGACCTGACCGCCTGGGCGGACAGGCATTACCGCCCCGCGACCATGCTGGTCGTCGCGGCGGGCAAGCTCGACCATGATGCCGTCGTGGAGATGGCGGCGCGGCGTTTCGGCCACCTGTCGGGCGGCGCGCCCGCGCCTCTTGAGGTGGCCCGTTTCGCATCCGGGCACATGCACCGCGACCGGCCGACCGAACAGGCGCATCTGACGCTGGGCTATGCGGGTCCGGCCATGAAGGCGAAGGACCTGTTCGCCGCCCGCCTGTTCGGCGAGGCCGTCGGCGGCGGCATGTCATCGCGCCTGTTCCAGGAACTGCGGGAGGAGCGCGGCCTCGCCTATAGCGTCTATAGCGGCCACACGCCCTTTGTGGGCGCGGGCCTTTTCACCTGCTATGCGGCGGCGCAGCGGTCAGAGGCGGACATGGCGCTCGACCTCATGCAGCAGGTGCTGCGTGATGCGGCGACGGATCTTGGCATGGCGGAACTCGGCCGTGCCCGCGCCCTTTCGAAATCCGGTCTTCTGATGGCCCTGGAAAGCTGCGAGGGGCAGGCCGGTTATATCGCCCGGCAAGTCCTCATCCACGGCCGCACGATCGAACCCGCCGAAGTCGTCGCGGAAATCGACGCCCTGACACTTGAGGAGGTTCGCGCCGCTGGCCAGCGCATCGTCAGCGGACAGGCGGCCATGGCCACCATCGGCGCGGGCAAATTGAAGGCGGCGGCATGAACGGGTTCAGACAGCAACGGCCTTCCCCCGCAGGGAAGCTGCGCAAGTGACCCTTCACACCCTGATCGCGGAGCCGCACCCGTCCTACACGCTTCTCGACAGCGGCGACGGGCGAAAGCTGGAACGCTACGGCGACTTCACCTTCATTCGTCCGGAACCGCAGGCCATGTGGGCCCCGGCGCATGACGACTGGCGGGCGGACGGCGAATTTCTCCCTGCCGCGGATGCCGACGGCGGCGGGCGCTGGCATCTTGCGGACACTGTTCCGGAAAGCTGGCCTCTCAGGCGCGGCAATGTGAACTTCCACGCCGCCAACACGCCGTTCCGCCACCTCGCCTTTTTCCCCGACATGGCGCCGCAATGGGACTGGATGCGCGACCGTACCGGTGCGGGCGACGAGGTGATGAATCTGTTTGGCTATACCGGCGTCGGCTCGCTGCTGCTCGCGGATCGCGGCGCGAAGGTCACGCATGTCGACGCGAGCAAGAAGGCCGTGGCGGCGGCGCGCGACAACCAGGCGCTCAGCAAGATGGACGGCGCGCCCATTCGCTGGCTGGTCGAGGATGCCGTCAAATATGCCGAGCGCGAGGTGCGCCGGGCGCGCCGCTATGACGGCATCCTGCTCGACCCGCCAAAATTCGGACGCGGTCCTAAGGGCGAACGCTGGGAACTGCATGAGACCCTGCCGCACCTGATCGGCACGCTCGGGCAGCTTCTGGACGGCAAGTCGAAATATCTTGTGCTGACCGCCTATGCCATCCGCATGTCGGCCATCGCCATTGAGGAGCTGCTGAAACAGAGCCTCGGCCATCTGGACGGGCGCATCGAGGCGGGGGAAATGACGGTTCGGGAAGAGGCGCGCGGCCTCCTCCTTCCCACGGCGATTTTCGCGCGCTGGGTGCGCGACTGAAGCGGTCCCCGATCAGCTTTCGCTGGTCTCGCCCTCGTCATCCTTACCCGTGATCGGCGATATCGAGCGCAGACGCGCCAGTTCCTGCTGAAAGCGTTTCAGCTCGCCGCCTGTCAGCTCCACACCGGTCGGCAGTTTCTGGGAACGCGGGTTCACCGCCCGCCCCGCGACATGGACTTCATAGTGGAGATGCGGCCCCGTGGACATGCCGGTCGAACCGACATAGCCGATCTGCTGGCCCTGCCTGACGGATGCGCCGCTGCGAATGCCGGCGCCGAAATCCTTCATGTGGCTATAGCTGGTGACGATGCCGTCCTTGTGGCGGATACGCACCTGGTTGCCATAGCCGCCATTGCGGCCCGCAAAGATAACCGTTCCCGCCGCCGTCGCCTCGATGGGTGTTCCCGAACGGGCGGCGAAGTCGATGCCCTTGTGCATGCGCGTGCGCTTCAGGACCGGATGGCTCCGCATTCCGAAACCCGATGACAGGCGCGCGCCGCGGACCGGATCGAGCGCCATGCCTTCCTTGACGCCCTTGCCGTCGGGCAGGAAATATTCCGTTTTGCCGTCCTTCTGCCAGGCGGCGATCTCCAGATTCTTGTCGTTGCCGTCCAGGCGCGCATAGAGAAGGTCGCCGGTCTCGGTCTCGCCCGTCTCGGCCCGTTTGTGCGCGACGACGACGTCGAACTCATCGCTGGCTAGGACATTGCGCTGGAAATTCACGCGCGGGCTCAGCGCCTTGATGAAATTGGCGACAACGCGGCTGGGCAGGCCAGCCTCGCGCGCGGATTTATACAGGCTGTCCCCGACCAGACCCGTTACGCGCAGCGGCGTGTCGTCGATGCGAATGGGGATGGGCTTGGCGTAAAGTTCGCCTGCGTCATTGCGCGCGACTTCCATCTGCAGATCAAAGGCGGCGCGAAAGGTCAGTTCGTCCAGCGGACGCGGCTGCGTCTTGTCGGTGCGCCGACCCAGAACGAGGTCGAATGTGGTGCCCGGCTGCAGGCTGGCGACATCCGCGTAATTCGCGATCAGCATTGCGGCCTGCGTCACGTCGGCCATCCCGACGCCGGCGCGGCGCAGCGCGGCGGAAAAGCTGTCGACTTCACGTAATTCGGCCAGCAGTTCGATGCGCGGGCGCTCGGGCGTCTCCGCCAGCGGTTTCACCAGCGCTGTCGGCGCCATGCGGGCGCCCGTGTGACCGCCCTCGATCAGCGGCGCGATGCTCACGGTCTGCAGCGCGGCCAGCTGCGACGTCGATTTCGGTGCGCTTGCATAGGCGGGCAGCCGCGTCGGCGTCAGGGCCAGCCAGAAAATCCCGGTCAGCAGGGCAACCAGCGTCAGCAGGCCGCGCCACCAGGCACCGCTGCCGATATTGTCGCCCAGATCGACAACCAGCGTCGTGCGCGGCGCGCGCGAACGCGGCGCGGCTGCGGGTGCAAAAACATTCAGATGGTCCAGCGTATCGTCGCGGTACAAATCAGACCCCTCTCCCGGCGCTGCGAACGGCCCCGTCCGCACATCGCCTTGACCCCGAAATCAAACGTCCTGCCGACGGAATGATTTCTGTAATGATTCCGAATACTCGCGTAGATTCGTTAATGTCAATTAAACGGAATCGCCGGATTTCCGTCCGTGCGGCGAACCGATGGCTTTTGGACGACGAATCGAGTCGTGCGACGTCTGCGTTGTGGACATGCCGCGGCGCGATAACCAGATACGGCTCTATGGCACAGCCTCGCCTTACGGCAATCCTCGGCCCCACCAATACCGGCAAGACGCATCTGGCGGTGACGCGCATGTGCGGCCATGCGTCGGGCATGATCGGCTTTCCGCTGCGTCTGCTGGCGCGCGAGGTCTATGACCGCGTCGTCGCCATCAAGGGCGAGGCGCAGGTCGCCCTCATCACCGGAGAGGAAAAGATCCAGCCGCCCGGCGCGCGCTACTGGCTCTGCACGGCGGAGGCGATGCCCACAGACATTCATCCGGAGTTCGTCGCCATCGACGAGATCCAGCTGGCCGCCGATCCGGAACGCGGCCATGTGTTCACCGACCGGCTGCTGCACCGGCGCGGTACGGCGGAGACCATGCTCCTCGGCGCCTCGACAATGATCCCGATGGTCCGCCGGCTGCTGCCGGACGCCATCATCGACAGCCGCCCGCGCTTTTCAAGGCTCAGCTATGCGGGGCCGAAAAAACTCAGCCGCCTGCCGCGCCGCTCCGCGCTCATCGCCTTCAGCGCCGAGGAGGTCTACGCGCTCGCGGAAATGCTCCGGCGGCAGAAGGGCGGCGCGGCGGTCGTCATGGGCGCGCTCTCGCCGCGCACCCGCAATGCCCAGGTCGCGCTCTACCAGTCGGGCGAGGTCGATTACATCGTCGCCACCGACGCGATCGGCATGGGCCTCAACATGGACGTCGAGCATGTCGCCTTTGCGGGCCTCTCAAAGTTCGACGGCCAGCGCCAGCGCCGCCTGATGCCCGCTGAAATGGCGCAGATCGCGGGCCGCGCCGGACGCTACCAGACCGATGGCACGTTCGGTTCGCTTGCCTATGGCGAAGGCGTCGATGGCCGCACCGGTCCCGAACTCCAGGACAGCGAGGTCGACGCCATTGTCGGCCATGACTTCGCCCCCGTGAAGAAGCTTACATGGCGCAACGCCCGTCTCGACTGGCGTTCCCTGACCGCGCTCATCCAGTCGCTGGAACAGCGGCCCGACCGCGATGACCTGATCCGCACCAGCCGCGCGACCGACGAGGCCGTTCTGAAACTCCTGGCACAGGAAGCCTGGGTCGACGTCCGCGCAAACAGCCCGGAACGCCTGCGCCAGCTCTGGTCGGTGTGCAGCCTGCCCGACTATCGCAAGACCGGCGCCAAGGGCCATGCGCGTCTCGCCGGCCGCATCTACAGGCATCTCACCGAGGACAGCGGCAAGTTGCCGACGGACTGGATTGCGGCGGAGGTCGCGCGGCTCGACGACATCCAGGGCGGGATCGACGCCCTCTCGCACCGCATGTCCGCCGCCCGGACCTGGACCTATATCTCGCACCGGGAGGACTGGCTCGCCGATCCGAAACACTGGGCCGCGCGCACGCGTGAGGTCGAGGACCGGCTGTCCGACGCCCTTCACCAGCGGCTGACGCAGCGTTTCGTCGACCGCCGCACATCCGTCCTCATGCGCGACCTCGCGGGCGGCGAGAACATGCTCCCCGTCGAGGTCGATCCCGACGGCACGGTCGCCATCGGCGGCGAGGAGATCGGCACGCTTACCGGCTTCCGGTTCGAGGCTGAACCCGGCGCGAAGGCGGGCGAACAGAAACGCCTGGTCGCCGCCGCCGAGCGCCGCCTGGCCGGAGAACTGTCACGCCGGGCGGGGGAGCTGGTTTCCGCCCCGGACCCGGACTTCGGCCTTGCCCTGACGGAACGGCTGCCCGCACGCATATTGTGGCGCGGCGCGCGGGTCGCCCGCATCTATGCGGGGACGTCGCCCCTGCGTCCGGAAATCCGTCTGGCCCGGGCGTTGGCAGGTCTGGATGCGAAAGTGCAAAGGGCCGTCGCCGCCCGGCTCTCGGACTGGCTCGCGGGCCAGATCGATACGCAGCTCGCCCCGCTCGCCCTCTTGGCAAAGACCGCGGCTTCTCCCGATGCCAGTCCCAGCGCGCGCGGCCTCGCCGTGCAGCTGATCGAGGCGTTCGGCGTCCTCGAAAAGGGGCCTCTTGCGCCGCTGCTCGCCGCCATGACGGACGCGGACCGAAAGCTGCTGGCACAGGCGGGCGTCACCATCGGCGTGACGCATCTCTTCATTCCGGGCCTGCTCCGCCCCGGCCCCACGCTCTGGCGTCTCGCCCTCTGGGCAATGGCGGAAAAGCTGAAGGTCATGCCCGATCCGCCCGGTCCGGGCCTCGTCTCGCTTCCCGCGGATCCCGCCGCGCCGCGCGGTTACTATCCCGTCGCGGGTTTCGCCATCGTCGCGGACCGCGCCATCCGGCTGGACATGATCGAGCGTCTGGCACGCGACATGAACAGGTCACGAAAGGGCGCAAGGCCCTTCATACCCGACCAGAACTGGCTGCACACGCTCGGCATCGACGCGCCCACGTTCACGCAGGTCATGCGCGCGCTCGGCTATCGCCACGCCCGCATCGGCGAAGTGAACGGATTCAGCTACCGGGGGATGCAGCGCCCGGCCCGGCTCCGCAAGCCGCAGGGACACGGCCCGGCGCGGCATTCGCCCTTCGCCGCGCTCGCCGCCCTCAGGGAGACGCGCAATTGAATGCGGATTGCGGACCCGGCTCCCAGCGCGTCGACAAATTCCTCTGGTTCGCGCGCCTGACGAAAACCCGCGCGGAGGCGCAGAAACTGGCCGAAAGCCGCCACCTCCGGCTGGATGGGCGCGTCGTGACCCGCGCCTCGACCTGCGTGCGCCCGGGCGCGGTTCTCGCTTATGCCCGCGCGGGCCACATTCACGTCATCCGCGTCGAGGCGATCCCGGAACGCCGCGGCCCCTTCGCCGCCGCCTCACGCTTTTATTCGAGATTGGGGTCCGAACCCTCAGTGAGGATTGACCCATAGGGGCCGCGCGCTTACCAACGGCGCGCTACGAGTTCTAACCGGGAAGCCTGCCACATGACCTATGTCGTCACCGACGCCTGCATCAAATGCAAATATACCGACTGCGTCGAGGTATGCCCGGTGGACTGTTTCTACGAGGGCGAGAACATGCTCGTCATCAATCCGTCCGAATGTATCGACTGCGGCGTCTGCGAGCCCGAATGCCCCGCTGAGGCGATCCTTCCCGATACCGAGGACGGTCTGGAAAAATGGCTGGAAATCAACAACACCTATTCCGCCGAATGGCCGAACATCACGATCAAGAAGCCGGAACTGCCGGACGCCGACGAACATAAGGGCGAAGAGGGCAAGTTCGACAAATATTTCTCCGCCGAACCCGGCGAAGGCTGAGCCGCGGAACCACGCCGGCGTAACAAATGCTGCGCTGCCGCACGCCGCTATGGCGTCCCGGCGCTTTTTCTGTTATAATAGGTCCATGTTGGCGAAGAATGTTGTTCGTCCGCAATAGCTTATGACCTTTTCGCCGCAGCCTGCGCGGACGATTCGGTCAGTGTGACAACAGCGCAGGCATCTTGCAGCGGCATTCATATACCGGTTCCTCGTTTCAGGAGGGGCCGCATGATCGGGCCGCGCATCAGGAGCAGACATGGCAGCCAAGAAGACCACCCCTTCCCTCAGTTTTTCGGCCGGCGACTTCGTCGTGTATCCAAAACATGGCGTCGGGCGCGTCATGGAAATCCAGAAAACCGAAATTGCCGGTGAAGCGCTGGAACTCTACGTTCTTCGTTTCGAGAAGGAAAAAATGACGCTGCGCGTTCCGACCATGAAGGCGGAAACCGTCGGCATGCGGAAGCTTTCCAGCCAGGCGACCCTCGCCGATGCGATGACCACGCTGAAGGGCAAGCCCAAGGTCAAGCGCACGATGTGGTCGCGCCGCGCGCAGGAATATGAAGCGAAGATCAATTCGGGTGACCTCGTGTCCATTGCGGAGGTCGTGCGCGACCTGCACCGCGGCGACGACCAGCCGGAACAGTCCTATTCCGAACGCCAGATCTTCGAGGCTGCGATTGGCCGCCTCGCCCGCGAACTCGCCGCGCTCGAAGGCACGGACGAGGAAAAGGCGCAGGACAAGATCGTCGGCGTGCTCGTCAAGAAGGCCGCCGCGGCGGCAAAGGCAGCCGCCAAGGCTGCGAACGAGGACGAAACCGCCGAAGCCGCCTGAACATAAGCGCGCGGATTGCCGGATAAAAATCCGTCATTCCGGCGAAGGCCGGGATCCATCTCCTCTATCCGTCAAATGGCGATTGCAGGAGATGGACCGCGCCCTTTGGCGTGGCGACGGTTCTGATTTCCAGCAAAAGCCAAATGCGATAACCGGTAGATCAGAAACATAGGCGCCAGTGTCAGCTTGGGGGTGGTTTGCTGAATGGCGGCTTCTTCCAAGTTTGCGCTGAACGACTCTGGATCAGCAATCAATCTCGAGAGATGCCTCGCGCTTGAATATCGGACACGGCGGATAGACCCGCAGCGATTCCACTGCCGAGTCTACTGAGGCTGGGCAACCGATAACGACTGCTGATCCAATCAGCTATCCTGACGCATACTCGCCGCGACCTGTTGCAAAGCCTCAATGACGGCCGGCAAGCTAACCGGTGGCAGCGTCAGGTCCGGTCTGGGTCACTGCGGATCACGGTTCGACGCGACGGTGCTGCGTCAGCTGCCGAGTCGAATCTGCTATCGATTGCCTGCTGCGCATTGAGAATGTGATGAGATCGGCAAGCTTCCAAGCTGGCGAGCTTGCCTCCGGCGTCTCGAACTGGATCGTCCCGATGTCCTGCATCGCTGAACCTCGATCAGCTACCCGGCTGACCTTGCCGAACACGCAAACGATGTAGCGAGCGTTGCGCCGCTGCGCAGTGCTCGTCGCTGACGGATGCTGGTCAACGGCCATGCCAAAGGGATCGCCGCGATCTGCGAAGCTGCCTGCGCTGACCGAAGCTCGCCTCGAGTAGCCTTTGACAGAGTAACGGCTCGACTTCATCGTCAGGCGCATGCGTTCACTGGTCGATCGCAGCTGATCGCTACGAGGGAGATCAGAACGCTCGACGATCTGGCGTAGCACGACCGTGCAGATGTCGCAGGTCTGCGCGTCGCTGCGTTGAGACGCTGGCGTGACCTTCAAGATTTCCAGCGTGCGACGGCCTTGCGGTCGAAGACCAGCTTCAGAATCGCTGGCTGACTTGAGCGGCGCGAACCTTCGAGACTCTGGCTCGATAAGCACGAACCTCCGATCCTTGCATGGCGGACAGGCAGGAGCTGACTCGAAGCTCCTGCGTCATGCGTCGCACTTGACCTGACGCGTCGAGGGATCGTGAATGGCCACTCATCAGCGACCTCTGTGCAGCTTCTCTCCGGCAGCAAAAAGTGGAATCGACTCTGCCGAGTATCATCTGGCCGCACGGAGGAGGCTTGACGGGAAGCTGTCGATCTGCCTCAGGCATTCCGTGAGAGATGCGTCGCCAGTCGAACCGGTTTCAGTGCAGGATGCTGATTCGCGAACGACCATGACTGATTGGGTCGAAAACAGACATTTCGAGGGGTTCGGTATGCAAGCCATATCGTCCCCTTTTCTGGATCTTCATTCGAACTCGGCCAACGTCCAGACCGCCAGCCCGGCATCATCGGCCACGGGCCGCACGGCTTCGTGCAGATGGACGAACAGGGGTGTTTCGATCGTCACGCCCTCATCCTCGCGAACCATCGTGGCCGCTTCGACAAGCTCCACCGACGCGTTTCCCGTTGCGGTTGTTCCTTGGGCGGACGTCGCCGTCCCCAGCAGAACCGAAAACAGGGCGAGCCTTGTCAGCATGGCAACATGGCTAACGGCGCATTAACCACCTGGTCAAGGTAAATTCATTCTTAACAATTGTAGTTAATGGATTTTTCCGAACCCCTGCAACTTCGCTTGCGGCCCTCAAGGGCTTTTGCTAATGGCCGCGCCCTACCCGGTGGCGCGCACCCGCGCTCACCGATCTATCCCCGTGCGGCCGTGGCGGAATTGGTAGACGCGCAACGTTGAGGTCGTTGTGGGCGAAAGCCCGTGGAAGTTCGAGTCTTCTCGGCCGCACCAGGGATAGTCTCAGTGCTAAAGGGCACTGACCAGACCGTGCAGAACCACGCCGACCAGGCCGCCGACCAGCGTCCCGTTGACGCGGATGAACTGCAGGTCACGGCCCACCGCGCGCTCCAGCCGGTCGCTGACGGTCGCGGTATCCCATTTCTTCACCGTGTCCGACACGACGCTCACGATCTGCTCGCCATAGTCGGCGACGACGCCGACCGCGACGCGGCGGGCATATTTGTTCAGCGAGCGCCGCAGGCGCGGGTCGGCCTCGATCGTGGCGCCCAGCGAGCGGATGCCCTCGCCGGCACGCCCCGACAGGGCGGCCTCGGGGTCGCGCAACGACCGGCGCAGCGTGTCCTTCAGATTGCCCCAGACCCCGTCCAGAAACCGCGCCAGCTCCGGATTGGCGATCAGCTCATGCTTGTAGCGTTCCACCTTCTCCCTGGTTTCCGGCAGATATTGCAGGTCAAAGGCCAGGTCTTTCAGCGCGATCATCACCTTCACCCGCAGCGGATGATCGGGATCCGCCGCCATGTCCACAAGCAGCTTGCGGCTGCCGTTGATCAGCGCGTTCGCCACGCGGTCGTCGATCCCGGCAACGCGCAGCAGCCACTGCGTCCGCTCCTGCACGAGCCCGCGGATCAGGAATTCATTCTCGTCGAGCACTCGTGCCAGCCAGCTGACGGCGCTGTCGAACACGGGCTGCAGGCGTCCCTCGTCGATACTGCGGTCGAGAATGCGTCCCAGCAGCGGCGCGAGCTCGAGTTTCTCCAGGCTGGACGAGATACCGCCGCGCACCAGTCTCGAAATGGCGTCATTGTCGGCGGCGTCCATCACCTGCACCGCGAAACGGCCAAAGCCGCCGGTGCGGCGTCCGCTTTCCGGCGGTGCGGCCAGCCAGCGTCCGGCCGCGCCCGCCATATCCACCTGCGCCAGCCGCCGCGCCACGATGGACGGTGTCAGGAAATTGGTCTGCAGAAAGCCCGCCAGATTGTCAGCCAGCCGGTCCTTGTTCTTGGGGACGATGGCCGTGTGCGGAATGGGAAGGCCCAGGGGATGGCGGAACAGCGCGACGACGGCGAACCAGTCCGCCAGGCCGCCGACCAGCGCGGCTTCCGAAAAGGCCTGCACATAGCCAACCCACGCCGCGTCCTGATCCAGACGGTGCGTGATGATGAACACGAACACCATGACGACCAGCAGACCGGTCGCCACCAGCCGCATGCGGCGGGCGGGATGCGGCTGGAACAGCGCTAGCGGGACAGGTCTCTTCACTCTGCGGGTTGAACACCCTCATCGCCGGTCTGTTCCTGCGGGCGTCCGCGACTGCGTGCGGATTCGTTGATAAACCGGCCAAAGAACTTGCCAAGGAACTTCTCGAAATCGTCGGCCAGGCTGAATCCCGCGGGAACGATCAGCAGGGTCAGCACGGTCGACAGGATCAGTCCGCCGATCACCACGATGCCCATCGGCGCGCGCCACGCCCCGTCACCCGATAGCGCCAGCGCGGTGGGCAGCATGCCCGCCGCCATCGCGATGGTCGTCATGACGATGGGCTGCGCGCGTTTGCGGCCCGCGTCCATGATGGCTGTCAGGCGGGGAACGCCCCGGTCCATTTCCTCGAGCGCGAAGTCGATCAGCAGGATGGAGTTCTTCGCCACGATACCCAGCAGCATGAACAGGCCAATCAGCACCGGCATGGATATGACATTGCCGGTCAGGTGCAGGGCCAGTCCGCCGCCCAGTGGCGCAAGCAGGAGCGATCCCATGTTCACGAACGGCGGCATCGCGCGCTTGTAGAGCAGCACCAGCACGGCAAAGACGAGGAGGACACCGGCCACAACCGCGATGCCGAACTGGCCGAGCAGTTCGCCCTCCATCTTCGACATGCCGAACACCGGTTTCGTGACGCCCATGGGCAGGTTCTGCATCGCCGGGATGGCCTCGGCCAGGCGCTGGCCTTCGCCGGGCACGATCCCGTCCTGCAGATCCGCGCCAATGATGATGCGGTCCTGCTGGTTGAACCGGCGCAGTTCCTCTGGACCTGAGCCGAGCGCGATGCTGGCAACGACCTTCAGCGGAACCGACCCGCCCGTTGCCGTCGGTACGGGCAGATTTTCGATGGTTTCCAGCGAGCGGCGCGAATCCGGCGGCAGCACCACGCGAATGGGAATCTGCCGATCGGACAGGCTGAACTTTGCCACATTCTGGTCGATGTCGCCGATGGTCGCGATGCGAATGGTCTGGCTCAGCGCCGCCGTCGTCACGCCCAGGTCCGCCGCCAGGGCGAAATTCGGGCTGATGACGATTTCCGGCCGCTGCATGTCACCGGCGATGCGCGGCGCTATGAAGCGGCTGTCGGCCCGCAGGTCCCTCAGGACGTTCTGCGCGGCTTCTTCCAGGACGACGGGGTCACTGCCCGCCAGCATCAGGTTGACGTCGCGCCCGCCGCCGCCGAAATTCTGCTGCGCCTGGAAACTGACGCGCGCATCGGCGAACTTCGTCAGCTCCGGTCCCAGCTGCCTGGTATATTCGATGCTCGACCGTTCGCGGTCGTCCTTCAGATTGATGTAAAGCGTCGCATCGCCCACCCCCACAGCCTGGAACACATCCTCGGTTTCCGGCTGCTCCAGCAGGAAATTGGTCACCAGATCGGCGGCGGCTTCGGACCGCTCGAATGTGGCGCCGGGCGGCAGCGCGACATTGACCTGCACGAACTTGTCGTCGGTTTCAGGCTGGAATGTGAATGGCAGGGTCGCGAAACTGACGACGGTCAGCACCAGCGCCAGAACGCCGATCATGCAGGTCCAGACGCGGTGATCGCGCACGATGTCGCCGCCCACACGCCGGATCCAGCTGCGTTCGGCCAGATCCGTCTTGCCCAGCTTCCGCCGCTTCAGCGTCCACGCCAATATGCGCAGGTACCAGGCCATGACCGGCCCGCCCGCATGTTCCTGCTCGCCGTGCGGCTTCAGGAAATAGGCCGCCATCAGCGGCGTCACCATGCGCGCGACGGCCAGACTGAACAGCACCGCCGCGACCACGGTCAGGCCGAACTGCTTGAAAAACTGCCCCGGAATGCCGGACATCAGACCGACCGGCAGGAACACCGCGACGATCGAGAATGTGGTCGCCACGACGGCCAGCCCGATCTCGTCCGCGGCTTCCATCGCCGCCTGGTAGGGCGTCTTGCCCATCCGCATGTGCCGGACGATATTCTCGATTTCCACGATGGCGTCATCGACCAGCACGCCCGCCACCAGCGCCAGCGCCAGCAGGGACAGGCTGTTCAGCGTGAAGCCCAGCAGGTCCATGACCCAGAAGGTCGGGATGGCGGACAGCGGAATGGCCGTCGCCGCGATCAGCATCGCGCGCCAGTCGCGCAGGAACAGGAAGACGACGATGACGGCCAGCACGGCCCCCTCGATCAGCGCCTCCATCGACGCCCGGTACTGTTCGATGGTGTAATTATAGGGCGTGAACAGGATCTGGAATTTCACGCCCGGATATTCCTCGCGCATTTCGGCAAGTTCGTCCTCGACCGCTTCGTAAACGGTGACGTCAGAGGCGCCCTTGGCCTTTTCCAGCCGCACGCCGACGACCTCGCGGCCATTCTGCTTGGAAATGCGGCGCTGTTCGCCGAACGAGTCGGTGACATTTGCGATCTCGTCCAGACGGACGGTCCGCCCGTTGCCCAGGCTGATCTGCGTCGCTGCCAGCGCCTGCGGGCTCGCCGCGTTGCCCAGCACGCGCACCGACTGTTCCGCGCCGGCGATTTCCGCACGCCCGCCGCCCGCGTTGATGTTCAGCTGGCGCAGCTGCGCGTTCACCTGCGCCGCCGTCACGCCAAAGGACTGCATCCGGCCCGGATTCAGCTCGACGCGAATTTCCCGGTCGACACCGCCGTTCCGCGCGACCGAGGACATGCCGGAAATGCTGAGGAGGCGCTTCGCCACAACATCGTCCGCGAACCAGCTCAGCTGCTGCGGTGTCATGTCGACCGCCTCGACCGACATATAGGCGAGGATACCGCCGAAATCCTGCCGGTTGACCTGCGGCTCCAGGATGCCCTCCGGCAGGTCGGAGCGGATATTGGCGACCGCGTCGCGCACGTCGTTGACGGCCCGGTCGATGGGAACGCCAATGTCGAACTGCACAAAGGTTGAGGACGATCCCTCGCGGATCGTCGAGGTGATCTCGTCGACGCCGTTCACCCCGCGCACTGCCGCCTCGACCCGCTGCGTGACCTGCGTCTTCAGCTCCTCGGCCGCGGCGCCCGGCTGCACGACCGTAACCGACGCCGCCGGAAAGGTGACGTCGGGATCGTTGTTGATGTCCAGCCGCATGAAACTGAGGATGCCCGCCAGCGTCAGCGCCGTGAACAGCACGATGGAGACGACCGGATTGCGGATCGACCAGGAGGAAATGTTGCGCATGGGGTCTAGCCTTCTTCCGCCTCGACCAGCCGGGGCGTCATCGGCTCGCCGGGGTTCAGGAACGCGCCCGCCGTGATGACGACCTGCTCGCTGCCATCCAGGCCGTCCTGTATGACAATGCCTTCGGACGTCACGCTGCCGATGATGACCTTGCGCCGTGTCGCCTTGTTTTCCGGGCCGACGATATAGACATAGCTGTCGTCGCCGCCGCCAAGCACTGCGGATTCGGGAAGAACGGGCCGGTTCGCCGTTCCCGTCGCGATGTTGCCGGTGGCAAAGGCACCCGGACGCACCTGGCTGTCGCCATTTATCAGGATCCGCGCCGTCCCCTGCCGCGTTTCCGGGTCGATCAGGGGCTCGACCATCCAGACTTCGCCGCGATAGGCGACGGGGCTTCCGACCAGCTTCACGGTTGCCGGCTGGCCGGGCTTCAGGTCCACCAGATCCTGCTCGGCGACCGCGGCCTGCAATTCCATCTGGCCGCCCTGCGCGATCCGGAACAGCGCGCCAGAGCCGGGGCTGACGACCTGTCCCATTTCGACGTTGCGCTGCAGGATCAGGCCCGCTTCGGGTGCGCGCACGTCCAGCTGACCCAGCTGCGCCTCGGCGGCGCGCATCTGCGCGCGCGCCACATTGACCCGCGCCAGCGCACTGTCGCGCGTCGCCATGCGCCGTTCGATGTCAGCGGTCGAAATGAAGCCCCGCTCAACCAGCGCTTCCGCCCGCTCGAGTTCCGACTGGGCCAGGTCGGCATCCGCCTGCGCCTGCGCGATCCCGGCGCGCAGCTGCGCGACCTGCTGCGACTGTACGGCCCGGTCGATGCGCGCCAGAACCTGCCCGCGCTTCACATAATCGCCCTCGTCGACCAGGACAGCCGTCACCATGCCGCCCTGCCCCTGCACGCCGACGGGCAGGTCGCGGCGGGCCGCCACGCTGCCGGTCACGCGCACACTGGCGGTCACGGGCGCGGCGCCCGGCACCATGACGGAAACCACGGGACCGCTACTGTCTTCAGCGGCTGCCTCGTCCGCCGCCGCTGCCGCGCCCGCGTCGTCGCGGGTCAGGAACCAGGCGGCGATCAGGACCATCAGCAGAACCACGCCCGCCAGCGCGATCATGGCGCCGCGCGACAGGCCGCGCCGGGGTTTGCCGACCGCGTCGATATCGCTCCTGTCATCAGCCACGTCGTTGACGTCCAGCCGTTCGTGCATGTTCATCTCTATTCCCGCAAATCCTGCGCCTGCCGGATCATACCGGTAGCCAGACGTGTGTTACTCCAATATATCACTTACGGCAAGAGGCGCTGGTTCCCGCCTGTAATGGCCCGCTTTTCGCACCGCAGCATAGCGCATGAAGTGCATTTCGAGAATAGCGCTTTATACAGCTACGCACTTAAAAACCGCTTTCCTTCGCGCCGAAGGGAAACATTGCGCGTGGTGCTCGTTAGGCAGTTACCAAAATGTACAAAAGGGAGCACGTTTCGTGGGTAATATTCTTTACTGGATTCTGATCGGACTGGTCGCAGGCGCGCTAGGGAAATGGATCATGCCCGGGCGAGATCCCGGCGGCATCATCGTCACGATTCTGCTCGGCATTGCCGGCGCTTTCGTCGGCGGTTTCATTGCCAGCAGCATTGGTATTGGCGGCGGCGTGATCGTCGAGCTTATCGTTGCGACGGCCGGCGCGGTCCTGCTGCTTTTCATCTATCGTCTGATCAAGAAACGTAGCGTCTGATCATTCACCATTCAGCTATAGGCTGAAATATGGGCGATCCAGCGGGAAACCGGTGGGTCGCCCTATTCGTATGAGGAACGTCACATGATGAAATCAGCAATTGCAGGCGCGCTCGCCGTGCCCCTGATCGCCATGGCCGCCTGCGCACAGCCCGCGCCCGCCGCGACCGACATGACCTTGCTGTCCGTGTCCGCAACCGGCGAAAGCAATGCCGCCCCCGACATCGCCGCCATCTCCGCAGGCGTCGTCACCCGCGCCGCCTCGGCGGGCGAGGCCATGCGGGAGAACGCGGCGCGCATGGAGCGCGTCATCGCCGCCCTTCGCGCAGCGGGCGTCGATCGCAAGGACATTCAGACCGCTTCCCTGAACCTCAACCCGCAATATGCCTATCGTGAGAACGCGGCGCCGCGCATCACGGGTTACGAGGCGCGCAACACCGTCAGCGTCAAGATGCGGAAGATTGAGGAATCTGGCAAGGCGCTCGACGCGCTCGTCGCGGAGGGTGCGAATGAAATCAACGGCCCCAGCTTCGAAATCGACGACCAGGAAACCGCGACCAACGCCGCGCGCCGCGACGCCATGCAAAAGGCGCGTGCCCGCGCCGATATCTATGCCTCGGCGGCGGGCATGGAGATCGCCCGTATCGTCTCGATCAGCGAGGGCGGCGGCCAGCCCGTCTATCCCGGCCCGCGCCCTGTCATGCGGGTACAGGCGGAAATGATGGACGCGGCTTCCACTCCGATCGAGCCGGGACAGCTTGGGCTGAACGCCACGGTGACGGTCGTTTACGAGCTGAAATAGCGCCCGCGCCCTATCCAGTCTGACACTTTACGCCCATCCCCGCGCCGCAGAAACTGGCGGCGAAAGGATGGGCCATGCCTGAACTGACACATGTTGCCGCCGACGTGCCGACGGCGGACATGCTGGCGATACTGGACCGCGACGCGGGTCTGATTATCGACAATGTCATTCCCGATGAGCGCGCTGCGCGCGCGCGCGACCAGATTTTCGCGCTCATGGGCCGCGAAACACTGGGCAGGGACGACTTCACCGGCTTCAAAACCCGCCGCGTCGGCGCGCTGATGGCCCGCGCGCCCGCGGCCCGCGACCTTGCCATGCATCCTGTCGTTCTCGCCCTTGCGCGTGCTTTCCTCGCTCCGCACTGCGATGACTTCCAGTTGCACCTGACTCAGGCGGTCAGCATCGGCCCGGGAGAGGGCGGCCAGATGCTGCACCGCGACCGCGGCGTCTGGGGCGGCTACATCCCGCGGCGCATCGAAACGCAGTTCTCCACCAATTGGGCGCTCACGGACTTCACGCGCGAAAACGGCGCGACCCAGGTCGTTCCCGGCTCGCACCTTTGGGACGGCAAACGCCAGCCCGAACCGGACGAGATCGCCTATGCGGAGATGAAGGCGGGTTCGGTCCTCATCTTCACGGGAACGGTGATCCATGGCGGCGGCGCGAACCGGACCGGGGAGGACCGGCTGGGCGCATTGCTCCATTATGCCCCCAACTGGCTCAGGCAGCAGGAAAACCAGTATCTCAGCTGTCCGCCCGACATCGCCGCCACGCTCGATCCCGCGCTGCGCCGCCTGATGGGCTATACGAAGGCCAGCCCCGTGTGCGGGTTCTACTCAAGTCCCACCGGCGCGCCTGGCCAGGAGCTCGCGCCGCCCGAAGCGCTGTTCGACGACGAAGCGACCGCGCTTGGCACCATCGGCACGTCCGAAAGCCTGCTCGAAAGGACCAGATGACAGATTACCGCTACATCGCCCTTGCCCGCCACTGCGACGGCCTGCCCGTGCCGGAGGATTTCGCCGTCCACGACGCGCCGATGCCCGAACCGGGGGATGGTGAGTTCCGTGCCCGCCATATCTGGAACAGCGTCGATCCCGGCACCCGCTCGCGCCTCAGTGGCAGCGCCACCTATGCCGCCGCGCAGAAAATCGGCGCGCCGATGGATGGCTTCTCGGTCGGCATTATCGAGCGCTCGCGGCATCCCGACTGGGCGGAGGGCACGCGGATCTTCTTCGCGGGCGGCTGGCGCACGCACAGCATCCTGAATGGGAAGGGGTTCATCGGGAGGGTGCAGGAGGTCGGCCTGCCGCTCTCCACCTGGATCGGTGTCCTCGGTGTCCCCGGCCTGACCGCGTGGTTCGGGACAAGGGATATCGGGCGATTTCGGGAGGGCGACCGGGTCCTTGTCAGTTCCGCCGCCGGGCCGGTCGGCGCGACGGCGGGCCAGCTCGCAAGGGCATGGGGCGCATCCGAGGTGGTCGGCATTGCCGGCAGCGATGAAAAATGCGCCTGGCTGACGGAGGAGGCCGGCTTCGACCGCGCCGTCAACTACAGGACAACCTCCGACCTTTCCGCCGCGATCGCCGGGGCGATGCCAAAGGGTGTCGATCTCCTGTTCGACAATGTCGGCAACGCCATGATCGACCGCGTGCTGCCCTTGATGCGCTTCGGCGGCCGCATCTGTGTGTCCGGGCAGGTCGCTGACTACAGCGTCGCGCCGGGCCGACGCGACGGCATCCGCAACACGACGCCCTTCATCACGCACCAGATCAACATGCAGGGCCTCGTGGTTTTCAATTTCGCTGCCGGTTTTCCAGAAGCGCTCACCGCAATGGCGAAGATGATCCATGCCGGTCGGCTGCGACTGAAAGAGGAGCGTTTCGAAGGGCTCGAAACCATGCCCGCCGCCTTTTGCGGTTTGTTCCGGGGTGAGAATTTCGGACGCCGCGTCGTCCGCGTGGGAGAGGAATCATGAGCACGGAATTCAACATCGAAACGCAGGATTACAGCCGTTTCACCTTCAGCCGCGACGGCCGCGTCCTGACGGCATGGATCACCTCCGATCATCCCGTGAACGGCGTCGATGTCGTCATGCACGAGGAACTCTCCCGCGTATTCAGCGACCTGCAGCGGGATCGCGGCAGTGACATCATCGTCCTCGCCGCGAAAGGCCGCGCCTTTTGCGCGGGCGGTGACTTCGACTGGTTCCAGGAACAGATCGACCATCCGGAAAGATTCCGCGAAATCGCCTGGGATGCGAAACGCATCGTCGGCTCGCTGCTTGAAATGGAAAAGCCCATCCTCTGCCGCCTGCACGGCGCGGCGGCGGGTCTTGGCGCGACCATCGCCCTTTTGTGCGACATCATCATTGCCGATGAAAGCGCCAAGATCGGCGATCCGCACGTGAAGGTCGGCCTGGTTGCGGGCGATGGCGGCACGCTGATCTGGCCGCAGCTCATCGGCTTTGCGAAGGCAAAGGAACTCCTGATGACCGGCGACATGCTGACGGGTGCGGAGGCAAGGGATCTCGGCCTCGTGAACCATGCCCTGCCCGCCGATCAGCTGGACGCAAAGCTGGCTGAAATCATCGGCAAGTTGCAGGCCAACCCGAAATGGGCGGTACGCTGGACAAAGACCGTCGCCAACATCCCGCTGCGCGCCCTCGCCGCCCAGATGATGGACGCCGCCATCGGCTGGGAGAGTGTTTCGAATACCCTGAAGGACAGGCAGGAATGCGTCTCCGCAATGGCCGAAAAACGCCCGCCCGTGCTGACGGGGGAATGATGGGCTCCAGCCTCCGCCGGCGCGGTGACCGTTTCCTGGCCATTCCGGCATGACTCCCGCCACCTTCGCGCCAGAGCCGGACCACATCACCGAAATCCGCCGCCAGCTCGTCCGTTTTGTCGCCGACCACATGCCGCGCGGAAAACGCCGGGAATGGGATCTGGCGCACGACTGGCCGCGCGATCTTTTCCGGAAAATCGCCGACATGGGCCTTATCGGCCTGACCATTCCCGAAGAATATGGCGGCCAGGGTCAGGATATCGTCGCGGCGACGGCGGTCATCGAGGAGCTGACGCAGGGCGGCCCCTTCGTCACTGGCCCCTATATTCACGCGGCCTTCTACGGCGGCATGAACATCAGCGAGAATGGCTCGCCCGAACAGAAGGCCGCGATGCTTCCCCGGATCGCGTCCGGCGACATGCTGCTCTGCTACGGCCTGTCGGAACCCGACGTCGGCGGCGACCTCGCCAGCGTCGGGACCACCGCGGTGCGCAGAAACGGCAGGATCGTTGTCAACGGCGCGAAGCGCTGGTGCACCGGTGCCGACTGGTGCGACTATATCTACTGCCTCGTGCGCTCAGGCCCCAGGGAGGAGCGTCACCGAAATCTCAGTTTCCTCCTCATTCCCACCGATGCGCCCGGAATTTCCATGACCCCCATCGAACATGGGAACCTGCGCTACACGGCCTCGATGGACGTCTACTTCGACAATGTGGAGCTGGACGAGAGCGCCATCGTTGGCGGCCCGGACAGCTGGAATCGGGGCTGGCAGATGCTCGCGGGCCGCGCGCTCGACGTTGAAAAGATCGAGATTACCGCCGTCGCCTATGGCACGGCGCGCGCCGCCATCGAGGAGGCATGGCGATATGCGCAGGAGCGCGAACAGTTCGGGCGTCCCATCGCGCAGCACCAGGCCATCGCGCACAAACTGATCAACGCCCGCACGAAATTGCAGGCCGCGCGCCATATGCTCTATCACGGCGCGTGGCTGGCCAATCAGGGGCTGCCATGCTCCATCGAAACCTCCATGGCGAAACTGTTCGTCGCCGACACCGGCGTCGAAATCGCCCTCGCGTGCCAGCAGGTCATGGGCGCATACGCCCTTTCCGACGCCTATGACATGGACCGCCATGTCCGCGACCTTTTGGGCATGCCCATTGTCGGCGGCTCCAGCGACATGCAAAGAAACAATCTCGCGAAAATGATGCGGCTTTAGGACAAGATCATGATGGATTCAGACAGTTTCGACGCCTTTATCGAACAGCTCGACCGGTGGGTGAAGGAACGGCTGGTGCCCGCCGAGGCGGAGGTCATCAGGCTGAACCGCGTTCCCGATGATATCCGTCAGGAAATGGCCGATATGGGCCTGTTCGCGATCACCACGCCAGAGGAATATGGCGGCGCGGGCATGTCGGTATCGCAATATATCCAGACCATGCAGACGATCAGCTGGGCCGCGCCCGCCTTCCGCTCGCTCCTCTCCATCAATGTCGGCATGGTGACGACCTCGCTGAAGGGCGGCACAGAGGCGCAAAAGGCAGAATGGCTGCCCAGGACCGCCGGCGGCATGGTCGCCGCTTTCGCCCTCACGGAACCCGACTCGGGCAGCGACAGCGCCGGCCTCAAGACCCGCGCCGTTCGCGACGGTGATCACTATGTCCTGAATGGCACGAAGCGCTACATCACCAACGCCCCCTTCGCCGACATGGTGATCGTCATGGCGAGAACCAGTGCCGACCCCCTCCCCAAGAACGCCCACATCAGCGCCTTCATCCTTCCCGTCGACACCCCCGGCGTCAGCATCGGCCCGCCCGACGAAAAGATGGGGCAGACCGGCGCTCAGATCGCCGACGTCATCATGCAGGATGCCCGCATTCCCGCCGATCACCTCCTCGGCGGAGAGGAAGGTCGCGGTTTCCAGATCGCCATGCAGTCACTCGACAATGGCCGCCTCTCCATCGCCGCCTGCTCCGCCGCCTACGCCGCCCGCGCCCTCGACAGTGGCCTCCGCTACGCCACGGAGCGCAAGGCCTTTGGTGAACCCATCTCGGGCTTCCAGCTGATCCAGGCCATGCTCGCGGACTCAAAGGCGGAAATCTACGCCGCCGAGTGCATGATCCGCGACGCCTGCGCCAAGGCCGACACGGGCGTCCGCGTCACCATGGAGGCCAGTTGCGCCAAGATGTTCGCCTCTGAAATGTGCGGACGGGTCGTGGACCGTGTGGTCCAAATCTACGGCGGCGCGGGCTATCTGAAGGAATATGATGCCGAACGCTTCTTCCGCGACGCAAGGCTATACCGCATCTACGAAGGGACGACCCAGATCCAGCAGCTCGTCATCGCCAAGCAGATGCTGAGAAACATGCAGGCCTAGGCGTAGAAGGCCAGCTTCAGCCCAGCGGTCGGCCAACGGCATTTCGCCAGCTTCCCGGTGGTGGAAAGACAGACCCAGGCATCGCGCATGTCCGTCCCGCCAAAGGCGATGTTGGTCGTAAGAAGGTCCGGAAAATCATATTGCGTCCGTGCACCCGTTTCCGGGTGAATGGACGCAATTCCGGGTTCGCCCAGCAGCGTCGCGACGCACACATTTCCCTCCGCGTCGACAGCGAGAGAATCCAGCAGCGTATGCCCCGGAAAGCTGTGCAGCGCATGTCCGGGAAAGGCGGGAAACGGTGATGGCTCGACCTGGCCCTGCCCCGAAATCTTGAATTGCAACAGCAGGCGCTCATTGGTCAGCGCCGTGTAAACGGTCTTTCCATCGGGTGACAGGCCGACACCGTTCATGTTTGGGCCATAGGCGGCCTGCCTGATTTCCGAACCGTCCGTGCGCGCCCAGTAAAGTCCGCCGTGATCATGTCCCGTGTCGCGGACCTTGCCCAGGTCGGTGAACCAGAATCCTTCGCCGTCGGCGTCGAAGACAATGTCGTTCGGGCCCGACAGCTTGTGCCCGTCGAAATTATCATAAAGCCGGGTAACCTCGCCGCTCGCGATGTCGATGCGCTCGATGCGCCCGCCCGTATAGTCCTTCGCCAGTTTGCCGGGGATCAGCAGGCCATTCTGGTCGGTTTCATATTCGAACCCGCCATTGTTGCAGCAGTAAAGCGCGCCGTCCGGTCCGATGGCGAGGCCGTTTGGCCCTCCCCCTGGTTCCGCCACGGTTTCCGTTGTCCCGTCGGGATTTACACGCGTGATCCGCCCCGCCTCGATTTCGACCAGGATGACCGAACCATCCTTCATCCAGACCGGCCCTTCGGGAAAGCGCAGGCCTTCGGCGACAATGTCATGGTCAAGCTGCATGCGAAATCTCCTTCCGCACATCATTAGCTATCGCACGGGCAGAGTTTCAGCATCCATTTTGCTAGGGGTCAGCGCCCGCTCGTAAAGACGGTAGATCTTCGACACCTGCCCGTCGATGATCTCAGCGATGGCGACCATTCCCTTATTGTCGTCCAGCACCCAACCGAACTCTCCCGTGACCGCCTGGAAGTCGACTACGGAATCGCGCCGAATATACTCGATCATAAGAATGGCCATGAAGCTCGCGAGGCGCCCGGACTGGTGCGACTTGCGCACGCCCATCAGGGGCACGCGCATACGCTTGACCCTGGGCTTGCGCAGCCGCCACAACAGCTTCGCCCAGCCGAAGGGAAACAGCTTCCCATTCAGGTCCGCCGTCAGTTCGTTGATATCGGGCAGCGTCATCATGAAACCGACGGGCTCGCCGTCCACTTCGGCAATGCGGATCAGGTCTTCGAAGACGATGGGTTTCAGCTTCTTGCCGACATACGCCACCTCTGCGTCGGTCAGTGGCACAAAGCCCCAGTTATCCGACCAGGCGTCGTTCAATATGTCGAGAATCAGGGCGGCTTCCTCGTCGAAGCGCGATTTGTTCACGCGGCGAATAACCAGTTTCTGATTCTTTTCCGCCACCTGGACGATGCGGTTGAAACTCTCGGTAAAGCCTGCCGCGATTGGCAATTCATAGGTCAGGAGATCCTTGATCGCCTGATGGCCCGCTGTCGTCACCAGCCGCTCATAATAGGGCAGATGATGCCCCATCATCACGGTCGGCGGAACGTCATGCCCTTTCACCAGCAGACCCGGCTCATCCCAGATGGAGAGGCTGAACGGCCCAAGCATGCGCGTCATGCCCTCCGCCCTCAGCCAGTCCGCAGCCACCGTGAACAGGGCGTCAGCAACCGCCTGATCGTCGATGCACTCGAACATGCCCCATTGGCCCGTCCCCGCGCCCATGTGCTCAAGCACCAGATCATCGATCTGCGCAGATATCCGCCCCACGACCTCGCGCCCGCGATAGGCCAGCCAGAAGGCCGCGCGTGCATGCAAAAACCAGGGGTTGGATTTCGCGCCGCCAATCAGCGCGTGAACCTCGGCCTTAAGCGGCGGACGCCACGCGGGATCGCTCGCGTACAGCTGGAAGGGCAGGTCGACAAAGGCCCTGAAATCGGCGCGCGATTCCACGCGCCGCAGGACGACCGCCTGCCCCCGCAGCTCTTCCGCCATCAGGCGGCTTCGGCTTTTTCGATCCGGTCCTTCACCTTCGCACGGCGGTCCGGTTTCGCCCAGATATGCCCGCTCATTTCGGCAACCCAGGGATAGGTTTTCGCGACGTCCTCATCATAACCGAGATTGAAGACGGTCGGGCTCTTCTCGGGACGATCGGGACGCTCGTAGAATGTTCCGAACAGCTTGTCCCACTTGAAGTCGGTAATGCCGAAATTGCCCGTTTCATCATGGAAATGATGCGCCATGTGACGCGCCTTCATGCGCTTCAGAAACTCATATTTCGGCTTGTAGGAGAGATGCTGGATGCAGTGCACGAACTCGTAAAAGCAGGTGATGAGCAAACCGGCCGCCAGCGCCACCGCCGCGCCGCCGATGCCGCCGATCAGCCAACCAATGGGTAGCATGGCCAAAACGATTGCGGGCAGCGTCGTGTAGAGCGCGCCAAAAAGCACCTCCAGATGATTTGGATCCTGATGATGGTCGAAATGGATACGCTTCCAGGTCCGGGCGGTCAGCGGCGACTTGAACATCCACTGCCCGTGCAACACGAACCGGTGCAGCACGTACCAGACCAGCGGATAGGCAATGACGGCCAGGGCAACCGTGCCGATCGCCTGCAACGCCGTCGGCGGATACATGACCGCAACCCCGATCGAAATCGCGGCCAGCAACAGATAGGCCTGAATGGCATAATATTGAAAATAGGCCTTCACGAGCCCGCGCAGGTCCATCTTGTCGAGATAGTGGGACTTGTTCCACATGCCGACGCGGTGTCCGCGTATCAGATTTGCCATCATTTCCACTGTCGTACGCCTTTGAATCCAGAATATATTTAACCTAGGGGTGCCATATCGTGCTGCAATGCGGCAAAGTTACGGCACAGGCACGGCGACCGTCTGACAAAAGGAATATGTCGCGGCACTGAATGGTTCCGCGTGATGGTCGGTTATTCTTCCGTGCGGAAAATCATAGCCTCACCAACCAGGAGGAACAGCAGGAAAGGCCCCCAGGCCGCCAATACCGGCGGCGCAGCACCGAACTCGCCCATCGCCAGCATGGCATTATCGGCAACAAAATAAGCGAACCCAAGCACAAGCCCAATGACCGCGCGCAAGAACATCTGCCCGCTTCGGGCGAGCCCGAACCCGGCGACCGCACCAAGGAGCGGCATCAATATCGCGGACAGCGGCGCGCAATATTTCTGATAAAGTGCGGTCCGAAGACTATCTGTGGACCGCCCGGAATTTTCCAGCTGACCGATCGCGATGCTGAGTTCCCTGCTGTTCAGTTCATCGGGATCGGGGGTCACAACGGAAAACCGTTCGGGCGACAGGCCGCGCGCGACGGTCACCTCGCCCACATTCGCGCTGATGCCCTGCGCCACCTCGAACCGACGCGCATTCTCCAGCCGCCAGCCACCGTCCACAGGCGTTGCCCGGTCGCCGTTCAGGACGGACATCAGGACGGTCCCATCACGCCTGTAGACCTCGACGTCCCGCAGCACGGTTGCCGTGCCTTGGCCCTCGACCTGGCCCGCGCGCAACAGGTCGCTGCCACCAATTTCCCATTCTCCAAAGCGCGCCGTCCCGGGATCGTCCGGGATCGCCGCATAATCAGCCTTCTGCCACGCATCCAGCGCTGCATTTGTGCGCGGCAGCACCATCTCCGCGAAGGCGAAATGAAGGAGAGCGACGCCCAGCGCGGTCAGCATCATGGGCCACAATATCTTGTGCGGCGACATGCCGGTGCCCTTCATGATGATGATCTCGCTGGAATTGCTGAACGACGCCCAGGTGACGAGCGCGCCCAGCAGCACGGAAAAGGGCAGGAACGTATCGGCCAGTTGCGGCACACGCAGCTTCACATATTGCCATAATTCCGCATTGCCATTGCCGCTCGCGGCCAGGATCTTCTCGGATTCCGAAAGCAGGTCGAGCACCTGCAGCAATCCGATCAGCACAAAGGCAAAAGCGAGGATTCTGAGCGCAAAGGTCTTCGCCTGGTAAAGCGCCAGCGTGTTGGATGGCCAAGGCAGGAACCGGCTCATGCGATCATCTCATGGCGCCGGAATTTCAAACGCAGCAGGCGCCAGAGTTTCTTTGCGGGTTTCGCGACCTGCGAAAAGGCATTTTCCAGCATCCCGATGGGCTGCCCTGCCGGTTTGAAGGCGAGGATATAGAAAAACCAGATGCACATCAGCGAGAAGACGGCGAAACTCGCCCATTGGCTAAAGACGATCGGCCAGTCCCCCGCCGCGCCCGCCCGCTCGGCGGTTTCCGAGATCTCGTTGTAGATGACCAGAATGATGAGCGCGGCGAACACACCCAGGGCGCTGGACGATCGTTTGGCGGGAACGGCCAGTGCCACGGCCAGCAGCGGGATAACGAAGACCACGAAGACCTGCACGAGCCGCCGGTGCAGGTTCGCCTCTATGGCACGCCGGTTCGCCTCGGCAATTTCGACGCTGGGCGTGGCGGCGGCGAACAGTTCCGGCAAGGTGAATTCCTGGTCGTCCGCGCCGTCGCCGCGCGCGCGAAAGATGTCGATTTTCGGCAGCGGCACGGCCAGGTCGTAGTTTCTGAAGGACAGCACCCGCGGTTCCGGAAAATCCGGCCCGCTATGAACCAGTGTCCCTTCGTTCAGTCGCAGCAGGATGATGTCGGGATCGTCGGTCGACAGGAACTGCCCGCTCGCCGCCGTCGCCGTTGCCTCGCTACCGTCACTCCGCCGCGCATTCAGGAAAATCCCGCGCAGGTCGCTACCGCCCTCGCGGCTTTCCTCGACCCGCAACGTGGTGTTCTCGGCGACGGTGACGAATGCACCCACGTCGACCGATGCCCCCAGGGCGCCGGACCTCAACTCGAACTCAAGCCCCTCATAGGCATAGCGCGTCATCGGCTGGATAAAGCCGACGATGAAGAGCGTCAGCAATCCCAGGACAGCGGCGTAGAGATAGGGAACAACCATCATGCGCTGATAACTCAGCCCCACGGAACGCATCGCGTCCAGTTCGCTCGACAGCGCCAGTTTGCGAAATGCCAGCAATATCCCGATCAGGAGGCCGACGGGAATACCCAGACCAAGATATTCCGGAAACACATTGGCCAGCATTCGCCAGACGACGGAGACCGGTCCGCCCTCGTTGACCACGAAATCGAATAGCCGCAGCATCTTGTCGAGAAGGAGCAGCATCGCGGCGACAACCAGCGTGCCGATCAGCGGCAGCGCGATCAACCTGGCGATATATCTGTCAAAACGGGCGGCGAGCATCAGTTCGTTTCTCGTCCGTTTCCTGCTTTGGCCCACGGCCTGCCCAAATTTGGCCGCAACCTGCCCCGATATGTGAATCCCAAGGGAAGAAGCCGGGTCGGCTGCCTGCGCTTCGTGCCTCCAATAGCGGGGCATCCCCGAATGCGAAAGCCGGGAGATTAGAGTCAAGATGTTCGCACGCAAATTTATTGGTATATCCGTAATGACTGCCGCGATGATGGCGGCCAGCCCGGCGCCCGCGCAGGCAGCGGCCGTTACCCGCGTGCTTGGCCCCGACCCCGCAGCCTGCAATGCCGGGTCCAAGGGCGCGGCGGCACTGGTGCGCATCCACGGTTTCAAGGACCGCGCGGGACAGGTCCGCGTGCAGATTTACCCGGGCAATGCGAGCAAATTTCTGGAAAAGGGCGAGTGGATCGAGCGGGTCGATGTGCCCCTTACCCGTTCCGGTGACATGGATGTCTGCGTGAAACTGCCCGCCCCCGGCGAATATGCCATGGTTGTGATGCATGACCGCGGCAAGAACGGCAAACTCGACCCCTTCAGTGACGGTGCCGGCCTGCCCGGCAATCCGGACATGAAGCTCGCCAAGCCGGATTATGAAATGGCAAATTTCCAGGCAAAGGCGGGTGTGACGCCGATGACGGTCGTTCTCAACTACCGCAAGGGACTGCTTGGCTTCGGGCCGGTGAAGGGCAAATAATGGCAACCGTCGCGCTGCTGTCCAATCCCTGTTCAACCGGCAATCGCGAGATCCTGCCACGTGTGCGCGATTTCACAGCCCGGTCGTCAGATATTTTTCATTACGAAGTCAATGATATAGCCGAAATTCCGCAGGCGCTGAAGACGATTGCGCGCACCCAGCCAAAGGTGCTGGTCATCAACGGCGGCGATGGCACGGTGCAGAATGTACTGACGGAATTGCAGCATAGTCGCCCTTTCGGGGATAATCCGCCGCCGCTCGCGGTCCTGCCCAACGGCAAGACCAACCTGATTGCGCTCGATCTTGGTGGCGGCACGGATCCGCTGAAGGCGCTGCAGCGGATCGTCGATATCGCGGAAGAGGGCGTCGAGGCATATTTGACGCCGCGCAAACTGATTGCGCTCAGTGACGGGCAACTTGCGCGGCCGGTCATGGGCATGTTTCTGGGCGGCGCGGGTCTGGCATCGTCGATACTCTTCTGCCGTCACAAACTCTATCCGCTCGGCCTCCCGAACTGGGTCGCGCATGTCCTGACGACCGTCATGGCGTTCTTTTCCGTACTCGTGGGTCTTCGCGGTGCCTGGCAACCGCTTTCGAACGAGCGGATGAGCATTTCAGTGCACCGCGATGGCAAACTGGAGGGCGCATTCCTCGTCCTGATGGTCACGACGCTGGAAAAGGTGCTGATGAACATCCCGGGCGGCAGGAACGGCGATGCCGGACTTGGCCTGATGGCGATCGAACAGCGCCGTGGACCTGTCCTTCGCGCCGCATGGTCGGCTCTGTTCCGCCGCTTCGGTGACGCGAAATTCGATGGCCTGCACCTCGATAGCGGTGACGAAATCCGTATTTCGGGAACGCGCTCCGATGTGATCCTTGACGGCGAACATTTTCGCGCCCCGTCGGGCGGCAGCATCACGCTGACCCCGACCAAGCCTGTCAATTTCCTAAAACTGGCGGCGTGACCCCATCACAGCAGCTGGTCGGCGCGGAACTCTCCGTGC
This sequence comes from uncultured Alphaproteobacteria bacterium, assembly GCA_963710205.1. Lineage (GTDB taxonomy): Bacteria > Pseudomonadota > Alphaproteobacteria > Sphingomonadales > Sphingomonadaceae > Pacificimonas. The sequence continues at coordinate 414,250 of CAVPZG010000004.1, read as the reverse complement.
CGGTTGATGCGCGTGTCTCCGCTTTTGCCGCTGACATTGCCGGCCGCCACAACGGCGCACGGGGCGTCCTCTTTTATGGCTCGTGCCTGCGCGAGGCACGGCTCGATGGCCTCATGCTCGATTTCTACCTGCTCGTGGAGGATTATGGGCGCGCCTATGACAGGGCCTGGCTGGCACGCGCCAATGCGCTCATTCCGCCAAATGTGTTTCATGCCACACATGACGGCCTCGTCGCGAAATATGCGGTTCTCAGTCTCGCGGATTTTGAACGGGAATGTGCGGGCCGGACACGCAGCGTGTCCGTATGGGCACGTTTCGCCCAGCCAGCCCGCCTTGTCTGGTGCGAAGGGTCACGGGACGACATCGCCAGCGCTGTCGCCAGCGCCGCGCCCACCCTGCTCGCTGCCGCCAGACCCATGCTGCCTGACCAGCTGACCGTCGCCCAGCTCTGGCAGAGTGCCTTTGCCCTAACCTACAGCGCCGAACTGCGCGCCGAGCGCAAGACCCGCTCAGGCAGCATCTTCGACGCCGCGTCTGACTATTACCGCGCCCTCACTGCCCCCGCGCTCTCCGCTGCCGGTGTTGCGGCCGAATTGTCCGGTGACAGGATCAGGTTCACGGCGGCCGCCGATCGCAATGCGGGCGAACGCGCCTGGGCCAGGCGCCGCCGCAATGGCAAGCTCATTTCCGTCGCCCGCCTCGTCAAGGCCAGCGCCACCTTCGACGGCGGCATAGATTATCTCGCCTGGAAGATTAACCGGCACGCCGAAACCGAAATTCAGATCACACAGTGGCAGCGCCGCCATCCGATACTGGCAGGCATCGGCCTGTTGCCGAAACTGATCTCAAGCGGCGCTATCAAGTAACGTCCTTCTGCCCCGACGGCGGCGCTCCTTCCTCAAATCACCTTTATATTGTAATGGTGCCAGCAGAATATCGCTGCTGCGCCCCGGTGCGGCCGCCACGTCTCCGCAATTTCCCGGATCGTCTTTTCAGATGGCTTTTCGTCCATTCCCATGATCTCTCCCGCCGCAATTCGCACCGCAAGATCGCCCGCGGGCCAGATATCGCCGCGTCCCTCAGCAAACAGCAGGTAGACCTCGGCGGACCAGCGGCCGATGCCCTTCACATCCACCAGCGCGGCGATCGCAGCCTCGTCGTCCTCTGGCAGCGCGTCGAGGTCTAGTCGCCCCGACACCACATGCTCCGCTAGGCTGCGCGCATAGCTGACCTTCTGCCAGCTCAACCCCGCATCGCGCAGCGCCTGTTCCTCCATCGCCAGCAGCGCTCCCGGTACGACCACGTCGCCGACCGCCGTCGCCAGCCGGTTCCAGATCGAACTGGCCGCCGCCACACTGACCTGCTGCCCCACAATGGTCCGCAGCAGCGTCTCATATCCCGGCGGGCGCGATCTCGGTTCCGGATAGCCCACCCGTGCCAGCGCCGCCGCCATCATGGGTTCAGCCGCGGCGATCGCATCCAGTCCCATTTTCAGTTCCGCGGCGGAAAGACCCATGACTTTTGTCCCTTTTGACAGCACCAACCCCTTCGCTATGAGCGGTCAAAACCGCAAGTCAGCAGGGATTTCATCAGATGCCAAAACTTACCGTCGTTACCCGCGAAGGCACCGAACGCACCGTCGAGGCGGAGAGCGGCCTGACCGTCATGGAAAATATCCGAGACGCCGGTTTCGACGAACTGCTCGCGCTCTGCGGTGGCAGCTGCTCCTGCGCGACGTGCCACGTTCATGTCGATCCTGACTGGATCGCCAGGGTCGGCAAACCCAATGAGGATGAGGACGACCTTCTCGAATCTTCCGATCACAAGACCGCGAACAGTCGCCTCAGCTGCCAGATCGACATGACCGACGACCTTGACGGCCTGAGGGTGCAAATCGCACCGGAGGACTAGAGCTTCGCCCGGAACGGGGAAAAGTCCGTCCTCTCGTCGAAAACGTCGACGCCTTCCGCCCGCTTCATTCGTCCGACGACAGCGTAGGTAACAGGGGTCAGCAGCGCCTCCCACGCGACCTTCATCAGGTAATTTGTCAGCATCACGGTCAGCACGAGTTCCGTCGGCCAGATGCCCAGAAACGCCACGGGATAGAAAATCAGGCTGTCGATCCCCTGCCCCACCACCGTCGAGCCAATGGTTCGCGTCCAGAGATGCCGCCCGCCTGTCCATAATTTCATGCGGGCCATGACGAAGGCGTTGGCAATCTCCCCCGCCCAGAAGGCCAGGATGGACGCTAATACGATCCGCCAGGTCGATCCGAAAACGCTTTCATAGGCCGCCTGCCCCTCCCAGCTGTCCGCCGGCGGCAGCGCCACGACGGCCCAGGCCATGAACGCCATGAACAACAGCGCCGCAAACCCGGTCCAGATCACGCGCCGGGCCCGCGCATAGCCGTAAACTTCGGTCAGCACATCGCCCAGCACATAGCTAAGGGGAAAGAACAGGATGCCCGCCCCGAACACGACCGGGTCGTCAAATCCGGGCACATCAAGCGCAGATACCTTCGCCGCGCCGATCAGATTTGACAGCAGCAGGATGGTTACAAACCCCGCCATGGCAAAATCATAATAGCGCAGGGTGCGGTCGCCGAGCGCGCGGGCGTCGATACGGGACAGGGTCATGCCTGTCTATTGCCCTGCGGCGCGCGGACGGCAAAGCTTATTATACGTAATGAAAAGGGCGCCCCGAACGGGGACGCCCTCGTCATTAAGCGGCTCGCAATCAGCCGCGGCGGCGGCGGCCAACTGCAAGGCCCATGACACCAAGGCCGAGCAGTCCAAGCGCCGCTGGCGCGGGGACGTCAGCCGGACCATCGCCAACAACCACGTCGATGGCTGCTTCGCTGATCAACGTGCCTGCCGCATCAAGGGCCTGAATACGAAAATTATAGAGGCCGTTCGCATCGGCGTCGAAATCGAACATGGACGGCGGAATGGCAACGCCCGCGAAACCATCGCTCAGATAGCCAAACGTTGCATTCTGGCTATCTTCGATGGCGCCGCTATCCTTGACAAACGGTTCAAGCGAAAGCTGGCCATAGTCGGTCGCTCCACTGGGATCGAAATCATATAGCAGCACATAATTCAGACCGGTCACCACATCGGCGTAAAAGCTGAAATTCCAGAAGGCGCGGCCATCGGCGCTGGTGCCGGCATCGACACCAAACACACCGTCTTCAAACAGGGCCGGAAGCGGCGCATCGAAACGCGGCGTCGCGGTGATGCCAAGCTCTCCGCTCTGACCTGCGAAATCGATGCTGGAAACGGCAACGCGGTCGTTCGGAATGCCATCGCCGCCAAATTCCGTCTGGGGCAGCGCACCGAACCGGTCAAAAACCGGCGCGGCCATCGCCGATGTAGACATAAGGGCAGTGAAAACAAACGTCGCAGCAATGAATTTCATTATATGACTCTCCAATGGAATGAATATGGGTCGTAACGGAATCGAAGCAAATTTCAGGCCAGATTTATTTCCCAATAATATCATTACCTTGGAAAAATTGACGATTTGCCTTTTCAAAAAGTGTCAATTTTACCGACACTTAATACAGATCAATGATCCAGCAGATCCAGGCTTCGCTTTCATCTGGCTCTGCCGCGCGGCGCGCGCTAATGCCCGCGCATGACTGACATCACTCCCGAAATCGTCGCAGAGCACGGCCTCTCCCCCGAAGAATATGGCGTTATCCTGACGGCGCTTGGCCGTGCGCCCAACATGACGGAACTCGGCATTTTTTCCGTCATGTGGTCGGAACATTGCAGTTACAAATCATCACGCCTGCATCTGAAAAAGCTGCCCACGGACGGCCCGCAGGTCATTTGCGGCCCCGGCGAGAATGCCGGTATCGTCGATATTGGCGATGGCGACGCTGTCATCTTCAAGATGGAATCGCATAATCATCCGAGCTTTATCGAGCCCTATCAGGGCGCGGCGACGGGCGTCGGCGGCATCCTGCGCGACGTCTTCACAATGGGCGCACGTCCAATCGCGAACATGAACGCGCTCCGCTTCGGCGCGCCCACGCACCCAAAGACCCGGCACCTCGTCAAGGGCGTCGTTGCCGGCATTGGCGGCTATGGCAACTGCGTCGGCGTCCCCACTGTGGGCGGAGAGACCAACTTCCATGCCGCCTATAACGGCAATATCCTTGTCAACGCGATGACGGTTGGCACCGTACGCACCGACAGGATTTTTTACAGCGCCGCCGCCGGCATCGGCAATCCGGTCATTTATGTGGGCTCGAAAACCGGCCGCGACGGCATTCACGGCGCGACCATGGCGAGCGCGGAATTCACCGAGAATTCGGAGGAAAAGCGGCCCACCGTGCAGGTCGGCGATCCGTTCACTGAAAAACTCCTGATCGAAGCCTGCCTGGAACTGATGGCCACGGACGCGATCGTTGCGATCCAGGACATGGGCGCGGCGGGTCTTACCTCCTCCAGTGTCGAAATGGCAGACAAGGGCGGCGTCGGCATTCATCTCGACCTCGACATGGTTCCGTGCCGCGAAGACGCCATGACCCCCTATGAAATGATGCTGTCGGAATCGCAGGAGCGTATGCTGATGGTCCTCAAGCCAGGCCGTGAGGCCGAGGCGCAGAAGATATTCGAAAAATGGGAGCTCGACTTCGCGGTCATCGGCGAAGTCACCGACACCAAGCACCTCGTCCTGACCTTCGGCGGCGAGACAGTCTGCGATATTCCGCTCGGCCCGCTCGGTGACAACGCGCCGCTTTACGACCGCCCGCACAAGCCGACGCCGCCGCGCCCGCCTCTCGAAGCCATTGCGCCAAAGAACAGCGTAGCCACTGACCTTCTGACGCTGATGGGCAGCCCGCCCCTCGCCAGCCGCCGCTGGATCTGGGAGCAGTATGACCACATGGTCATGGCGGATACCATCGGCCGCCCTGGCGGCGATGCGGCCGTCGTCCGTGTGCATGGCACGAAAAAGGCGGTCGCCATCACGACAGACTGCAACCCGCGCTATTGCTTCGCCGACCCGGTCGAGGGCGGCAAGCAGGCCATTGCCGAGGCGTATCGCAATCTCACCGCCGTTGGGGCGACACCGCTTGCCACCACCGACTGCATGAATTTCGGCAACCCCGAACGGCCCGACATCATGGGGCAGTTCGTTGGTTGCATCGAAGGCATCGGCGCCGCCTGCCGCGCCCTGGACATGCCCATCGTGTCAGGCAATGTCAGCCTTTACAATGAAACCAACGGAGTCGGCATTCTCCCTACTCCGGCCATCGGCGCGGTCGGACTGATCCGCAACTATGACCAGCGCACCGATATCGCCCTCAAGAATGACGGAGACGAAATCTGGCTGGTCGGCAAGCCCGGCAGCCATCTCGGCCAGTCTGTCTGGCTATGGCAGGTCGAGGGCCGCGAGGACGGCCCTCCGCCCGCCGTCGATCTGGACGCCGAAAAGGCGACCGGCGACTATGTCCGCAGCCTCATCGAAAGCGGCGCGGTCACGGCGGCACACGATATTTCCGATGGAGGCGCGCTCGTCGCCATCACGGAAATGGCGCTGGCCGGGCGAAAGGGTGCGATCCTGACCACCATGTCCCACGCAGAGGCCTTTGGCGAAGATCAGGCACGCTACATCGTCACCGCCCCGCCAGGCACGAAGATCGAAGGCAGCAAACTCGGCATCGTCGGAGGCAGCGCCGTCAAAACCGGCGAAACCAGCATCTCCCTCGACGCTCTCTACGCCGCCCATGAAAACTGGCTGCCGGACCTGATGACGCGCTGAGCCCCTACCCGCTCCGTTCCTGCTCGATGCCGTCCCCAGGGCGACAGGCGCGACGGTCCACGGCTCCGTTTCATCCGTCCTGACCGCGCCGAAGAGAGGTCTCGCCTGAATGAGCGCGTCGCTTCCGCACCACACGGGCGCGCATTTGATCCGCCACGGCCGGCCTGTACCCCGAACCCGAATGCAGTTCTGAAAATCATAACCTTGGAAACAAAAAGGGCTGCCCCCACAGGGAGGGCAGCCCATATAGAAATCGGAAAAAGACCGGCTTTTAGGCGGCTTTTGCCTTGCGGCTGCGGCGTGCCGCACCGAGACCCGCAAGCCCAAGCGCCATCAGACCGAGCGCCGCTGGTGCGGGCACTGGTGTCTGGCCGAACGGACCGCCCGGGACATCGAGCGACAGACCACCGATCTGGAGGTCAAGCGCATCGCCCGCGCTCGTGCCCGCGCCGGAATCGATTGCCAGAGTGAAAGTGTCGTTGCCCGTAAGGAATGACGTGTCGAATTCCAGCATGATGTCGCGTGCAAAACCGAATTCCGTGTCAAGCAGTGCAGCGTCAAAGCTCTGCTCGATCCCGTTCAGGCTCAGCGTGAAGGTACGCGGACGATCGGCAAAGACTTCCTGCAGCATCAGGATACCGGTCGGGCCGGATGCGCCCATCGCAAACAGGTTTCCAACATCGTAGGAAAGCGTCAGGATCGAGGTCACACCAGTATCGTTCGATAGCTGGAATTCAAAATTTCCGCCACGGACGACCGTACTCGCATTCGCACCGGAAGGCGCGCCGTCACGGTTGCCGTCAACTGTGAGCGCAGTGGTGCGGTCGAACATGTTGCCATCGACCGTGATGGTTTCGGACGAACTCACGGTCGGGCCGCTTGTCGCCAGTGTTGAAGTTGAAAGCTCAGTCTCGAAATCGTCGAGTTCGATCACCACAGCATGTGCTGAAGTGGCTGCCATCATTGCGGCCACCGCGCCGATAAAATATTTCATACCCTGTTCCTCTGCAAAAGCCACGAAAGCTACTAAACGCCCCACTTCCGTGCATTTCTGAACCGGGAAGTACGTCATTGATTGTAGCACCGGAATGATTCGGGTTCCAGCAATAAAATCAACGAAATATTAACTTAGTAGGGCGTTGCTTTCCCGAAGCTGAACGGTTGTGTAACGACTCAGTTCCAGAAAATTACGGCGTCGTGGACGCACGGCCGAACGGCGCCGACTCTGTCAGTCTCCGACACGCCAAAATGCGCCGACGAAAATCCCGCCCAGGCCATCTTCGTCTGTCCTTCCTGGTCAGGCGCGAGGCAAGCGCCGCCGCAAAACTTTGGCGAGGCCCTGCACGCGTCCCCGGCACGAAGGTCAGCGTGCGACTTGTAGGGTTTGACAGCTGTGCGCTTCCTGGCTGCCATGTCAGAACAGCGGTGGGAGACTGATCTATGAGCACGCCCTATAAAATTTACGGCGCCATCGCCTCGCCCTATTCCGTAAAAATACGCGCCCTGATGCGCTATCGCCACCTGCCTCATATCTGGATCGACGAAGCCAGCTCTCGCGCGGCCGCCCTTTCCAATGTGAAGGTGCCCGTCATTCCGGTAGTCCAGTTTCAGGACGGCTCCCTTCATAATGACTCGACACCGCTCATCCTGACGCTCGAACAGCGCCATGCCGCGCGGTCAGTCATTCCCACGCATCCCGGCCTCGCCTTTCTTGCCGCGCTTATCGAGGATTTCGCGGATGAATGGATGACGAAGGCCATGTTCCTCTACCGCTGGCGCGCCGAAGTCGATCAGGAGGTCGTCAGCCGCTGGCTGGTCTTCGACGGCCTCAAGCATGCAGGCGATCCGCTGGAGCAGCATGCGGCTGCCTTCAAGGCGCGGCAGATCGGCCGCGTTTCCATGGTGTGTGGCAGCGGCGAGGACAGCGCGGCGCTGGTCGAGGCGTCCACCCATGCCCTGCTGTCTGCGCTGGAGGACCATCTTGCGGACAGCTTTTTCCTGTTCGGGACGCGGCCGACCGCAGCGGAATTTGCCCTCTACGGACAGCTCGCGCAGCTCGCCAGCGATCCAACGCCGATGGTCATGCTGCGGACCGACTATCCCTATAGCTATCGCTGGCTGGAACATGTCAGTGACCTTTCGGGTGTGGACGGCGACTGGAGCGGCGAAATATCGCCATTTGTACGGCAGCTTCTAAACCTGATCGGCGAAATCTATCTGCCGTTTCTCGCCGCCAATTCCGCTGCGGTCGCTGCGGGCGCGAACGTCGTCCGGTTTACCGCGATGGGCCATGATTACGAACAGGTCCCCTTCGGGTATCAGGCGAAATGTCTCGCCGTCTTGCGCGCCGCCCATGCCGACCTGGATGATGACGCACGGCGTGACATTGACGATCTTCTGGCCGATACGGGCTGCCTGAACGTTCTATTGGGGGATGCAGTATGAAGACTCGCACTGGCATGGTCACGCGGATGGCCCTGATCGTCGCCGTCGCGGCAGCGCTCATCATCATATTGGCCGGACCCGCGCACCGCTTCGGGTTTGCCGAGTTTGGCACGATCTTTCCCATTCTTAAAAATGCAACCATCGCTGCCGGCGTCGGCGTTCTTCTCGGCGCTATCGGCCTGGTTATCGATTGGCGCGCGGGACGCGGAAAGGGCCGGGCGATTGCCGCGCTCTTGATTGCCGGCGCGCCGTTTCTCTTCATGCTTTCGCTGGCGAATACGGGTCGCAGCGTTCCGCCAATCCATGACATCAGTACCGACACGGAAAATCCGCCGGAATTCGTGGCCGTGCTGCCGCTTCGCGCCAATGCGCCTAATCCGCCGGAATATGCCGCCGAGTTCACGGCGCAGCAAAAAGCGGCCTATCCGGACCTGAAACCGCTGGAAGTGGATATGGCGAGGGACGCTGCCTTCACGGCCGCTCTCGATGCCGTGAAGGCGCAGGGCTGGGAAATCGTAAACAGTGACAAGGCCGCCGGTTTGATCGAGGCCACCGAAACCACGACATGGTTCGGCTTCAAGGACGATATCGTCGTCAGGGTGGAAACTCTTGGTGAGGGACGTTCTGTCATCGACGTGCGGTCAAAATCCAGAATGGGAATGAGCGACCTGGGTGCGAACGCGGCAAGAATCCGCAAACTTCTCGCGGATATCGCCAGCTAGCCAAGCTTCCCTGCGGACGCGCGGGCAGCCAGGCGGGCGCGGCCGTCGCATTCGATGCTGACCGTCGGATAGTCGATATCGGTGAGCTTGCGAAGAACACCGGGTGCGGCGGCGTGGCAGGCCTCGATGCTTTCAAAATCGGCATCGATGATCTTCAAGGTGTCGCAGCCCGCAGACGCGTCGCCACAACCCAGAATTGCCATCGCTACAAAGATTTCCTGCATCTCATTTATCCTTCCGGTCTGACAACGACCCAGCTCAATCCGGGTTCCCGCAATTGAGCGCATGGCGAATCCATGCCAGAGACCCTATCTTGGCAGCTATGGCTTCTGAACGGCGGACGATTGTCCGCTTCCTCCCCTATCTCTGGCCCGCCGACCGTCTCGATTTACGTTGGCGCATTGTCGGCGCGATGATTCTCGTCCTTCTGTCGAAGGCTGTCGTGCTGCTGATGCCCTTCGCCTACAAGGCCGCCATCGACGCCATGAGCGCGGACGGCGTCGACCAGGCGCTGCTGGTCGCCATCGGTATGGTCATTGCCTATTCCGGCGCCCGCTTTGGCGGCACGCTGTTCGACAATCTGCGTAACACGGTCTTTGAGAAGGTCGGGCAGCAGGCCGCGACGCAGCTGGCGCAGGACGTCTTTCGACATATGCATCGCCTCAGCCTGCGCTTTCACCTGGAGCGCCGCACCGGCGCGCTGACCCGCATCATAGAACGCGGTACAAAGAGCATCGATTCGATGCTCTATTTCCTGCTCTTCAACATCGCGCCCACATTTCTGGAACTGGCCGTCGTGTGCGGCATCTTCTGGGTGAAACTCGGTCCGCCCGCCGTCGCCGCCATGCTGGTCGCCGTGGGCACCTATATCTTTTTCACCCAGCGCATCACCGAATGGCGGCAAAAGCTGCGCCGACAGATGGTTGACCATGACAATCACGCTGCCCAGCGCGCCGTCGACAGCCTGCTGAACTATGAGACGGTCAAATATTTCAACGCTGAAGATATCGAAGCGCGGAACTACGACCGCGCCGTTACCACCTATCGCGACAGTGCCGTCCGATCGGAAAACAGTCTGGCCCTGCTGAATGTCGGTCAGGCGCTGATCACCAACCTGACGATGGCAGGGGCAATGGCCTATACTGTCTGGGGCTGGAGCCAGGGCAAGATGACGGTTGGCGACCTTGTTCTGGTCAATACGCTCCTCATGCAGCTTTTCCGTCCGCTGGACGCGCTCGGCTGGGTCTATCGCAGCATCAAGCAGGGCCTGATCGACATGGAGGAAATGTTCCGCCTGATCGACACCCGCGCGGAAATCGCCGATCGGCGCGGCGCCAAGGCCATCAAGGTCGCTGCCGGTGAGGTCGTTTTTGACGATGTCATGTTCCGCTACGAGGAGGACCGCCAGATCCTGCACGGCATCAGCTTCACAGTGCCGGCCGGAGCGACTGTCGCCATTGTCGGCGACAGCGGTGCGGGAAAATCTACCCTCAGCCGCATTCTCTACCGCTTTTACGAAATCGAAAGCGGCAGCGTCACCATCGACGGGCAGGATATCGCCGCCGTTACGCAGGACAGTCTGCGCGCCGCCATCGGGATCGTCCCGCAGGACACTGTCCTTTTTAACGACAGTATCGGCTATAATATCGGCTATGGCCGCGCCGGGTCATCGCAGGCCGAGATCGAGGATGCTGCGAGGGCCGCACAGATCCATGACTTCATCATGAGTCTGCCGGATGGCTATGACACGGTCGTGGGCGAACGCGGACTGAAACTGTCGGGCGGCGAAAAACAGCGCGTCGCCATCGCCCGCACGATCCTAAAGGACCCGCCCATACTGATCCTTGACGAAGCAACCAGCGCTCTCGACAGCCGTACGGAACAGGCCATTCAGGCAAGCCTGAAGGAAGCGAGCCGCGGACGCACAACACTCACGATCGCGCATCGGCTTTCGACGATCGTCGATGCCGACCAGATCCTGGTCATGAGTGACGGCCGTATCGTCGAGCGCGGTCACCACGCGGACCTGCTGGCACGGGGCGGCCTCTATGCCGATATGTGGGCAAGGCAGCAGGCTGAACTGGCGGTGATTTCACAATAAAAAAGGGCAGCATCGCCGAAACGATACTGCCCCCTCTTTTGCGCTAAGGTTGCTGCCTTATGCGGATTTGCGACGACGACGCATGGCCATCGCGCCAAGACCAAGACCGAAGAGCGCCAGCACGCCAGGCGCCGGTGTCGGCAGGATGTTGTCATTCACGTCCCAGCCGATGATGTCGAATGCCAGGCGGTCGAACGCCGTGACATCGGCGAACTCACCGCGCGACAACGTCGGGTCCATGATACCGATACCCAGATTGTCCTTGAAATGGCTGGCCTGCTGGCCGTCACCATTGAAACGTCCGGAAGACATCAGGGCAAAGCAGTCTTCGCCGCCGGTGATGGAGAGGCAGGGATTGCCGCCAACGGCCAGGGAGTTGCGCATCGCACCCTCGAACTCGTCATAACGGAAGAGGTCCAGCGTCTCGACGAAACCGATATTGTCGAGACCCGCGACGCCGCCAGGACCACAATCTGGGCAACCAGGAAGCGCGTTGACATCCATGATGTCGACGCCGGACACGAAGCCTAGGGCGTGACCGATTTCATGCATGGCGATGCCGACGAAGTCGAAGGCACCGTCGTCAATGCCGTTCACACGGTCGAAGTCGAAGGTGAAATTGCTGCTGAACGTGATGCCGACGTCGATAGTGACACCGTCATCGGCAAGCAGGCCAAGCGCCTTTGCATTGGCACGCGTCATCCGCATGTTGAAATTATCGGCCGTATTGTCGTTGTCGATTTCGCGAATGCGCGAATCGATCGCGCCGCAGCTGGGGTTTGCGATGTTGGTGCAATTGCCCGGCTCGTTGGTAACATAGCTAAAGGGAACCCCAGGCAGATTTGCCACCGCCTGAACGTCGCTCAGGGTTGTCGCATCCGCAGCCAGTGCCGCATATGTGTTCGCGAACGTCGTGCTGAAACGCGCAGAGCCTGCGGAAGCGAGCACGCCTGGACGAAGGTCCGCGAAACCAATGGCTACGCGGATCGTGACATTGTCATCCAGAATTGACGACCAGAGCGCGCCGGCCTTTTCAAAACCCTCGCGCGCCTGCGTGCCGGCTTCGGCACCGCCTGCAGCGGAATTGACGAAATCGAAAACCGGCGCGGCATTGGCCGGCACGGCAAGCGTGGCGACAGCCATGCCCGTTGCTGCCAGCGCAGCTGAACGGAAAGTACGCATATTGAACCCCTCACAAAAACCCCAGACCAGACCCCTTGCCCCGCCTTGATCGGGAGTTGAGCAAGGTTTGCGCCAATAATCTTAACTAATTGATTTTTAAGAATTAATGCAAATTTCATCGTGCTGACATCAAGGCGAGTGTAAAGCCCGCCGACACTTTGTTCCAACGCGGCCCCAGCTAGAACGCCTTCAGCGCAGACCTGACGATCATGATTCCAAGCGCGATCCAGCTGAGCGCAAACACGGCAAAGCGCATTATCACGATGTTGATGGTCGCCTGGACCAGCGAATGGAGGACGCGCAGAATGACGAAACTCCAGGCGCATATCACATGGACCGGGTCCGCGTGGCCCATCAGGACGACCACTATCACGATCGCATAGAATAACGTCGGCGCCTCAAAGAGATGATTGTAATTATCCGCGACACGCGCGACTTTCGAGGGCAATTCGTAGGTGCCGGGATGGGCCGCGTCCTGCGGCGCTATTCCAGCCTTCGTCATTGCAGGCAGCCGTGTGGCATACATCCACGCAAACATGACCAATGTGAGCAAGCCCATTGCGATGACGGACCTGAGCATTGAAATCGCGTCTTCAGTCAGTCCCTGCATCCGGCGTCTCCCCTTTTCGCGCGTTCATAGCGCAAAAAGGGGAAAACCTGTCCCCGCCGAAATGGCAGGATTATTTCGCAGGGCCTCTGCCCTTGTCAGGCCCCTTCAGGCACACCATCCGGTTCACCGCCACGCCCGGCGCGCTTGCCCGCTTTCGGGATCGCGCTCGCGCCGGTCGCAGCGCCGATCACACGCGGCTTTGGGCCGTCGGACCGGTCAAGATCCTCGCCCTTCAGCAGTTTGTCGATCTCATCGCCGGACAGGGTTTCATATTCGAGCAATGCGCCCGCAAGGGTATGGAGCTGATCTTCGTTACCCTTCAAAACCTCTTTCGCGCGCTCAAGTCCGCGTTCGACGATGGCTTTCACTTCCGCATCGATCGCCTGGGCGGTCTGCTCGCTGACCGGCTTCTGCTGCGTATAGCCCTGACCCAGGAAAACTTCCTGCTGGCCTTCCGAAAGCATCACCGGACCAAGTTTGTCCGACATGCCCCACTGCGTGACCATGTTGCGGGCAAGATCGGTCGCATATTTGATGTCGCCGGACGCGCCCGATGAAACCTTGTCATAACCGAAGATGATCTCCTCGGCGACGCGCCCACCCATGGCCACGGCAAGGTTCGCGTGCATCTTGTCACGGTGATAGCTGTATTCGTCCCGCTCCGGCAGGCGCATGACCATGCCAAGCGCACGGCCGCGCGGAATGATCGTGGCCTTGTGAATGGGATCGGACGCCGGCTCGTGAATGGACACGAGCGCATGACCCGCCTCGTGATAGGCGGTCATCTTCTTCTCGTCCTCGGTCATCACCATGGATTTCCGCTCGGACCCCATCATGACCTTGTCCTTGGCGGCCTCGAAATCGGCCATACCGACAAGGCGCTTGCCAAAACGCGCCGCCATCAGCGCCGCTTCATTGACAAGATTGGCGAGGTCGGCGCCCGAGAAGCCTGGCGTACCGCGTGCGATCGTGCGTGCGACGACGTCTGGGGCGAGCGGCACCTTCTTCATGTGCACTTCAAGGATCTTCTCGCGACCCTCGATGTCGGGTCGCGGCACGACGACCTGACGGTCGAAACGACCGGGGCGCAGCAGGGCGGGGTCGAGCACGTCGGGACGGTTTGTCGCCGCCACGATGATAATGCCCTCATTGGCATCAAAGCCGTCCATCTCGACCAGCAGCTGGTTCAGCGTCTGCTCGCGCTCGTCATTACCGCCGCCGACACCGGCACCGCGGTGACGGCCGACCGCGTCGATTTCGTCGATGAAAATGATACATGGGGCGGATTTTTTTGCCTGCTCGAACATGTCGCGCACGCGGCTCGCGCCGACGCCGACGAACATTTCCACGAAATCGGAACCCGAGATCGAGAAAAACGGCACTTCTGCCTCGCCCGCAATGGCGCGGGCGAGAAGTGTCTTACCCGTGCCAGGCGAACCGACCAGCAACGCGCCCTTCGGGATCTTGCCGCCCAGACGCGCGAATTTCGACGGGTCCTTCAGGAAGTCGACGATTTCCTGCAGTTCCTCGCGCGCCTCATCGATCCCGGCGACGTCATCAAACGTCACTTTGCCGGATTTCTCCGTCAGCATCTTGGCGCGCGACTTACCAAAGCCCATCGCGCCCTTGCCCGCGCCGTTCTGCATCTGGCGCATGAAGAAGATCCAGATACCGATCAGCAGCGCCATCGGCAGCATGTTGATCAGGATCGCGGCAAGCAGGCTGCGCCCTTCGGCAGGCTGGGCGTTGAACGTCACGCCCTTGCCCTCAAGCCGGGTCACCAGATTGGGGTCGTCGGGCGCATAAGTTACAAAGGGCTGCCCGTTGGAAAGGTTACCGCGAAGCTCCTGCCCCTGAATCTCGACTTCCTTCACCGCGCCCTCATCGACGCGCTGAATGAATTCGGAATAGCCGATGACCTTTTCATTGGCTGAGCCCGCGCCGCCGCCCATCAGCGAAACGGCGACAATCAGACCGAGAACGATCACTGCCCATATGGCCAGATTCTTCATCCAGGGGGCCTGCGGCTTCGGGCTGTTATTGTCACTCATATAAGTGTCCTCGGGTAGGAGTAGACCACTAAGATAGGCATTCGTACGGTAACGCCAATAGGTTTCATGATTGTCGCTGCCGCTCTGGCGAAAATGTCCATTGCGAACCCGGCTCCCCAATCAGTCCGGAAAGCGTTGCTTTTGAACCGGATTCTAGCATTTCCATGAAGCGCATCAGCTCCGGACCGCGCGGGGCCGAAGCGTCCAGGGCGGCGAAAGCGCGCAGCACGAGGCGGCGCTTCAGCTCCGCGGGCAGGCCGTGCGGGTCGATCCTGATCGATTCGCCAGCATGCGCCGCACGGCTGGCGAAGGCGAGGTCGGCCGCCCATTCGAGCGCGGCCCTGGCCTCCGCAAGATGGCCCGCGCTCTCCGCAATTCGCACCGGGTCAAGGTCGGCACTATCCGCCAGCAGGGCACGGAACCGGGTTCTGTCATGTCGGCCGTCGGCGTTCGACGGATCATACCTGACATCCATATCCGCAGCCTTCGCGGCCGCATGCAGGCAGGCACTGCTCAGCCGCAGACAGGGACGCAGCAAGGTGACCCCGAAGGCCAGTTCGCGCGTCTCCCTGATGCCGGAAAGACCGGACAACCCGCTGCCCCTTGCCAGTCGCATCAGCATGGTTTCCGCCTGATCCTCGGCGTGATGCGCAGTCAGCAGATACGGCGCGCCCGCAGCGCGGGCAGCGGCGCCAAGGGCGGCGTAGCGTGCTTCCCGCGCCCGCGCCTGCCGGTTGGCTGCCGGGACACCTCCGGGCCAGTCGAGCGTCAGAATTTCGCAAGAGACAGCCCGGCGCGCGCAGATCGCAGCCACATGGGCCGCATCTTCGGCGCTTCCCGCGCGCAGGGCATGATCGACCGTCAGAACCACGATCCGGTCGCGCGCCTGTTTCAGCGCTAGTGCCAGCATCCCCAAGCTGTCGCCGCCGCCGCTGACGGCCAGCGCCAGTCGCCCGGCCGGCAGATCGAGGGCCAGAAGGTCAGGAACAGCTCGCTGCCAGCCGCGCCTCAACCAGTCCAGTGGCGACCTCGTCTGACTGCTTGCCGGAATATTCGTCTTCCAGTCGATCATAAGCCTGGCAGGCCTGCGCCGTGCGCGGCGGATCGATTTGCATCAGTGCCTTGCCGACCCATAGCAGGCTGTCGGCGGCGCGGTTGCCGTCGCGGCGGTCCTGATAGTTGGAGAGAAACGCCTGCACGGCCTGCACGGGCTGACCCTGCTGCAAAAGGGCGCGGCCCATCCAGTAACCGGCGTTTGACGCCAGTTCATGCGTCGGGTTCGCCTCCAGAAATTCGCCGAAAGCGCCCTGTGCCGCAGCCCAGTCCTTGCTGGTATAAAGCTGATAGGCGGCATCATATTGCGCCTTTGGGCCATCGGCCGGAGCGTCACCGTCAACCAGCGTACCGCCGCTACCTTCCAGCGTCTCCAGCCGGAACTTCATGTCATTCTCGAACCGCGTGAAATTCTCTTCAAGCTGGCGCAGCTTGAAGCTGTTTTCCTCCATCTGGCCAGTCAGCGTGGATAGCTGCGCCTCCAGGGCATCGATCCTGTCCGTAACAACGGTGGATGGCGTTGCAGCGGGAACGCCAAAGCCGTCCGCCTGCGCCGGGGGCGCAATCTCGGGCTCGAAAAAGCGCTCATTCGCACCAGGGAAAACCTTGCGCTGTACCGCGCGCACTTCCTTTTCGAGATTGTTGAGGCGGCGGTCGAGCGTGTCGACCGTCTGCGCCGAAATCGGCGCGGACAACATGGACGCGGCAAGGGCGGCGAGGGTGAGTGTGCGGATCATATTGGGCGCTCCAATTGGTTCGCGGTGCGATTTGCAGTCATGTGCCTTAGGCTACGGTGAACCAGGATGTCAGCCCCCGTCGGAAGCGGGCGTGTCACCGTCGGCATTGGCGTTGAGGGCTTCCGCGGTCAGGGCGACAGGTCCGACAACGCTGCCCATTCCGCCCAGTTTCGGCATTTCCGTGCCGCCGATCGTCAGCGTCAGCGCTCCGGCATTGCCCGCCTTGATGTAGAGGTCGGGCGTTCCGGCAGGAACCGTGTAACTTTCGCCTGCGGCAAGAACGCGTTCGAACAGTTTGTCACGGCCATCCTCGTTCGAAATCCGCATCCAGGCGTCGGCTGATGCCGTTATCACGACCTCGCCAGTTGGCAGGGCCGGCTCTGGCGCGGGTGCGAGCGCCGCTACAATTTCCGGCGCTGCGGTACCGACATTGTCGGCCACGTCCATATCAGCCAGGGGATCGTCGTTCACCTCCGCGACGTCATTTTCACCGCCAAACCAGCCGCTGCCCCACGCAAGGATAACAATCGCCAGAAGACCCACGATCAGCGGGCCGAGGATGATGGCGGACCGTGGCGGCGAGCGGCGAACGTCGATGGGCTCCATGACCGTTATCGTCGGCTCACGGACCGTCAGGTTTGTTTCGCCGCGGAACTGTGCGGCGGCGGCCTCCGGATCCATGCCGATGGCGCGCGCATAATTTTTCACGAAACCCAGCGTGTAGGGAAGCGCGGGCAAATCATCGTGCCGCCCCTCCTCGATAGCCGACAGGTGCCGCAGGGGAACACGCGTCTGCGCGGCGATATCACTCAGTTCGCGATTCTGCTCCAGTCGCGCCGATTGCAGCAGCGTGCCGATATGGCCGCCCGATGTCGCGGACGCATGCGTTTCGCCAGCATATTCATTTTCTTCCATAGCGGATACCGTGTCCCCCTGATACTGAAGCTGCACAGGCTTAGTCGCGCAGGCATGAACCTGCGTCAATGGTTTGCCGCGCGGCGCGCGCTGCCCTATTATGGTAATGAAAGTCCGCTAGCACGGGCAAAATTCATTTGGACGGAGAAATATCATGGGCGGCCTAAGTATCTGGCACTGGCTAGTCGTTGCGATCATCATCATGCTGCTGTTTGGCAAGGGCCGGATTTCCGAGATGATGGGCGATCTTGCCAAGGGAATCAAAAGCTTCAAGACCGGCCTTGCCGACGACGAGGACGAACCCGCGCCGCCAAAGCAGGTCGATGCCAAACCGGCCGTCACTACATCCGAAACCGTTTCGACACCTTCCGAACCAAAGGCATAGTCCATGCCCTTTTTCGACCTGGGGTCGATGGAACTGCTGCTGATCGCGATCGTCGCCTTGATCGTTGTCGGCCCGAAGGATTTGCCCAAATTGATGCGTGCCGCCGGTCAGATGATGGCGAAGCTCCGCGGCACGGCACGGCATTTCAAATCCGGCATTGACGAAATGATGCGTCAGGCCGAGCTCGAGGAAATGCAGGCGAAGTGGGACAAGCATAATCAGACGATCATGACCGGGCCGCCCATGCCCGGAGACGATGCTAAAGCGGCTGCGGCTCGCCCGGCTCCGGACCTGTCCCGGGAAGGGGAGGATACACATGTCTCCCGCTCCGTGGGGACCATGCCACCAGCACCCGATTCCTCTGTTGCAGGCGAGAATACCGGTCAACCCGCTCAGGATGAATCGAAATCATGACGACCGGGAACGACGAACTCGACGATTCAAGGGCGCCTCTCCTCGATCACCTGATCGAGCTCAGAACACGCCTGCTTTGGTCAGTTGCCGCACTGCTCATCGCGTTTTTCATCGCCTTCAGCTTCGCCGACAGGCTGATCGCCTTTCTCGGGCAACCGCTCCTTGATGCCTATGACCGGATTGGCCAGTCGGAAAACCAGACGCTGATCTACACGAAACTTTACGAGGCGTTTTTCACGCAGATCAAGGTTTCCCTCTTCGCCGCCTTCCTGTTTGCCTTCCCGGTCATCGCCAACCAGATCTGGAGCTTCGTCGCGCCCGGCCTCTACAGGAATGAGAAGCGCGCGATGCTGCCCTTTCTGATCATGACGCCGGTGCTGTTCTTTTCTGGCGCTGCCATGGCCTATTATGTCGCAATGCCCACGGTCTTTACGTTTCTCTTGAAATTTCAGGGAACGACCGACGGGCTGGCGCTCACCGCCCTTCCTGCCATTGGCGATTATCTCAGCTTCGTGATGAGCCTGATTTTCGCTTTCGGAGCCTGCTTTCTCGTGCCCGTCGCGCTTATGCTGCTGGCGCGGGTTGGAATTGTCACTGTCGACCAGCTGAAGGGATTTCGCCGCTACGCAATTGTCGTCGCGTTCGTGATTTCCGCCATCGTTACGCCGCCGGACGTCATCAGCCAGTTCATGCTCGCCGTTCCGATGATCATCCTTTACGAGGCCTCGATCATTGCCATCCGCATCACACAGAAGCGCGAGGCAAAGGCGCTGGCAACCACGGAAGCGCCATAAAAAAAGGGTGCCGCGCACTCACGTGCACGACACCCTCGGGCATTCTTGAAAACGCTTTTAGTTGATGGCGTCTTCGCCAGCTTCGCCGACGGACTGGATGTCTTCGCCAGCACCCTTGACGGTGTTGCAGGCGGTGAGAGCCAGGCCGCAGATGGCGATGGCGGTGAGTGTGAACTTACGCATGTGATAACTCCCTTTTCACAAGATTCGGTGCCCTGTGGTGGCAATAGAACAGCGCACGCCGTCAAACGGTTCCCATGGAAATGAATATGACTGAAAAGGCGAAGCCCGGCACAGCGTCCTGGGGGGGGATGGGCGCGGGACCGGGCTTCTATATTCGGGATGGCGAGAGCGGGGGGATGTCATTCGCTATCCGGTGAGAGAACGACCCTTTTCAACAAGGGTTCCCGGACCCCGGAAATTTTATGCATTTTCCCCAGCTGAACGTCTCCACCTGAACTATGCCCGCCCCTTGTCCGGAACGTCATCCATGCTCTGACTGTTCTTACGCATATTCGCCCGGAAAGGATCATCATGGCCAAACCTCCAAAGACACCGCCTCAGGATGAAGCGCAAAAGCCAACCGAAAAAACGGAAAAACTGCGCGAAGAAGAGGCGCACCCCGCCGAAACGCTGAAGGAAATGACAGAGAACGAGAAGGGCCTCCCGCCGGGCTCGAAAACCAGCTGGAACTGACACCTCCCCTGAACGGGAGGCGACAGGTCTGGTCCAGACGCTAATCTGCTCCTCCTGAGGAGCCGATATTTATGGATTTTTCCCTTCCCAGCGATTTGACCGCCTATCTGGCGGAACTCGACGCTTTCATAGCCGCTGAAATCACGCCACTTGTCGAAACGGACGACAATATTCGTTTTTTCGACCACCGCCGCGAATATGCCCGCACGGACTTTGAGAATCAGGGTCTGCCACGCCCGGAATGGGAGGCGCTGATGCGCGAGGCAACGCGCCGCGCCGACGCGGCAGGCCACTGGCGCTTTTCCGCACCAAAAAAATATGGCGGCAAGGACGGGTCCAATCTGTGGATGGCTGTCATCCGCGAGCATTTCGCCGCACAGGGTCTTGGCCTCCATAACGATCTGCAAAGCGAACACAGTATTGTCGGCAATTTCCCCTTCGTCGAGATGTACGAGCAGTTCGGCACGGAGGCGCAGAAAGAGGAATTCATCCTCGGCGGCTTTTCCGGTGAGCGCCGCGTCGCATTCGGCCTGACCGAACCGGACCATGGAAGTGATGCGACGCATATGGAAACCCGCGGCGTTCCGGAAACGCGGGACGGCGTGGACGGATTCCTGCTGAATGGCCGCAAGATGTGGATCACCGGCATGCACCACGCAACGCATTGTGCCGTGTTTGCACGCACATCCGGTGAGGATGGCGAGGCACGCGGGATCAGCTGCTTCCTGACGCCCGCGGATCTGATCGACGTCGAGGATTACATCTGGACGTTCAACATGCCGACCGATCATCCCCGGCTGACGATCAGGGATGTCTGGGTCCCCGAAAGCGCACTTCTCGGTCCGCTCGGCGGCGGCCTCGCCCTGGCACAGAGCTTTGTTCACCAGAACCGCATCCGCCAGGCCGCCTCTTCGCTTGGCGCGGCAGTCTATTGTATTGAGGAAAGCGTCAAATATGCGCGCGAACGCAAACCGTTCGGAGAGGAGCTTGCGAAGAACCAGGCTATTCAGTTTCCTCTCGTCGAGCTTGCGACACAGGCCGAAATGCTGCGCTGGCTAATCCGCAAGACGGCGTGGGACATGGACAATATGGACCACAAGGACATCGAGAAAACCATCTCGGACAAGGTCAGCATGTGCAATTACTGGGCGAACCGCCTGTGCTGCGAAGCCGCGGACCGCGCCATGCAGGTGCATGGCGGCATCGGCTATAGCCGTGAAAAACCGTTCGAGCACATCTATCGCCACCATCGCCGCTATCGCATCACGGAGGGTGCGGAGGAAATCCAGATGCGGAAGGTTGCGGCCTATCTGTTCGGCTATCTGGGACCGAAAAAAGGCAAGTTCGGCTAGCCTGAAATATCGCGCCCCGCCGTTTCGGGCAGAAAGAAGAACGTCGTCACAAGCGCCACGCTGACGATGACGAACGTGTACCATAGCCCCGCGAACACCGCGCCGGTCTGCACCACGATCAATTGCGAAACGAAGGGCAACAGGCCGCCAAAAACACCGGTTCCGATATGGTAGGGAACCGACATCGACGTATAGCGAATGCGCGCCGGAAACAGCTCAACGAGGATGGCGGCGACAGGACCGTAAGTGGCGGCACTCAACAGGCTGAGAACGATGATCCCCAAAAGCACCGTGGCATCGCTCCGCTCCTCTGGGTCAGACGTCGCGGGATAACCCGCCTCGCGCACGGCTTCCTCGAACCCGTCCGGGTCGAAGCCCAGAAATCGCGTTTCCGCAACCTCGACAGCGAAATCGCCGTCGACACGGGAGAAATCGATGCCGTTCCCCACGAACCATTCCAGGCTGCGCGCGCAGTCGGTCTTCTGCACATCGGCAAGGGCGTTATAGCCGCAATCGGCCGGTACGCTGACGACGACGGGATTTTCCTCCATCGCCGAGGCAAGCGCCGGGTTCGCGGCACCTGCCAGCATCTGATAGAGCGGAAACATCAGAACGAGCGTCAGCGCGTAGCCCGTGATCATCACCTTGCGCCTGCCGATCCTGTCGGACAGCCAGCCGAAGAAAACGAACGCGGGCGCGGCGACGATGACGCCATAGGCGATCAGCTCGCGCGCGTCAGCCTCCGACACTTTCGATGTCGATTGCAGGAAATAGAGCGTGTAGAATTGCGCATTGTACCAGATCACCGTCAGGCCCGCAGCAATGCCGAACAGCGCGACGAGGATCAGTTTGATATTCGCCCAGCTGTTGAAGCTTTCCTTCAGGGGATTGGCGGCATTGCGGCCTGCCGCTTTCATCTTCTGAAACACCGGACTTTCGTTCAGCTTCAGTCGAATCCAGAGCGATATCGCCAGCAGTAGCAGAGAGATCAGGAACGGCACACGCCAGCCCCAGGCGGCGAACGCTTCTTCGCCGAGGATCCAGGTCGTGCCGATCACGACGCCCAGTGCCAACAGGAAACCGACGGATACGGACGCCTGGATAAAACCGGTGTAAAACCCGCGCCGGTTTCGCGGCGCATGTTCCGCGACATAAATCGCCGCGCCGCCATATTCACCGCCGAGCGCCAGACCCTGGAGGACGCGCAGGATAACGAGCAGGATCGGCGCGGCCGTGCCAATCTGGGCATGTGTCGGCAACAGGCCGACGCAGGCGGTTGCCAGACCCATGAGCGTGATGGTGACGAGAAACGTATATTTCCGCCCAACCTTGTCCCCAAGATAACCGAAGATGACAGCCCCAATTGGGCGGACGAGAAAGCCCACCGCAAAGGTTGCAAGGCTGAGAAGAAACGCCAGTGTCGCGCTTTCAACCTGCGCGAAAAACAGTCGTCCGAGGAGCGCGGCGAGCGTGCCATACACAAAGAAATCATACCATTCGAAAACGGTGCCAAGTGACGATGCGGTGATGACCAGCCGGTCACGCTGCGGATCGAATTCGATCTCCTCCGCCCGACCCCCGCTATCGCTCATGCCTCATTCCCCCGGAACATGTTTTCCGCGCCGTTAGCAGGGTGATGGACGCACGGTAAAGGTTGCCACTCAGTCGATGCCCGCGCATTGACCGCTCCAAGACGGGAGGACAGCAAATGACTGCCAGCGAGAGTTGTTACGGCGAACCGGATTTCCTGACTCGAGCGGTCAGCTGGCTGCTCCTGAAAACGCGGCTCATCAAACGCCAGTATAACGGCGATGACCGGTTCGATGCGCGCGTAGCGAAAAAGCAGCGCCAGATGACGCCGGTCCCGACAAAGGCGATGCGGCGCGATCTGGATATCAGCCACGACACGGTCGATGGCCGCTCTGTCTGGCGCGTCGCGCCGAAGGGCCGGCCGAGCGCGGAAGTCATTTATTTCCATGGTGGCGGCTATGTTTATCCCATCGACGTGATCCACTGGCGCTTCATCGCAACGATGGCGAAAGCGCACGCTATTGCCTTTACCGTCCCCCTCTATCCGCTCGCCCCCGCGTCCGGTCCCAGACGCACGACTGCCTTCGCGCTGGATATATATCGGCGCATGGCACAATCAGCGCCGCCTGTTCTGATGGGGGACAGCGCGGGGGCGGGACTATCGCTCGCCGTCACGCAACTGGCCAGGACAGAAGGTTTGCCGCCTCCCGCAGCCCTCTGCCTGATCTGCCCCTATCTCGATGCCGTTCCCGGCGACCCGCGTCAGCGCGAAATCGAACCGCATGATCCTTTGCTGACCCTTTCAGGGATCAGGAAATGCGGGGAAACCTATGCCGGCGATCTGCCCGCCGAGCATCCGCTTTGCAGTCCGATCAATGGCGATCTGACAGGTCTGCCGCCAACGCTGGTCTATGGTGGCGGGGCGGATGTGCTGGTTACCGACGCCCGCCGGCTGCACGAGAAGGTGCCCGACATCGACTATCGCGAAGGGGCGGGCCTGATGCACGTCTGGCCGATCTTCTTTTTCCGTGAATCGAAGCTGGCCCAGACCGAAATTGCAGACTTTGTCAGGAAACACGCCGAGACGTCAGACGTCTAATCGTCTCGCTCCGGGTTTCACGGTGAGGCGTCTGCCGACCGATGCAGACCTGCTGCGCGATTTGATGGTGTCGACATAGGTCCATTCGCAACTTGCCTCATCCGCACTCATGCGCACAACGCCATAGCCGCGCTGGGAGGTGTCGGCCCATTTCAGTTCCGGTGACACCGCCATCAGCCTGTCCGCGATTTCAGCGGGATCAATTTTCGGCAAAAAGGATTCATAGCCCGGGGAGGTAACCGAAGAGACGGCGAATTCGACCCCTGCAGGCGCATCGTTTTCGGCAAGGTCAAACGCCCAGCTGTTGTGACTGTCCCCCGCCAGCACGATCAGATTCGCATCGGCGGACTGCGCCCCTGCCAGCAGGCGTGACCGCGCCGCCGGATAACCGCCCCACGCATCGAGATTGCCCGGGATACCAACCCTAGCCAGCGCCAGCGCCGCATCGACGCGTTCCTTCACATAGCCTGGCGTCGTTTCCGGATCGATCCAGTCGCGGACCTCGGGCGGCGTGAAACTGTCACCCATGATGACCTGCTGCGCCAGCAGCTGCCATTGCTTGCCGGCACCGACCGACCGCTCAATCTCGGCCTGCAGCCATGCCTCCTGCTTCAAGCCCAGCATGGTGCGCTGCGGGTCGACATAGTCTTTTTCCAGCAGGCGTTTCAGGCCGGCTTCAAAGCTTCCGGCCGCCTTGACGACCTTCGCGATATCCAGCTGCTCGTCACGTCCTTCAACGCGCGTGTCCACCCGGAACAAGGTTGCGAGGTCTCCGATATCGTAGCTTTTATATGGCTCTTCGGACACAGGCATCCAGTGCCGGTAAGCCGCTTTCGCCACCGCCTTGCGCACATTCCAGTCGCCTTCGTCAGGCTGATGGTTCTGCGCACCGTCCTTCCAGGCGTCATTGGTGAATTCATGATCGTCCCAGATCGCGATCATGGGCAGCGTCTGGTGCAGGCGCTGCAGATCGCGGTCGGCGCGATAGACGGCGAAGCGGCGGTGATAATCGTCCAGCGTGACGATCTCATGCGCCGGATCGAGAATGCGACCCGGAACGGTGTCCGCAGCACTTGGATAGGTGCCAACGGGATATTCATAGAGATAGTCGCCCAGATGCACGGCAAGGTGCACGTCGTCCCGCTCAGCCGCATGGGCGTAGGCATTGAAATAGCCAAAAGGCAGGTTTGAGCATGACATGACCGCCATGGCGAACGGGTCCTTGCCGCCTGCAGGAAGGGTGCGGGTACGGCCAATCGCGCGACGTTTCTCCCGATGCAGCGCGGAAGCGGTAGAAATACCACCGCGCCGGTTCGAGGCCGGTCAGCGTGACCTTGGCACAATGACCTGTTTCCACGCTGGCAACGGCGTCGCCGCTCGCAACGACCCGCCCAAATTCGGCGTCTTCCGCCAGGTCCACGGCCAGCGCGGTCGTGTCGGTGCTGCCGACAAACCGCGTCCAGAGAAGGATCGAATCCGCTGAGGGCTCGCCACTGGCGACGCCGTGGGTGAACCCCTTTCCCATCGTCGCAGCAAGCAATCCCGACGGCGCGCCCATCAGCGTTAAACCGGCCGTTGCGGCCAGAAAATGGCGGCGGCGAAGGTGCAGGCTCATAAATTCTCCCCGTAGGCGTAGGCGCGTGTTAGGCCGCGATTGTGACAGACACGATACGCCCAATCATCTTCGCCCGCTATCCCGTGCCGGGCAAATGCAAGACCCGGCTGATCCCGGCGCTGGGCGCTGAGGGCGCAGCGGCAATGCACAGACGGCTGGCCGAGCGAACACTGGACCGCCTGCGGAGCCTGAATCCCGTGGTTGCCTATACGGGTGCGGACGCGGCGACGTTTCGAGACTGGCTCGGCCCGGATATCGACCTGATCGAGCAGACAGACGGTGATCTGGGCGCGCGGATGCTGACGGCGATGGCAGGCGGTCCCGCTATCATCGTCGGTAGCGATCTTCCGGATATAAGCGCCCATGCCGTGCGGTCTGCGGCTGAACTCCTATTGGCGAGCGACGTGGTCCTCGGTCCCGCTGAGGATGGCGGCTTCTGGCTTATCGGCGTCAATGCCCCCAACGCTCACTTGTTCGAGGATGTGCGCTGGGGCGGCGCCGATGTCTTTGCCCGTGTCAAAGTCAATGCCAGACGTCTGGGCCTGGACCTTGCGACTGCTGCCATGTTGGCGGACCTGGACCGGCCAGAAGATGTTGCGCGCTGGCCGGACCTGTCAGCCTGATGCGGTTTACGGTCGTCATCCCGGCGCTCAACGAGGCAGCTCATATCGCATCAGCCGTCGCGTCCGCCGGGACCGAGCCGGTGATTGTCGTCGATGCCGGAAGTACGGACGCGACTGCCGCGATCGCCAGGGAAGCGGGTGCGCTTGTCCTTTCGGAAAGCGGCGGTCGCGGAGCGCAGCAGAACAGCGGCGCGACCAATGCCGGGACGGAGGCGCTTCTGTTCCTTCATGCGGACAGCCTCCTTCCCGTTGGATGGCAGGACGCGGCCGGGCAGCTGCTTTCCCGGCCGGATGTGGCACTGGGTGCATTTTCACTTTCGATTGGCAATGCCCGTCCGCTCGAAAAGATGATCGAAGCGGTGGCCAATGTCCGCAGCCGCGCGCTTTCGCTGCCATATGGCGACCAGGCGCTTTTCCTGACGCAGGACATGTTTTCGCGGCTCGGCGGATTTCGTCCTATACCCGTCATGGAGGATTTCGATCTTGTTGTTCGTGCCCGCCGCCTCGGCCGGGTTCAAACGCTGCCGCAGAGCGTGACGACTTCGAACCGGCGCTGGCGGCAGGTGGGCGCATTGAAGACGCTGCTCATCAACCAGGCCATGCTGGCGGGATGGGCGCTGGACGTGCCGCCTGACCGGCTGGCGAATTTCTACCGAAAGGTCCGCTGATGGCGAAAATGCGGAAAAAGAGCGAACTTCCGGAAAAGACCTGCCCGGTGTGCGAGCGGCCCTTTAGCTGGCGGAAGAAATGGGCGCGCGACTGGGAGAATGTGGTATATTGCAGTGAAAGATGCCGCCGATCATCTGGCGGCGGCGCAAAGGGAGAGACATGATGGCCACACAGCTGAAGACGCCGACCGATGTTCGATCGCAGGTTTCCGAGGAGGAGTGGGCGATCCGCGTCGATCTGGCCGCCGCATACCGGCTGGTGGCGATGTACGGCTGGGACGACCTGATCTTCACGCACCTGTCGGCGCGTGTGCCCGGGCCAGAGCATCATTTTCTGATCAACCCGTACAATCTGATGTTTGAGGAGATAACGGCGTCGTCCCTGGTAAAGATCGACACTGACGGGCATCCAGTGATGGAAACGCCCTACATGACCAACGCGGCGGGCTTCACGATCCACAGCGCGATCCATATGGCCCGCGAAGATGCCCATGCCGTGCTGCATCTGCATACGCCGCATGGGCAGGCGGTGTCGGCGATGTCGGAAGGTCTGCTGCCGCATACGCAGACGGCCATGATCGCGCTGCACAATGTCGCCTATCATGACTATGAGGGCATCGCGACCGACCTGGAGGAGCGTGAGCGGCTGGTCGAGGATATTGGCGATAAGCATGCCATGATCCTGAGGAACCACGGCACGCTGACAGTGGGCGAAACGGTGGCCGATGCCTTTCTCCGCATGTATTTTCTGGAGCGCGCCTGCGAAACACAGGTGCACATGCTGTCGGCGGGACGCGAGAATCTCAATAACCCGCCGCAGGGCACGCCGGAGAAAGTTGCTGGACAGACCGCGCCGCAGAACATGGCAATGGTGAGCCAGATGCTGGCCTGGCCTGCGCTCCTCAGAAAGCTTGATCGCATCGATCCCGGATTTCGGGAGTAAAAACCCCGACTAAAAAAACGTCGTCAATCCGGCGAAGTCCGGGGGCGGCGCTTT
The DNA here is from genome assembly GCA_963710205.1 of uncultured Alphaproteobacteria bacterium. Taxonomy (GTDB): domain Bacteria; phylum Pseudomonadota; class Alphaproteobacteria; order Sphingomonadales; family Sphingomonadaceae; genus Pacificimonas. The sequence goes on along the minus strand of CAVPZG010000004.1, from coordinate 386,489 downwards.
TGCAGGATCGTGTTCAGTTCCCCGGCACCTCGAAAAGGCCCGCCGCGCCCATGCCGCCCGCAGTGCACATGCTGACGACGACCCAGCGCTCGCCGCGGCGGCGGGCTTCGAGAAGGACGGAGCCGAGCAGGCGGCTACCGGACATGCCGAAGGGATGACCGATGGCGATGGCACCGCCGTTCACGTTCAGCCGGTCATGGTCGATACCAAGTTTGCGCTGGCAATAGAGCGCCTGCGAGGCGAAGGCCTCATTGATCTCGAAAAGACCGATATCGGCGATGGCCAGGCCCGCCCGGTCCAGCAGCTTGGGGATCGCAAAGACCGGGCCGATCCCCATTTCCTCCGGCTTGCAGCCCGCGACCTGAAAGCCGCGATAGACGCCAAGGATATCCCGGCCCTCCGCCTTTGCCGTTTCGTGATCCATGACGATTTGCGCCGCCGCGCCATCCGACAGCTGGCTGGCATTCCCCGCCGTCACATATTTACCCTCGGCAACGACATCGCCGCCTGACCATACGGGTTTCAGATTCGACAGAATCTCCCTGGTTGTTCCGGGGCGGATACCCTCGTCGGCAGTGACGGTGACCTTTTCCGTTCCCGTCTCGCTGCCATCTTTGGCATAGAGCTTCCGCGTGACGGTGATCGGAACGATCTCCTCCCCCAGGCGTCCCGCTTCGGTTGCGGCCTCGGCGCGCTGCTGGCTCGCGGCGGCAAAGTCGTCCTGATCCCCGCGGCTGACGCCGTAGCGTTCGGCGACAATCTCGGCCGTTTCGATCATCGCCATATAGGCGTGTTGCTGTTCGGCGAGGACGCTCTCGTTCTGGTAGCGCGGCGCATCCTTCGTCACGGTCCAGCTGATCGATTCCATGCCGCCCGCCAGCGCGACGTCGATATCGCCAGCAATGATCGAGCGCGCAGCAAGCGCGACACTGTTGAGACCGGACCCGCATTTGCGGTCGAGCGTGAAGCCCGGCACCTCCACCGGAAATCCCGCCGCCAAGGCGCACATGCGGCCCGCATTCGCCCCCTGCGTGCCCCACTGGTTGCCGACGCCCCAGAAGACATCGTCAATGCGCGTCACGTCGATCCCGGCCCGTTCCACGGCGGCCTTCATGACGTGCGCGCCAAGGACGGTGGCCTCGGTCGCGTTGAACGCGCCGCGATAGGCCTTTCCAACGCCGGTGCGGGCGGTTGAGACGATGGCGGCTTCACGCATGATGTTTCTCCGTTGTGGCGGGGCGTTGCCCGCGCTATTTCAAAACCCTTCGCGGGTGTAGCTCAATGGTAGAGCTCTTGCTTCCCAAGCAAGTGACGGGGGTTCGATTCCCCTCACCCGCTCCAATCGCCAGCGGCAATGTGCGATTTTCAGCTTTTCGCTTTTTTATATTCGCTCAATGCCCGTTCGCGGGCGGCTTCGTGACTGACAATAGGCTCAGGATAGTCCTCGCCCAATTTGATGCCCGCCTTTTTCAGCACCCCCTTGTCCGCTTCCCATGGGACGTGGATGGCATCATCCGGCAGGTCCGCGATTTCCGGCACCCACTCGCGGATGTAGCTTTCCGCCTCCCATTTCGGGCTTTGCGATTTGGGATTCATCATGCGGTGGAAAGGATGGGAGTCGATGCCAGACCCACTCGACCACTGCCAGTTCTGGCTGTTGGAGCCATAGTCGGCGTCGATCAGGCAGTCCCAGAACCAGCGTTCTCCTTCGCGCCAATCGATGAGCAGGTGCTTGATAAGGAATTGCGCGGTGATCATGCGGACGCGGTTGTGCATCCAGCCGGTTGCCCAGAGCTGGCGCATCCCCGCATCGACGATCGGATAGCCCGTCCGGCCCCGCTGCCATGCCTTCAGACGGTCCCTGCCCTCTCCCTTCGACGTGTCGGTCCAGGCCAGTTTGTTGAACTGATCGCGTCCGTTGGTGTCGCCATAGTCCGGAAAGGTCACGATGGTCTGCGCGCAGAAATCGCGCCAGGCAAGTTCGGACAGGAAGGTTTCGACGGTCTGCCAGTGGCGGCCGGCGCGAACGGTGTGCCAGACCTTTTGCGGCGAGAGTTCGCCCATGTGCAGATGCGGGCTGAGGCGGCTGGTCAGGTCCCTTGATGGCAGGTTGCGGCCCTCGGCATAGTCGCCGACCCTGTCCGCGAATTCGTGCAGGCGGGCGGATGCGCCGTCCTCTCCGGGGGTCCATTCATCGAAGCCGCCGGACCAGTCGGGATCGGTGGGCAGCAGGTCCCAGTCGGTGAGATCGTCGCTGTCCGGCCAGCTGTCCGGGGCCTCCATCTTCGCGGGGCGGCGTTCGGGCTCGGCGGGGGGCATGACCTCCTGCAGGGACTTCCAGAAGGGTGTGAAGATCTTGTAGAGGCTGTCCGATTTCGTCTTCACGGTGCCGACCTCGGCCAGCAGCCGGCCGGGGTGCAGCACGAGATCGAGGCGGTCCGCCAGCTTCTCCTGCTGGTCGCGCCACCAGGGTTCGTAATGCTCGACGGCGTGAACCCTGTCGATGCCGAGCTTGTCCGCCAGCGCGCCAACCTTCACTGACGCCTCGCCCTTCAGAAGGATGAGTTTCAGCCCCTTTTCCTCAAGGCTGGCGGCAAGGCTTTTCAGGCTGTGGTGCAGCCACCAGCGCTGCGCGCCGCCCATCGCCCATTTTCCGGGCGAGCTGTCGTCGAGGACGTAGACCGGGATGACCGGACCTTCGCTGGCGGCGGCGCGAACGGCGGCCTGATCCGACAGGCGCAGGTCTTCTCGAAACCAGATAATCGATGTCATAACCGTTCCACTTCAGGATTTCGAACGCAGCGGAAAGCCATCGGGTTCATCCGCAACTTCACACCGCTTCACACCCTGTCGCGGTCCGGCCAATCCGCGCATTCCGATGCGCGCGGCCAGTACGGCGCGGCCGGAGCCGCAGAAATCCGAAGCCGCACAGGCATGTGCGGTACGCGCACCCGTTCTTGCTAGAAGAAAAATGCCCCAGCTCCCCCGTCATCTGGCCTGCGCATCGGAATAACCGATCCGGCAGCATGTAGGACAGCGGAAAGGCGGGAAATTCTAGGCGGCGGCGAACAGGCCCCTTATAGACGCGGGCGAGACCGCCGGAGACACTGCGACATGCCAAGCCTAGCCTATGTGAACGGCCGCATCCTGCCTGCCGCGCGCGCACAGGTTTCCATCCACGACCGCGGCTATCTGTTCGCGGACGGCGTCTATGAGGTCGCCGCGGTGCTGGGCGGCAAATTGTTCGACTGGCGGCTGAACCTGGACCGGCTGGCACGGAGCCTGCGTGAGCTGCGGATGGCCGCGCCCATGTCGGACGCGGCGCTGACGGTGCAGGCGAAGCGGCTGGTCAGGATGAACGGCGTGAGGGATGGGCTTCTTTATCTGCAGGTCACGCGCGGGGCCGCACCGCGAGACCATGCCTTTCCCGAAGGCGCTGCGCCGGGGCTGGTGATGACCGTGAAGCCCTTCGACTTCGCCGCCCGCCCGGCCCTGCAGGCGAAGGGTGTCAGCGCCATTACGCACCCCGACGAGCGCTGGGCGCGGCGCGATATCAAGTCTGTCGCGCTCCTTCCAAATGTGCTGGCGAAACAGGCGGCGCGGGAGGCCGGGGCCTATGAAGCCATCCTGGTCGCGCCGGACGGCACCGTGACCGAGGGCAGCACGACGACGGTGTGGATGGTGGACGCGGACGGCGTGGTGGTGACGCGTCCGCTGACCAACGATGTCCTGCCCGGATCGCGGCGGCGGCGGTTATTGGGACTGCTGGAGGATGCGGGCGTCGAGGTACGGGAGGCGGTCTGTTCGCTGGACGACCTGCGCGCGGCGCGGGAGATATTCCTGACGTCGGCAAGCTCGCCGGTGATGCCAGTGGTGCGGCTCGACGACCGCGACGTTGGAAATGGCGCTCCGGGGGCGGTCGCGAAGCGCGCCTGCGGGGTCATGTGGGACGAGGTGAAACGGCAGACGGGGTGGGTTCCGGGCTGAATGCTTCGGAGCCGCTAGACAGCCTGTCATTCCGGCGACGGAAGGAATCCAGCTTCCAAAATCGCGGCGCCTGGTGGTCCTTGAGATGACTCCCGGCCTGCGCCGCAATACCGTTCATAAAAGAGAAGCGAGCGCCTTTCCCTCAATCCGACACGTTCCGCGCACCGGCCCGCCGCTCTGCGGCGCGGCGCTGGCTGGCCATCATGCGGTCCAGCATCTGCATCCGGTCCTTTGCCAGTTCCATGCGCTGGCGAACCCGGGCTTCGCGGTAGGCCATGGCGGCGGCGAAGGCCTGGCGGTCTTCGCGGGAGAGTTTTTCGTAGGCGTCGCGCATTCTCGACTGCGCGCGCGCATGGTCTTTCATGACAAGCTCACGCTCGCGCTCCTGCGCTTCGGCGATTTCGTCTATGTCGAGCTTTTCCGCCGACAGCAGCTGAAGTACCTTCAGCCGGGCGCGGCGGACATCCTCGTCATGGCCGGGGACATCCTGCTTGGTCATCGCCTCCGCAAGGATGGCGCGGCCCTCCTGCGACAGCCCGCCAAACGGCTGCTGGGCCTGCGCGGATGCGGCAACGCCGAGGGCGATCAGCGGCGCGATCAGAACGGGCAGCATCATATGGCGGTTCATGGCAGCATCAACTCCTCTTCCGGGCGGGGCGTGAAGACATAGCCCACCATCAACAGGTCATCATTGGCCCCGTCGAAACTCATGTTACCGAGGTCGTTTTCCAGCGACGCGGTCTGGATTTCAGGAATATCGCCGCCGACGCGCTGCGGCGCGCCAAAGGGGGCGGCATCGCCAAGATCGGTTTCGAAGGTGCTGGCAAGCTCGATATTCTCCGCTGTCGGTGCAGAGGCGATCTGCGTGTCCGCCGCCGGGGCGGCACCGGGCGCAGCGTCGGGACCTGTGCCTGAAAACACCAGCACGCCCGCGATGGCCGCCGCCATGCCGCCGCCGAACATCGCCGCGCCGGGAAGCCAGCGGCGCTGGACGGCGGGACCGCGCGCCGCCGCCGCGAGTGCCGCATCCGCCGCGGCCAGCGCATCGCCGGGAGAGACGGGTACGTCGCGGCCCTGGCTGGCCCAAAGGCTCAGCATATGGTCGATCGGCTCCGGCCGCGTGCCGGGATACCTGATAGTTTCGGGGCTTTTCATGCCTCCAACTCCTCTTGCAGCGACGCCAGCCGCTGTGCCAAATCCGCCCGCGCCCGTGCGAGCAAGCCTTCGATTGCCTTCGGCGTCGTTTCCAGCGCCTCGGCAATCTCGTTCATCGTCGCCCCGTCGCCGTAGAACAGCGTGATCGCGGCCCGTTGCCGCGCGGGGAGTTCCATCACCGCCGCATTCACGCGCCGGTCACGCATGAAATCGCCGGTCTGCTCTTCCGGGCTCAACTCGTCCGATGCGATGCCGACCATGTCGTCGATATCGTCCACCGGCTTCAGTGCCCGTTTCCTGTCGATGCAGCAGTTGACGACGATCCGCCGGAACCAGGTCTGGACCTTCGCCTTTTGAGGGTCGAAGCGGTCCGCCGTCTTCCACAGTTTGACGAGTGCGGTCTGCACTGCGTCCTCTGCTTCGGCCCGGTTACCCAGCACCTTCATCGCCGTGCCGATCGCGGGCCCGTAAAGCACCTGCGTAAGCGCACGAAAGGCTCCGTCGTCGCCAGAGGCGACGTCGAGCATGAGCGCGCTCGGCTCGGTTGGTAATGGTCCCGTCATCACCTGCAACATCGCAGGGGTTACGCGGGATGGAAAGACTTTCCCCCGGCCCCGCGCGACGACATGGGTTCTAGCTGGATTTCGGCAGCATCAGATCCTCCGGCGCGTCGGCCATGATGCGGATCATCATGGTCCAGGCGGCGACATTCTGCTGCATCTCTGCGGGATCGATCTTGTCGAGCGTATCGTCGGGCGTGTGATGCCAGTCGAAATACCGGGTGCCGTCCTGATTCAGCTGGATGGTCGACACGCCGCTGGCGGAAAGCGGCCCGATATCGCTGCCGCCCGCGCGATCGGTGCTGCCGGACAAAATACCAAGCGGGGCGAGTGCGGCCTGCAGGCGCTCGCGCGCGGGGGCTGCGCTTTCGGGCAGCTTCGTGTCGAACTTCCAGACCCGGCCCGCACCGAAATCGCTTTCCGCGATGACGGCATGGGGTTCTTTGCCGCGATTGGCCAGATAGTCGAGACCGCCAAACAGGCCGACCTCCTCCGCGCCGAACCAGACGATGCGGATCGTGCGCCGCAACTTGCCGTCCGCGCTCGCCAGTTTCGCCGCCGCTGTCACGATGCCGCAGCCCGCCGCGTCGTCGATGGCACCGGTGCCGAGATCCCAGCTGTCGAGATGGCAGGCGACCATGACGATGGGAAGACCGGGCTCGCGGCCGGGGATTTCACCAATCACATTCCCCGACTCGTGCTCACCGGTCTGGCGCGGGGTGAGCGTGAGCTTCATCCGAACCGGCTGGCCGCGCGCGAGGATGCGCTGCAACTGCTCGGCGTCGGGGATCGACAGCGCGGCTGCGGGGATGGGCTGAACGCCTTCAGCGAACCGCTGCACGCCCGTGTGCGGATTGCGGTGGTAATCCGTGCCGATGGAGCGAATGACGATGGCGGCGGCGCCCTTGGCGGAGGCAATGCTGGGGCCCTGACGGCGGGCCGCGCCGAACTGGCCGTAGCTGGAGCCGTCCTGCGTGGGGCGCATGGCGTGGCTGACGAAGACGATCCTGCCCGCGACGGCACTGTCGGGCGCGGCCTGCAGCGCTTCGACGCTGTCAAAGCCGATGACCTCGGCGGTGAGGCCGGTGTCGGGGGTGGCGGCGCTATTGCCGAGCGCGGTCAGGGTCAGGCTTTGCGGAAAGGGCGAGACGATCTCCGCCCGCTCCTCGCCCCGCACCCAGACCGGCATCTGAAAGCTATCGACGCGGACGTTCTGGAGGCCGAGTTCGGTCATTTTCGCGGCGGCCCATGTGCGGGCACGGGCCTCGGCCTCGGTGCCCGCGAGGCGGGGGCCGACCTCGGTGGTGAGGGCTTCGGTAATGTCATAGGCGAGCGTGTCGGCAAGCGCGCGATCACGAAGTTGTGCGAGGTCCTGTGCGGTTGCGGATGTGGCGAGGAGCGCGATTGCGGCGATGAGATATTTCATGGGGGTGGGGTCTGCGTCGTTTTTTGAAATCGCGCAAGGCTCGCCGCGCTCGCCTCCACCCCTCCGACCCCTTTGGGGGCCGGCTCCCCGCCGGGCGGTCGAGGGTTATTGCTCGCGCAGCTTCTTCTGGTTCACTTCCCAGGTCTGGCCCTTCTTGATGAGCGCGGCGAGGTCGACGACCTTTCCGGCGCTTTCCCTGGCGTTTTGCGCGCGAACGTCCTGTTCGAAACTGGGCGCGGGGTTCTCGTAGATGACGCCGAGCGCGACGGGCATGTCGGGATGGCGCATTTCAACGAGCATGGCGGCGACGGCCTTGTTCTTTTCGTCGTGGACGAGGACATCGGCGGCCTGCCAGTCGCCGTCCGCCACATCGACGATTTCCAGGCGCAGGTGATCGCGGTTCAGGCGCAGCCCCTTCGTCCCATTTGAGAACAGCATGGGCTCGCCATGTTCCAGCCAGATCTGCGCGTCGGCGGCGGTGGGCTTTGCGGTGAACCCGGCGAACACATCGTCATTGTAGACGATGCAGTTCTGGTAAAGTTCGACGAAGCTCGCGCCCTTGTGCGCATGGGCGCGCTTCAGGATATCGGGCATCTGTTTCTGCGCCGTGTCGATGCAGCGGGCGAGGAAACGCGCGCCCGCGCCGAGGGCGAAACTGCACGGTTCGGCGGGCATGTCGACGCTGCCATAGGGCGTGGACGGCGTGCGCGTGCCGACGCGCGACGTGGGCGAGTATTGCCCCTTGGTCAGGCCGTAAATCTCGTTGTTGAACAGCAGCACCTGGCAATCGAGATTGCGGCGCAGAAGGTGCAGCATGTGGTTGCCGCCGATACTGAGCCCGTCGCCGTCGCCGGTGATGATCCACACGTCGAGGTCGGGATTGGCCAGCTTCACGCCCGTCGCCAGCGCGGGCGCGCGGCCGTGGATGGTGTGGAAGCCGTAGGTTTCCATATAATAGGGGAAGCGCGAGGAGCAGCCGATGCCCGACACGAAGACGGTATTTTCCGGCCGCGCGCCCATCTCCGCCATGGTGCGCTGCACGCCCTTCAGGATGGCGTAATCGCCGCAACCGGGGCACCAGCGCACCTCCTGATCGGTGGCGAAGTCGTTGGGTTTCAGGGGGGTCATATCGTTCATGATGAATGCTCACTTGAAATTTTTGGGGGAAAGTCAGCCGGAACTGGCTGCGATCACCCAGTGGGCGATGAAAACAAGGAAGAACGTCAGACCAGACAACAACCCGCCGGTAGCGGCCATCTGATCGCCCGAAAAGCCTGACTGCCCGGTCATAAGGGTGGACTCGAACTGTCCTATCATAGCCGGAACGCAGAAACAATCGGATTGGATAGCGGCTTAAGCCAGTAAGGCTGTCTGATTGTTGAGTACCGCCTCGATATCTCGAAGAGATGCGACAGCCCGAAGGCCGAAGCTGTCAAAGCGGCTAGCGTTCCCGACTCAAAAATGAGGAACGCGAAGGCCGTTATACGCTATACCCGCATTTAGCGCGCTTACCTGTATGAAGCGTTCGCGTGAAATTGACCGCAACAAGACTAAAGTATCCCCGCAATCGCCGCCTCGATCTCGGCGATCTTGAACGGCTGGCCCGACACCTTGTTGAGCGGCTTCGCGTCCACGAGGAACTGGTCGCGCAGCACGGTTTTCAGCTGGCCCGTATTCATTTCCGGCACCAGAATTTTCTCGAAACCCTTCAGCAGCCCGCCCAGATTTTTCGGCATCGGCCAGATGTGGCGGATGTGGAGGTGGGCGACTTTGGCGCCGCCTTTGCGGGCGCGCTTTGACGGCCTGGTGGATGGGGCCGAAGGTGCTGCCCCAGCCGACGACGACCATGTCGTCGTCCGGCCCGCCGAGTTCGAAGCTCTGATCGGGGATACTATCCGCAACACCCAGAATTTTTTGCTGACGAACGTCAGTCATTTTCTGGTGGTTGGCGGGGGCGTAGTCGATGTTGCCGGTGTCGTAATTCTTCTCGATGCCGCCGATACGGTGCATCAGGCCGGGGGTGCCGGGCTTGATCCAGACGCGGGCGAGTTTCTCGTCGCGTTTATAGGGGCTGACGGCCTCGCCCTCGTAATGCGTGACGGGGTTGGCCTGGAAGTCCGCCATGTCGGGGACGTGCCAGGGTTCGGCGGCGTTGGCGATATAGCCGTCGGTCAGGATCATGACGGGGGTCATATACTGCGTGGCGATGCGGCACGCCTCGATGGCGACCTCGAAACAATCGACCGGGCTGCGCGCGGCGATGACGGGCATGGGCGCGTCGCCGTTGCGGCCATAGAGCGCCTGATAGAGGTCGGACTGTTCGGTCTTGGTGGGCAGGCCCGTCGAAGGCCCGCCGCGCTGGCTGTTCACGATCACCAGCGGCAATTCGGTCATGATGGCGAGGCCCATCGCTTCCCCCTTGAGCGCGATGCCGGGGCCGGAACTCGACGTGACGCCAAGCTGGCCCGCGTAACTCGCGCCGATGGCGGCGCAGATGGCGGCGATCTCGTCCTCCGCCTGGAAGGTGGTGACGCCGAATTCCTTCAGCCGCGACAGGGTGTGGAGGAGCGAGGATGCGGGCGTGATCGGATAGGAACCGAAGAAGAGCGGCAGACTCACAAGGCTGGCGCCCGCGACGAGGCCGAGGCTGAGGCTCTCTCCGCCCGTAACGGTGCGATAGAGGCCGGGTTCGACCTCCGCCGCGCCGACATGATAACGGCCAAGGCCCTGCTGGATTTCCGCCGTCTCGCCATAGGCATGACCGGCGTTGAGCGCGGCGGCATTGGAAAGCGCAAGCTCTGGCTTCTTGGCGAACTTCGATTCCAGCCACTTGATGATGGGTTCGCGGTCGCGGTCGAACATCCAGAGGACGAGGCCCAGCGTCCACATATTCTTGGACCGGAGCGCCTCCTTGTTGCCAAGGCCGAATTCCTTGACGGATTCCAGCGTCAGCGCGCTGATGTCAAAGGCGACGAGCTGGTAATCCTTCAGCTCCCCCGTTTCGAGCGGGTTTTCCTCATATTGCGCCTTCTTCAGATTGCGCGCGCCGAATTCGCCGGTGTCGGCGATGATGAGGCCGCCCGGCTTCAGCGCGGCGAGGTTCGACTTGAGGGCGGCGGGGTTCATGGCGACGAGGATGTCGGGCGCGTCGCCCGCCGTTTCGATGGCGTCCGAACCGAAATTGATCTGGAAGGCCGATACGCCGAACAATGTGCCCTGCGGCGCGCGGATTTCAGCGGGGAAATCGGGGAAGGTGGCAAGGTCGCTGCCCGCCAGCGCGGTCGACAGGGTGAACTGCCCGCCGGTCAGCTGCATGCCATCGCCCGAATCGCCAGCGAAGCGGACGGTGACGGCCTCGCGTTCGGAGGCGGCGGCGGGGTGTTCTTTTGCTTGCGTGGCCAAAATTCCGGCTTCCTCTGTTTCGTCATTCCGGCGAAGGCCGGAAACCATCTTCCGAAACCGCCCCTCGGCGCGCATGTTCGGGATGGATCCCGGCCTTCGCCGGGATGACGTATTTGTTTCGGACTGCGCCCTAAACCGCTCCGCCCGTGGCGGCAAAGAAAGAATTGCTAGGGGCCGGTGAAGCGGGAATGGGGACACCCGCCAGCACCAGCATCGACCGCGCGTGGCGATGCGCGAGTTCGAGGCGCTCCTCATCGCGGCCATAGCCGCCGCCCATGGTACTGGCGAGCGGGACGCCTGCCGCCCTTGCCAGATCGCGGATATAGGCGTCGCGCGCCTGCAGACCTGCGTCACTTAGCGACAGTCGGCCCAGCCGGTCGCCCTCGTGCGGATCGACCCCCGCCTGGTAGAGGATGAGATCAGGCCGAAATCCGTCCAGAATGGATGGCAGTTCGCGGTCGAGCGCCTCCAGATAGCCCGTGTCGCCAAGACCGTCGGGGAGGCCGACATCCCGGGTCGAGCGCGCCTTTCTGACCGGAAAATTGCGCTCGGCGTGCATCGAGAAGGTGTAGACGTCCGCCCTGCCCGCCAGGCAGACCGCCGTGCCGTCGCCCTGATGCACATCGAGATCGACGATGAGGATGCGCTTGGCGTGATCCTCCGTCAGCAGGCGATGGGCGGCGACGGCGAGGTCGTTGAAGACGCAGTAGCCCGCCCCCGTGTCCGGCAGCGCATGGTGCGAGCCGCCTGCCCCGTTGGCGGCGTAACCCTGTTTCAGCGCCAGTTTCGCGGCAAGATATGTGCCGCCGAGCGCGAGCAGGGAACGCCGGGCGACGCGCGCCGTCACAGGAAATCCGATACGGCGCTCCGTGGCCCTGTCGACATTCCCGGCAAGCACCGCCGCGACATATTGCGGGTCGTGGATCGCGGTTATCCATTCACCGGGCATCGGCACCGGACTATGCATGTCCGGCGCAACGCCCATCTCCTCAAATGCCGTGATGAGGAGCCCGTATTTGTTCATCGGGAATGTACTGCCCGCCGGAAGCGGCGCGACATAGTCTGCATGGTGGACAAGGGGAAATGGCACGGCTGCGTACTTAATCTTTTCCCCTGCCGATGGGGAGGGGCTAGGGGGTGGGGCGTGACATCGCAGTCCCTCACTTCGCGCGTCGATCCCCGCCTGATCTGGGCCATCGCCATTCCCGCGATGGCGACCAATGTGGCGACCGCCCTGATCGGTATCGGCGACATCTGGGTGGTGGGACGGCTGGGCGATGTCGCGGCGCAGGGGGCGGTGGATGTCGGGGCGAAGCTGTTCGCGCTGCTGTTCACGGTCATGAATTTCCTGAAAACCGGGACGACGGGGCTGGTCGCGCAGCAGCGCGGCACGGCGGACGCGCAGGCGGCAACGCTGGTGCGCGCCGTGATGACCGGGCTGGCCATCGCGGGTGCGCTACTGCTTCTGAAACCGCTGATCGTCCCGTTCGGCATAACCGCGCTCGGCGCCGAAGGGCGCGTGGCGGAGGCGGCGCGGATCTATATCGATATCCGCTACTGGGCAGCGCCCGCCGTGTTTGCGAACCTCGCCTTCATGGGCCTTCTGATCGGACGGCGGCAGCTGCGGGCGGTGCTGGTCATCGAGGTGGCTTATAACCTGGTCAACATCGCCTTGGGGCTGTGGTTCGTGCTTGGCCTCGACATGGGGATTGCCGGCATTGGCTGGTCGAGCCTGATCGCCGAATATCTAAAGCTTTCCGCCGTGGCCGCCTTTGCCTTGCGGGGCGAGACGGCAGGTCATGTCGGCGCGGTCTTCGCGCGCAGGGGTGCGCTGGCCTGGGCGACGTTCCGGCCGCTTCTCAGCCTCAATGGCGACCTGTTCCTGCGCTCGCTGATCCTGGCGCTCGCCATCGCGTCACTAACGCGGGTCGGTGCTGGTTATGGGCCCGTGCCGCTGGCGGCGAACGGCATCCTTTTTCAGATGTTCATCTTTTCCGCGCTTCTGATCGACGGCTTTGAAAATGCGGCGCAGGTCATCAACGGCGAACGGTTCGGCGCGCGGGACCGGGCTGGGTTCATGGCGGCGATCCGCATGATCCTGTGGCGCGGTCTGGTCGTCGCCGGAATCGTGTCTGTCGTCTTCTGGTTCGCCGGTGAAGCCATTCTCGGCAGCTTTGCCGCGACGCCGGAGGTGGCCGCATTCGCGCGCGACCATCTGATATGGCTGGTGCTGGTCCCGGTGACGGGGGTGGTCAGCTTCGTGTTCGACGGTGTGTTCGTCGGGGCAAGCTGGACGCGCGCCATGCTGGCCAGCATGGCGGCCGCGGCCGGAGTTTACGCAGCGGCGCTATGGCTGTCCGCGCCCATGGGCAATGACGGGCTGTGGCTGTCGTTCAACGTCTTTCTGATCGCGCGGGCAGGCTTTCAGGCCCTCCTTATTCCGCGGCTTGCCGCCCGCAGCTTCGGCGATAGGATTGCGGCCTGAACCGGGAGAGATGTGAATGACCGAGACCTATTACCGCCCCGACGTCCGGGCCGTCCTCGACATGCTGGCCGCTCAGGAGGGACCGCAGATGCATGAGGTCGACCCGCCGACCGCGCGCATGATGATGCTGGCAATGAAGGAACTGACAGAAACGCCGCGCGGTGAACTGGCGCGATGCGAGGATTTTGCCATACCCACGGAACAAGGCCACGACATCAATGCGCGTATCTATCAGGCCAAACCGGCGGACGGGCCCGCGCCGGTGATGACCTTCTATCATGGCGGCGGGTGGGTCATCGGCGACCTCGACACGCATGACAGCTTCTGTGCGGAGATATCGCGCCTCCTTGAAATGACCGTGATTGCGGTGGATTACCGTCTGGCCCCCGAACATCCGTTTCCGGCGGCAGGCGAGGACTGCATCGCGGCGACGAAATGGGCAGCGGGCAGTCCGGACATCATCGGTCACCGGGTCACGGGCCTTGTCCCCTGCGGCGACAGCGCGGGCGGCAACATGGCAGCGGTCGTCTGTCAGGAATTGCAGGGCAAGCTGGACGTCCCGATCCTGGCGCAGTGGCTTATCTATCCAGGAGTGGATCAGGAGGCCAATACCGGCTCGATGCAGGAATTCGCGGAAGGGCATCTGCTGACAGCGGAAGGAATGCGCTGGTTTGGCGATCATTATCTTGGCGATCAGGACCGTTCCCATCCGGCAGCGAGCCCGCTGCACAGCGAACTGGCCGGGCAGCCGCCCGCACTTGTGTTCACCTGCGGGCTCGATCCGCTGCGCGATCAGGGCCGGGCCTATGCCGCGAAGCTGGTCCAGGCGGGCGTCCGCACGATTTTCCGCGAGGCACCGGGCCAGATTCACGGCTGTATCACGCTGCGCATGGCTATTCCGAGCGCGCAGACGGATATCGAAAATTGCGTGCGCGACCTGAAGCTGCTGCTGGCCGAGGCCGCATGAGCCTCGCTTCCATGCCGCAGACGCTGGGTCCGGGCGGCCTGCCCTACCGCCCGTGTGTCGGGATCATGTTGATCAACGATGACAATCGCGTCTTTACCGCGCGCCGGCTCGATAATCCTGCGGATTACTGGCAGATGCCGCAGGGCGGGATCGATGCGGGCGAGGACACGCGCACAGCCGCGCTTCGCGAGCTGAAAGAGGAGACCGGAATTCCGGCAGGCAAGGTCGATATCGTCGGAGAAAGCACGGGCTGGCTGAGCTACGACCTGCCGCCCGAACTGATCGGCAATATCTGGAAGGGGCGCTATTGCGGCCAGACGCAGAAATGGTTCGCCATGCGGTTCCTGGGCGCGGACAGCGATATCGATATCGACGGGGAGCATCGCGAGTTCAGCGAATGGCGCTGGGCCGCGCCGGAAAGCCTGCCTGCGAAGATCGTCCCCTTCAAGGTGGATCTCTATACGGCGGTGCTGACCGAGTTTTCAGGAGTGCTGGGCCGATGATCAACGATGCCACGACCGACCTGATCAATCCGCCGCGCTTCACGCTCGGCAAGGACGGCCCGGCGGATTTCGACAGGGAGATCATTGCCGAACACACGCGCAAACATGGCGAACTTGCCCCGCTGAAACTCGAAATGCCGCCGCGCGCCGCGTTCGATACCGCACTGGACGTGGCCAAAGCGCAGGGCTGGAAGATCGCCGGGACCGATGCGGACGCGGGCCTGATCGAAGCCGTCGCGACGACCAGAATCCTGCGGTTCAAGGATGATATCGTCGTCCGGGTCCGCGCCGAGGATGGTGGCAGCCGTATCGATGTCCGCTCGAAATCGCGCGTTGGCCGCGACGACTTCGGCGCGAATGCGAAGCGCATCAAGACCTATCTGGACGCGCTCGCCAGCCGCTAGCCCGCCGCCAACGGAAACGCGGGTTCATCCGCCACCCGGTGACCTGTTCGACGAATGGTGGCCATGGGCGGGCGGCGGTTTCGCGCGCGACGATTTCGTCCAGTCGATCCGGTAAAGATCAAAGCGGCGATCGCTGAGGTTCCTGACCGTCCCCTCCGCGCGTGCCCATGTCAGGTCGTCGAGATTGACGTCAGCGATCGTCAGAGTCTCGATATTCTCGCTGGCCTCCGCGGCGATGCCGTCGCGCGCAAAGGGGAAGTCGCAGGGCGTCAATATGCAGCTTTGGGCATATTGAATGTCCATATTGTCGACCCCGGGCAGATTTCCGACATTTCCCGACATGACGACGAAACACTGGTTTTCGACGGCGCGGGCCTGACAGCAATAGCGCACGCGCATGTAGCCCTGGCGGCTGTCGGTGCAGAACGGCGTGAAGATGATCTGCGCGCCCTCATCGACCAGGCGGCGGGCAAGCTCGGGAAATTCCGAGTCGTAGCAGATCAGAACACCGATCGGCCCGCAGTCCGTCTGGATGACGCCGACATCGTCGCCCCCCTTGATATTCCACCAGTAATTCTCGTCGGGTGTCGGATGAATTTTTTCCTGCGCGTGCACGCTGCCATCGCGCAGGCAGACATAGGCGACATTCTGGATGTCGCCATCGGGGGTTCGCGTCGGGTGCGAGCCGCCGATGATGTTGACATTATAGGCCAGCGCCAGCGTGGACAGCGCCTCCACCAGCGGCTCGGTATGTTCGGACAGGCGGTCAATCGCCTGCATGGGGGTCAGCTTTTTCGTTTCGAAACTAAGCAACGAAAGCGTGAAGAGTTCAGGAAATACAACGAAATCCGCGCCATAATCGGCAGCGACATCGACGAAATATTCGATGTTGGACACGAACTCGTCGAAATCCTTCACGGCGCGAGCCTGCAGCTGGACCGTGGCCAGCCGGACGCCGCGAACGCCGCGCTGCACGCGAAACTCGCGATTTTCCTCTGGGTCCACATAAGGGTTGCGCCAGATCATGTGCGCGGCGTGACCGCCCGACGGCAGATCCTCCGGCAGATAATTTTCGAGGACGCCGATGGGTTGGAAGCCATTCTTGATCTGGAAGCCAAGCGTCGTGTCGCGCAGCTTTCCCTCGGCGACGCCGTCGACATAATCCTGCGGGGTTTCCACCCGGTCCTTGCGGCGGCGGTGCGCGCGGGCATATCCCGGCATGCGTCCGCCAAAGACGACGCCCTTGAGCTCCAGCCGTTCGACGAGGTTGCGGCGCGCTTCATAAAGACGCCGCCCGATGCGCATGCCGCGCTGTTCCGCCGACACCACCATCTCGATACCGTAAAGCCAGTCGCCCGTCGGATCGTGGCGGCTCCCATAGCCGTTGCCGGAAATGGTTTCCCAGTCGTGCGGCGCGAGCGCCACGGCCTCGTCGATACGGGAAGACGCGCAATAACCGACAATTTCCCCGGCCATGACGACAACGAACTGTCCGTCCGGGAAATTGTTGATCTGGCCGCGGATCATGCTGCGGGTGTAATTTTCAACGCCCGCATAGGTCTTCCCGATCAGGGCGACGATTTTCGGCACGTCCGCAGGTACGGCGTTGCGGAGTTCAAGTTTAGCGGCGGTCTGGCGTGGCATTACGTGCCCTTAACGCGGCGACATACGCGGCGCGAGGGGTTACTCGGCGGAATTTTTCGCGGCAGAATCGTTTTTCAACACCCTTCCCGCAGCTTTGCGAACCGGACCAGAGAGCTGGCATAGACACGGGAACCGCGGCGGTCGTCTTCCCCTTGCACGAGGTGGGAAATGGCCTCGGCGAGGCGTGCGATGCCCGCGCTGGACAACGCCCCTAGCGGTTCGACATAGATACCGATGGTGAACAGGATCGCACCGGTTCGTGGAAGGCGGCGGAGCGTCTGTCGTTCGGAGCGCACAAAGAGCGTTTCGCCCGCATTATCGGCCGTGACATGTGCGAAGGCGATTTCGGGCGGGCCCGCGATCCAGCGGCGTGCGCCCGTCGCGGCAATGAACCAGTTGCAGCGGCCATAGATCGTGCCGGAGTTAAGCTCGCCATGAACTTGTCGACGCCCGCCGCGAGCTGTTCCCGATAGCCCTGGATCGGGGCATGCATAGCGCGAAGCGGCAGCCCGAGTTTTTCCGATGGCACCCAGTCGGACGGCCACGCCACCGCCGCGCCAACGAGCCGATATTGCCCGTCGCAAGGGCGAGGGGTGAGAAGGCACATGTCCTCATGATGGGCCAGGGCGGCATCCGCGAGCCCGCCGGAGAGGCCGAGCATCGCGGCCAGTTCAGCGCCGGCGGCCTCACCTTCCGGCAATATTTGTAAACCCTGGGGAAAGGCCGCAAACCCGTCTGAACGAGCGGCAAGGTCGGGACCGGGCTGAAGCCATTCGCGCTCCTCAAGCTTGACGAGCCCCATCCTGAGGCGACCACCTCCCCTCGCCTTTGACAGCAAGGCGTCGACCGAAAAGCCGAGCATCAGCTCTTGCCATTGCCGCTCATTCCGCCGCTTCGTCCAGTCCTTCGGGCGGGAGATTGTGGCCCAGCAGTCGCAGCACGTCCGCGGCCGCGTCGACGATGTTTGTTCCTGGGCCATAGATGCCAGCAACGCCCGATTGCCGCAAAAACTCGTAGTCCTTTTGCGGAATCACGCCGCCCGCGATGACGCGGATGGTGGAGCCCGCTTCTTTCAACTCGCCGATCAGCTCTGGAATCAGGGTCTTGTGGCCTGCGGCGAGCGACGATGCGCCGATGACGTCGACGTCCTCCGCGATAGCCTGTCTCGCCGCCTCGGCGGGGGTCTGGAACAGGGGACCGGAAACGATATCGAAGCCCAGATCGCCAAATGCCGACGCGATCAGGTTCGCGCCCCGATCATGGCCATCCTGACCGAGTTTGGCGACCATCATGCGCGGGGCGCGGCCCTTGCGCGCGGTGACGGCCTCCACACCCTCCACGACGCGCTGCCACCGGTCATCGCCCGCATAGGCGCCGCCGTAAACGCCCTTCACGGGCGTTGGGACCGTGTCATAGCGCCCGAACACGCTTTCCATGGCGGATGATATTTCGCCCAGCGTGGCACGCGTGCGGGCAGCATCGACGGCGAGCGCGAGCAGGTTGCCCCCCTGTTCCGCGCCTGCGGTCAAGGCCTGCAAGGCGGCGCGACAGGCGGCGTCATCACGCCCCGCCCTGTTCTTTTCCAGGCGCTCGATCTGTCCGGCGCGCACGCGGACATTGTCCACCTCCAGCGTTTCAATTTCGTCTTCCTCGGCCAGCCGGTATTTGTTGACGCCGACCACGATGTCCTCGCCCCTGTCGAGCCGCGCGGCTTTGGCGGCGGCGGCTTCCTCGATGCGGGATTTGGGAATGCCCGCCGCGACCGCCTTCGTCATGCCGCCCGCCGCCTCGGCCTCGTCGATGAGCCGGGAGGCTTCGTCATAGAGCGCCTGCGTCAGACTTTCGATGTAATAGCTGCCGCCAAGCGGATCGGCGACCTTTGTGATGCCGGTCTCCTCCTGCAGGATCAGCTGCGTGTTTCGCGCGATCCGCGCTGAAAAATCCGTCGGGAGCGCGATCGCCTCGTCAAACGAATTCGTGTGCAGCGACTGTGTCCCGCCGAGTGTGGCGGCCATCGCCTCGACCGCCGTGCGGACGATATTGTTGTACGGGTCCTGCTCGGTAAGCGACGCGCCCGATGTCTGGCAGTGCGTGCGAAGCAGCTTCGATTTCTCCGACTTCGCCCCAAGGTCGGTCATCTTGTCATGCCAGAGCTTGCGCGCGGCGCGCAGCTTGGCGATTTCCATGAAGAAATTCATGCCGATGGCGAAAAAGAAGCTGAGTCTGGGCGCGAACGCGTCGATGTCGAGGCCGGTCGCCTTGGCCGCACGGACATATTCCATGCCGTCGGCGATGGTATAGGCCAGCTCCTGCACCTGCGTCGCGCCCGCTTCCTGCATGTGATAGCCGGAAATGGAAATGGAGTTGAACTTCGGCATGTTTTCCGAGGTGTAGGCGATGATGTCGCTGACAATGCGCATCGACGGCGCAGGCGGGTAGATATAGGTATTCCTGACCATGAACTCCTTCAGGATGTCGTTCTGGATGGTGCCGGCAAGCTGGTCCGGCCCGATCCCCTGTTCCTCCGCCGCGACGATGTAAAAGGCGAGGATGGGAATGACCGCGCCGTTCATCGTCATCGAAACGGACATGGTATCGAGCGGGATCTGGTCGAAAAGGATCTGCATGTCCTCGACCGTGTCGATGGCGACGCCCGCCTTTCCAACGTCGCCCGCAACGCGCGGATGATCGCTGTCGTAGCCCCGGTGTGTGGCGAGGTCGAAGGCGACCGACAGCCCCTTCTGTCCGGCGGCGAGATTGCGGCGATAAAAGGCGTTCGATTCCTCGGCGGTGGAAAAGCCCGCATATTGGCGGATCGTCCAGGGCCGGCCGGCATACATGCTGGCATAGGGGCCGCGCGTATAGGGCGGGAACCCTGGCAGACCGGGGTCCAGCCCTTCGGCATCGGCGGCGGTATAGACGGGCGCGATGGTGATGCCCTCTGGCGTGTCCCAGGCCAGATTTTGCCCGCGCACTTCCTTGTCCGCCTTTTCCTGCCAGTCGCTCCGGTCCGCCACGCCATATCTCCTTTGGCCCTGCTTAAAGCGAAAAAACCGGCGTATCGCCACCCCCGCAGGATGACGCGATGTGGATTTGCCCGCTGTGCAAAGATAGGCTAGCTGCGGGAACAGGATAGCCCGGAACGGTGTTCGTACCTTCGACATTCAGAAAAAGCAGATTTCATCATTTCGACTTTCCGCGTCCTGTACCCATTCATCGCTGCGAGCCTGTCTGTCTCCCTGCCCGCGATGGCGCAGGATGTTTCGGCGGTCGGCGCGGAGGGCGAAGATCCGGTTATCGATGACGAGGCGTTTGAAAATGCGCTGCCATCGCTCGATGAGCGGACGGTGGAGACTGCCCCCGCGGCGGACGCGCCTGTCAGCGACGACACGCCGGACGACATAAAGGCGCTGCCGAGCCTGATGGACGGAACAGCGGCGGAAACGATTTCCGACATTCCACTGGAGGACGGGGCGCTGGCTGCGCCGCTGGAACCGCTGGAGGGATTCGATGTCACGGTCCCGGAAGCGCCGACGGAGGAAGCTGCCGCGGCAGCGCCCGCCATCGGCTACAGGCTGGTGGTGGAGGGACTTGACGAGGTCGGACTGGAAGCTGAGTTCCGCGCGATTTCCGCCCTGGAACAGGGCGATAACGAGGCCGCCAACGCGGCGCAGCTGACGGCGCGCGCCGAAGAGGATGCGGCAAGCGCCATTCGTTTCCTCCGTTCGCGCGGCTATTATGACGCTGTTGCCGACAGTGAGATTATCCTGCCCGCCGAGGCCGACGGACGATACCGCGTGGAACTGGTTGTGAACCCCGGCCAGCAATATGAATTTTCGAGCATCCGTATCGTGGGCGAGGACAAGGCGATCCCGGCCGGTCTCGTTTCGAGGAACCTGGAAGTGAAGGTCGGCGAGCCCATCATCGCCGACAACGTGGTTTCCGCCGAAGCCTCGGTCAGCCTGCTGTTTCCCTATAATGGCTATCCGTTCGCCAAGGTGGAAGACCGGGACATCCTGCTGGATGGAGAGACCAAGACTGGCGATTACACCCTGCCCGTGGACCTTGGTCCCCGCGCCAGTTTTCGCGGGATTCAGGTGGAAGAGGGTGCGGTCTTCGATCCCGGGCATATCGATGTACTGTCGCGTTTCGACAGAGGCGACCTGTACGACGTTCGCAAGCAGGATGACCTGCGAGAGGCGATGATCGCCACCAGTCTGTTCAACAGCGTTTCCATCGAACCCGTGCGGACGGGCGAAGAAGGTCCGGACGGAACGGAATATGTCGATCTGCTCGTGCGTCAGGAGGAAGGGCCGACCCGCTCCCTGCAGGCCGAGGCCGGTTACGGTACGGGACAGGGATTCCGCGTCGAAGGCCGCTGGATCAATCGCAATGCCTTTCCGCCCGAAGGCGCGCTGGAAGCGAATGCCGTCATCGGCACGCAGGAACAGGGGATTGGCGCGCTGTTCCGCCGTTCGAACGCAGGGCAGCGGGACCGGACGGTACAGCTGGGCCTCGATGTGCGGCGGCAGGATTTTGACGCCTATAATGCGCGGACCATCGCGCTTGTGGGTCGCATCAGCCGCGAGTCGACGCCCATCTGGCAGAAGCGCTGGACCTATGCCTATGGATTCGAGCTGATCGGCTCACAGGAAACGCGCTTCAATCCGGCAACGGGTACGGACCCGCGCAGCACATATCTGATCGCCGCCCTTCCCGGTCAGATCGGCTATGACAGTTCGGACAATCTGCTCGATCCCACCAAGGGATTTCGCGTCACGGTGCGGTCCAGCCCCGAGGCATCGCTGCAGGGCGGCGGGTTCGATCCCTACATCCGCAACCAGGTGGACCTGAGCGGGTATCAGGGGCTCGGCGAGAGCTTCGTGCTGGCCGGTCGATTCCGGTTTGGCAGCATCTACGGCGTGGGCCGCGACGATATCGCGCCATCCCGGCGGCTCTATGCGGGCGGCGGCGGGTCGGTGCGCGGCTTCGGCTATCAGCAGATCGGCCCGCGTGAGACGATCGTAACGCCGGATCCGGACGATCCTGAAAATCCCAATGTCGACTATTTCTACCTTGGCGGTCGCAGTGTCGTCGAAGGGGCTGTCGAAGGCCGCTACCGCTTCGGCAATTTCGGCGCCGTGGCGTTCGTCGATGCGGGCCAGGTTTACGAGGAGCAGTATCCGGGTTTTGACGGCATGCGCTACGGCGTTGGCATCGGCGCACGCTATTACACCAACTTTGGCCCGTTCCGCGCGGACATCGCCATGCCGCTGAACCGCAGGCCGGGTGAGGCGCGGTTCGGTGTCTATATCTCCATCGGGCAGGCATTCTGATGGCTGACGAAAGCTACACGCCGGACGACATCGAACAGGACGAGCCTGAACGGGGCGACAGGGAAAGTGCCGGTCCAGCCACCTTCCTGAAATGGGCGGGCATCGTACTGGTTGGCCTGATCCTGCTGGTCACGCTCCTCGTTTTCGCCATCGACACTGCGCCGGGACGCAGGTTCGTCGTCTCGCAGATCAACGGGCTGGAGCTGGAAAACGGCCTGGACATCGACATCGCCGAGATCGACGGTTCGCTTTATGGTGAGATGACCGTGCGCGACCTGTCGCTGGCCGATCCCGAAGGCGTCTTCATGACGGTGCCGCAGGCGACGGTCGACTGGCATCCGTTCGATTTCATATCGAGCCACCTGAATGTCGATGCGCTGATCGTGCCGCAGGCGACGCTGACGCGGCTGCCAACCCTGAACGAAACGGAAACCGACCCCGACGCGCCGCTGCTGCCGGATTTCGATATCGATGTGGGACGGCTTGAGGTCGGGCGTCTGGATATTGGCGAGGCCGTCACTGGTCAACGCCACGCGCTGACCATGAACGGCGAAGTTCACATCGCCGATGGCCGCGCACAGCTGAACGCCGACGCGCGGGCGCTGGAGGGCGATGGCATCTCGGGCGGTGACCGGCTGTCGCTGATCCTGGACGCCGTGCCGGATGATGACCGGCTCGACGTAAAGCTTGATGTCGCCGCGCCCGCCGACGGGCTGGTCGCGGGTCTGACGGGAATTGCCGAGCCCCTGACGGCGACCCTGACCGGCGATGGCAGCTGGACCGCATGGAACGGCAGGCTGGCGGCGCAGTCAGGCGAGGCGGAACTGGCCGCGCTGGACCTGAGCGCGCGCGACGGCACGTTTCGTGCGAGGGGGCCGCTGAAGCTGGCGGCGATCATGGAGGGACCGGCGGTCCGCATGACCTCTCCGCAGCTCGATATCGACCTGACCACCGCCTTTTCGGAAGCGCGCGTTGCGACCGTCGATCTGGCGCTGCGGTCTTCAGCTTTCGCACTGGATGCGGCAGGCGGCGTCGACATGGCGCAAAGCCGCCTGAGCGATTTCCGTGTGGATGCACAGCTGCTCGAACCCGGTGGGATTGCCGAAGGGGTCGCTGGACGCGGCATTCGCGCGACGGTGAGTGCAGACGGCGCCTTTGCCGCGCCAGCATTTTCCTATGCAGTGACAGCCGAGGCCATCGGTTTCGGCGACGTGCTGGTCGAGGACCTGAGGGCATCGGGAGACGGCACAAGCGAAGACGGACGCATGACCGTGCCGCTCAGCATGACCGCGTCGCGCGTCACTGGCCTCAACGATGCGGTCGGCGGACTGCTTACCAATCTGCAAGCGAACGGCACCTTTCTGATCGCCGACGGACGCGCCGCGACGGATGACCTGAAATTCACAAGCGACCGTATCGACGCCACTGCCGTCATCGTCGCGGACTTCGCCAGCGGAACCTACACCGGCGGCATTCAGGGCGCGGTGAACGATTATGAAGTGGCCGGGCTTGGTCTGGTCGACGTCCGGACGGAAATCGAACTTGTTCCGGGGCCAAATGGCGGCTTTGGCCTGCGCGGGCCGCTGCGCGTACAGACGAAGCGTATCGACAATGAAAGCATCCGCGACTTTCTGGGCGGCAATGCCCTCATTACCGCCAATCTGGTTGCGCCGGGTAACGGGGTTTACGGCGTCGACAATCTGCGGCTGAAGGCCCCGGGCGCGGCGGCCACGGGCAGCGCGCGCTACAATGCGGAAGGGCAGATCACGGCCAGTCTGACGGGCAACAGCCGCGCCTATGGTCCCTTCACCACGCAGATCAGCGGCACTGCGGATGCGCCTGTTATCCGGGTACGGGCGAAACGTCCGCTGATGTTCACCGATGTTGACGCCGTCATTCGCGGCACATCCGCGGGTTATGACGTGAAGGCAAAGGGCGGCACGGCCTATGGCCCCTTCGATGCCGACCTGCTGGTGGCGACCGGCGATCAGCTGATGATCGATATCCGCCGCGTGACGCTGGCGGGGATCGCCGCGTCCGGCAGATTGAGGCAGGCCGCGGCAGGACCGTTCGCAGGTGATCTCGCGCTTTCAGGAAACGGCGTCAGCGGCACTGTCGCACTGCAGGCACGCGGTGCGGTTCAGGCCGCCGATGTGGACGCGCGTATTCGCGGTCTGAACCTGGAAGGCGAGACACCCATCGGCATTCGCCGCGCCGATATCGACATGCTCGTGCTGCTGCCGGACAGTGGACCAAGCATTGACGGCACCGCGCAGCTGGCGGGCGTGACCTATGGCACATTCCGCGTTCAGAAGGCACGCGCCGCCTTCGACGTGGACGGCGAACTGAATGGCACGGCGAAGATCGTCGCGGAGGGGCGCGCACCGACACCCTATAGTGTCGCGCTGAACGCGCGTCTGGCAAAGAATGCCATCGTGGCAGCGCTAAAGGGCGAAGTTGCCGATCAGTCATTTGCGACCGTGCGTCCCGCGCGCATCGCGATTTCCGGCGGCACCTATACGCTGGCACCCACCAGCATCCGCTTCCGCGAGGGCGATGTGCGCGTTGCCGGCAGCTATGGCGACGGGCTGCAATTTCAAAGCCGGTTCGAGAAATTCGACCTTGGCATCATCAACGCGTTCGCACCTGCGGGCGGTTTCGGCGGCACGGCAACGGGCAGTTTGGATTTCGCGCAGGCCTCGTCAACGGCCTTCCCCGAAGCGGACATGCGCCTTCAACTGGACAATTTCACGCGTTCAGGTGCCATAGCCGTATCACAGCCGGTGGATCTGGAACTGGCCGCACGGCTGGATGCTGATGGCGGCAACATGAACGCCGTGATGCGGGAGCGCGGACGGCAGGTGGGTCGAATGAAGATCGCGCTAACCCCGCTGTCGAGCGGCACGGGAACATGGTCAGAGCGTCTGGTGAACTCACCGCTGTCCGGCGGCCTTCGTTACAATGGGCCCGCGAGCGCGCTGTTCTCCTTCGCTGGGCTGAAGGGGCAGTCGCTGGATGGCACGCTCGCCGTTGCCGCCGATGTGTCGGGTGACGTGAGCGAGCCGCAGCTGAGGGGCGTCGTCAAGGCCAACAGCCTGGTCTATGAAAATGAGATTTTCGGAACGCGGGTTGCCGACATCGCGCTCGACGGGCGCTTCACGAATACGGATTTCATCCTGAACCGGGCGGTGGGCAGAGCGGGCGAAGGTACGGTCAGCGCGGTCGGCCGGGCCAGCGTGTCGGCCGCGGCGGGCTATCCCATCGATCTGAAGGTGCGAATGGACAACGCCCAGCTTGCGGACGCGGAAGGCGTTTCCGCGCGGGTGTCCGGCAATCTGGACATCGTCAACGGACCGGGCGTCCAGCCGAAGATTTCGGGCACGCTCAACCTGCCGGAAGCCCGCTATCGGATCGTCCGTTCGGGAGCCGTAGAAATTACCGAGCTGGAAGGCGTGCGCCGCAAGCCCGCCAAGCTGCGTGATCCGGATGATATCGTCGAAGGCGAGGCCGAAGTCCCCAGCGACTGGCTGCTCGATATCGACATCAAGGCCAACAACCGCATATTCGTGACCGGCATGGGTCTGGAATCCGAATGGAGCCTGGACATGAATGTCGGCGGGCGGGTCAGCGCCTACCGCGTCAATGGCACGGTCGACCTGGTGCGCGGCGAATTCGGCTTCGCAAGCCAGAAATTCGATCTGGAGCGCGGTCTGATCGAGTTTACCGGTGAACGCGAAATCAATCCGCGCCTCGACATCGTCGCGCAGACCGAGATCGATTCCATCACGGCGCTCATCAATATCGGCGGCCGTGCCTATAATCCGCAGATCAGCTTCTCATCCCGTCCCGCCCGCCCGCAGGACGAGATTCTGTCGCTGATCCTGTTTGGCGGTCCGCCGTCCGAACTCGGTGCGCTTGAGGCCGTGCAGCTTGCCGCCGCACTCAACAGCCTGCGCGGCAGCGGCGGCGGCCTCAATCCGCTGGGCAAGATCCAGAGTGCGACCGGCTTCGACCGGTTAAAGATCCTGGGGGCCGACGAAGGGACCGGGCGCGGCACGGCGCTCGCGGTTGGGCAATATCTGGCCGACGATGTCTATGTCGAGGTCATCACCGACACGCGCGGCTTCACCGCGACGCAGATCGAAATCGCCCTGACCAAGGCGCTGAGCGTGCTCTCCAGCGTCTCGACACAGGGCGGACAGGGCGTGAACTTCCGCTATTCGAAGGATTATTGAAGCCGCGCCTCGCCGCTGGCCGGGACCGAGACGGTCACAGTTTCTCCTCCGCTGGCCAGATTAAGCGCGGCAGTGTCCGCGGTGCCGACGCTGTCAAAGCGGATGCGCAGCGGGAACGGCGCGGTACTGCTGACGGTGACGCGCTGATCCCATATGCCGGCTTTCAGCGGCGCTTCCATGAGGGTGGTCCATTCGCCCCCGGCATTTTCCTCGAACCGATATCCGCGCGCATCCACCACCGCCGCCGTCTGCCGTCCGGAAAAGAGCGCGTGGTCACGGGCGGCCAGGAGGCGAGAGGCCAGGCGCTCCGCATCCGTTCGCGCTGCCGCGTCCGCGCCGGGTAACATCAAAACCACCACCGCCGCCGATATGCCGATGATGGCCAGCACCACCATCAATTCGACAAGCGTAAAGCCGGCGGTTTCAGCTTTCCCAGTTGCCGATATCGGCATTCTCGTCCTCGCCGCCCTGTACGCCGTCGGCGCCATAGCTGTAGATGTCGAATGGCCCGGCGCGTCCCGGGGCGGCGTACTGATAGGGATTGCCCCAGGGATCGACCGGCAGGCGCTGGATCGTGGTGCCGTCGAGAACAGCCAGACCTTCCGCCGTGGTGGGATAGCGGCGCTGCTGGATGCGGTACATCTGCAGGCCCTGCTCGATCGTGGCGATGTCGGCCTTCGCCTTGGTGCGCTCGGCCTCCGTCTGGGCGGGAAGGACGTTCAGAACGACGAAGGTGGCCAACAGGCCAAGAATGGCGATGACCACCATCAGTTCGACCAGGGTGAAGCCGTCATCCAGGGCCTCGATATCTTTAGTCATGTCCAGTTCCTCAGCCTATGGCCAATGTGTTCAGTTGCATGATCGGCAGCAGGATCGACAGCACGATCAGCGCCACCATACCGCCCATGACGACGATGATAAGGGGTTCGAGAAGCGACAGCGCGCCGGTCGTGAAGGCGTCGAATTCGCGTTCCATATAGTCGGCCGCGCGGCCCAGCATGACCTCCAGCTGGCCGGACTGTTCGCCGGACGCGGTCATGTGGACAAGCAGCGGCGGGAAGAGACCGGTGCGGCGCATGGCGGCGCTGAGACTGCCGCCTTCGTTGACGCTTTCGACGATGGAGAGGCAGGCCGCGCGGATGCGGCGGTTGTTTATGGTTTGCGCCGTCACGGTCAGGCCGTCGAGCAGCGGCATGCCGTTCGCCACGACCGTCGACAGCGTCCGCGCCAGCCGCGCCGCATTGACGTCGCGGATCAGCCTGCCAAGGACGGGAAGGCCGAGCAGCCAGGAATTGAATTTCAGACGGAAGTCGTCATTCCTCAGCATCTGCGCGAAGCCGAACCCGGCGGCAATCAGCAATGCCAGAAAGATGAGACCATAGCTGGTCATCGCATCCGATATGCCAATGGTGACGCGCGTGAGGAGCGGCAGTTCCTGACCCATGCGGTCGAACTGGCCGACGACCTTTGGAATGACGAAGGTCATCATGCCGATGACGATCAGGAGGGCAACGGCGGCCAGCATGAGCGGGTAGACGAGCGCCGTGACGATCTTGCCGCGCACTTCCGCCTGACGTTCCATCAGGTCGGCCAGGCGATCGAGAATTTCCGTCATCGCGCCGGACCCCTCCCCCGCCGCGACCATGGCGCGGTAGAG
Organism: uncultured Alphaproteobacteria bacterium; assembly: GCA_963710205.1. Lineage (GTDB taxonomy): Bacteria > Pseudomonadota > Alphaproteobacteria > Sphingomonadales > Sphingomonadaceae > Pacificimonas. The sequence continues at coordinate 358,728 of CAVPZG010000004.1, read as the reverse complement.
CGGCGGGAAGCTTTTCGCCTCCAGCCCCAACGCACTGCCGAGGCGGCGGCCTTCCGTCACGCCTGCGTGGACATGGCCGACGATGCGCTGGATATGCGGCTTTTCCGCCTGGAGGGCGATGGAGCGCAGGGCTTCCTCCAGCGGCGTTACGGAGACAAGCGTCGCCAGCTGCCGCGTGAACAGCGTCGCCTGCTTCGTCGATAATTTCTTCTCGAACAGCGAGGGGCGCCCCGCATTGCCGACGCCAGGCACGGCTGCCGCGCTGGCCCCAAGCTTGACCGGCAGAAGTCCCTTTCCGCGCAGCAGATCGCGCGCACGGCTCTCATTATCGGCGCTCAGCGCACCGCGCTGTTCGCGGCCCGCCGTGTCGATGGCGAGATAGTCAAAGGTCGGCATCGGCGCTCGCGTCCTGCCGCAAAATCCTGACGGCCTCCTCGATGGTCGTTTGCCCGTCCAGCACCAGCGCCCGCGCGGCGTCCGCCATGCTGCCGGTCCTTCCGAACGCCAGGTCCGACAGCGCCGTCTCGTCCGCACCCGACAGCATCAGGTCGCGCATCTGCCTGTCGATGCGGATGAGTTCGAAAACACCGATGCGGCCGGTATATCCGGTGCGTCCACAGGCATCGCAGCCGGGAGCGCTGTGCAACGTGCTGCCCGCGGGCAGGCCGAGCGATGCGGCCTCAGCGGGCGTGGCGCTGTGCGGCCGCATGCACGCCCTGCACAGCCGCCGCACCAGCCTTTGTGCCATCACGAGGCGCAGCGAAGAGGCAAGCAGGAAGGGCTCTACACCCAGATCCCTGAGGCGGGTTATCGCCCCGACAGCGTCGTTGGTGTGCACGGTCGAAAGGACGAGATGGCCGGTCAGCGACGCCTGCACGGCTATCTCGGCTGTTTCATGGTCGCGGATTTCGCCGACCATGACGACATCGGGATCCTGCCTCAGGATCGCGCGCAGGCCCGCAGCGAAACTCATGCCGACCTTTGCGTTCACCTGCGTCTGACCGACGCCCTCGACGGCATATTCGACCGGATCCTCGACCGTCAGGATATTGCGCCGCCCGTCATTCAGCATGCGAAGGCCGGAATAGAGTGTCGTCGTCTTGCCCGAGCCCGTCGGGCCCGTGACAAGGATGATCCCATTGGGTTCGGCAATCGCGCCTTCAAACTGCTCCAGGAGATGCGGCGGAAGGCCGAGATCCGAAAGGCCGAGGCCCGCCTGCTCCTTGTCCAGAAGGCGCATGACGACACGTTCGCCGCCGCGCGCCGGCAGCGTCGAAACACGAACGTCCAGCGCCCTGCCCCCAAGCGTAAGGCCGATACGCCCGTCCTGCGGGACGCGCCGTTCGGCGATATCGAGTCGGGCCATGACCTTGATGCGGCTGGTGACAAGCGGCGCGACCTTGGCGGGCAGACGCAGCGCTTCTGTTAGCACGCCGTCCACGCGAAGCCGCACGACGAGCGCGCTTTCGAAGGGTTCGACATGGATGTCGGACGCGCCCTGCCGCACCGCCTCCGCGAGGATGCCATTGATCAGGCGAATGACGGGCGCGTCGTCATTGCTGTCGAGAAGGTCGGCGGCGGCGGGAATGTCGTCGGCCAGTGCGCCGAGATCGCCCACTTCGGCCAGCTCGCCCGAAACGGTATCGGCATCGAGCCCAGCCGCACCGTAAACCTCGCCAAGCCGGAGGTCGAAATCCTTTTGTGGCAGCATGGTGACGGTGAAAGGGCGGGCCAGCGCCCGGCGCACTTCCGTGAGCGCGCGGGGATCGGCAGCCTCCCGCAGGCCAACGGCCGGCGCGCCGTTCGCGTCCGGCATCATCACAACGCCGTGCCGCTTGGCGAAAGCATAGGGCAGATCGGCGGCGGGGAGGCGTTCTGGCTCGCTCATCACCGGCATGCCTTAGCGCAAGACGCGCGCCGCCCGCCAGTGATGAGTTTGTGACGCCCGCGCGCCGCCGGCTGAGCCTAATCAGTGATCACCAGCGCCTCGAATGTCAGCAGACTGACGGCACGGCCACGTCCGTCGACGGTCTTGTCGGTGTCCGTTCTGACGATGTCGGCGAGAAGCGCGCCACCGGGGTCCACCTTTCCGGTCTGGAAATCCCGTTCCAGTCGTTCGGCCATCCGGTCGACAGCAGCCTCCTGCCCGGCGATGCTGATGACGAACGTGGACACCGTTCCCTCCAGGTCCACACTCGCCCACGCGCTGGTCTTGAAGGACTCCAGTTTCGCAAAAGGTAAATTCCTCTCCATACATTCCGAACCGGCTTTACCTTGCGGCCCAGGAGTGGGTTCGGCTGAAGCCGTGAACATGGCGGCGACCACATCATGCAAACACGCGCAGGCGGGTGCGAACATCGCGTTCATCCAGCATCTCCCGCATCGCGCATCAGATAGGCGGACAGGCGGCTTTCGATCTTCGCGCCCAGATTTCTGCCGTTTCTCATGTCGAAAATCAGCCTGGGATCGCCGACCGATTCGCGTCCTACGCGTGTGGCGGACACCTTGTTTTTGCGGATGTAGCGCTCGGCTACGGACAACAAATGCATTGGAAACTCCTGTACAATGGAATATCCTATGATTGCGTTTATTTCCTATTAGTGAAGCAGAATCTGGACCACATTGAATATGTTCGCTTTTTGTTCTAGTTACGCCGATGGAATAGGAGCGAATCAGTGACCGACTCGAACATGGCCGTCCGCGAACGGCTCGACATGCTGATCCGGACAAGCGGTGAGGATTATGTTTCGCTGTCGCGTATGCTGGGTCGTAACCCCGCGTATATCCAGCAGTTCATCAAGCGCGGCGTGCCACGCAAACTGGATGAGGATGACCGCCGCAAGCTGGCGGCGCATCTGGATGTCAGTGAAATCGAGCTGGGTGCCCCCCGCACGGCGAAGGGGCGCGCGGTGTCGGCGGGGAAAGCGCAGTCGGGCGACGATTACATGCTTGTGCCCTATTATAGCGGCATTGGCGCGTCCGCGGGCGCAGGCGCGCTGACGGAAGAGGAGGAAGCGGCGGAATCCGCGCTGGCGTTTCAGGCGCGCTGGATCCGCGGGATTGCCGGCGGCGACCCGGAGCTTCTCTCCGTAATCAAGGTGCAGGGCGATTCCATGCTGCCGACACTGGGCGATGCCGATCCCATTCTGGTCGATCGCAGCGATGGTGCCGAGCGGCTGCGTGACGGCATCTATGTCATGCGGGCGGAGGACAGCCTGCTGGTGAAGCGTGTGACACGCATTCCCGCGACGCGCACGATCCGCGTGACCAGCGACAATGCGATGTATCCCGACATCGGCGATGTCGATCCCGCCAATGTGGACATCATCGGCCGGGTCATCTGGGTTGGGCGGCAGCTGCGCTGACGTTAGGGTGGCGGGCATGACCAGGCTGCTGATCGTCCATCATTCCCACACCGGCGGAACGCGGCAGATGGCCGAGGCGGCAGCGGCGGGCGCGCGCGGTGAGGACGACTGTGAGACCCGGTCGATGACTGCCGAAGATGCGGGACCGGATGACATGCTGGCAGCGGACGGCTATCTGTTCGCCGCGCCTGAAAACCTGGCTGCCATCGCGGGCGTGATGAAGGCGTTTTATGACCGCTGCTATTATCCCCTGCTGGGCCGGATCGAGGGCCGGCCCTATGCGCAGATGGTTTGCGCAGGGTCTGACGGCGGGAATTGCGCGCGGCAGACAGCGCGCATTGCCACGGGATGGCGGCTGAAGGCGATTGCCGACCCGCTGATCGTCTGCACCCACGCCCAGACGCCGGACGAAATCCTGGCGGCGAAGCAGATTGGTGCGGATGATCTGCAACGCTGCCGCGCGCTGGGCCAGTCGCTGGCTGCCGGTCTGGCGCTAGGGGTGTTCTGACCCCACATCGGGAACGTCGGCGGCATCTCTGACCAGATCCGCGCTGAGGAGACGCGAGCGGAAACTGTAGAACAGCAGAAAGGCGAGAAGGGCCGCGGACAGAATATAGGGTAGCGGTTGTCCCAGCTGGTAAAGACCGACCCCGATGGTGGGCGCGACAATGAAGCTGGCCCCATTCACCGCCGTGATCGTCCCCGCCGCCGCGCCCTGATCCTCCTGGCCGACGGCAAGCGAGGCGCCTGCGCTGAACCCCGGCCTTGCAAACCCATAGCCCAGCATAGCGAGCGCGAAGCTCATGGTGATGCCGTAAATGCTCGATGACATGGCCATGCCGATGGTGCCGAGAAGTGCCAGTCCCGCCCCCCAGCGGGTCAGCTGTTTCGGCCCCATGCCGAACATGCCGATCAGGCCCCACTGCGCAAGCAGCGTCGCGCCCGCGCCCGCCATCATGGCGACACCGATCAGGACCTGCGCCGCTGCGGGATCGCGCCCGCTGGTGTCAATGATGAAGAAGCCCAGCGTCTGGCCCATGGCGGCCTGTGCGTTGCCCACGATCAGTCCGTAGACGACAAAGGGCCGTATACGCGGATCCCACCAGCTGAGACGGCGCGAACCGCGCTTCAGATTGGCCGCAATTTCCGCTTCATCATCCTTTGGCAGAAATTTCAGGACCATGAACAGCACGGCCAGCGCGATGAGGGCAAAGGCGAAGAGTGGCCCCGAAAGCGTCACCACGGGAAAGATGAAGAAGGGCGCGACTGCCGGACCGACGATGGTGCCAAGACCAAAAGCGGAGGCAAGGACGGAGATCGCCGCGGTCCGCTGGGCCGGACTGGTCCTGACGGCGACATAGGCCTGGGCGGCCGGATTGGAGGCGCTGCCGAAGATTCCGAACAACGCGCGGAAACTGGCGAACAGGACGATAATGGCGACCGCCCCGATCCAGCCCTCCAGCCCCGCAAAGATCACGGCGGCGCAAAGGAGTGTCGATATGAAGTAGCCGAACATGCCAAGGGCGACCAGTTTCTTGCGCCCGCGCCGGTCGGACTGATCCGCCCAGTAGGGCGCGCTCAGGGTCCAGAACAGCGCCGACAGACTGAAGATGGCGGCGACCGCCATATCGGGGATGGCAAGTTCACGGCCTATGGCGGGCAGCACGGACTGGAGCGCCGTATTGCCCGCCGCGACCGTGAACAGGACCAGGAAAAGCAGCCGGAAATCCGTGCGCTGGAAGGCCGTCTTCGTCATCAGAACGCGCTCTTCTTCTGGGGAACGCGCGGCGCGCGATCAGACCATGTCACCGTCAGGCAGGCCCCCGCGATGATCGCCGCACCCAGAAAGATTTCAAGACGCGGCACTTCATCGAACAGAAACCAGCCAAGCAGCGCCGCCCAGAGCAGGCCGGTATATTCGAACAGAATAAGGATTTGCGCCTCCGCGCGTGCATAGGCCTGCGCCAGCATCAGCGCGCCCGCACTGCCGAGGAGCCCGGCGAGCGCGCCGGTGGGCAGGATGGAGGGCGTGGGCGGCGCGGCGAAGAACACCAGAAACGGCGACATCAGCACGCACGGCACAAGCGCGCTCAGCATCGTGATGGCGAAGGCGTCATCCTTTTGCGCCATCGAACGCAGGATGACCGACTGGACGGCGTAGAGCAGCGCCGACAGCAGCGCCGCGCCGACGCCGATCATGCGCAGGTCGGCCGCAGCGGGGTCAACGCCGCTTTCCGCGCCCTGCAAGGTTACGATGACGCCGCCAAAACCGACAATTCCGGCGACAACGGTTTTCAGCCGCATCCTTTCACCAATGAACATCGCGGCCATTGGCGGCACGAGGAGCGGCGCGACAAAGGCGATGGTCAGGGTCTCCGCCATGGGAAGGATGCTGATCGACAGGAAGAACAGGTAGCCCATGAGCCCCATCAAGGCGCCGCGCAGGACGTGCAGATGCCAGCGCCCACGGGGCGGCAGGCGGCGGCGCAGCAGCCAGATCACGGGTATCATGAGTGCGCTGCCAAAGGCATAACGCAGCCATGCCCCCATCAGGACGCTTTCCTGCAGTGATACGACTTTAACGGCGGCATCCATCGCACACAGAAGCGCGATACCGGCGATTGTCAGAAGAATGGGAGACGCGCGCATGACAGCGCGGCCATTCGACGGGGTCCGGCAGCGAGTCAAGCTGGCCATATCGGGAAGATCCGCCCCGACGTCTCCGCGCAACTTTCACATCACTGTCACACGTCTGTCATCGAAACGGCGCAAATCGCCCCCGCAAGCCGCAATCCCATCCTGTAGAGGACCAGATATGACCAATTCGATTTCATCCCGCGCGCTGAAGACAGGCGTTGCCCTTGCTGGCCTTCTGGCACTCGCGGCCTGCGACAGTGGCGGCGCGGGCGGCAATACCTCGGCCGGCGATCCCGCAGTCGCAGGCCCGGCGCTGAAAATCGTCGGCTCCTCGACCGTCTATCCGTTCACGACGGCGGTCGCCGAGAATTTCAAGAACACGCATCCCAGCGCGGCCACGCCCATCGTGGAATCCACCGGCACGGGTGGCGGCCTGAAGCTGTTCTGCGCCGGCGTCGGAACGGAGCACCCCGACATCGCCAACGCGTCGCGCCGCATCAAGATGAGCGAGGTCGAGATGTGCCGCGAGAACGGCGTCAACGACATTATCGAAATCCAGGTCGGCATCGACGGCATCGCCTTTGCCCAGAGCCGCGATGCCGAACCGTTCGAACTGACCGCGGAGGAACTCTATCTGGCGCTCGCCGCGACTTCGCCCGACGGCACGCCGAATACGCTCACCAACTGGAATCAGGTCAAGCCCGGCCTACCCGACCGCAAGATCGAGGTTCTGGGTCCGCCGCCGACATCCGGGACGCGAGACGCTTTCAACGAACTCGTCATGCAGGCGGGCTGCGAAGCCGTGCCCGAAGTCGCCGCCCTTGAAGATAGCGACGAAGCCCTGTTCGAGGAACGCTGCACGAAACTGCGCGAGGACGGCGTCTTTGTCGAGGCGGGTGAGAATGACAATCTGATCGTCCAGAAGCTGGTATCAAACCCGGTCGCGATCGGGATTTTCGGTTATTCTTACCTCGAGGAAAATCTGGACAAGATCGCCGCGCTCAATCTGAATGGCGTTCAGCCGACCTATGATGACATCGCCAGCGGTGCCTATATCGCCGCCCGCCCGCTATATATCTATGCGAAGGGCGAGCATATGCGCGCGAAGCCGGCGCTGAAGACGTTCCTGACGGAATATGTCAGCGACACAGCCGTTGGTCCCGAAGGCTATCTGAAGGGACGCGGACTGATCGCGGCGCCCGACGCCATTCGCGCCGCCAATGTCGATGCTGCGACTAACGGCACGGTCATGGACACGAGCGGCCTCTAGATCCGGTCAGGTTTCATTTGAACGCCCCGTTTCGCTCTTCGATGGAGGGCCGAAACGGGGCGTTTCTTGTTTTTCTGCCGCTGTCAGCGCCTGAAAATGCGTAGCGCGATGGCAATCGCGATCCCCGTGCCAAGCCCGATCAGCAATCCGGCCGATGGCTGGCCGAGCATGATGCCGACAACGGCCCCGATCGTGATCGACAGGGCAAGGAGAATGCCTGCCGCGCTCATGTTGTGATTTGTGGCCAATGTGCATCACCTGTTCCGAAATAAGACAAATCGCACATATGTTCAGGCATCCGAAAGCATGCGCGGACGTATCTACGCCCGGCAGCGCGAAATGGCACAACCTTTGCGGTGCTGCGCCGGACAGTAATTTTTCGGGACACCATTCGCGCCATGTACATCCAGGCAGTGAACGATCGCTTCTCATTCGACGAAGCCGCCATCCTTGTCGACCGCTTTGGCGACGAAGCCGTCATAGAAGCCGCGACCATCGCCGACGCGCATCTGAACGCTGGCGACAACCAGAATTTCGCCCGCTGGCGGCAGGTGGAACGGGCTGTTCTCATGCTTCAGCTCGTGGACGTGGTTGGCGAGGTCCACTAGCCGCCTCGGGGCGCCTGGCGTTCGGACGCCGCGCGCCCATGCGCTCCAGTCTGAGCAGCGCGCCAAGTGTCGTTGCGACAAGGGAACGGACATCATCGTCACCGATGCCCAGTTCCGCATCCAGCTGATCGCGCACCAGCGCATGCCCCAGTGCGGGCAACATGACTGCCAGTGTCACACGCGCGGAGTCGATCTTGCGCCGCCCCGGCACTTCACCGGTCAGCGCATCGACCAGATCCGCGACGGCAGCGTGAAAAGGCGCAAGGTCGGCGGGCTTTCCCGATAATTCGACCCAGGCAATCAGGCGTGTCGCGCCGCCGCGCCCGAACGCATCGAAAACCGTGTCGACGATTTCACGCGGTGTGGCGCGCCGATCTCTCAGCTCCGCCGCCAGATGCTCGACAATGGCGGTCAATTCGCGCGTCATCATGCCGATCAGCGCGGCGTGCAATCCGCCCGCAGATCCGAAATGATGCGTAATGTTGCCGTGCGTCATCCCAAGCGCCTTCGCCACGGCTTTCAACGTGACGGCCTGCGGCCCCTCCGCAATCAGAAGTTTGCGCGCAGCGGTAACCGCGTCAGCGCGCACCTCCTCGGCGGGACGGCGGCCTTTACGATTCCTTATTGGCATCAGTGATAATTAGGTTACTATGGTTCATATGACGACTGCCCGTATCGATCATCCGCTTGCGATAAGCGCATCCCATATTGACCATATGGGTCACGTTAACAATGCGGTGTATTTGTCCTGGGTTCAGGAAGCGGTCGTGAAGCACTGGGAAAAGTTCGCTCCCACCGAGGCGCAGGCCCGATATCTGTGGATCGCGCTGAAACACGACATCACCTACCGCCGGGCGGCGTTTCTGGACGACAGTCTGGTCGCGAGCGTCGTCCTGGAGCGGGTGAAGGGTGTCCGCGCATTCTACCGCACGACCATCAAGCGCGGCACCGACATCCTTGCGGAAATCGAAAGCATCTGGTGCTCGGTCGATGCCGACTCCCATCGTCCGGTCCGGGTGGCGAAAGACGTCGTCAGCCGCTTCCTCGATGGGGATCAGGACAGCGCCTAACGCGGCGAATAGGCGGGTAGCGGATCTCCGTTCACCTGGGCCATTTCCGCCGCCGCCATGCCGTTACCCTTTGCTTCTTCCACAAAGGGTTCTGTCGCAACGCCGGACTCCTGACCCGCGCCATTTGCGGAACAGCGCAAGGCCGCCCATGACCGCGAGTCCGCCAAGGGCTGCGCCGCGAAACCGGCGTGAGACAAGGCCGTAGCCGATTGCCGCGCCGACAGGTCCGCCGACTTTCGAGCCCACCATATTCGCTACCTTCCGGCCCGCTGTCGCGCCGATGATTTTTCCAAGCATGTTCTGCCCCTTTCGAAGTGTTCATGCCATCAATTCACGACGCGGATTGCGGTTCCCTGCCTCAGATCAGATAACGGACCGCGACAAAACCGCCGACGAACAGCAGCGCCACCACTGTTGTGACAAGGCCGAAATGCTTTTCTATGATGGCCTTCACGGGTTCGCCAAACCAGCGCAGCAGCGCCGCGAGAAGAAAGAACCGCGCGCCGCGCGCGACCAGGCTCGCCGTCAGCAGGACATAGATCGACAGGCCCGTGGCACCGCTGGCGATGGTGATGACCTTGAAAGGGATAGGGGTGAAGCCCGCCGCCAGCACGATCCAGATGCCGCGCTCGTTGAACTGGGCGGCAATCTCTGCAAACTGGTCCTGCACACCATAGACGTCGAGCAGCCAGACACCCGCCGTGTTGAAAAAGCTCGCGCCGATGATCCAGCCGACGGCCGCCCCGATCACTGACGCGATTGTGGTGATAAGTGCGAAGCGAAACGCCTTTAGCGGCTTTGCAAGCGCCATCGGGATCAGCATGATGTCCGGCGGAATGGGGAAAAAGCTGGATTCCATGAAGGAAACCAGCGCCAGCCAGCGTTCGGCAAGCGGATGCGCCGCCTTGGCCAGCGTCCAGTGATAGAGCCGTTTCAGCATAGGCCCGCGCTAGCCTTTGAACGGCGGATGGTCCAGCAGACAAATTTCAATCTGGCGGCAACTTTTCGGGCGGCGGGCTGTTGATCCCGGACGAAGCGAAATAGCAGGTTCGGCTTTACCATGTCACCAAACACACCAGACGACCCCATGTCTGGGCGCACCATCCTGTTGGTAGAGGATGAGTTGTTGATCGCCATGGACATCGAAGCGGCACTGGAAGACCGGGGCTTCAGGGTGCGGGGGCCGATCATGCGTGTTTCGGACGGCCTCCTGATCGCCGACGATCCAAACGAGAAATTCGATGCCGCCATTCTCGACATTAATCTGCGCGGCGAGGACGTCTATCCCATAGCGGAGAAGCTCAAATCGCGAGGAGTGCCCTTTCTTTTCCATACGGGGCACGGCGAGGCCAACACATTGGAGGCGCGCTTTGGAAACATCCCCGTCTGCAACAAACCCGTCCATACGCAGCGGCTGGTCGAGGAAGTTGAAAAGCTGCTGCTCAGGTCTGACTGACCCGCAGGGCCGCGGCAGCGGCAAAGGGTGATAGCGCCGTCAGGAACAGACCCGCCGCGGCCGTCAGCCTGAGCGCATCCTCAACGCCGAAGATCAGCACGGGCAAAGCAAGGGGCAGGACGATGATCCCCGCCACCGCGCTTCCTCCCCGTGCGCCGGAAATCAGGGCGGCGGCGACGACGCCCAGTGCCGCCAGTGGCACGGTCCCGAGAAAGAGCGAAAACAGGCCCTTTCCTGGCTGTATTCCCGTCAGGCCCGAGGCAATCATCGCGGCAAGGATGAGCGCAGGCGCAAAACCGATCCAGTGCGAGAAAATCCGTGCGGCCATGATCACCTCCAGCGATAGACCGGTGACGCGCAAATGATCGAGCGCGCCGGTCCTGACATCGTCGGCAATCAGCGTCCCGGTGGGAAGCAGGCTCGCGAGAAGAGCGGCGATCCAGAGGCTGCCGGGGCCGGTTTTCGCGAGCAGCGCGCGGTCAGGCCCGACTGCGAATGCGGACAGGCTGACGACGATCAGGAAAAACGCGACCGGGATCAGGGCGTCGCCAAAACGGATATGGCGGCGGATCAGGCGCGTCAGGGTCATGCCGACGGCTCCCGCAGGCCGCCAAGCGCGAGCCGCTGCGCGTCTGGCAAGTCCATGTCGCCATGGGCGGCGATAACGGTAATTCCGCCGTCTTGCAGATGGCGGGAAATCAAGCGCAACAGGCGATCGCGGTTCCGCAGGTCGAGACCGGCCGCCGGTTCGTCCAGCAGCCAGATGTCCGCATGGCTGGCGGCGAGCCGCCAGAGCGCCGCCCGGCGTTTCTGCCCCTGCGACAGCATGTGGACAGGCATGTCCATCAGGGGCGACATGTCAAAGTCGTCGACATCCGGCGGCGGCAGCTGTCCGGTCCAGAACAGCATTTCCGAACGCAGACTGTATTCGGCGGCGAGGGCGTTTTCGTGGCCCAGCCATGCGGTTTTCCCAGCGACATGAAGCCTGCCGCTATCCACCGGCAAAAGCGCTGCCAGCATTCTTAGAAGGCTGGACTTGCCGCTGCCGTTCGCACCCTCCACCAGCAGGCAATCTCCAGCCGCCAGCGATAAGTTGACGCCGGAAACCAGCAACCGTCCTCCGCGCGAAAGCGATATATCGGACAGTGTCAGGGATGGAGCCGGAGAGCGCGTCATGCACGTCCTGCGCTAATGACCTGCCGCATGGACGGCAAGAAAACTAGTTGGAGGGCGTGTCCCCGGCACCCGGACCCTGCGGCATCGCCATGTTCCTTGGTGCGATGTCGAGCAGCTCGACTTCAAACATCAGATCGGAATTTGGCGGAATGGCATCGCCGGCGCCCGTCGCGCCATAGCCAAGATCAGACGGGATGAAGAGGCGGTATTTGGAACCGACCTGCATGAGCTGCAGGCCCTCGGCAAAACCCGGGATAACCTGATTGACACCGAACGGCGCGGGCTGGCCGCGCGCGTAGCTGGAGTCGAAGACCGTACCATCGGCAAGGCTGCCCTCGTAATGGACAAGCACCATGTCGTCCGCGGCGGGGGACGCGCCATCGCCTTCGCGCAGCACCTGATATTCAAGACCGCTTTCGGTTGCCGTGCGCTTCATCGAATTTGTTCCTACGCAGGAGAACAGCCCCATTGCGATGGCTGCCAGTGCCAGCAGTCCCAGCCAGAAAGCGACGCCGCGCTGGCGCAGCTGGCCGCCAGACATGGGGTCGGCAATGGTCGAACGCTTGGCCATGGCTCGGAACTTTCCGGAAAATGAGGACTGAAAGGTTGGCAGGCGGTCCTAGCGGATGCCGTCGCGTTCCTCGCGCTTGCGCTCCAGCTTGCGCGCGCGGCGCACGGCGGCAGCGGCCTGGCGGGCACGCTTTTCGGAGGGCTTTTCGTAATGACGGCGCAGTTTCATCTCGCGGTAGACGCCTTCGCGCTGCAGCTTTTTCTTGAGCGCGCGCAGCGCCTGGTCGACATTGTTATCGCGAACGATGATCTGCATGTGGGTTCGTCACTCCGAATTGGTGTTGTTGCACAAAATGAATTGGGCCGCCGAACATGAGTTCGCCAGCCAAGCGGCGCGGCACATAGCAATGACGCGCGGGAGTCGCAAGTCGTTCCGTTGCGCCATGAGGATAAGGGCGCATATTGCCGCGCGGGCTTGCCGAACCGGCATAGCCGTTACATTGTGTAGCACATGACCGACCCCGCCATCAAACCCGCCGACATGACGCTTGATGAACTGCGCCCCGTCCTGGTCCGCGACATGTTGCAAGACGTCGCCTTTGACGGCTGGGGCTGGACAGCGGCGGAAACGGCGGCGGAGCGGCTGGAAGTGCCAAAGGACCGGACTCGGCTGGTCTTCCCCGGCGGCGACATCGACATGGTGAAGGCGTGGCTGGAGGTTGCGGACGCCGACATGCTGGCGGCGCTGGACGCAGAAGGTGTGGCGGACATGAAAATCCGTGACCGCATCCGCCGCGCCGTGGAGGTCAGGCTGGAACATGCAGATCCCGACAAGGAGGCCGTGCGGGCCGCCTCCAAAGTGCTGGCGAAGCCGCAGCACGCGCTGACCTCCGTGCGGACGCTGTGGGCGACGGTCGATGCGATGTGGCGCGCGGCGGGCGACACGGCGACGGACTATAATCACTACACCAAACGCGCGATCCTGTCGGGCGTCTATTCCTCGACGCTGCTTTACTGGCTGCAGGACGAGAGTGAGGATTTTGCCGACACGCGCGCCTTCCTGTCACGGCGAATCGATAATGTGATGCAGTTCGAAAAAACCAAGGCCCGTCTGTCAAAGGCGACACGTCACAAGCCAAGCCTGACCCGCTTCCTCGGCAGGCTGCGTTACCCCGGCGTCTAAACTTCGGGATCCGGATACGGGCATCTAGCCAGCATCTGACTTAGCTGATAATGTCTCGCAATAACTTCTCCAACGAGTTTGTCCCGCATGCGAATCGATCAGCTTTCCCCCGGTGTCGTTGCCCATATCCTGTCGATGGATCTGGACGAGACCGGAGAGCGCCGTCTGCGCGAACATGGCCTTGATGAAGGTGTGGAGGTCGAACTTCTGCACCGCGCCGCCTTCGGTGCCGATCCGATCGCCATCCGTGTCGGGAACGCCTGCGTTGCCATGCGCCGCGCACAGGCCGCCTGCGTGACTGTCGCGGTGGTCGAGAGACTTGAGGCGGCTGAATGAGTGACGTGACGACCGCGCCTGTCGTGGCGCTGGTTGGCAATCCAAATGCGGGCAAGACGAGCCTGTTCAACGCAATGACCGGCGCGCGGCAGAAGGTTGCCAATTATCCCGGCGTGACCGTTGAGCGGAAGGCGGGCGTGCTGATCCTGCCCGACGGGTCGCGCGCCGACCTCGTCGACCTGCCCGGCGCATATAGCCTCGATCCGCGCAGTCCCGATGAAGAAGTGACACGCGATGTGCTGCTGGGCGGCGGGCATTTCGAGAAGCTGCCCGATCTGATCATAGCCGTTGTCGACGCGACGAACCTGGCCAGCCAGCTGCGCTTCGTGCTGGAGCTTCTGGAGCTGGGCCGCCCGCTTGTCGTGGCGCTGAACATGATGGACCTGGCCGCGCGCGACGGTCTGGAAATCGATCATGAGCGGCTCGCCGACGATTTGGATGTCCCGGTCATTCCGACGGTTGCGGTCAGGCGGCGCGGACTTGCGGAGCTGGGCGCGGCGGCCCGTCTTGCCCTTTCCGGGCGGGCGGCAACACCGCGCGGCGGCCTTGCCCTGCCCGCAATGCAGCGCGAGGCCCGCCGTATTTCGGACAGAGCGGTAAAAGCCAGCGGGAAGGTCAGCGCGGGCGGCGTTACGCGCCGCGTCGACCGGGTTGTCCTGCACCCCATTATCGGCCCGCTGCTGCTGACCGCCATCCTGTTTTTGATGTTTCAGGCCGTGTTTGCCTGGGCCACGCCCTTTGCCGACGGCATTGAGGCGGGCATCGGCTGGGCGCAGGCGCTGGTCGACGGCGCATTGCCGGACGGGCCGGTGCGCGGCTTCCTGATCGAAGGTCTGCTCGGCGGCGTCGGCGCCGTGGTGGTCTTCCTGCCGCAGATCATCATCCTGTTCGCCTTCATCCTCGTCCTTGAACAATCGGGCTACATGACCCGCGCGGCGTTCCTGATGGACCGGCTGATGGCAAGTGTCGGTCTGAGTGGCCGCGCCTTCATTCCACTGCTTTCGAGCTTCGCCTGCGCCATCCCCGGCATCATGGCGACGCGCACGATTTCCGATCCGAAGGACCGGCTGACGACCATCCTGATCGCTCCGCTCATGACCTGCTCGGCCCGCCTGCCCGTCTATGCCGTCATCATCGCCGCCTTCATTCCCGACCGCAATGTCGGCATGGGCGTCGGATTGCAGGGACTGGTGCTGTTCGGGCTTTACGCCTTTGGCGTCATCGGTGCGCTGGTCGCGGCCTGGGCATTGCGGCGCACGGTCACCAAGGGCGCGAATGGCGGCTTTCTGATGGAAATGCCGAAATATCAGTGGCCCGCCATTCGCGACCTGCTGATCGGCATCTGGCAGCGGGCATGGGCGTTCCTGCGCCGCGCGGGCACGATCATCCTCGTCTCGACGATGGTGCTTTGGGTGTTCGCCAGCTACCCCGTCGCGGAGGAGGGCGAAAGCCAGGTCGATGCCAGCATCGCCGGACAGATCGGTAGCGGGCTGGAAAAGGTCTTCGCGCCCATCGGCTTCAACAAGGAAATCAGTATCGCGCTCGTCCCCGGCATGGCCGCGCGCGAAGTCGCCGTCGCCGCGCTCGGGACCGTCTATGCCATCGACGCGGATGACGAGGAGGTGCTGGAGGTCGAACTGACCGACCGTCTCAGCTCAAAATGGTCGCTGCCGACTGCCCTTGCCTTCCTGGCCTGGTTCGTTTTCGCGCCGCAGTGCATTTCGACCTTCGCCGTGACGCGCCGGGAAACGAATAGCTACAAATGGCCCGTCTTCATGTTTACCTATCTGTTCGCGATGGCGTATGTCGGTGCGGGAATCACATATTGGGTGTCCCGCTGGGCACTCGCCTAAATCAGGGAAGTTCATATGGCAGGCAGCGTCAACAAGGTCATTCTCGTCGGGAATTTGGGGGCGGACCCCGAATTCCGTTCGTTTCAGAATGGCGGCGAGGTCTGCAACCTGTCCGTGGCGACGTCGGAAACCTGGCGCGACAAGCAGTCGGGCGAACGGCGCGAGAAGACGGAATGGCACCGGGTCGCCATCTTCAACGAATTTCTGGTGAAGACCGCGCGCGACTATCTGCGGAAGGGCATGAAGGTCTATCTGGAGGGCGCGCTGCAGACGCGCAAATGGCAGGACCAGAACGGCCAGGACAAATATACGACCGAGATCGTCCTGCAGAAATTCAACGGCGAACTCGTCATGCTGTCTGGCCGTGACGAGACTGGCGGCGGCGGCGGTTCCTATGGCGGCGATGGCGGCCAGAGCGGCGGCGGATATGGCGGCGGATCGGGTGGCGGCTCCGGCGGTGGCGGCGGCGGTCAGCGGCCGACCTATGACAGCGATCTGGATGACGACGTTCCGTTCTAGGCACGGGACCAGCCCCTATAATTCAGCTTTCGTGCAGGCAAATAGCGGTTAGGACGGCGCATGATGAGGCTGCCGGTCCCTGTCCTGCTAATCGCGGCGCTGCTGCCCTGCGCGGCGGCCGCGCAGGACGACGCGCCGCCGGTCGAGGCGGCTCCGCGTGCGGACCGCCCGCCGTCCGAACGCCTACCCGAAATTCCGGAACTGGAAACCGACTGGCAGAGCCTGTTCGGCGAACTGACGGATGACGAAACGGATGCCGCGCCGCAGACGGGCGCACCGCTAAGCTACACCGTCGATGACAGCAGCCTTGCCGATCTGCCATTCCGCGCGCGCTTCCGCGACCTGTCACTGCTGTTTCAGGGTGCCGACGGAGATGTGCCCTCGCGCGCCGAACTGAACCGCCGCCTTCGCGTCGATAGCGAGACGCTGGTCCGCCTGCTGCGGGCGAATGGCTATTATGATCCGCTGATCGAGCCCGAAGTGCGGACGGATGCCAACGCGCCGAACCGCCTCTCCGTACAGCTTAACGTCGATCCCGGCCCGCTTTACCGTTTTGGCAGCATCGACGCGCCGCGTCTCTCGCTGCAACCCGGCGCACCGGTCGAGGCGGCAGAGGTGAACCGCCAGCTCACGGAATTGCAGCTTGCCCTGCCGCGCGAGGGCTATCCCTTCGCCGAGGTGCCGGAGCCCGATATCACCATCGACCACGGAACGCGGGAGGCCAGTCTGACGCTCCCGGTGCGCACCGGTCCACGCGCGCGTTTCGGTGACATCCGCGTCACTGGAGACGATGCGCCATTCAGCGCGAAGCATGTGTCGCGCCTTGCCCGTTTCGGGACGGGAGACGTTTATGACGAAGCGGAGATTGACGATCTGCGTCAGGCGCTGATCGCGACAGGCCTGGTCGGCAGCGTCGGAATCCAGACGGTTGAAGGCGAGGAACTGACAGGGGGAGAGGTTGCGGCGGATGTCGTGATCGATATCGAATCCGCACCGCCGCGCACCATCGCCGCCTTGGTCGCCTTTGATACCGAGGACGGCCTCAGGCTGGAGGGAAGCTGGCAGCATCGCAACCTGATCCGCCCGGAAGGCGCGGTTACAGCCACGGGCATTCTCGGCAACCGCGAACAGGCGCTCGGCCTGAATTTACGCCGGTCGAACTACAAGAAACGCGATCGCACCGTCGGCGGCGGCGTGCTGTTCACGCTGGAGGACCGCGACGCATTCTATCGCCGCGCGGTCGAGGTGAACGCCTATCTGGAGCGGGAGACCAACCTGATCTGGCAGAAGCGCTGGACCTACCGCATTGGGCCGGAGTTCATCTTCAGCCAGGAACGCGACCGCTCCGCCATAGCTGGACGCCGCGCGCCGATACGGGATTATGTCATCGGCGCCTTTCCCGGGCGGCTGGGCTATGACGGCAGCGACGACCTGCTGAACCCCAGCAGCGGCTTTCGCCTGAACGGACTGCTTAGCCCGGAAGTCTCGCTGCAGGGCGGCGCGTTCACCTATGCCCGCACCGAAGTGGAGGGCAGCGTCTATCTGCCGTTTGGCGAGGCGAACAAGTTCGTGCTGGCCGGACGCGGCCTTGTCGGCAGCATTGTGGGCGCGGACCGCGAAAACATCGCACCGTCGCGGCGGCTTTACGCGGGCGGCGGCGGCTCGGTGCGCGGCTTCGGTTATCAGGACCTGGGGCCGCGCGATCTCGACCGCGATCCCCTCGGCGGACGCAGCAAGGTGGAAGCGAGCGTCGAGGCGCGCTACCGCTTTGGCGACCTGGGTGCGGTCGCCTTCGCCGATGCGGGACAGGTCTATGCGGGCAGCGATCCGACATTTCAGGACCTGCGCGTCGGGGTCGGGATCGGTGCGCGCTATTTCACCAGCTTTGGCCCCATTCGCGTCGATATCGCCACGCCGCTCGACCGCAGGAAGGGCGAATCCATCGTCGCCATCTATGTCAGCATCGGACAGGCATTTTGACGGAAGCGGCAATCCCGGTCGATGAAACCGACGACGCGCCCGAAGCGCGGGGCGGCTGGAGATCGACGCGGAGGCTGTTCGGCTGGGCCGCCATATTGCTGGGCGGCGCTGTCCTGCTCGCTGTGCTGGCGGTTCTCGCGCTCGACACACAACCGGGCCGCAAGCTGATCGTTGGACAATTGTCACGCATAGCACCCGACAGCGGTCTGCGGGTCAGCGCGGGGCGCATCGACGGGTCGATCTATGGCAAGCTGGTGGTGCGCGATCTGGCGCTCAGCGATCCCGAGGGTGTCTTTCTGACCAGTCCGGCGGTCAATCTCGACTGGCGTCCGCGCGCGTTTCTGTTCGGCAACCGCCTAGACATCGAAGATCTGGATGCGGATCGCGCGGAGCTGATCCGCCTGCCAAAGCTCAATCCCAGCGCCGAGCCGCGCCCGCTGCTGCCGGAATTCGACATCGACATCGAACGCCTCAGGATCGGACAGCTGGTTTTGGGTGAGACGATCACGGGCAAGCGCCAGGTGGCGCAGCTCGCAGCCCGCGCCCTGGTCGAGGATGGCCGCGCCGATATCACCCTGGCTGCGGACAGCGCCAGCGGCGGCGACCGGCTGAAACTTGCCCTTGACGCCATGCCGGACGCAGACCGGTTCAGCCTGTCGGGAGAGCTTGACGCCCCGCGCGGCGGTATCGTGGCGGGGATGACCGGCCTCGACCGGGCCATCACCGCGCGGCTGTCCGGGAAGGGCCGCTGGTCACGCTGGCAGGGTCAACTCAGCGCGGCGCTGGCGGAAGGGGAAGGCGGTGACCTCGCAGGTCTGAGGATCGACGCGGCCGATGGCCGGTTTCGGATTGGCGGGCGCATCGATCCAGCGAAAATCATGGGCGGAGTGCTCGATCGGCTGGCACCGGACGGCATCCGGCTGAACGCCAGTGCGGCGCCGGACGGTGATGTCCTGCCCTTCATCCTGAGCGCGCGCAGCGCCGCACTCGGCATTGACGCACGCGGACGGCTGGGCCGCGCGGACAGCAGCCTCAGCGATACAAGGGCGACCATCCGCCTGACCCGCCCCGGCGCGCTTGTCTCCATCCTGAACGGGCAGGCCATGCGGCTGCAACTGAATGCGGACGGGCCGCTGTCCGGGCCGGATATTGCCTACCGGTTCACAGCGGACTGGGTCTCGATCGGCGCGCAGCGGCTGGATGATGTGGTTGCCAGCGGACGTGTCGGCGAAGCGGTCGCGGACGGTGACCTCAGCCTTGATGCGCGTTTTCAAGAGCTAACCGGTGCGGGCGACCTGATCACGCAGCTCAGCCAGAATGCGCGCATTACCGGGCCACTAACGCTTGATGATCTTGTGGTGCGCGGTCAGGGCACGCGCCTCAGAACGGACATGGCGAGCGCCAGCGTCAATTTCCTGCTCGACCTGAAAACCGGGCGTTACGACGTGCGGGGCGACGGTCAGCTGCCCGACTATCCCATCCCCGGCCTTGGAAGGCTGGCAGGCAGCGGCAAGCTGTGGATTCATCCCGACCCCGTCGATCCGCGCAAGTTGCGCGTCGAGGGGCCGGTCAGCGCCCGCCTTACCCGGCTCGACAATGACTTCCTGCGCTTTGTCTTTGGCGGCCTGCCATCGGGCAGCGGCAATATGGTGCGGACGCCGGACGGCACCGTCACGCTGACGGACCTGAAGGTGGCCGCGCCGGACTTCGCGGCCGCCGGCAGGGCTGTCTACAGGCTGGGGCAGCAGATCAATTTCACGGGGCGCGGACGGCAGGACCTGTTCGGACCGCTGGACCTCGAACTTTCCGGTCTGATTTCGCGCCCGAAGGCGATCGTCACCGTCGACAGCTACCAAATGGGCATTCCGCTCAACAGGGTGCGCGCGGTTTTCGAACCGGAGGCGGACAGCTATGCCTTTACGGCGGCGGGCAGCACGATGTTCGGGCCGGTCACGGCGAGTGGGAGCATCGACACCATTCCGGGCGCCGTGCGCTACCGCCTCGACCGCGCGGCGCTGGCCGGAGTGACGGCGCGCGGCGTGTTGACACCCAGCGGGAGTGTACCGGTATCGGGCACGCTCGCGCTGGGCGGCACCGGCGTCAGCGGCAGCGCGCGGTTTATTCCGCAGGGGGATATCCAGCGCATCGATATCGCCGCCAGCCTGAAGGGCGCGCGGCTTTCCCTGCCAGGCGCGACAACAGTGCGCAGCGGCACGGTCGATGCCGACCTGCGATTAAGCCCCGAAGGCAATTTGGTGCGCGGAACCTATCGGCTTGGCGGTGTCAGCTTTGGCACACTGGATCTGGCCAGTGCCAGCGGCGCCTTCGATCTGACCGGTGGTGAGGGTGAGGTCACTGCGGATCTGACGGGCCGTCGCGGCGCGCCCTTCACAGCGAAAATCGCGGCGGATGTGCGGGAGAACGCCGTTAGCGTCACGGGCAGCGGCACGATTTCGGGCGACCCTGTTTCCCTGAATGGTCCTGCCCGCTTCATTCTGGATGAGGATGGCTGGCGGCTTGCCAATGCCCGCATCAGGCTGCCGCGCGGTCAGGCAAGGATATTTGGCACTTTTGGTGATGTTCCGGTGCTGGACGTCGATCTGGAAAAGGCTGGTCTTGGCGCGCTAAGCCTCGCGCTCCCCGGTGTGGAATTGGGCGGTGAGGCGACGGGCGATATTTCGCTGCGGTTTCCACCGGGCGGGTTGCCGCAGGGGCGCGCGCGGCTGCGTATCATCGACTTCGCGCGCGAAAGCGGCATCCTCGCCCAGCCCATCGACCTCGCGCTTGTCGGCCTCATCGGTCAGGACAGCGCCGCGCTCCGCGCCGCCTTCGAACAGGACGGACGCCGGATTGGCCGCTTCCAGGCCCGGCTTCCGAGCCTGCCCGGCAGCCCCACGGACCTGTGGATCGACCGCATATCCGCGGCGCCCGTCAGCGCGCAGCTGCGCTATCGCGGTCCGGCGGAAGCCATCTGGCCGCTGGGCGGCATCGACGCCATTGGCATCGGGGGTCCACTGGCCGCGCGCATCGACATAGCAGGCGTCGTCGGCGACCCCAGCCTGACGGGAACGATGACTTCGGACAATCTGAGCTTTGAAAGCGTCAACAGCGGCACGGTCATCCGCAATATCGACCTTGCCGCACGCTTCACCGGCTCGCGCCTGCAGCTTGAGCGGTTTTCCGGACAGGACACGCAGGGCGGCGCGATCAGCGGTTCGGGTACGGTCGACCTGTCACTGTCACGCGGGTTTCCTATCGACGTGCGGCTGGATACCAGGGATGCGAAGCTGATCGACATCGACACGCTGGATACGCGCGTGACCGGCCCCATCCTGATCCGCAACAGTCCGGAGGCGGGCGCGCGGATATCGGGCGATCTGAACGTGAACCGCGCCAGCTACAAACCCGGCAATCCCGCTGCCGAGGACATTCCCGAACTGAAGGTCAAGGAAGTGAATACCGCGCTTCTGCGGACCAGGACAGAACCTGCGGCAAGAACCGTATGGCAGCTGGATGTGAAGGCCGCCGCCAATAACCGGATCTTCGTGCGCGGGCTTGGCCTCGACAGCGAATGGTCGGCAAAGCTTTTGATCAAGGGTCCGGTCGGCGAGCCTCGTCTGTCGGGTCAGGCTGACCTCATTCGCGGCGATTATGACTTTGCGGGACGGCGTTTCGAGCTGACCCGCGGCGAAGTCATCTTCAACGGGCGCTATCCGCCCGACCCGACGCTGAACATAGCGGCGGAATCGCGCGTGGAAGGTCTGACCGCCACGATAGCGATCAGGGGGCTCTCAACGAAACCGGAGATCACCCTGTCATCCGTACCCTCCCTGCCGCAGGACGAGATCCTGTCGCGCGTATTGTTCGGCACATCCATCGCCAACCTGAGCGCACCGGAAGCGCTGCAGCTGGCGGGCGCGGTCGCCGCCTTGCGCGGCGGTGGCTCCAGCGCCCTCGATCCCATAGGCTCGGTGCGCCGCGCGATCGGCATCGACCGCCTGCGGATCACCGCCGCAAACGCCGCGACGGGCCAGGGCACAGGCGTCGCGGCGGGGGAATATCTCGGTCGTCGCACCTATGTCGAAGTGACTGCCGACACCGATGGAAACACGGCAACGCAGATCGAATATGCCCTGACGCGCGCGTTCAGTATCCTCGGCCGCGTATCGAGCTTTGGCGGCAACAGTATCGGCGTCCGCGTATCGAAGGACTATTGAAGGGGTTTCGGCTCAGTCCCTGCCAACAACCATGGCCCACATATGGCCGAAGCGCGGGCTGCAGCGATAGGCGACACCCAGTGCCGTGACGCCCCGCATCAACATGGCGTCGCGGTGGCTGGGGGAGGCCATCCAGTTCCTGACCACGGTCGCGGCATCGGGCTGGTTCCAGGCAAGATTCTCGGCAGAAGGGTGGCCACGATAGCCAGCGCGTTTCACACGCCGGTCGAAGGTCGTGCCGTCGCTGCCGATATGGCTGAGCCTTCGCACGGAAAGCAGATCGTCGAGATGGGCGGCACTGGCGTCCTGCAGCGCGCGGTTGGCGCCAAGCGCACGCAGGCCATATTGGGCACGCAGACCGTTGATGGCGGCATGGGCACGCGAGGCCCGGTCCTTCGCACTGGCGCAGCGTGTCGGTGCTTCGGGAAGTGTAATCGCCTGCGGGCTGATTGCCTCCGCCGGGCCGCCCGCGAATAACAGCGATAACGGCATGGCGACCACAAGGGTACGCATACGCAACATAGCACGACTCCTGACAGACACTTCAGGAAAACAGAAACACACCGGCTGAAAACCGACATGTGAATATTGCGCCGGATATGGTTAACAAAATCTAAACACAGACAGCCGTCTGCCGCCCATTCCAGTCGGCTCATCCTGCCGATGGATCACTTGTTCATAGGGGCAGTCGGTATAACCGGAGCCGATATGATTTATTGCGCGTTTTGCGGCAGCCCGTCGGCAATGTCGTAATAATCGCCCTTGTCCGCGACGAAGATGTGCTTCCCCAGTTTCGCGCCGGTTGGTCCATCGAACAGGCCCATGGCCACGGCAATGCCGTCATGTCTGACGGGGTCCCAGAAGAGCGTCGATCCGCACGTCTTGCAGAAACCGCGGCGAACCTTTTCCGACGAGGCATACCAGCCGACATTATCCTCGCCAGATACAGTCAGTGCGGATTTGGGAATATCGGCTGAAGCGAGATAATGCCCGGTCTGCTTCCGGCATTGCGAACAGTGACAGGCGTCGGTGCTGCTGAGGTCGGCATCGACAGCGATCTGAACCGCCCCGCAGAGACAGCTACCCTTGTGCATCAGCGTCTATTTTCCCGTGATGCGGGAGATTTCCCGCGCGACCATGCGCTCGACGACCATGGGCAGGTTGGCGTCCAGCCATTCTTTCATCATGGGACGCAGCAGATCCTTTACGACGCCCTCCAGCGTATTCTCGCTGCCCGGATAGCCCCGCACCAGCGTGGATTCCAGCGCGGTCATGCTTTCGTTGGCGGCCTCACGCGCCTCGCTGGACATGAGTGCGTCATCGCCGGTCTCCCGTGCCACACGCGCAAGTTCCAGCAGCTGCGATTCGGCATCCGCCGGTTCGGCGTCATCATCGGCAAACGCATCGGCCACACTGCCGGGCTTCGGCGGGTCGGCGGGCAGATCGCCGTGGGCGATGATGTTGCGGATGGAGGCGAGGATATCCTCCATGGACTGGCCGTTACCGGGTTTCATATGGCTCGCATCGGTCATAGCCTGCTCCAATAGCGGAAAAGGCCTTAATTTTCACCTTCCATCGCCGGCTCTTCCGGAATGGTCGGCGGCGCGACATCGGCGCGGACATCCGTCATCAGCGGCTGCGCGTCGAATTCTGCGTTCCAGTCGAACCAGCGGTCATCGGCACGGTCGAGATAGCGCGGCGCATCATAAAGATCGACCGGCAGGCCGAGCTGTTCCGCCTCGGCGCGGCCAATCGCCGCCAGCAGCGCATAGCCCGCGACATAGCTGTTGCGCTCGGCGCGAACCAGCTGCACCTGCGCGTTCAGGAATTCCTGCTCGGCGTTAAGGACGTCGAGGATGTTCCGCGTTCCCACCGTCTGCTCGGCGCGGGTTCCTTCCAGCGCCAGTTCGTTCGCATCGACGGCAACACTGGCCGCCCGGATCGTCGCCCGCGCCGACAGCAGATTTTCAAAGGCGGTGCGAACCTGGTCGATCGCCCTGCGTTCAGCGCCAATGGCGTTTTGCCGCTGCTGCTGCGCTGCGGCCTTGGCCGAGCGGATCTGGCTGCCGACCTGCCCCTTCTGGTAAAACGGGATCGTCAGCGTCGCGCCGATATTCTGCGTGAATTCGACGTTCGAGAAGCGCAGCCCGCCAATGGAATTGTTGAGACCGCGAAAATTCGTGTAGCCGATCGCGGCCGTCGCATCGAGTGTCGGCAGGCGTGCGCCCTTCGCCGTCTTCACATCATATCGTGCCGCTTCCTCGGCGAGGCGGGCGGAGATCACGAAAGGACTGTTTTCCAGCGCCAGTGCGACAGCTTCGGCCTGCGTCTGCGGCAGCGGCGGAAGCGGCGGCGGCGGTTGCAGGTTTTCCGGCGGGCGGCCGACAATGCGCTCATACGCGTTGCGACTGGCCTGCAGATTGCCCTCGGCCGCGATGAACTGGCTGCGCGCGAGGGCCAGCCTTGCTTCTGACTGCGCGACGTCGGTGCGGGTCACATCACCAACCTCGAACCGGTCGGTGGACGCCTGCAGCTGCCGTTCCAGCACGCGGACATTGCTTGATGTCAGTTCGACTTCGGACTGGTCACGCAGAACGTCCTGATAGGCCTGCACGGTGTCGAACATCAGCTGGTTCTCGGTCGCACGGAGGTTCTCACGGCCAGCGAGTACGCGCCTGTCCGCCGCACGGATGCCGTTGATCGTCTGTCCGCCCCGATAGACGGGCTGGGTCAGCTGGACCGCCGTGCTGAACAGGCGGCTCTGATCGTCAAACCGCCCGGGACTGGACGTTTCCTGATCGAAGACCGTCCGCGAGCCGAGTGACGGCAGCACCTCCGCCTTCGCCCGTACCAACTGCTCGTCCGTCAGCCGCTGACCCGCGCGTGCCGCTGCAATATCGGGGTTGCTGGCATAGGCCGACGCCATCGCCTCATACAGGGTTTCCGCAGAGGCAGGCGTCGCCAGAAGGGCGGCGATCAGGGTCAGCTTCAGTTTCAAAACACGAATTCCCGCTTTTTTGCGAAGCCCGGCAGGGTCGGCACATAAGCCTCTGTATAAAATGACCAGCCGACATGTCCCGCATGGACGCGTCCGATCCCGGCGCGCGGACTGCCATCACGGGTAACGATGGCCGCAATGCGGCCACCATCGCGTATCTGCGCGATGATGGCGTCCGGGACATCATTTACATGCCCCTCGACGATCACGAGGTCATAGGGCGCGTCTGCCGCCCAGCCGTCCGCCAGCGCGCCGGTTTCAACCTTTACACCGTCAGTCCCGGACAGACGGGCCGCGGCCTCGGCGGCAAGACCGGCCTCCTCGACCATCGTCACATGAAGGCCCATTTCAGCCAGCAGCGCCGCTGAATATCCGGTTGCGCCGCCCACGATCAGCGCCTTCTCGCCAGAACGGGCTCCCGATTCGGCGATCAGCCGGCCTGTCGTCAGCGGTTCCAGCAGAAACCGCCCCGGTGCGACCTCTATATCCTCGTCATGATAGGCGAAAGCCGCCTTGCCGGAAGGCACGAAGTTCTCGCGCGGAACGGTTTGGAAGGCATGGACGACAGCAGGCTGTGTGACGCTGTTCGGGCGGAGCTGGCTGTCCACCATGACGCTGCGCAAACGGGTAAAATCGGGCTGGCTCAATTGATGGTCTTTCGCGTCAATTTGGGTCGCACTCTTCTGAGTGACTTATACAGATAAGACAGTGCCGCGCAAGCGACACGATATCGTGTTCCTGATAGGGCTTTCGGTTGCGCTCGCCAAGCCGCGCTGATAGTGGCGCGTGCTTGCTACACCGAGGCCCGATGGCGGAGTGGTGACGCAGCGGCCTGCAAAGCCGTGTACGCCGGTTCGATTCCGGCTCGGGCCTCCAGCGTGCTCAATAGCCGCGATCCAGATCCACCACGTTCCTTAAGGGCTGACCGGTGCGGTAGCGTTCCAGATTGTCCAGAAACAGGTCCGTCACGCGGTCCGGCATGGTGGTCTGGCTGCGTCCCGACAGGTGCGATGTGATGACCGTGTTCGGTGACTGCCAGAGCGGGTCGTCCCCGGGCAGCGGCTCCGGCGTTGTCGGATCAAGAAGCGCGCCCTTGATCTCGCCCGCCTCCATGGCCGCCCTGAACGCCGTCTGGTCGATCAGCGTTCCGCGCGCAATATTGATGAGGTGGGCGGTCTTCTTCATGGCCCTCAGCTCGTCCGCGCCGATCATGTGACGGGTGTCGTCCGTGCCGGGGGCGGCGAGGATGACAAAATCGAACTCCGGCAGCCGCGCGCGCCAGTCATCCGGTCCGATTGCGCCCGTTTGGGCGTCGGCCTTCGACCGCACGACAGTCACATCCGCGCCGATACCGCGCAGCTGGCGGGCGATTTCCTTGCCGATATAGCCATAGCCGATCAGCAGGATTTTGGACGTGGATACCTCGATCTGGCCATAGGGACTCTCGCGCCATTCACGCCGGTCATGCATTCTGACGACATCGGCGAAGCCCTTGGCCAGCGCATAGACCGCCATCACTGCCCATTCGGCGACAGGTACCGCGGTTACCCCGGCACCATTTGTGAACAGGATGCCCCGTTCGCGGATATAATCGACCGGATATTTGTCGACGCCCGCAAAGCAGCAGCCGATCCACCGCAGGTCGGTACCGCCTTCGATAATCCGCCGGAAATGATCGGGCCCGCAGAGGAGATCGAGTTCCGCGACCTCCGCGCCCTTCACAGCCTCTATGGCGCTTTCGATATCGTGGAACCACGCCGCCTCGACATCATCTGGCAGGCGCGGCTGCATGGCAGGCTGCCAGAAGGCGGAAAGCGCCAGTTTCATACGATCAATATCCCGCCTCGCGCGCCAGCCGGTCCGCATGGTAGTTCGTGTCGCCGAACAGCTCGGCGAGCGTCCGGGCGCGCTTCATGTAAAGCCCGACGTCATATTCGTCCGTCATGCCGACGCCGGCATGCATCTGCACAGCCTCCTGCACGGCTAGCGTCGTGGTCAGTCCGGTCATGGCCTTCGCGACATGGACGGCGTGATGCGCCCTGTCCGCGCCCGAATCAAGCAGCTGCTGCGCCTTCAGCGTCGCGGCGCGCGCGACCTCAAGTTCGGCATAAAGATGCGCTGCGCGGTGCTGCAGCGCCTGGAAGGTGCCGATGATGACACCGAACTGCTTGCGCTCCTTGATGTAGGCCATGGTCTGGTCGGTCGCGCCGCCGCCGACGCCGAGCATTTCCGCGCTGGCGCCTGCCCGGCCCGCCGACAGCATCGCATTCAGCGGGCCCCAGCCCGCATCGACCTCGCCAATGACGGCATCGGCGTCGACCTCGACACCGTCAAACTCGACATGGCTGGCAAGCGACGAGTCGACAAGGCGGCGTGGGTCGGTGGTCATGTTCGCTGCATTCCTGTCGACCGCGAACAGGGTAATCCCGTCGCTTTCGCCCGCACTTCCCGCCGTTCGCGCCGCCACGATCAGCATGTCGGCCACATGGCCGTGCACGACGAACCGCTTTTTCCCCGACAGCCTGAAGCCATTGCCCGACCGTTCCGCACGCATGGCCGTCGCTGCGGGATCGTGCTTTGCACTTTCGTCGATGGCGAGCGCGATGGTCGCCTCGCCCGCCGCGATCTTCGGAAACCACTTTTCCCGGTGCTGCGCGCCGCCTTCCTTCAGCGCCGACACCGCGGCAACGGCAGTGGACAGCATGGGCGAGGGCGTCAGGTTGCGCCCCATCTCCTCAAGCACGACGCCCGCCTCGACATGACCGAGGCCAAGGCCGCCATCCTCTTCGGACATCAGGATGGACGTGAAGCCCATTTCGCCAAATTCGCGCCAAAGCGCCGGATCGAAACCTCTACTGTCGTCCGAGTCACGCAATTTGCGAAGATGCGCGATGGGCGCCTTTTCGGCGACAAACCCTCTGGCACTGTCGCGCAGCATGTCCTGATCTTCGGTAAGGTATAGTGGCATTTTCAATTCTTTCCGTCATTCTGGCGGAGGCCGGAATCCATCTCCGGCTTTCTCCGCCCGCCCGGGGGGCGGGAGAGGGATCCCGGCTTTCGCCGGGACGGGGATTCGACCTAGGACGGCAGTTCCAGCACGCGCTTGGCGACGATATTCAGCTGGATTTCGCTGGTCCCGCCCTCGATCGAATTGCCCTTCGACCGCAACCAGTCGCGGGACTTCTTGCCGCCGTTCGACTGTTCGGATTCCCATTCCAGCGCGTCACTTCCGCCGACCTGCATGACGAGTTCGTTGCGGCGCTTGTTCAATTCCGTGCCATAATATTTCATCATCGAGGAGACGGCTGGATTGACCCGGCCCGCCTTCCATTCGTCATTGAAGCGTTCGGCCTGCGCCTTGTAGGCGGCGGCGCGCACTTCGAAGAGCGCGATTTCGGCGCGCATCAGCGGATCGGCGAGGCGTCCGTCCGCCTCGGCACCCACCGTCTCCAGCGCCATTTCGGGAAGCGTTGGCCCGCCGCCCGCATTGCCCATGCCGGAAATCATCTCCCGCTCGTGTCCAAGCAGGTACTTGGCGACGTCCCAGCCCTTGTTTTCCTCGTAGACGAGATCCTTTTTCTCGGCGCGCGCGTCGGTGAAAAAGGTTTCACAGAAGGGGCTTGAGCCGGAAATCAGCCGGATTGGTTTCGGCTCCACGCCCGGCTGGTCCATGTCGAACAGAACAAAACTGATGCCCTTGTGCTTCGGCGCATCGGGGTCCGTGCGGACAAGGCAGAAGATCCAGTCGGACTTGTCGGCATAGCTCGTCCAGACCTTCTGACCATTGATGATATAATGGTCGCCCATATCCACCGCACGCGTCTGCAGCCCGGCGAGGTCGGAACCGGCGCCCGGTTCCGAATAGCCCTGGCACCAGCGGATTTCACCACGCGCGATCGGCGGCAGATGCTCACGCTTCTGTTCCTCCGTGCCATATTTCAGGAGCGCCGGGCCGAGCATCCATATGCCGAAGCTGCTGAGCGGAATCCGCGCCTTGATCCGGCTCATCTCCTGATGGAGAATACGCGTTTCCTCACGCGACAGACCGGCGCCGCCATATTCCGGCGCCCAGTCGGGAACGGTCCAGCCCTTCTCCGCCATCCGTTCGAGCCAGAGTTTCTGCGCCTCGGACTGAAAGGTGAACTTGCGGCCGCCCCAGCACTGGTCGTCATCGGATTTGGCGGGCGTTCGCATTTCCGGAGGACAGTTTTCCTCCAGCCAGGCGCGCGTCTCGGCGCGGAAAATATCTAGGTCTTCGGACATAAGGTGGCTCCCGTCAGGATTTGCACCCTCTCTACCGCATCGGGTCGCACCCTGCCCCTATTTCATTCGGCAAGGTCGAGCGCCGCATGGGCCAGCTCCGCAATCTTGAGCGCTCTCAGATCACCAAACATCGGTCCCATGACCTGCATTCCGAACGGCAGGCCGTCCGAATCCCTTCCCAGCGGCATCGCGGCGGCAGGAAGACCGGTGTAATTCGCCATGCCGACCCAGCCCAGCTGGTCGCCCCACGGCTGCGTCTGCCCGTCTATGTCGACAATGCGGTTTCTGGAATCGCCATCGTCATGCGGGAAGGCCGTAATGCCGGAGACCGGCGCGAAAACGGCATCCACGTCCGCGAACAGGGCTGCCCAGGCGCGGCGATAACGTTCCCGCGCGTCAAGCATCTGCCACCAGCCTTCCAGCGTCACCGGTTCGACATCGGCAGGCACAGGCTGCCTGCGACCTAGCACGGTCAGCAAAAGGCGGATGTAATCGCGGTGCATGGCCTCCAGATCAGGGAATGGCGCATCGTTGACAATCACCGCGCCCGCGCGCTCCGCAGCCTCCAGTGCCGCCGCACAGGCCGCGGCGATGGCGGCGCGGGTACCAGACACCGGGTGGCTGGAAATGGCCGCGATCCGCACACCCGCCAGCGATCTTGGCAGATTGAGGTCGAGCGGATGATTGGCCGTCAGGCCGAGCGCCAGAGCGACGTCCGCCGCGGACCTGGCAAGCGGCCCGCAAACGCTCATTTCCACGGGATGACCGTCGAAAACAGGCAGTGCGTGACCCTCCAGCGGGACAAGGCCGAAGGTCGTTTTCAGGCCCCAGACACCGTTGAAGCTGGCGGGAACACGAATTGAGCCGCCGATATCGCTGCCATATTCCAGCGGCACATAACCCGCCGCCAGCGATGCACCCGATCCGCCCGACGAACCGCCGGGGACGCGCGCGGGATCATGCGGATTGCGCGTGACACCATATACGGGATTGGCACTCTGCCAGTCGGCCAGCATGGGCGGCACGTTGGTCTTGCCGATGATGATCGCGCCTGCCGCCTTCAGGCGCGCAACGACGACGGAATCCGTCTCCGCCCGATGGCCCTTGAAGTCCGCCATGCCCCAGGTCGTCGGCAGGCCAGCGACATTGTAGCTCTCCTTCACGGTGATGGGCACGCCCAGCAGCGGTTTGCGCGCGCCGCCGGCGATTTCCGCATCCGCGGAGGCCGCTTCGGCGCGCGCCGCTTCGAAGCGGCGAACGACGACGGCATTCAGTTCACTGTCGCGGGCCTCGATCCGGGCGATGGCGGCGTCGATTTCGGCGACCGCCGAGGTGGACCCATCCGCTATCGCCGCAGCCGTCTCAGCCGCTCCCTTCAGGTGCGCCATGATCGTCCTCCCCTAGTTGAACGTTTCGCCTTTCGCCGCCTTGTCCTTCAACAGTTTCGATAACGGCCACTCCGGCATCTCGCCCGCATGTTTTTCCAGCCCCGCGACGATGACATCCAGTCCGGTCAGGTCGGCCCACATCATCGGGCCGCCGGTGTAACGCGGCCAGCCATAGCCATAGATCCAGACCACATCGATATCGGACGCACGCTGCGCCATGCCTTCCTCCAGGATCAGCGCACCTTCGTTGACCATCGTATAAAGGCAGCGTTCGCGGATTTCCTCGTCGGAAACGTGCCGCTGCGGCCTGCCCTCCTTTTCGGCCCATTTTGCGATCATGGCCTCGACCTCGTCCGAAGGCGACCCTCGGCGGCTCTCGTCATAATCATAGAAGCCCTTGCCGGTCTTCTGGCCCCAGCGGCCCGCCGCGCACAGTTCATCGCGCAGCGTCTCGATGCGGCTTTCGTCGCGGTGCCAGCCGATATCGAGCCCGGCGAGGTCGGACATCTGGAATGGCCCCATGGGAAAGCCGAATTCCACGAAGACGCGGTCGATGTCCCACGGCTTCGCGCCCTCCATGATCAGCTTGTTGGCCTCGACCTGGCGCGGTTTCAGCATGCGGTTGCCGATGAAGCCGTCGCAGACCCCGGCGACGACAGCGACTTTCCCGATCTTCTTGGAGAGCGCCATCACCGTCGCCAGCACCGTGTCGCTGGTCTTTGCGCCGCGCACGACCTCCAGCAGCTTCATGATGTTGGCGGGACTGAAAAAATGCATGCCCACGACCGCGTCCGGGCGGCTGGTGGAGGCGGCGATCTCGTCCACGTTCAGATAGCTGGTGTTGGAGGCCAGGATCGCGCCCCGTTTCACATGCTTGTCCAGCTTCCCGAAGACGTCCTTCTTCACGTCCATCGATTCGAAAACCGCCTCTATGATCAGGTCGCAGTCGGCGAGGTCGGCATAGTTTGTCGTCCCGGTCCAGATATCCATCGCGCCCTTCGCCTGATCCTCGGTCATGCGGCCGCCCTTGACGTTGCCGGCGTAATTCTTGCCGACCACGCCGCGCCCGCGCTCCAGCGCCTCCTCATTCATTTCCAGCGTGACGACGGGAATGCCCGCCGACAGGAAATTCATGGCGATGCCGCCGCCCATCGTCCCCGCACCGATGATCCCGACCTTCTTGATGTCAATGAGCGGCGTGTCCTTGGGCACATCGTCAATCTTGGCAGCCTGACGCTCGGCGAAGAACAGGTGCCGCTGCGCCTTCGACTGGTCGCCAGTCATCAGCTTCATGAACTCCTCGCGCTCGACCTTAACGCCCTCTTCATAGGGCATTTCGACGGCAGCGCGGACGCAGCGCATGTTGGCGGCTGGCGCGTCGAAGCCGCGCATCTTGCGGGCGTTCTTCTGCCTGAAGGCGTCAAATATGCCATCGATATCGGCGGCGGCTGGCAGCTTGTCGGTTCGCGCCGAGGAAACGGGATGATCGGCCTTGCCAGCGACCTCCCGCGCAAAGGCGATTGCGGCCCCGGCCAGATCCTCTTCGACGATCCGGTCCACCAGTCCCGACGCCTCTGCGGCCTTCGCGGAGATGGGATTGCCGAACACGGTCATCTCCAGTGCCTGCTCGACGCCGACGACACGCGGCAGGCGCTGCGTGCCGCCCGCACCGGGGAGCAGTCCCAGCTTCACCTCGGGCACGCCCAGTTTCGCGGACGGAACGGCGATCCGGTAATTGCAGGCCAGCGCCACCTCCAGACCGCCGCCCAGCGCCGTGCCGTGGATCGCCGCGATCGTCGGCTTCGCGGCGCGCTCCATGTCGTCGAGCGCATCGGGCAGGCTTGGCCCGACAGGCGGCTTGCCGAACTCGGTAATGTCCGCGCCCGCATGAAAGGTACGTCCGTCGCAGCGGATGACGATGGCTTTCACGGCCTCATTCGCCAGTCCTTCTTCGACCCCATCCTTCAGTCCCTGCCGCACTGCGGCGCCAAGCGCGTTTACAGGCGGGTTATCGGTGATGATGACAAGGACATCGTCATGCAATTCCGTGCGAACAGGGCTGCTCATAGGTCGTCTCCAGATGAATGATTATGTGAACATTAGCGGGCGCAGTCAGACTGCGTAACTGTCAGTCATGGCGCTGTAGATCATCGTCTTCAGCTCTCGCCGGACATTATACTGCATCGACGGGCCGACCTGCGTCATGAAGATGATGATCAGCTTCTCAAGCGGGTCGATCATCAGCGCCGTCGAGAAATAGCCGCCCCAGCCAAACTCGCCAACGCTGCCTGGAACCAGCGTCCTGTGCGGATCCATCGTGACGGAAAAACCGAGGCCGAAGCCGACGCCGGCATTGTTCGCCTCGGAAAAGAGTGAACGCGAGATCTGCGTCAGGTCGACGCCGCCCGGCAGGTGGTTCGTGGTCATCAGGGCGACGGTCTTTGGTGACAGGACCGGGCCGCCGCCGGAAAGCATCATGCTCGCAAAGCGGTGATAATCCTCGCTGGTCGACACGAGGCCGCCGCCGCCGGAAAGCAGTGTGGGCTTTGCGCCCCATGCGCTTTTCTTGCGGGAATCCATCAGCTTTCTGCCCTTGCCCGGCTCATAGAACCAGCAATCCGGCAGGCGGTCATGCTTTTCCTTCGGCGCGTAGAAGCCGGTGTCGATCATTCCCAGCGGCGCGAAAATCCGTTCCGCGAAGACGTCGTCCAGCGGCCTGTCCGCCAACCGCTGCACCACCGCGCCGAGGACATCGGTTGCGACGGAATAATTCCACGCCTCGCCAGGCGAAAACTCCAGCGGCAGCTTGCCGAGTTCGCGAACGAAGCCATCGAGGTCATAGCCGCCCTGGATGTTTTCCAGTTTCAACTCTCGGTGCGCATGGTCGACGGCGCTCTTGTGTTGGAAACTATAGGTCAGGCCCGCCGTGTGCCGCAGCAGGTCGACCATCTGCATCGGTCGCTTCACGGGTTCCGTCAGGAACGGAACACCGGCACCGCCGCCCGCCAGAACGCCCACATCCCCGAATTCGGGCAGCACCTTCGCAACCGGCGTATCGAGCTGGACCCTGCCCTCCTCGAACAAAGACATGAAGGCGACGGACGTGATGGGTTTCGTCATCGACGCGATGCGGAACAGGCTATCCTCGCGCAGATCCTCGCCATCCTCGCGCAGCGACCCTTGCGTGGAAAAATGAATCGCCTCGCCATTGCGACTGATCAGCAGCTGCGTTCCGGGAAAGCGCCCGGTATCGATATATTTTTCCTTCAGGAAGCTGTCGGCGCGTTTCAGACGCGTGACGTCGAAGCCATGCTTGCCGGGATCAGTGATGTTCATGCGCGTGATTTTTCCCATTTTGTCATTCCCGCGCAGACGGGAACCGGTTCATGCTCGATGCTGACGATTTGCAAAGGATTTTCCAACATCAAGCGGAGTTGGCCCCCCGCATGCGCGGCCGTGACAGCTTTTGGCGGCACACAATCCCTCACCCGAACAACGCGATCGATTGCATTCCGCGTGCAACCAGGCTGCCGTCCGCGTTCCAAACGCTCATGTCCTGGCTGGTGCAGCCGTTTTCGATATGGTCCGACGTCGCGCGCAGCAGCCACCAGCCGTCTTCGCTCGCCGGGGTGGGCGTCAGGATATTGTAGATCCACGTCAGCGAGGAGATCGGAGCCGGCTTCGTCATCAGCGCCATGGCGGCAGGCGGCAGGCCGTCACCGACCAGCATCATTTCGGTCATCGGGTCCATCCCCTCGCGGTCCCTTGGCCGAAACCAGCGCAGCGTGTCGGCGCGCGACCGGTCCGGCCAGTCATCGACCTGAGCAATGTCAAAATGATGCAAAAAGCCCGGGGCACCCTCCTGTTCGACGGGTCGGGCAGGCCCCGGTGGTGATGAAATCGGCGCGCCGCCGCCCTCCGTCAGTTGGACATGGCTGTCCATCGCCCGCATGAAGACAAAGGTCGCCGCTAGACCCAGACCAGATTCGCCGTGGACCTCCGCCGCCACAAAGACCGCGTTCTTGCCGCGCCGCTGCATCTTGGCCATCACCGTGACGGGACCTGCCAGCGGTCCGATGAAGCTGACCTGCGCCGAACGTAGCGGCGGCAGGTCCGCGTCCGCGTCCTTCGCCGCTTCATAGGCCAGCGCCGCTGACAAACCTCCATAGGCTGTACGGCCCTGCAACCAGTCATCGGGAATAGTGGCACGAAAGCCGCGATCCCGAGGTTCGCGCGCGGCCAGGATTTTAAGGAGGCTCATACCGCCACCTGCCCGTAGAGCTGCCGTGTCACGGGATGCGAGGAAGAGAGGCCACCATCGACCGCGATGCTCTGGCCATTCACATATGAGGCATCGTCAGATGCAAGGAACATGGCAACGGTCGCAATTTCCTCAGGCTGGGCGGCGCGTTTCAGCGGGTTCAGCTGGCCGATCTTTTCGAGTTTACCGGCCTCACGGGCATAGTCGAACACGGGCTTCGTCATGCCCGTTTCGATGACGCCGGGACAAATGGCGTTGACGCGCACGCCCGACCCCGACAGCTGCTGTGCCGATGTTTTGACCAGACTCATCACACCCGCCTTTGACGCTGAATAATGCGCGCTCCCGGCGCCGGAATTGATGCCTGCGACCGACGCCGTGCAGATGATTGCGCCGCCGCCCGCGTCCACCATGACGGGCGCGGCATATTTGATGGCGAGGGCGGGCCCGATCAGATTTACGCGCAGCACCTCCGCCCAAAGGGTCTCGTCCGCCTCAAGGACCGATTCGCGGCCGCCGGAGATTCCCGCATTGGCGAAAACCACGTCCAGTCCGCCGTGCAGACGGACGGCGGCAGCCACCATGTCCTCGACCTCGCTTTCGACGGCAACATCCATCACCTCGGCCACCGCGATCCCGCCCGCAGCCTTGATCGCTTCCGCTGTATCGAGAGCGGCCTCCGTCCTGTCGCAGACCAGAACCTTGGCGCCCGCTTCCGCGAACAGCCGCGCCGAGGCGCGCCCGATGCCGGACCCCGCGCCGGTCACGATGATGGATTTGCCCTCGAATCGTTTTGACACGGCCAGTCTCCTTCGCACCCATGGCTAGGCGGCAGGCGACTGAGCGTCCAGCCTGTCAAAAGGCGAGGGCCGGGGCGACTCGCGGCTTGACCCGTGCGGCAGGGCTCCGCG
The DNA here is from genome assembly GCA_963710205.1 of uncultured Alphaproteobacteria bacterium. GTDB lineage: Bacteria > Pseudomonadota > Alphaproteobacteria > Sphingomonadales > Sphingomonadaceae > Pacificimonas. The sequence continues at coordinate 322,727 of CAVPZG010000004.1, read as the reverse complement.
AAGACGGCAAGATGACCGATGCAGATCTGGCCGCCGACCTCGCCGCTCAGGCAGGCGCACTTCTCGTCGATCTGCGCGCATCGTCCGGGCTGTCGGGCCATGCGCTCGGCGATGCGGGCGACGCGCGCGCCAATGACCTGATTATCGCGGCCCTGCGCGACGCAAGGCCTGACGATGCAATCCTGTCGGAAGAGAGCGTCGATGATCCATCTCGCATCGGCATGCGCAGGCTGTGGGTCATCGATCCGCTGGACGGCACGCGGGAATTTCGCGCAGGACGGGATGACTGGGCCGTGCATATCGCGCTCTGCATTGACGGCGAAGCCGCGCTTGGCGCCGTTGCCGTTCCGGCGCGCAATATCGTCCTGAGGTCGGATCAACCGCCGCCGCTAGGGGCAGAAGCAAGGCCCCCGCGCGTCATCACCAGCCGCAGCCGCGCAGCGCCCGTTGCGCTGCATGTCGCGGACAGACTGGGCGGCGATGTTCTCAGAATGGGCTCTGCCGGCGCAAAGGCCGCCGCCGTGATCCTGGGCGAGGCGGACGCCTATGTGCATTCAGGCGCGCAGTCCGAATGGGACAACTGCGCGCCGGTGGCCGTTGCAAGGGCGGCCGGACTGCACTGCTCACGGCTGGACGGCAGCCCGCTCCACTACAACCGGGCAGATGTCATCACGCCCGACCTTCTGATCTGCCATCCTGCCCGCGCGGCGCAGATCATCGGGATCGCTCAGGACAGCGGAATGCTGAAGGCGGGCGGCCCATAAAGGAGGGCGAAAAGCCTCTCGCCCACAACGCCCAGCGCCAGAAGCGTTCCGAACGGCAGTTTCGTCGCGCCGCGAACCTCACGCCCCGCAAGCTTCATGGCCGCCGCGATGAGGAGACCGCATAGCGCGGCAATCAGCAACACCAGCGGCAAAGCCCCCGGCCCCAGCCACGCACCAATGCCCGCGAACAGTTTCGGGTCGCCGCCGCCCAGACCCTTTCGTCCGCGCAGAAACTTATATGCCGCCGCCGTCAGGAAAAGGCTGGCCCAGCCAATGGCTGCGCCGGTCAAGGCAAGCAGGGCCGCTCCTTTCAAGACGCCCACCGCAAGACCGGCGGCGATCAGCGGATAGGTCAGCCGGTCCGGCAGCCACAGCGCGCGCGCATCAAGATAGGCGAGCGCCAGAAGCGTCCAGCCAAACCCCGCCCAAAGCAGACCGAGCGGCATGTCCGCCAGCCCGAACACCGCCGCACCGATCAAGGACGCCGCCATTTCCACCAAGGGCAACCGCCAGGGAATGCCGGCATCGCAGCCTCGGCACCTGCCGCCCTGAATCACATAGCTGACAATGGGAACCAGTTCGCGGGCACGCAGGGTCCGCCCGCAGGCATCGCAGCGCGACCGTCCGCGTACGGCCTGTTCACCCGCCGGCCAGCGTTCACCGACGACGCCGATGAAACTGCCGATCAACATACCGGCCAGCATACCGAACAGGGCGGGAAGCAGAAGCATGACTATGCTCTACGGCCTGTTGCCGCTGCTGCAACAGCGGCGCTGATGTCCGCTTGATTTCGCCCCCCGCCCGCGCCACTAACCGCCCATGGCATCCAAACCGCGCACACTTTTCGAGAAAATCTGGGACGCTCATGTCGTGGAGCGGCGTGACGACGGCACCTGCCTCATTTATATCGACAGGCATCTGATCCACGAAGTGACGACCCCGCAGGCGTTCGAAAGCCTGCGACTGGTGGGCCGTCCTGTCCGCCGCCCCGACCTGACGCTCGCCGTTCCCGACCATAATGTGCCCACCACAAACCGGGGCAGCCCCATCGCCGACCCGGCCAGCGCGCTGCAGGTCGAGACGCTCGCCAGGAACTGCAAAGCTTTCGGCATCGAGCATATCGAGATGACCGCGCGGGACCAGGGCATCGTTCACATCATCGGACCGGAACAGGGCTTCACGCTGCCCGGTGTCACCATGGTCTGCGGCGACAGCCATACGGCGACGCACGGCGCGTTCGGCGCGCTCGCCTTTGGCATCGGCGCGAGCGAGGTTGAGCATGTCCTCGCTACGCAGACGCTTCTGCTGCGGCAGCCAAGGGCCATGAGCGTGACCGTCGAGGGCGAACTCGGCTTCGGCGTCACCGCCAAGGACGTAACGCTCGCCATTATTGGCAAGACAGGCACGGCGGGCGGCACGGGTCACGTCATCGAATATCGCGGGTCCGCCATCCGCGCGCTGTCGATGGAGGGGCGCATGACGCTGTGTAACATGGCCATCGAAGGCGGGGCGCGGGCAGGTATGGTCGCACCCGACGACGTAACATATGCCTATGTCGAGGGCCGCGACCGGGCGCCGAAGGGCGAGAACTGGGAGAGGGCGCTCGCCTACTGGAAGACGCTTCCCACTGACGAAGGTGCGCGATTCGACCGGGACGTCACGCTCGACGCCGCCGAAATCGCGCCGCAGGTGACATGGGGCACCAGCCCCGAGGACGTCCTTCCCGTCACAGGCAGTGTTCCCGACCCCGCCAGTTTCGCGGACGCCTCGAAGCGCGCCGCCGCCGCGAAATCGCTCGACTATCTCGGTCTGACCCCGGGCACGAAGCTGACCGATATCGCGGTCGAGCATGTCTTCGTCGGCAGCTGCACCAATGCCCGCATCGAGGATCTGCGCGAGGCGGCGAAGGTCGCGAAGGGCCGCCACCGGGCGGACGGCGTCAAGCAGGTGATGATCGTCCCGGGTTCGGGCCGCGTGAAGGCCGAGGCCGAGGCCGAGGGCCTCGACCGCATCTTCATCGATGCAGGCTTTGAATGGCGGGAACCCGGCTGCTCCGCCTGCCTCGGCATGAACCCGGACAAGGTACCCCCCGGCGAACGCTGCGCCTCCACGTCAAACCGCAACTTCGTCGGCAGGCAGGGGCCGGGCGCGCGCACGCACTTGATGAGCCCCGCCATGGCCGCCGCCGCCGCCGTCACCGGCCGGATCACTGACGTGCGGGAGCTGATGACGTGACCGCCGGAGACCGGCGTGGCAGCTGCCACTGCGGCCGTATCCGCCTGACGCTCGCCGCACAGCCGCGCGAAATGACCGACTGCGACTGTAGCCTGTGCACGAAAGCGGGCGTCGTCTGGGGCTACCTGCCTGCGTCGGAGGTCACCATCGAGGGCGGCTACCGGCGCTATCGGCGCGACGATCATCCCGATCCGTGGATTGCCGTGGGATTTTGCGGCCATTGCGGCGCGACGACACACTGGGAACTGCTGCCGGAACATGCGGGCGAGGATCGCATGGCCGTCAATATGAACCTGTTTCCCGACACTCTGCGCGTGGGCATGACCCTTAGGTTTGAGGAGGGCCGCGATCATGTCCCCGGCACGGCGTGGACCGATCGCCGTCCGCCCATAGTCTGGACGCGGGACATGCGCCGGTGACCCCCGCCACCTGCCACTGCGGCGCGGTCACCGTCACACCGGCCCGTCGCCCCGCCTATATGTTCGACTGCAATTGCTCGCTTTGCATGAAAGCGGGTGCGCTCTGGGGCTATTACAAGCGATCCGAAGTCGAGGTCTCCGGCCGGACCTCGGCCTACACCCGCAGCGACCGCGACGATCCGAAGGCCAGGATAAACTTCTGTCCGGCCTGCGGCGCAACGACCCACTTCGAGGCCGTCAGCGAGGATGCGGACGTAACAGGCGTCAATATGCGCCTCTACCCGCCCGCTGACCTCGGCGGCATCGAAACGCGCTTTCCCGACGGCCGCGCATGGTCCGGGGAAGGCGACTGGACCTATTACCGGGAGCCGCAGGCATGACCCCCTTCACCACGCTCACCGGCATCGCCGTTCCCTTTGGCCGATCGAATGTCGATACGGACGTCATCATTCCGGCGGAATATCTGAAGGGTGTCACGCGCACCGGCCTTGGGCAGGGCGCATTTGAATCCATCCGCAAGGGCGACCCTGACAATATCTTCGACACGCCGCGCAACGCCCGCGCACCCATTCTGATCGCGGGCGACAATTTCGGCTGCGGGTCCAGCCGCGAGCAGGCCCCCTGGGCGCTGGGTGACATGGGCTTTCGCTGCATCATCGCGCCCAGCTTCGCGGACATCTTTTCCGGCAACAGCTTCAAGAACGGCATCCTGCTCGTCGCCCTGCCGCAGGAACAGATCGACCGTCTGATGCAGGTGGCGGAAACAGACGAGATCACCGTCGATCTGGAAAATCAGACAGTGACCACGCCCTTCCAGGACAGGTTCACGTTCGAAATCGATCCATTCCGCAAGCATTGCCTGCTGAACGGCCTCGACGAGATTGGCCTTACCGAACAGATGACACCCGCCATCGACCGCCATGAGGCACGCATGGCGGATCATTATCCCTGGCTTGGCGGTGCGGCGGAGCGGGCGGGATGAGCCACAACCTGCTGCTCCTCCCCGGCGACGGAATCGGCCCGGAAGTCATTGGCGAAGTCCGCAAGCTGCTGGACGCGCTGGCGGCGGGCATCGACGTGTCCGAGGGTGCGTTTGGCGGCGCGAGCATCGACGCGCATGGCAAGGCGATCACCGACGAGATGCTGGCCCGCGCACTCGCTTCCGATGCCGTGCTGATGGGCGCGGTGGGCGGTCCGCAATGGGCGGATCAGCCCTATGACAACCGGCCGGAATCCGGCCTTCTCAGGCTGCGCGAGGCGATGCAGGTCTATGCCAACCTCCGCCCCGCCCGCTGCTTCGCGGCGCTGGCCGATGCCAGCAGCCTGAAGCGGGAGCTGGTCGAGGGGCTGGACATCATGTTCGTGCGCGAACTGGTCGGCGGCGTATATTTCGGACAGCCGCGCGGCATCGAAACTCTGCCAGATGGCCAGCGACGCGGCATCAACACACAGGTCTATACGACCAGCGAAATCCACCGCGTCGCGCGCACGGCGTTCGAAATCGGGCGCAAACGCGGCGGGCGAGTATGCTCGGTCGAAAAATCCAACGTCATGGAGGCGGGTCTGCTCTGGAAAGAGGAGGTTACGAAACTCCACGCCGAAGCCTATGCCGACGTCACGCTCACCCACATGCTCGCTGACAATTGCGCCATGCAGCTCATCAAGAACCCAAAACAGTTCGACGTGATCCTGACCGACAACCTGTTCGGGGACATGCTGTCCGACGAGGCGGCGATGCTGACCGGCTCGCTGGGCCTTCTCCCCTCCGCCGCGCTTGGCGACGAGGGCAAACCCGGCCTCTATGAGCCAATTCACGGAAGCGCGCCCGATATCGCGGGCCACGGCCTTGCCAATCCCGCCGCGGCGATCCTGAGCCTTGCCATGGCCTTCCGTCATAGTTTTGACGACGAGGCTACTGCCGCGCGCATTGAAGCCGCCGTCGAGACCGCCATCGCGGGCGGCACACGCACGCGCGACATCGGCGGAACGGCGACCACGGCACAAATGGGCACCGCCATCGTTGAGGCGCTGTGAATACTGAAAACGGGCCGACCGGCCACCGCAGAGATCCCCTGAAAAACGACCGCCGCCCCATCTGGCGCGAGCGGCTGGACCGTGCCGTCGGCACCTTTCTGACTGGTCTTCTGTTCCTGCTACCGTTCATCATCACATTGATGATCCTTGATTGGCTGATCCGTCAGCTGGCCGCCTTCTTTGGCGCGGAATCTTTGCTGGGATCCGCCATAACGGGCGGCTCGGCGATGATTTTCGGGGAAAAGGCATTCGGCGTCTGGGTGCTTCTCGCCATTGTCATTGGTTTGATCTGGGGTGTCGGCCGCCTGTTCCAGACGCGGGCAAAGAAAAGCATGCAGGATCGTATCGACGGCTGGATCGACCGCATCCCGCTGATCGGCAGCATCTATCGCCCGATCAGCCGCATCACGCGCATGATCGGCCTGCGCGACGAGAATGAACTGGCCGCCATGCGCCCTGTCGCCGTGCGGATGGGTGGGCACGGCGGCGCGGACGTCCTTGCACTCATGCCCAGCGCCGAGCCCGTCATGGTTGGTGATGAGGAGCGGATTCTGATCTACATGCCCTCCGCGCCCATTCCGATGACTGGATTTCTGACGCTAGTCGCCAGGGAAAACGTCATTGAGGTCGAGGGTCTGGCCGTCGATGACCTGCTGAAATTCTACATTTCCATTGGCACGATTTTGCCGGACGAGCTCCGGAAAACGCCAGAACTATCCTAATCCCTGTAGGTCACGGTCTTTCCGCTTTCGCCCGGAAAATCGCGCAACAGATCTCGCGCCAGCGCTGGGATCGCCGCGGACAGTGCGGCCTCGGGGGCATCGTCGCCCGCCTCGGTAACCGCACGACCTTCCCAAACGGGCGCGTTGTCCGCGGCCCGCGTCAGGCGCAGTTCCAAAGTCGAGACCGCGATGTCGTTGGATTTCTTCTTGCCAAGGCCGATGGAGGTCCCCAGCCCGACACCGACATTCCGTCCGCCCGTTCCGGCACCAACGCCGATGCTGAACGGCGAACGGCCAGGCAGGCCCTCGCGCATGGTTTGGCCATAATCGATGCGCCCGATCAGCGCCGCGCCCGTGCGGTCGCGAACAGGCGTGAAGCCAGCCGAAGCGAGTTCAGCCGCGATGGCATCGCGATACTGCGCGAATTCCAGCGTGCCCGCGCGTTCGGCAACCACTGGCTCCAGAAATACGGTTCCCTGCGACACGGGCGCGCTTGTGTGGAAGCGGGTCACGTCCGTCCCGCTCGGACCAGTCGCACAGGCACTCAGCGCGGCGAGGGCGGCAAGCGGCAAAAGAACCGTTTTCAGATGACGCATGATGAAAACTCCCGGATTTTCTGTTTGCGAACCTTTTACGCCCGCTTAGCTAGATGGACCATGAACGCAGGAAGAGCGCGCGAAGTTGCGCGGGGGAAGAATGCCGATGTCCGAAACACGTCCGAACGTCCTCGTCACTGGCGGCGCCGGCTATATTGGCAGCCACGCCGTGCTCGCGCTTCTGGACGCAGGCTATCAGGTATCCGTGGTGGACAATCTCGTAACCGGATTCCGCTGGGCCGTGCCGGACGCCGCGACATTTCACGAGGCGGACATCAGCGACATCGACGCCGTCACCGCGATTTTGAAGTCGGACGAAATCGGCGCGATCATGCATTTCGCCGGCTCGGTCGTTGTGCCGGAATCCGTTGAAAACCCGCTCAAATATTATCGCAACAATACCGCTGCGACCCGCGACCTGATCGAGGCTGCCGTCACGGTCGGCGTGCCGCACTTCATTTTTTCGTCCACCGCCGCGACCTATGGCATCGCCAAGGAGGTTCCGGTCCGGGAGGACGCTCCGCAAATCCCCATCAACCCCTATGGCATGTCGAAGCTGATGTCAGAGGCGATGCTGGCCGATACGGCTGCCGCGCACCCGATGAACTATTGTGCGCTTCGTTATTTCAACGTCGCCGGGGCAGACCCCGCAGGACGCGCCGGGCAGGCCACCAAGGGCGCGACTCATCTCATCAAGGTCGCCACCGAAGCCGCAACAGGAAAGCGCGAAAAGGTCGCCGTTTTCGGCACGGATTACGACACGCCGGACGGCACCGGCGTACGTGACTATATCCACGTGACCGACCTCGCCGCCGCGCATGTCCTGGCGCTGGACTGGCTACAGGAACATGCTGACAAATCGGTCGTCATGAACGCAGGCTACAAGCGCGGGTTCTCCGTCCTTGAAGTCCTTGACGCGGTCGAGCGGGTATCGGGCAGGGCCATCGCGCGCGACATGCAGCCCCGGCGCGCCGGCGATCCCGGCGAGCTTGTCAGCGACAATGCGAAAATCCTGGCAACGCTCGGCTGGCAACCCGAACATGCCGATCTCGACCGGATCGTCGGCCATGCGCTCGCATGGGAAGCGAAGCTGCACGAGCGACAGAACTGACAGCCGCTCGGTTCAGGTGGACAGCGTCCGCCGCTCTCGCCCCTCCAGCACCAGCGCCGTCAGCTTGCCGGTCTTGTACGCGCCCGTATCGACGCCCGTGCGATTCTTTTGCGCATCGACCTTGTTCGTGATGGTGTGGCCGTGCACGATATGCGCGCCGAAGTCCTTGCGATGTTTCAGGAAATCCTCGCGAATCCAAAGCAGGTCCTTTTCCTGCTGGTCCTCAAGATCGACATGCGGGCGGACACCGGCGTGGACGAACAGATAGTCACCGATCTGGCGGGACAGATCCAGTTTTCTGAAGAACTTGCGATGCAGTTTCGGCATTGCCTCGCGCAGCGCCGCCATGGCTGCCTTGGGATCGTCATGAATGACCGCGCGCCGGACGCCCCAGCTCATCATCGCTTCCAGTCCGCCCTGTTCCACCCAGAGGCGGTAATAGCGCGGCTTGAGTTTCTCATCGTTCATCATGCTCGACAGGAAGGCATCATGGTTGCCCTTCAGAAAGGTCCATTTGTCGCCTGGACCCGGCCCCTCGACCAGCCGCTCGATCACGGACGCCGAATCGGGGCCGCGATCGATATAATCTCCCAAGAAAACGATCTCACTGTGGCCTTCATAGCCCTTCAGGTCGCGCTTGATGGTCTTTAGCAGCTTTTTCAAAAGGTCGGCCATGCCGTGGATATCGCCGATGGCATAGACACGATGCCCATCCGGCAGCGCCGGGGCCTTTTTCTTCTTGGCGAACGGATTTTTCATAAGCATGGCTGCGTTACTACCGCCTACGCATTAGGAAAACCCTCATGGTTTCGCGGTCATATGGTTGACTATTCCCGGGCGCATCCCTAGTTCGGCGCCTCAATTCCAAGACATTCAAATATAGTGGGCACGGCCATGAAAGTTCGTAATTCTCTGAAGTCGCTGAAAAATCGCCACCGCGACTGCCGTGTGATCCGTCGCCGTGGCCGCGTTTACGTCATCAACAAGACGAATCGCCGCTTCAAGGCACGCCAGGGCTGAAGCTGAATGACCGCACTGGATGCGGTCATATTCGACGTCGGCAATGTCCTTTATGATTGGGACATCCGCTATCTTTACGAAAAGCTGATACCGGACGAGGGGCGCCTCGACTGGTTTCTTTCGCACGTCGTCACGCCGGAATGGCATTTCCAGCATGATGCGGGACGCGCTTTTGCGGAAACCTGTCCTGAACTGGTGGCGCAATATCCCAAGGAACGCGACCTGATCGAACTTTACGGGCCGCGCTGGCTGGAAACCATCGGCGCGCCCGTTCCTGGCATGATCGAATTGGCGACCGATCTGGCCGACCGTGATGTGCCCATCTATGGCATCACCAACTTCTCGGACGAGTTCTGGCGCATGTTCCGCCCGACCGCACCTGTCTTCGACCGCTTTCGCGATATTATCGTATCGGGCGAGGTCGGTCTGGTGAAACCCGACCCGGATATCTACCGCCTCGCAATCGAACGCTTCGCTGTCGATCCTGCGCGGACGCTGTTTATCGACGATCGCGCGGAAAATGTTGAGGCGGCGCGGGCAGAAGGCTTTCTGGCGCACCATTTCATGGGCCAGGATATGCTGATGAAGACATTGTCCGCACTGGACGTCAGCACCTAGTCGTCAAATCCCCTGAGTTCATCCCCGGCGATACGCGTTACGTGCAGCATGTTCGTGCTGCCGGGCGTCCCGAACGGCACGCCCGCCATGACGGACATGCGGTCGCCGGGCCGCGCCAGGCGGACGCGCAGCGCCATGCGTTTGGACTTTGCGACCATTTCCTCGAAATCGCCGACATCGCGCGTATTCACCGCGTGCACGCCCCACAGCAATCCCAGCCGCCTTGCCGTGTCCAGATTGGGTGTCAGAACCAGCAGCGGCACGGGCAGCCGCTCGCGGCTTGCCCGCCGCGCCGTCGATCCCGAAGATGTGAATACGCAGACGAGTGCGCAGTCGACCGTTTTCAGAACGGATGCCGTCGCCGACGCGATGGCGTCCGCCGTCGTCGGCTGCGGCGTCGTCTCGGTGAAATGCACATAGCGGCCAAAGGCGGGATCGGCTTCCACTTCCATCGCCACGGCATTCATCATCCTGACCGATTCCACCGGATAGTCGCCCGCCGCCGTTTCCGCCGACAGCATCAGCGTGTCCGCGCCGTCGTAAATCGTGTTGGCGACGTCGCTGACCTCCGCCCGCGTCGGCGTTGGAGAGGTAATCATGGATTCGAGCATTTGCGTTGCCACGACCACGGCCTTGCCCGCACGGCGCGCCATTTCGACGATTTCCTTCTGCGCCCGGGGCACTTGCTCGGGCGGCAGTTCCACGCCCAGATCGCCGCGCGCCACCATCAGTGCGTCCGACAGTTCCAATATACCTTCAAGCGTGTCCATCGCGCGCGGCTTCTCGATCTTTGCCAGCAATGCCGCGCGCCCCGCGATCAGCCGCCGGGCCTCGGCGACGTCATCCGGTCGCTGCACAAAACTCAGCGCCACCCAGTCCACGCCGACATCCAGCGCGAAATCCAGATCGCGCCGGTCCTTTTCCGTCAGGGCGGGTAGCGGAATGACCGCATCGGGGACGTTGATCCCCTTGCGGTCGTTGAGTTCGCCGTCATTCAGGATTTCACACAGGATCCGGTCAGAGCCGGCATCGATGATTCTGAGCGCCAGCTTGCCGTCGTTCAGCAGCAGCCGCTGGCCACTCTCGACCGCCGCGAAGATTTCCGGATGCGGCAGGAACACCCGTGTCTTGTCGCCGGGCGTGTCATCGCGGTCGAGCGTGAACCGATCGCCCATTTTCAGCTGCACCGGACCATCCGCAAACCTGCCGATGCGGATTTTCGGCCCCTGCAGGTCAGCCAGGATGGTCATTGGCCGCCCCAGCTTCGTCTCCAGCGCCCGGATATGGCCGATCACCGCACGATGATCCTCGTGCGCGCCGTGGCTCATGTTCACGCGAAACGCATCCGCGCCGGCCCGGTACAGCGCCTCGATCTGCTCTGGCGAGTTCGATGCCGGTCCCAGCGTGGCAAGAATTCTGACCTTGCGCCCGCGCGGTTCGATGCTCACGTCTGACCCTCCCGATTGAAACAGGGCCGTGCTTTGCCGCACCGCCCCGAAAGTGCAAGCGAAGGATTATGAAGATCATGGACACCGCCACCCGCACCGAACTTGAAGCCGCCGCCTTCCGCAGGCTGGTACAGCACCTTCAGCACCGCACCGACGTGCAGAATATCGACCTGATGGGCCGCACGGGGTTCTGCCGCAACTGCCTGGGCGACTGGTATCTGGAGGCTGCGGAGGCGAAGGGCATCGAGATGACCAAGGACGACGCCCGCGCCGCGATCTACGGTATGCCCCCGTCCGAATGGAAGGAGAAATACCAGCAGCCGGCGACCGAAGAGCAGCTCGCCCTGATGAACGAGAGCGTTGCGAAGAATCATTAACGCCAATACCGACTCCGCTCACTCATCATCAGGAGAAGTTTCTTGGCAGACGCCACCCATAGTTCCGAACAGCTGCGTCTTTTCATCGAGCGCATCGAGCGGCTCGAAGAAGAAAAGCAGGCCATCGCCGACGATATCCGCCTCGTCTACGGCGAGGCGAAGTCAGAAGGCTTCGACCCGAAGATCATGCGTATGGTCGTGCGCCTGCGGAAGATGGACAAGGATGACCGCGACGAACAGGAAGCGCTGCTTGACACCTACAAGGCAGCACTCGGGCTCGAGCCATCGGCGGGATAGAGGTTAACGTCCCAAAGCGGGACAGTCGGCTCACAGTGCCCTGCCCCGATCTGGAACAGTGAACGCGGCTTAACCACCCAAACGGCTGAAAGGTCTGACGGGGACAGAATTGGCACGCCGGTTGCTACTCTATCCCCGTTGCCAGCAACCACGGCCCCGGAGGCTGGCGCAAGACGAGTAAGGGAACTGACTACCGGTCCTCAGGACGGGATTGATCCCGAGAATATCATGGGCGGCAGCGCCACGGCCCCGGAGCTGCCGCCCAACCCAAAAGGTTTCAGACCCCGCAACCACGGCCCCGGTTGCGGGGTTTTTTGGTGTTTTCCGGCAAAGCCTTGTTCCTTGCCGCACCCCCCCCACCCGCCACCCCGGCAGGCTACGGTGGCGGATGGCGGGCCTTGGAAGTGCGGAACGGGCTGCCGTAAGAAGCCGAGCCAACAAGCATAATCACCAGTCTTGGCGTTGTGGCCCGCGCGCGCTATTCCTCACCGCCATGACCACCCTGACCCTGAACGGCGAACCGACCAAGGTCGACGCCGCCCCGACCGCGCTCCTTGTGGACGTTCTCCGTGACAATCTGGGCCTGACCGGTACACATATCGGCTGCGACACCAGCCAGTGCGGCGCGTGCAACGTTCTGATGAACGGGGAGCCCGTGAAGGCCTGCACCATGCTGCTGGCCCAGGCCGAGGGCGCGGAAATCGTGACGGTCGAGGGGCTGTCGACAGATGGCAGGCTCCACCCCATGCAGGCCGCGTTCAAGGACGCGCACGGCCTGCAGTGCGGCTTTTGCACGCCCGGCATGATTATCGCCGGAATCGGTATCGCCGACCGCCACGGCGGAGATGTCGATGACGATGTCATCGCCCATGAACTGGAGGGCAATCTCTGCCGCTGCACCGGCTATGTGAACATCGTGAAAGCGATCAAGGCCGGCGCGCGGGAAATGAAGATGGCGGAGAGACCGGCATGACCCTGCACCATCCCACCAGTGTCGCCGATGCCGTTTCCGCCGCCGGTTCCGGCGAGGATGTCGCCTATCTGGCTGGCGGCCACACGCTCATTCCCGCCATGAAGGCGCGCCTGCGTGATCCCGATGGTCTCATCGACCTTTCGAAGATCGAGGAACTGAGAGGCATTTCAGAGGCGGACGGCCGTCTGTGGATCGGCGCCATGACCCGCCACCGCGATGTCGCCGAGCAGGCGGGCCGCATTCCGGCCCTCATGAACATGGCCCTGCTGATCGGCGATCCGCAGGTCCGCAATCGCGGCACGCTGGGCGGCGCGCTTGCCAATAACGATCCCGCGGCGGATTATCCCGCCGCGCTGATGGCGCTCGGTGCCGTCATCGAAACCGACCGGCGCAGCATCGACGCGGCGGACTTCTTCCAGGGCATGTTCTTCACCGCGCTGGAGGAAGGCGAACTCATCAAGCGCGTCGGTTTCGCCATTCCCAAACGCGCTGCCTATGCGAAATTCCGCCATCCCGCCTCCCGCTACGCCCTTTCCGGCGTTTTCGTGGCGGAGCTGGAAGATGGCGTCTGGCGTGTCGCCGTCACCGGCTGCGGACAGGAGGGCGTGTTCCGCTGGGCGGAGGCCGAGGAGGCGCTCGCGAATGGTGCCGACGTCAACAGCGTCCCCGCTCCCGCCGCATCGCTCATGTCGAGCGATATTCACGCCAGTCCGGAATATCGCGCGCACCTCTGCACCGTCATGCTGAAACAGGCTATTGGAGACCTCTCATGATCCTGACCACCACCCCCACGGTCGAAGGCCGCCCCGCAAAAGACTATCTGGGCATCGTCGCGGGCGAAGCGATCCTTGGCGCGAACATGTTCAAGGATTTCTTCTCCAACATCCGCGACATCGTCGGCGGCCGTGCCGGAGCTTATGAAGGCGTCCTCCGCGACGCGCGGCAGGAGGCGCTGTCCGAGATGGAGGCGCAGGCCGCAAAACTGGGCGCGGACGCGGTCGTCGCTGTGGATATTGATTATGAGGTCATTGGTGAAACCGGTTCGATGCTGATGGTGTCGGCATCGGGCACGGCGGTGAAATTATAGGCGTGATGCACGATAATTCCCTCCGCCGCCTGCGGGGGAGGGAAAAGGAGACATGACGCCCGGCGACTGGCTGGCCGCTGCCCTCTCGAACCTTCGCGCACTTCCCGCGCGCTACTGGCTGCTCCTTGCCATCATCTTCAGCGGCAAGGCGATGGTCATGTTCCTGCCGCTTGAAACGCAGCAATCGGGCGCGATGACCATCACCCTGTCATTTGCATCTTTCCTCGTGATGCTCTGGTTGCCCTATGTGCTGATGCGCGTCATGGCTGGCGAGGGCAGCCCGGCGCGGCCGACGCTGGCCTTCGTCATCTTTGCGGTCGCAGCGTTCCTGCTTTCGCTGGTCCGCAGTCTGCCCGTACTGGCGGCGCACCGCGCGTTTCTGGATGGCATCGGCATCACCCATGCCGAGCTTATCATGTTCGCCGCTGCCATTCTTTCCGCGATTCTCGCTGCCCGTTTCCTACCGCTCTATGCGGGCACAGCGACTGCGCGTCTGTCTCCCATGGAACCCTGGTGGTGGCGCGGCATGAACGGTGTCGCAGCAGGTTTCGTCGGCGCGGTCCTGATCGTGACACTGGCACGGCAAACCATCACTATGGCCGTGCCCATCGCCATGCCGAACCTGACGCTCGGCAATATCCTCCTTTCGCATGTGCATGCCTTTACCGACGCCGGCATATTGCTGTTCACGCTGGCGCTCGCCGTCGGCGCCTGCAATCACTGCGCGCGGTTGCAGGGAAGCGCCGGCCCGCGCTAGAGGCGAAGGCGAAATCACAACGCAGTTTCGGGACGACCCATGGCAGGCCACAGCAAATTCAAGAACATCATGCACCGCAAGGGCGCGCAGGACAAAAAGCGCTCGGCGATGTTTTCCAAACTCAGCCGCGAGATCACCGTCGCGGCGAAATCGGGAATGCCCGATCCCGACATGAATCCCCGCCTGCGCGCCGCCGTTCAGGCGGCGAAGTCCGCTTCGATGCCAAAGGACAACATCCAGCGCGCCATCGACAAGGCTGTCGGCGGCGAGGGCGATAATTACGAGGAAATCCGCTATGAGGGGTTCGGCCCCGGCGGCGTCGCCCTGATCGTCGAGACGCTGACCGACAACCGCAACCGCACGAACACCAATGTCCGCACCATCTTTTCAAGGAATGGCGGCAATGTGGGTGGTCCCGGCACGGTGACGCACGGCTTCAACCATGTCGGCCTGATTACCTATAAAAAGGACGCCATCGGCGCGGACAAGCTGTTCGAGGCCGCGCTCGAAGCGGGGGCCGACGACGTCGATTCATCCGGTGACGAGGAGCATGAGATCTACACCGAAGCCAATGCGCTGCATGAAGTCGCCAAGGCGCTGGAAGAATCCATCGGTGAGCCTGAAGGCGCGAAACTCTACTGGAAGCCTATGGAAACGGTGGACATGGAAGAGGGGCCGGCCGAAACCCTGTTCAAGCTGATCGACGCACTCGACGATGATGACGACGTGCAGACGGTCTACGGCAATTACGAGATTTCCGACGAAATCATGGAAAAGATCAGCGGGTGAATGCGCCCGCTTTTCTCTTCTCTCCCCGCCATGGAGAAGTCAGGAGAGGAAGCGGCGCAACGCGCCGTACGCGTTTTCGACTCTTCTCTTTCCCGAACCCTCCGCCAGCCGGGCGCGGGAAAAGCGAATGCTGATCCTCGGTATCGACCCGTCGCTGACCGGCACTGGCTGGGGCATCATTCGCGCAGAGGGCAGCCGCCTGTCACATGTTGCCAATGGCACGATAAAACCGCCCGTGAAACTCACCATGCCCGCGCGGCTCTCGGCACTGTTTGCCGAAACCCGCGCCATTATCACTGAGTTTGCGCCGCACGAGGCCGCCGCCGAAGAAGTCTTCTCCAACAAGAACCCGCAATCCACCCTGAAACTCGGTCAGGCGCGCGGCGCGGTCATGGCGGCGCTGGGCGCTGCGGGCCTCGATGTTGCCGAATATGCCCCGCGCCTCGTCAAAAAGGCTGTCGTCGGCAACGGCGCTGCGGAAAAGCGACAGGTGCAGGCCATGGTCGAACGCCTGCTGCCCGGCGCGAAACCGGACAGCCTCGACGCCTCCGACGCGCTCGCTGTCGCCATCACCCATGCGGGCATGGCGGCGCAGGCGAAGATGGTGATGCACGCATGACGGGGATCATCCGATGATCGCGAAGCTGAAGGGTATCGTGGACGAGCTGGCCGCAGACCACGCCGTCATCGACGTCGGCGGCGTCGGCTATCTGGTCAGCGCCTCCACCCGAACCATCGCCGCCATCGGCCATGGCGAACGCGTGGCGCTCCATATCGAAACCGTGATCCGCGAGGATGCGTTTCAGCTCTATGGCTTTCTACATCGCGACGAACAGGCATGGTTCCGCCTGCTGACTGGCGTTCAGGGCGTCGGCGCGCGCGTTGCGCTTGCCATCCTTTCAACCCTCAGCGCGGATGAATTGCAGCGCGCCCTCGCCCACGCTGACAAGGCGATGGTCGCGCGCACGCCCGGCGTGGGGCCAAAGCTGGCCCAGCGCATCGTCACGGAACTGGCCGACAAATCCGGGCCCGCGCTGGGCGGCGCGGCGACCCCCGCCACCGCTCCCGGGGGCAGTATCGCTGCCGACGCGCAATCCGCGCTTGGCAATCTTGGATTCAAACCCGCACAGGCCAGCAAGGTCGTCGGACAGGCAATCGAAGAACTCGGAACGGATGCCACCGTTGAGGATGTCGTCAGGGTCGCTCTCAAAAAGGCCGCGCGTTAACCTTCAATCTCCGCTCAGGCAGTTGCCCTGTCTACTAGCCAGGGCTATCGCGCGTGCACACGAAACAACCTTCCGGACTCCGAACCCATGGCCAAAAAAGACCCGCTCGACCGTCTCCTCGTTCTTGAAATGGTGCGCGTCGTCGAATCCGCCGCCATCGCCGCGTCCAAACTGATCGGCAGGGGCGATGAGAAGGCCGCAGACGCCGCCGCGGTGAAGGCCATGCGCGCCGCGCTCAACGATCTGCCCTTTGAAGGAACGATTGTCATTGGCGAGGGCGAGCGCGACGAAGCGCCGATGCTGTACATTGGCGAGAAGGTCGGCAAGGCAAAGAAAAAGGCCGGAAAGGTCGACATCGCGCTCGACCCGCTGGAGGGCACGACGATCACGGCGAAGGCCGGCCCCAATGCGCTCGCCGTTCTTGCCATCGCCGAGGAAGGCAATCTCCTCAACGCCCCTGACACCTATATGGACAAGATCGCCATTGGGCCCGGTTATTCGGAAGGCCTCGTCTCGCTCGACAGAAGCGTGAAGGAGAATATCGAGGCACTGGCAAAGGAAAAGGGCGTCGCGCCCGGCGATATCATCGCCTGCGTCCTCGATCGCCCGCGCCATGAGAAGATCATCGCCGAGCTGCGCGAAATTGGCTGCGGCATTCAGCTTATCCCCGACGGCGATGTGGCCGGCGTCATCGCCACGACCGATCCCGATACCACCATCGACATCTATATGGGCCAGGGCGGCGCGCCGGAAGGCGTTCTTGCCGCCGCAGCGCTGCGCTGTGTCGGCGGCCAGATGCAGGGCCGCCTCGTCTTTCGCAACGAGGATGAAAAACGCCGCGCCGCGAAATGGGGTATCGAAGACCTGGACCGCATTTACACGCTGGAGGATATGGCGAAGGGCGATGTCATCTTCACGGCAGCGGGCGTCACCGACGGCTCGTTGCTGCAAGGCGTCAAGCGCCTGCGCGGAGGCGGCCTGACGACGGAAACGGTCGTCATGCGCGCATCATCCGGCACGGTCCGCTATGTGAAGAGCCAGCACCGGCGCGAACCCAAAAGCGCGGGCTAGCTCACGACGCATATTGTCACTGCGAACGTGGTCCCGAGTCCGGGGGGCTGCGAAAATTTCGGTCCTTCCGGGATTGGCGTGCCATTCAGGCGCGAAGGTCGGAGCGACCGGGTTTATTTGCCTGTCAGGATTCCCAAAACAGTGCACCACCCCTAAAGACAGGATATGTCCGCCCCCCTTTCCGCACATGTCTTCGGTGTCACCAGCAGTATCATGGGCAAGGCCTGGCGCTGGCGCGGCGGCACGTCCGGTGAACTTACGGATGCGCAGATGCTGGGCGAGGATGAGCTCGTCCGGCGCCTGTTCCTGTCGCGCGGCGCACATCCAGATGAAATCGAGCGCCTGCGCGCGCCGACCATCCGCGAGATGTTGCCCGATCCCAGCATTTTCGTCGACATGGACAGGGCCGCCGCACGCACCGCCGATGCCGTGCAGAATGGCGAGCGCATCGTCATTTTCGGCGATTATGACGTCGACGGCGCGACCAGCGCCGCGGTTCTGATACGCCACCTCAGCGCCTGCGGTGCGAAACCCGGCCATTATATCCCCGACCGCCTCCTCGAAGGTTACGGCCCCGGTGCGGATGCACTTGTGAAGCTGAAGGAACAGGGGACGGATCTCGTCATCTGTGTCGATTGCGGCACTCAGGGATTTGAGGCGCTGGAAGCGGCGCAGGCCGCTGGTCTCGACGTCATCATCGTCGATCACCACAAGGCCTCCACCTCATTGCCCCCCGCCATCGCCATCGTGAATCCCAATCGCCTCGACGAAAACGAGGAGGCGGCGACCTACGGCCATCTTGCCGCTGTCGGCATGGCATTCCTGCTGGCCGTCGCGCTGCAACGCGAGCTCAGGACGCGCGGGCATTTCGGCAGCGCCCGGGAACCGAATATCATCAGCCTTCTCGACATCGTCGCCCTTGGGACGGTCGCCGACGTGGTGCCGCTGACCGGTCTCAACCGCGCCTTTGTCAGTCAGGGGCTGAAGATCATGGGACAGCGCGGCAATGCCGGTCTCAGTGCGCTTGCAGCCGCTGCCGGGCTGGAACGCGCTCCCATCGCCAGCGACCTCGGCTTTGCGCTCGGCCCGCGCATCAACGCGGGCGGACGTGTCGGTCAGGCTGACCTCGGCGTGCGTCTGCTGTCCGGCATGGACGACGACGCCTGTCCCGGCATCGCCGAGGAGCTAAATCGCCTGAACCACGAGCGCCGCGCGATCGAGGCGCAGGTCACCGAGGAAGCACTGGCCGCCGCCGAACGTGCGGCCAATATGCCCATCGCGGTCGTGTCGGGCGCAGGCTGGCATCCCGGCGTGATCGGAATTGCGGCCAGCCGCCTCAAGGACAGGCTCGGCACGCCCGCCATCGTCATCGGCACGGACGAACATGGTATCGGAAAGGGCTCGGGGCGGTCGATCAGCGGCGTCGATCTGGGCAGTGCCATTCTCGCGGCCAAGGAACGCGGCCTGATTTCCGCAGGCGGCGGCCACGCCATGGCGGCGGGGCTGACGGTCGCGGAAGCCGACATACCGCGGCTGTCCGAATTTCTCTGCGAGCGGTTGGGAGAGGCCGTTACCGAAGCGCAGGCAAAGCAGGCACTCGACCTCGACATCGCGCTCGCCCCCGGCGGCGTTACTCCCGAACTCGCCGAAACGCTTGACAGCGCCGCCCCTTATGGAATGGGCTGGCCGGCACCGCGCATCGCGGCGGGACCGGTCAGCGTCGTTGATTGCGGCGTCGTTGGCACGGGCCATGTGCGCGCCGTCCTTGCGGGGGCGGACGGCAAGCGTGTGAAGGGCATCGCCTTCCGCGCCGAGGACACGCCGCTCGGTGCGGCCATCCTGGGCGCGAAGGGCCGCCGCCTCTTCGTGGCGGGCCGTATCAAGCGCGATGACTGGCATGCCACCCCCCGGGCTGAGATCCATCTGGACGATGCGGCCTGGGCCGACTGATCCCGGGCCGGCCATTTTCGGGGGACAGATCACCGCAGCCCCGCAGACACGGCTTGACGCCCGCACCCCCGCCGCCTATCTGGCCTCCCGTCCGCACCAATGTGCGTGTGGCCCCTTCGTCTAGCGGTTAGGACGCGGCCCTTTCACGGCTGAAACACGGGTTCGATTCCCGTAGGGGTCACCATTTCACCATGAATGCAGATGGCACCGGTCTTTCCGCGCGGGAAGTTAGCGGCCCCTTAAGCATATCCGGCTAGGTCAGCATGTCTGACCGGGGACCAGTGACTATGCCAAGCCAGTATTCCAGCGATTTACAGCTCAAGGTCGATTTCGCCGTCGATGCGCCGACTACGCCGGCACTCTCCGATGTCTGGCGCAACGCCATCCCCTGGATCCTGGGGCTGGCCCTTCTGCCACTGCTGGCCTTGACCTGGTCGGGCGATCCCGCAGTGGCTGATCGCACGGCCAGCCTCAGGGCTTTGACCCCAACGATCCTGCTGTCCGAGTTTCTGGTGATACTCGTTGCCTTGCGTAGCCGGATCAACTGGGCCGAGCTCTACCGACCAAGCCTGCTGATCCCGCTCTTTCTCCTCGTCCTGCTTTGCAACATGACTTCGATGCTGGTTGCCTCGGATACCGATCGGGCATTCAGCAAAAATATGGAATATCTCCTCCATATCCTTCTTTTCGTGTCAATTTTCGTGCTGGTGCCGCGCGGCCTCAGTCAACGAAGTGTTATCAATGCCTATATCATAGGTTTCTGGACGTTCGTTGCGGGCGTGGCTGGC
This sequence comes from uncultured Alphaproteobacteria bacterium, assembly GCA_963710205.1. Taxonomy (GTDB): domain Bacteria; phylum Pseudomonadota; class Alphaproteobacteria; order Sphingomonadales; family Sphingomonadaceae; genus Pacificimonas. The sequence continues at coordinate 302,445 of CAVPZG010000004.1, read as the reverse complement.
TTTGCGATTTTCGTACCGAAACTTGACGGGTTTTCGTGGATTGACGACCTTCCCGCCGCGTCAAATATCAGACATTACGGATATTATGCCGTTGCTGTCGCTGCGCTGGCCATCGGGAATATGGTTGCGAAAGAGGGCAGCGCAAGACGCAGGGCCGGCTGGTATGCCACGATCGCGCTTGCGGTCGGGTTCGCGGGGTGGACCGGGTCACGTGGGGCCCTCTATTCGATCGCCATAGCCATCTGTGTTTCGCCTATATTATTGCCATATTTCAGAAACCTGAAATATGCCAAACATGCCATCAGCGCATTCGGTATCGGCATTGTAATCGCCGCCACCCTGCCTGTGCCCGACCCCCAGATGGGCATCACGCGCTCGTTTAAAACCGCTGCGGAAATCAATTCCGGAAGATTTACCACCGGCCGTTACGAGCTCTGGACACAGGCTGCCGCAGCGATCGCTGACCGACCGGTTTTCGGACATGGCACAAACCAGTTCAAGCCCGTGATCGTGGGGTCCAAAATGGCGCAGCCACATAATGTCCTTCTGCAGGTGGCTTTTGACTGGGGGATTGTGGGGCTTGGTCTTTTCCTGTGGATGGCTGCGATCATCTGCTGGCGCACGCTCATGCGGCTGAGAACACTGGGGCCTGAATATGCGGGTCCAGCGCTCCTTATCATCGGATTGGGCGTATTTTCCGCTGTCGATGGCACCTTTTACCGAAGCCTGCCCCTAAGCATGATCGCGGTTGCCTTCGGTTTCATCTGGGCAAAGACTTCAGGCGGCTCGCCGGACAAGGCATTGCCCACCCGGTAGCAGATCGCGGCTACCGCCTAAATCGCATCCGCGCATCGGTTCGTACGCAACGCTACATTCAGGGGATTCCATGTTAAGCTCACAGCATGGACTTCTTCCTCGCCCATATCACGGCGGTCGTCGTTACGCTTGGTATTGTCATGGCGACCAGCCTGTTGCTGCGCCAGCGCCGTGCGCCGCAGGCATCGATGGCGTGGCTGCTGTCCATATTGCTGCTTCCCTATATCGCGCTGCCGCTATTCCTTTTGTTCGGGCTCAGCCGCAATTATCACGAACGGGCGCTGCCTGAACTCACGATCAGTCAGGTTCCTGCGCGCCTGCCGCCCGGACCCGCCGCGCCGCTTCTCGCCAGTTATGCCGTGCCGCAGGTCAGCGAGGGGAATGCCATCAGCTTCCACCTCAGCGGGCACGAAACCTATGCGGAACTGATGGCGATGATCGCGCGCGCGGAACGCTCCATTTGGCTCAGCACCTATGTCTTCAAGGACGGTCCGGTTGGCGGTGCCGTGCTGGCCGCGCTCGCAAAGCGTGCGGCAGAAGGTATCGACGTGCGCCTGATGGTCGATGCGGCAGGCTCGCTGTTCCTGCGCGAACACAGCCTGCGGCCCCTGCGCCGCGCCGGTGGCAAGGCGATTCGTTTCTCACCGCTCGCCCGGCTGCCTTTTCGTGGTCGGCCCAATCTTCGCAACCACCGCAAGGTGATGATCGTCGACGAACGCCAGGCGCTGGCGGGCGGGTTCAATATCGCGTCGGAATATCTGGGGCCGGAACCGGACGAGAGCCGCTGGCGGGAACTTGCCTTTCGCATCGATGGTCCCGCCGTCCTCGATTATGCCACCATGTTTCGCGGCGACTGGCAGGATGCGAAGGGTGCGGACCTGCCGCCGTCGCCGCAGCCGCTGCAGCGTGCCGGCGACGCCGCCGTGCAGCTTGTTCCCAGCGGTCCCTATGCGGAGGGACAGGTGCTGTTCGACCTCATCCTGTCCGTTATCTTCGCCGCGAAATCCCGCGTCTGGATCGTCACACCCTATTTTATCCCGGACGAGGGGATCGCGCGCGCGCTCGAACTCGCGGCAAGGCGGGGCGTCGATGTGCGGGTTGTGGTCCCGGACCGGTCCAATCATGCCGTCGCCGACCTGGCACGCGGCGCCTATCTGCGTGAACTCGACAAGGCGGGCGTCAGGATTTTCCGCTACGATCGCGGCATGATCCACGGGAAGGCGATTATCGCCGACCAGGCCGCGCTGGTCGGTTCCCCCAACCTCGATTTCCGCAGCCTGTTCCTGAACCGGGAATCTACCTTGGTGCTTTACGGCAGCCGGGAAATTGAAACGATCGCAGGCTGGATCGAGGATCTTCGTACAGGCTCCCGTCCCGGTCCGCGTCATCCGGGATGGATACGCCAGCATGTGGAGGGCATCGCCCGCCTGGCCGCGCCTCTGCTCTGATCCCCGTCATCTGACTGACAGAAAAACGGCCCGGACGGTAAGGTCCAGGCCGTTTCGAAAGCGTCTGCAAGAACTAGAGCTTGTCGACGGTGTCCTTCACCGCGCCCTTGGCCTTGCCGACAGTCTGCTGGGCTTCGCCCTTGCGTTCCTGGGCATAGCCCTCCTGCTCCATCTTCGTGTTGCCGGTGGCCTTGCCGATGTCCTGCTTGATGTTGCCAGCGGCTTCGTTTGCCAGGCCCTTTGCCTTGTCGGTATATTCACCCATGATATTTTCTCCGTCTCTGCAGCCAACAAAAGGGTCGCTGCATGAAGAAGAAACGCGGGCGACGAGCGAAAGTTCATTTTCATGCGCCTAACGGTTTGGCGCAACTTACAGGAACAAAAGCAAAATTTAATCTATATTAATCCTGCCAATGGGGAGGACGGATCGGCATAGCGACGCTTCGCCATGCGCCCGGCCAGATAGGACATTCGCCCGCCCGCGACCGCCGCCTTCATCGCTGCCGCCATCAGCACGGGATTTTTCGCCTCCGCGATGGCCGTGTTCATCAGGACGCCGTCACAGCCCAGTTCCATGGCCGCCGCCGCATCCGACGCGCAGCCGACACCGGCATCGACCAGCACGGGAACAGACGCGCCCTCGACAATCAGGCGAATGGTGACGGGGTTCTGAATGCCAAGGCCGGACCCGATGGGCGCGCCCAGCGGCATGATCGCGCAGGCCCCGGCATCCTCCAGCTTTTTGGCCGCAATAGGATCGTCGGCGCAGTATACCATGACGTCGAAACCGTCCCTGACCAGCTCCTTTGTGGCCGCCAGGGTCGCCTCCATGTCTGGATAAAGCGATTTCGCCTCGCCCAGCACCTCCAGCTTCACCAGGTTCCATCCGCCCGCTTCGCGCGCCAGCCGCAGGGTCCGCATCGCATCCTGCGCCGTAAAGCAGCCCGCCGTATTCGGCAGATAGGTGACCTTTTTCGGATCGATATAGTCCGTCAATTTGGGTGCGTTGGGATCCGACACGTTCACGCGCCGTACCGCGACCGTGACGATCTCCGCCCCTGCGGCCTCCACGGCGCGCGCATTCGTCTCGAAATCCTTGTATTTGCCCGTACCGACAATCAGCCGGGAGGAGAATTTCCGCCCCGCGACCTCCCAGCCGTCATTCGCCTGTCCACCACCGACGAAATGGACGACTTCGATCTCGTCACCGGATTCCAGCGCCGTCTGCGCATATGTGGACTTCGGCACGATCTCCAGATTGCGCTCGACGGCGACCGAGGCGGGATCCTGGCCCAGCTCGTTCAGCAGGTCCACGACCGTCGCGGGCTTGCGGATACGGCGATGCTCACCGTTCACGGTTATTGAAAGCGTCTTGTCCATGGGATTCCCAAAATTGCGTGCGGGCGATATAGGCGCATAGGCAAGCCATACCAACCGGGACAGACATCATCGCCTCAGAACCGCTCATCATGGTCATCAACGGCCCCAACCTCAACCTGCTTGGCACGCGGGAGCCGGACATCTACGGCGCGGACACGCTCGACGATATCGCCGGGCGGCTGAATGACGAGGGGCAGGCGCTGGGCGTCCGCATCGATTTCAGGCAGTCCAATCACGAGGGGCACCTGATCGACTGGCTGCATGAAAGCGCCTCGCTGGGGGCCAGGGCCGTTATTCTGAATGCAGGCGCCCTCACGCACACGTCCATCGCCATACGCGACGCCGTCAAGGGCATATCCACGCCCGTGATCGAGGTGCATCTCTCCAACACACATGCGCGCGAAAGCTTTCGCAGGCGCTCGCATATCAGTCCCGTCGCGCAAGGGATCATTGCGGGCTTCGGCGCGCACAGCTACAGCCTTGCATTGCAGGCTGCGGCGCAGCTCTAAACAGGGAACATCGAACCATGGCGCAGACGCCAAAGGCAGGCATGATGAATATCGACGCGAAACTGGTGAAACAGCTGGCCGACATGCTGGGAAAGACCGGCCTGTCTGAAATCGAGGTAGAGGATGGCGACCGCCGCATCCGCGTTGCGCGTCAAATGACCGCCGCGCCGGTGGCGGCACCCGCCGCTGCCCCTGCCGTGGCCCCCGCGCCCGCCGCGTCCGCTCCGGCTGCCGCTCCCGCCGCGCCCGCCGCCGATCCCGTCGCCGACATGAAGGCGCATCCCGGCGCGGTAAAGTCGCCGATGGTTGGCACGGTCTATCTCTCGCCCGAACCCGGCGAGGCCAATTTCGTCAAGGAGGGTGACAGCGTCGCCGCCGGCGACACCCTGCTGATCGTCGAGGCCATGAAGGTCATGAACCCGATCACCGCCCCCAAAGCGGGCAAGGTGACGAAACTTTGCGTCGCCAACGAGGCGCCGGTCGAATTCGACGAAGTGCTGGCAATCGTAGAATAACGGCCAGATGTTCGAAAAACTCCTCATCGCCAATCGCGGCGAAATCGCGCTCCGCATCCACCGCGCGTGCCATGAAATGGGCATCCGGACCGTCGCCGTCCACAGCACCGCCGACGCCGACGCGATGCATGTGCGGCTAGCCGACGAAAGCGTCTGCATCGGTCCGCCATCGGCCACGCAATCCTATCTCAACATCGCCAACATCATCAGCGCCGCCGAGGTATCGGGGGCGGACGCCATTCACCCCGGCTATGGCTTCCTGTCTGAAAACGCGAAATTCGCGGAAATCGTCGAGGCGCATGACATCGCCTTTGTCGGTCCGACCGCGGAGCATATCCGCGTGATGGGCGACAAGGTCGAGGCGAAGCGAACGGCGGGCGCGGTCGGCCTGCCACTCGTTCCCGGCAGCGAGGGCGCGATTACCGACCTTTCCGAAGCCGAGACCGTAGCTTTCGAAATTGGCTACCCCGTTATCGTCAAGGCCGCGTCGGGCGGCGGTGGTCGCGGGATGAAGGTCGTCGAGCGGCCGGAAGACCTTGCCAGATCGCTGCAATCCGCCGGACAGGAAGCCAAGGCCGCCTTTGGCGACGACACGGTCTATATCGAAAAATATCTCGGCAATCCGCGCCATATCGAATTTCAGGTCTTTGGCGACGGCAAGGGCGGCGCCATTCATCTGGGCGAGCGCGACTGTTCCCTGCAGCGCCGTCACCAGAAGGTACTGGAAGAGGCGCCCTCACCCGCCCTCAATGCCGACCAGCGCGCGCATATGGGCGAAGTCTGCCGCCAGGCCATCGCCGATCTCAAATATCGCGGTGCGGGCACGATTGAGTTTCTTTACGAGGACGGCCATTTTTACTTCATAGAGATGAATACCCGGCTGCAGGTCGAGCATCCCGTGACGGAGGCCATCACCGGGATCGATCTTGTCCGCGAACAGATCCGCATTGCCGCCGGATTGCCGCTCTCGGTCACGCAAAACGAAATCAAGTTCGCGGGCCATGCCATCGAATGCCGCATCAACGCCGAGGATCCGCGCACCTTCGCGCCCTCGCCCGGCACCGTCACCTATTATCACGCACCCGGCGGCCTTCATGTCCGCGCCGACAGCGCCCTTTACGACGGCTATACCATCCCGCCGCATTATGATTCGCTCATTTCAAAGCTGATCGTTTACGGCGCGAACCGCAACGACTGCCTGATGCGCCTCCGCCGCGCGCTTGAGGAATATGTCATCGAAGGCCCGAAAACCACGATCCCGCTTCACCGCGCGATCATCGAACAGCCGGACTTCGTAAACGGCGACTACTCGATCAAATGGCTGGAGGAGTGGCTTGCGAAAGAGGCTGAGGGCTGAGGGCGCGCAATAGGGTCAGAAGTTATGTTGCGGCCTTCGCCTTAATGCAGGGCATGCTTCAGCCAGCATTGTCTGCCAGGACCGCTAATCATGAAGTAGCGGCATCACGTCGACCAGTTCCACATCACGCATTTGATCGAGATATGCCTCGTAATAGGGCTTGTGAGACGCGCCGACGATCGCGAGCATTCGCGTTCCGGGCCGCCGGCCAAGCACTTCCCTGATGTTCGCCACCATACGCAGGTTGCGTGTTTCCCAATAGGATAGGTAGCGCCTGCCGAATCCCTCATCGGAAGGATCCTGAAGCGCTGCGCCGAAATCGGAAGCGTAATTCAATTGCGCCGCGGACGGGTCGTTGAACACTCTGTACATCTCGAAAAACGCCCCCGGCTGGCCAAGATTCGAGAAAAGCCTCGCATAGGTCTCCTGCCGCTCGGTTGTCGCCGGATTGTCCCACGCCGCCATGATGGCAGCGGCATAGGCCTCCTCGTCCGGGTCCGGCCCGGCGTAGAACGCCTGATCGTCGACTTCATAGGTACGCTCCAGACCGACGCGCGCGGCAACCCGCGCGGCGATGGTACCTTCACTTCTCCGGTTTTCCTTGGCGGCGAGGTAGGCCGTCATATCCGGCGTCAAAATATCATCGGGCCGCCTTTCGTCTTCAGGTAGCCGCAGCCATTGCACCAAGGCGGAGTCCGGCTCGCCCGCTGCCAGGAATGTTGCCGCCAGACGGCGACGTTGCTGGGCAGACGGAGTCTCCGGCCAGGCGGAAAGCAGCTTTTCAGCCTGTTCGTTTGCCGAAATGACATCGAGCCCGATCGCCTCTCCATAGGGGGCGGGGTCGAAGTCACACCATTTCTTGATGTCGTTTCCATAGCGCCAGGCCTGCCGCCGCATCGTATCGCACAGCAGGCCCGATGAACTCTCCGTCGCAATTGCCGTCGGGCGCCATTCGACCAGACGGTCAACGAGCGGATCGATCATTTCAATCTGAAAGTTGTCGGGGAGTTCATTCAGATGCGGCGTACCAAGCACCATGACCTCGTTGGGCGCGCCGACGGGACGATCGGTCATCTGATCGGGCTGAAACGCCGGTCGATAAGTCTGGGCCGAGACGGACGTCATGCCAGCGATAACTGCGAGGAAAACCGAAAACAGTCGGAACATATTTGCCGCCTTAGTCTCATAGTACAGCAATGCACTAAGATAGCTTCGCAGCCTCGTCAAGTAGGCACCGGCGATGCTGGCCGAAGAGATCTGCGCTCGGCAGTCTGTCTCTGGTCGTCCGCTTTCCAACCCAGAGCGGTTGGCAGATCATGCACTCTGCCCTGGGGCATTACCGCGTCAACTCAGGCATGACTGTCCCCGCCCCGTCATCCCAGGCCTCGACGCAGGCTTCCGCATACAGTGCGCCGCTGTCGAACATCCGGATGGCAGGATCCTCAATCCCGTCCGCCGCCACCGCCAGTTCCGTGCAGGCCAGGAGGGCGGCATCCGCGCCCGCCGCTACGACCTTCGCGGTCGCCGCCTTCAGCGCCTCCGCCGCGATGTCCGGCTGATTCGCCTTCACGCTGGCGATGGCATGTTCGACATCGGCCTGAACGCCGCTTTCGTGCGGCAGCGGTTCAAGTCCCACGGCCCTGAGCGCCGGACCGTAAAGGTCGGCCCTCAGCGTTCCCGCCGTACCGAGCAGGGCGAGCCGGCTCCCCTGCGGCAGGGCCGTCCCAAGCCTCGCCTGAGCGGTTTCCACCATGGAGAGGAAGGGCAGCGCCGTTTCCGCCCGCAGCCGGTCCAGCCAAAGATGCGCCGTATTGCAGGGCATGGCGAGCATGGTCGCCCCCGCTGCCTCCGCCCGCCGGACGCTCCGCAAGAGGGACTCCAGCACGCCCGCCTCCAGCGCGGCATTGCCGATGGCAGGCGGACGCGGCGGGGTCCGGGGATCGCCGATGATGATGACGGGGACATGCCGGGATTCAGGACGCTCGCCGCTCGCCATGACCAGCTGGCGATAGAAATGCGCCGTCGCCATCGGCCCCATGCCACCTATGATTCCCAACATGACGCCGCGTTCCCTCCACCTGACGGTTCTCCGCGTATCGCACATGCCCTTTCGCGCATACAGATGGCTTGACCGGACAAATCCATCCCACCAAAGCCTGCACCCGAACGGGAGCCATGATGATCAAGAAAATCCTTATCGCCAACCGCGGGGAAATCGCCTGCCGCGTCATCAAGACCGCGCGCGCCATGGGCATAAGGACCGTCGCCGTCTATTCCGATGCCGACGCCATGGCCCTGCATGTCCGCATGGCGGACGAGGCCGTGCATCTCGGGCCGCCGCCCGCAAGCAACTCCTATCTCCTAACGGACAAGATCATTCAGGCCTGCAAGGACACCGGCGCGGACGCCGTGCATCCGGGCTATGGCTTCCTGTCGGAACGCGCCAGCTTCGTCGAGGCCTGCGAACAGGCGGGCATCACCTTCATCGGCCCGCCCGCGAAAGCCATTGCGGCGATGGGCGACAAGATCGAATCGAAGAAACTGGCAAGGGAAGCAGGCGTCTCCATCGTCCCCGGCTTTGTCGGCGAAATCGAGGACACGGACCATGCCGTGAAGATCGCGAATGACATCGGCTATCCCGTGATGATGAAGGCGTCGGCGGGTGGCGGCGGCAAGGGGATGCGCCTCGCCTATACCGAGAAGGAAGTGCGCGAGGGGTTCCCCGCCACCAAATCCGAGGGCCTGAACAGCTTTGGCGACGACCGTGTCTTCATCGAAAAATTCGTCGAACAGCCGCGCCATATCGAAATTCAGATTTTGGCCGACAGCCATGGCAACACGCTCTATCTGGGTGAACGCGAATGTTCGATCCAGCGCCGCCACCAGAAGGTGATCGAGGAGGCACCCTCCCCGTTCGTCACGCCCGATATGCGGAGGGCGATGGGGGAACAGGCGGTCGGGCTTGCCGCCGCCGTCGGCTATACCAGCGCGGGAACCGTTGAGTTCATCGTCGGCGCGGACCGCAGTTTCTATTTCCTTGAAATGAATACGCGCCTGCAGGTTGAACACCCCGTCACCGAATGGGTGACCGGCATCGACCTCGTCGAACAGATGATCCGCGTCGCGCAGGGTGAAAAGCTGTCATTTGGCCAGGACGATGTGAAGCTGGACAGGCTGGGCGATGGAATCCCGCGTCTATGCCGAGGACCCCTATCGCGGCTTCCTGCCCTCCATCGGCCGCCTGACCGCCTATGCGCCGCCCGCCGAGGAAGACATGAAGGTCCGCGTCGACACGGGCGTCGTCGAGGGCAGCGAAATCAGCATGTTCTACGACCCCATGATCGCCAAGCTGGTCACGTGGGGCGACACGCGGGAGACGGCCATCGACCGCCAGCTGGACGCGCTTGGCCGCTATGTCGTGCGCGGGATCGGCCACAATATCGACTTCCTCAGCGCCGTCATGCAGCACCCGAAATTCCGGTCGGGTGACATCACCACGGGCTTCATCGCCGAGGAATATCCCGACGGTTTCGCGGGTGCGCCGCTGACGGACGACCAGCGGACCGCCCTGATCGCCGCTGCCGCCGCGATGCAGGCCGTCGCAACCGAACGCGCCGCGCATATTTCCGGTCAGCTGAATGGCGGACCCGCCTGGGGCGACGACTGGATCGTCGTTCTTGGCGACGCGGGAACGCCCGTGACCATCACGGGAACCTCACCCGAATGGGACATCACCATCGACGGCGCATCTCATGGCCTGACGTCCGGCTGGCAGCCGGGCGACAAGTTGTTCACCGGCTCCCTCGGCGGGCGTCCAATCGCCGTCGAGGTCGAGCCGCAGGCGGTGGGCTACCGCCTCGGGATCGGCGGCAGCCGCCATCAGGTCCGCACGCTAAGCCCGCGCACGCACGAACTCAGCGCGCACATGATCGAGAAGGTCGCACCCGACCTCTCCAAATATCTTCTCTGCCCCATGCCCGGCCTCGTCGTCTCGATCGACGTTGAGGAGGGCCAGAAGGTCGAGGCCGGTCAGCCCCTCGCCATGGTCGAGGCCATGAAGATGGAAAACATCCTGCGCGCGGAAAAATCTGGCGTGGTCGCGGCGATCAGGGCGAAAGCCGGCGAGAGCTTGGCCGTGGACGATGTCATCATGGAGTTTGAATGAACGGCCAGGACACTCACCCCGCCGAGGGGCGGGGTCCATCACTGGCATAACGCCCTTCGTCGCGATCTCGGGAAATGGATTCCCGCCTTCGCCGGAATGACGGTTGTTCTTCTTTCCTAGCTCCGGCACCGGAAAAACCGGGGCGCGCGGAACGAACAGATCGCTACCTGTCCGCCCCGGCTGAATTCGATATCCGCCTCCGCGCTGGCGCCGGCCAAAGCGGAATCGAGCGCTGCCACCGTCGATATTTTGGTTCCATTGACCGACCGGATCACATCGCCCGTCCGCACGAAGTTCAGCCTCGCCGCAGGCGCCGCCCGCGTCAGACCCGTCACCACGACGCCGCTTTCGGGAAAGCCCGACCCCAGCTCGGACGCCAGCTTCGGCGACAGGTTCGCGACCGAGACACCGGTCAGGATATGGTCGCCGTCCAGTACGGTCTCGTTGCGCGCCGGCACTTCCGGCGGCTCAACGAGCCGCAGCTGCACGGTCCGCTCGCTATCCCCGCGCAGTACGGTGACGCTGACCGCTTCACCCAGCGGGCGGCTGCCGGTCAGATAGCGCAGCGTGCCGGGATCGGTCGCGGCCTGCCCGTTCACGGCGGTAATCACATCGCCGACCCGCAGTCCGCCCTTTTCGGCGGGGCCGCCCGAAGAAAGCGCACGGATCAGCACACCCGATGGCCGGTCGAGACCCAGGCTCGACGCCAGTTCCCGTGTCACCGCCTGTGTCTCCGCGCCCAGCCAAGGCCTGACGACCCGGCCATTGGCGGCACCGGCAAGGAACTGCCGGACCATATTGACCGGAATGGCAAAGCCGATGCCATTGGACCCGCCAGAGCGCGAATAGATGGCCGTGTTGACGCCAACCAGGCTGCCATCCAGGCCGATCAGCGCTCCGCCGGAATTGCCGGGGTTGATGGCGGCGTCCGTCTGCAGAAAGAACTGATAGTCGGAAATGCCGACACCTGTGCGCGCAATGGCTGAGATGATCCCGCTCGTCACCGTTTGGCCGACACCAAAGGGGTTGCCGATGGCGACGACGATATCGCCAACTTCGGTCCGCTCCGAATCGCCGAGATCGACCACGGGCAACCGCGTACCGCCATTGTCCACGCGTAGCAGCGCCAGATCGAGCTGCGGGTCGGTAAAGACCAGCTCCGCCTCGAACTCCCGCCGGTCGGCCAGTGAGACGAGGATTTCCTCTGCGCCCTGAACGACATGGTTATTGGTAATGACCAGCCCGTCTTCACCGACGATCACGCCCGACCCCAGCGACTGCTGCGTGCGCGGCGGCGCGGACATGCGGCCGCGCCCGAAAAACTGGTCGAAGAACGGATTGACGCGCTGCTGAACCCGGCGGGCCGTGTAGATGTTGACGACGGCGGGCGCGACCTCCTGCACCAGCGGCGCATAGGACAGCATGACCTCTTCCCTGCTGCCCGGCAGGCGGCGCATGGCGGCGTCCGCGATATCGCTGGACCCGGCATCTTCGGCGCGCTGCGCCTCGGCGGCGGGCCGGAGCGCGTCGATGGAGAAGGCAAAGGCCAGCCCCGCGAGCAGGCCGCAGATCAGCATCAATATCTTGCCGGACTTCATGATGTCTCCGTTTCCCGCACCATATCCCTTACGAAATCCGTCAGGGAAGCCCCCCGGCGCGACCGTTTCAACCGCTCGCCATCGACGACCTTCTGCACGGCAGAAAAACAGGTCTTCAGATCGTCATTGACGAACACATAATCATATTCCGCCCAGTGACTGATTTCCGCGGCCGCGCGGTCCATGCGCCCCTGGATCACCGCATCAGAATCCGTGCCACGCCCACGCAGACGCCTTTCCAGCTCCGCCATCGACGGTGGCAGCAGAAAGATGGAGACGATGTCCTCGCGCATCTGCTGCTTCAGCTGCTGCGTGCCCTGCCAGTCGACGTCGAACAGCATATCCCTGCCATCCGCCAGCGCCTGTTCGACAGGCTCACGCGGAGTGCCATAGCGATGATCGAAGACATGCGCCCATTCAATGAGCGCATTGTCGGCAACCAGCCGGTCGAAACTCTCGTCCGTCTCAAAGAAATATTCCCGGCCATGTTCTTCGCCCGGCCGGGCGGGCCGCGTGGTGGCGCTGACCGAGACGCGAATGTCCGGCTCCGCCTCCAGCAACATGCGCGCCATGGTGGATTTCCCGGCCCCTGACGGCGAGGACAATACGAACAGGATCCCCCGGCGTTTCACGACTACGCCAGTCCACCGCTCGCGGGGGAGGGGTGCGGATTACCCAATCATCGTCTCCGGGCGCACAATCTCGCGGAACCGCGCTTCTGAAATCAGGTCCAGCGCCAGCGCGGCTTCCAGCAGCGTCGTGCCCTCCTTGTGCGCCTTTTTCGCGATGTTCGCGGCATTGTCATAGCCAATTTCGGGCGCCAGCGCCGTCACCAGCATCAGCGAGCGTTCGAGAAGCTCGGTGATCCGGTCGCGGTTTGGCGTGATACCCTCGACGCAGCGATCGGTGAACGACACGCTGGCATCCGCGATCAGCCGGATCGACTGCAGCACATTATAGGCAATGACGGGCTTGAACACATTCAGCTCCATATGCCCCTGCGCACCGCCGACGGTGACCGTGACGTGATTGCCCATAACCTGCGCGGCGACCATGGTCAGCGCCTCGCACTGGGTCGGATTGACCTTGCCCGGCATGATGGAGCTGCCCGGCTCATTCTCCGGCAGCTGCAACTCGCCAAGCCCGGAGCGCGGCCCGGAACCCAGCAGACGCAGGTCGTTGGCGATCTTGTTCAGACTGACCGCCAGCACATTTAGCGCGCCGGACAGCTCAACCATCGTGTCATGCGTCGCCAGCGCCTCGAACTTGTTGGGCGCGGTCTCGAACGGCAGGCCCGTCAGTTCGGCGACCTGTGCCGCGAAATCCTCCGCAAAGCCCTTGGGCGCGTTCAGGCCCGTGCCGACCGCCGTACCGCCCTGCGCCAGCCGGTACACGCGCGGCAGCACTGCCTCGACCCGCGCAATGCCGTCCTCGATCATGCGTGCGTAGCCACCGAATTCCTGCCCCAGCGTTACGGGCGTCGCGTCCTGCATGTGCGTGCGGCCGATCTTGACGATGTCGGCGAATGCCTCCGCCTTTTCCTCCAGTGCGCCGCGCAGATGTTCCAGCGCGGGGATCAGCAGCGAATTGATCTCCCGCCCCGCCGCGATGTGCATGGCGGTCGGAAAGGTGTCGTTCGAAGACTGCCCGCGATTGACATGGTCGTTCGGATGCACGGGGTCCTTGCCGCCGCGCGTCCCGGTCAGCAGTTCGTTGGCGCGGCCCGCGATGACTTCGTTCGTGTTCATATTCGACTGGGTGCCAGAGCCCGTCTGCCAGACGACCAGCGGAAACTGGTCGTCATATTCGCCATTGGCGACCTGCTCCGCAGCGGTCTGGATTGCCCCCGCCAGCTTTGCGTCCAGTCCCGCCTTTTCGTTAACGATGGCGGCGGCATGTTTGACGATGCCGAGCGCATGCACCAGCGGCAGCGGCATGGTCTCGTCCCCGATGGGGAAATTGCCAATTGAGCGCTGTGTCTGCGCCCCCCAATAGGCGTCCGCGGGGACGTCGATGGGACCAAAGCTATCGGATTCGGTACGGGTATCGGTCATGGTGTCTCGCACAGCTGTCTGAAGGATGTGCGGCCCTGACTATGGAAGGCGCGCCCGCGCCTCAATCACTTCTTGCGAAAATCAACCGCGACCACATTGCCTTTTTTCGGCGCATCGTCGTCGGGGCCGTCATCGTCATCCTTGGCCGCTTCCGCTTCGACTGGCTTCAGATCCGTGACCTTGTCCGGCTCTGCCCGGGCATCGACCGACTTCAATGCGGGCTTTGCATCGGGAATCTCGGGCGCAGGGAATTGCAACGCGAAATCGACAGAGGGATCGACAAAGCCCACCACAGCCGACAGCGGAATGACCAGTTTTGCCGGCACCTGGTTGAAGCTCAGGCCGATCTCAAAGCCCTCGCGGTCGACTTTCAGATCCCAATAGCGATGCTGGACCACGATGGTCATCTCGTCGGGATACCGCTCCATCAGGTGCGCGGGGATATCGACGCCCTTCGCCCTTGTCTTGAAGGCGATGTAGAAATGGTGGTTGCCGGGCAGGCCGCCCTCGGACGCGATGTTCGACAGCGTGTTGTAAACCACCCCGCGCAGCGCATCCTGCACATAGTCGTCATAGGGAATCAGGCTGTCGGGCGTGGTGTCGTCGGTCATGTGTCATAGCTGGCGAACGGCAGGCAGGCGGTCAAGATACCAAGGGGGCTCTTCCAGCGGTTTTTCATTGACCGCTGCCGGAGGGCACCTAGGCGCATGTCCATATTCGCTTAACTCCTGAATCGATAGGGGCACCCCTATGGTCGCCGAACCCCTTGCCCGCCGTCCGCTCGATGACCTGCGCTTCTCGCTCTATCTCGACCTTTGCCGGTTCACTGCGGCACTCGCGGTGCTGCTTGGCCACATGTACCAGGATGGCTACGCCATGAATGCGGCGTGGGAACGGCTGTCGCACGAGGCGGTGATCGTCTTCTTCGTCGTTTCAGGTCTCGTCATCGCCCACAGTGCGGAGGGCCGCGACTGGCGGGCCTATCTCGCCGCCCGCAGCAGCCGCCTTTACGCTGTCATCATTCCCGCCGCCCTGTTCAGCATCTCATGCGCGGCACTGATCGGTCCGGAGGGATGGCGACCGGGCGTTGTCGAACGTGCGGAATGGGACTTCGCCGATATCGGCCTTTCCCTTCTCTTCCTGTCACGCTCCTGGCTGATCGACGCCGATCTGCCGCTCAACTATCCCTTCTGGTCGCTCTGTTATGAGGCGTTCTACTATCTGATGTTCGCCCTCGCCCTTTATGGTGGACGCTTTCGCTGGCTCTGGGTCGGGGTCGCCGCGATCGTGGCAGGTCCGGCGATCCTTGCGCTGATGCCCGCCTGGCTGGCCGGTCTTTGGCTTCACCATCGCAGCACGGACCAGTCGTGGCGGATGCCGACAGCCATTGCCATCCTCACCATAGGTCTGATCTTCGCCATCTGCCTGACCGGCCTGCCCGATCTGGTCCGTCACGCGGTGCAGGACAGGTTTCCGATCTGGTACGCCATGCGCGATTCGACGCCATTCTTCACCGACATGCTCATTGCCGCCCTGTTCACGGCGCACCTGATCGCGATGCGGCATGTCGGCCCGAAAAGCCTGCTCAAATTCGAGAAGCCGATCCGCACCCTTTCCGGCGCGACGTTCACGCTCTATCTTTTCCATCGCCCGGTGCTGCTGCTTCTGTCGGGGGAAGAATTTGCCTTCCTGCACGGGCCCCTCGGCGCGGTCGTCATGATCGCAACCCTGGTCGGCGGTGCGGTTTTCCTTTCAAAACTCCTCGAAGGCACGGTCACACGCTGGCTGCGCGGCAAGGTGAAAACCCTGCTCGCGCCGAAATCGGTGATGACCACATAAGGAAAAATGGAGGGCTTCTGTTGCCCGGTGCCCTCCGGACCGCTGGACTGGCGCTTCTGTTACCCGGTGCGCCCCGAACCGTGCTTAAGTCAGTCTAACCTAATCCACGAAGGATTTGGGTTAGGCGGCCATCGCAAATGCTTCGTTATCGTTAGCATTTATGGTTTTGATCAGTTTTACGGCTCAATCAGGCCGGGCAAAACTACCGTCTTTCAGTACATGTCGATCCTATTTCAGCCCCATCAGCAAGTGCGTTATGCTTGTTGTCCAACGCAGTTGGTGGTGGAGCTGCCGGGTACCGCCCCCGGGTCCAGTATACCTATTTCACGGCTGCATTTATCGCCATATCTGGCCGCTAAGCCAGCCATGCCCATATAGCGCGGCAGGCGTTAAAGTTCAATATCCACGGGATAGCCGTGCTGTGCCGCATAGCGCTCGAAGACGATCCTTGTGTCCGGGTCCGCCTTCAGCGGCGCGGCAGGGTCTTCGTCCTCGGCCCGCCACTTGCCGATCGAGGCCGGGTCCATGTCGCGCACGCCGTGCAGCGCGTCGATCAGATAATCCTCAAAATCGCCTTCGGATGCTTCGACATTCGCCTTGATCGCGCCGAGTCCGGGCGAGCCCGCGCGCAATTCCAGGCCATAGCGTGCCGACATTTCGGCGCGCACGGATTCGGGGTCGGTAACGAGCTTCTCGTAATTTACCGTCATGAAACCCGGATGGCCCGCCAGCTGGGCGGCGATATGCTCACCCGCCAGAATCGAGCGGGTCCAGTGATCCGCCGACACGTAATTCTCATCGGGGCGCATGGCCTTGTGACGGCTTAGCATGACGTCGCGCGGATCGCGGAACATCAGCACCAGCCCCATATTCTCCATCCGCACCTTTTCGATCAGCCGCTCGCTGATATGCCGCTTGAACCAGCCGAAATTGCGCTTGGTGATCAGGAAACGCTGCGTGGAGCGCGGGATCCCCCGCGCTTTGAACCTCGCCACCACGTCGCGGCGTTCCCCCAAAGTCGGCACATTGGCCGAGCTTTCATCCGGCCACAGCTCCACATTCCGGAATGCGCTCATCGCCACGTGCAGCATGGTCGTGCCGCTGCGCGAACAGCCCACGATGTGAATCTGTCTGATATTCTCGCGCGCAAACAGCCGACGCCCCAGCCAGGTCTTCATTTCATCTCCGCCACTGCCAGATAGCGCTGTAGCAGGCCTTCGTTAATTTCCGTCCAGTCGAAGCGTTTCGACCGTTTCCGGCCCGCCTTCCCGGCTTTGGCGCGGGCGGCGGGATCGTTCAGATAATATTGCAGCGCATCGGCGGACTGCTTTATGGAATCGGGACTGGTCAGTCGTCCATTGACGCCCTCCTGCACCAGGCTGAGACTACCCGTTGCCCTGGCCGCCACCACGGGAAGGCCCGACGCCATAGCCTCCAGCGTCACATTGCCAAAGGTTTCCGTAGAGGACGGATTGAACATGATATCCGCGCTCGCATAGGCCCGCGCAAGGTCTTCTCCGCCTTGAAACCCCAGGAAAATTCCCTGCGGCGCGCGCTCCTCGATCCAGCTGCGGGCCGGTCCCTCGCCGACGAACAGCGCGCGGTAGTTCTGGCCGCGCTTGTCGAGTTCCTTCAGCGTATCGGAAAAGGTATCCAGACCCTTTTCCAGCACCAGCCGTCCGACGAACAGGATAACAAGTTCGTCATCTTCAATGCCGATGCCGCGCCGCCATTCCATGTCGCGCTTGTCCGGATGAAACAGGTCGCCGTCGATACCCCTGCTCCAGATGCGAACCTTCCGGTTCATGCGCTGATCGGTCAGCACGGCCGCCATCGATTCCGACGGCGCGTAGATTTCCGCGCATTTCCGGTAGAGGCGCCGAAGTGCCGTTTCGATGAATGTCTGCATCCACGCCGCCTTGTAATAGCGGAAATAGGTCTCGAAACGTGTGTGAACACTGGCGACGACCGGCGTGTAGTGCCGTCTGGCCCAGGCGACGGCCCGGTGGCCGATCAGATCGGGCGATGCGATGTGAACGATATGCGGATCGAAGGCCTCGATGTCCTTCCCGACCCCCATCAGGCCAAAGCCGAGGCGATATTCACCGCGCCCGGGCAGGGGCACGCTCGATATGGACACGACGTCACCTGTCGCCTGGAACGGCGGATTGTCGATTGTGGGCGAATAGATCCGCACCTTCACACCGCGTGACAGCAGATGCCCTACCAGCCGGTTCAGCGCCTGGTTCGCGCCGTCCTTCACATAGTTGTAGTTCCCCGAAAACAGGGCGATGCGGAGGTCTTCTGGCTGCATCGGGCCTGCTTATCCTTCCCTGCGACCAAATGCCAAGCATCCCGAAGCGGCTATCCCGCGTTCATGGCCGCGAAGGAGAAAGATCATGTCCAATTCCAACAGCTTCCAGACCAATCAATATGTGAAATGGGCCTGGGGCAATGGCACCGCGAAGGGTCAGATCGAGGAACGATTCGAACGCGAGGTTACCCGCACCCTGAAGGGCAGTGAGGTCACAAAGAAGGGCGACAGCGACAATCCCGCCTATCTCATCAGGCAGGAAGACGGTGACAAGGTCCTGAAACGCGGGTCCGAGATCGAAGCCGACCCGCAGGACTGAGTAGCAGGCCCCTATCCCTCTCCCAGCAGCGCCCGCATGCGGTCCAGATAGGCGATCCAGGCCTCCCGCCCTGCTTTGGTCAGGGACGCGACCGTTAGCGGCTTGCGGTCGTGAAACATTTTCTCGACGCGGACATAGCCTGCGTCCTCCAGCTTTCGCAAATGTACGGACAGGTTGCCGTCGGTCACTTTCGCCCTGTCCTTCAGCTCGGCAAAATCCGCGCTTTCCGCGCCGGACAGATACGCCATGACCGCCAGCCGCACCCGCCCGTGGATCAGGTCGTCGATCCCGCGATAGTCGAAATCGCTGTCCTCTTCCTCAGACATTTCAGGATCTTTCGCGGCGTAGAAGCGCAAAGCCCAGCGTCAGGGAAAGGGCGGCAATCCCGGCCGTAAACACCAGATACAGCCACACATTCTCAAGCATCAGCACCGTGACCGCCATCAGCGCGAACGACGCGAACACATAGGGCTTCAGCCAGCTGGCACGCGCCGCGACCGCGCTGGCGTTGATGGCGAGGCCATAGACGCCGAACGTGATCGGCGCGAGGAGGGCAAAATGATCCCAGGCGCGCGGGTTCTCACTCAGCAGCGCTGCATTGATCAAGAGGCAGACAGCGATCGTGGCGAACATCACGCCCGCCGCCGTCCACACGCCCCGCTCGACCTTGTTCGCCAGCGTCGTTGTGCCCGGCCTGCCGCGTTGTCCGTGACCGGCCATGTTCGAAATGACGGCCGCAAGGGCGGTCAGTCCGAACCAGCTGGCCGTCAACGTCCAGGCAGGCAGGTCGATATGACCCGACATCAGCGCCCAGTGGTAGAGCGCCGCCAGCGGCAGGATGGTCCCCCAGATCAGGAAATGACGCCCGCCGAGCAGCGGCAGGTCGCGGCCCTCCTCGGCGATGCGCCGCAACGCGGCCAGATCGGTATCCGCGTTCGGATTTTCGCTATTGGTCATCACATCATCCCTCCGTGGTCAGTCGCAGGCCGACCGCACCAACCAGTATCAGCATCATGCAGACAATCTGCACAGGGCCCAGCCGTTCGCCGAAGGCCATGAGGCCAATCAGCGCCGCTGCCAATATCCCGATCCCCGCCCAGATCGCGTAGACAACCCCGACGGGAAGCAGCTTCAGGGCCGGAGCGAGCACCCAGAAACAGGCCGCATAGGCGGCCATCGCCGCTGTGCCCCACTGCCATTTTTCAAATCCGTTCGACAGCTTCAGGAAGAACGTGCCCGCCACTTCCAGGCAGATGGCGAGCGCGAGGAATATCCAGGGATTCGCCAGCATCGCACTATTCATCCCTGCCATAGATCATGGTGACGGTCGCACTGGTATTGCTCTCGCCAATCGTCAGCTTCGCGTCATCAAAGCTGGGCGGCGCGCCCATCGTCTCACCGCCAATCATGGCCCAGCCGTCCAGCGGCCCGCGCGCACCCATGTCGAATGTGCCGTTGGCATTGTCGTCATGCCAGACGCTGACGGCATAATCGCCAGGCGCGATTCCGGTAATGACCGGCGCGGCGCTTCCGGCGGCCGGTGCATCGACCATCACCCCATAGGTACCGTCATTCTTCATGAACTGCTCCCGCGTCTGCAGGCTGACATAAAGCCTGCCATCAGAGGCGCGGATGCCCTCCACATTGACGGTCAGGTCGGCGGCCATGGCCGGTAGCGCGGCGACGGCAAGACCGGCAACCGCAGTCAGATATTTGATCAGGTTCATTGCATGTCTCCTCATATAAATGAGTACTTTGTATTTTAAAGTACATGAAGAGTCAATGCCGCCACCGTTATGCTGGACACATGAGCACCTCAATCAACAACCGGTGGAGAATTCTGGGAATTTTTCGCAAGGGAAACAAAAAGGGCCGCGCCAACCTTTGCGGATGGCGCGGCCCGAAATGTCGAGTCGCTCGAAAGCGAAGCCGGCTTATTCCGCCGGTTCGGCAGCCTGAACGCTGTCGCTCGCCGCATTGGCTTCCGCCGTTGCGGCAGCAGCATCGGCTTCCGCCTGTGCTGCCTGCTGCGCCTCCAGTGCCTTCCGCTGCTTGTCGCGCAGCTTCTGGTCGCGGCGGTTCGCTTCGATCCGCGCACGGTTCATGGCTGCGCCCGTACCCGCAGGGATCAGACGCCCGACGATGACATTCTCCTTCAGGCCATCCAGCGTATCGATCTTGCCCTGCACCGAAGCCTCGGTAAGGACGCGCGTCGTCTCCTGGAAGGAGGCGGCGCTGATGAACGAACGCGTCTGCAGGCTGGCCTTGGTGATGCCCAGAAGAACGGGCTTGCCTTCGGCCTTGGCCTGACGGCTGGTCAGCTTGGCGTTTTCCTCTTCCATCTCGCGGCGGTCGACCTGTTCGCCGACCAGCAGCGTCGTGGCACCGGACGCGGTGATCTCGACCTTCTGCAGCATCTGGCGAACGATCGTTTCGATGTGCTTGTCGTTGATCTTCACGCCCTGCAGCCGGTACACTTCCTGAATTTCCCAAACCAGATATTCAGCCAGTGCCTCGACGCCCATGACATCCAGAATGTCATGCGGGCTGGGGTTGCCGTCGATCAGATAGTCGCCCTTGCGGACCATATCGCCGTCCTGGACGGTCATATGCTTGCCCTTGGGGACCATGTAATCGACGGTCTCGCCAACCGTTTCGCCATCCTCGCCCGGCTGCGGATGGATGAAGATCTTCTTCTTGGTCTTGTAATCCCGGCCAAATTCGACCTTGCCATCGATGGAGGCAATGACGGCATTGTCCTTCGGAATACGCGCCTCGAACAGCTCCGCGACACGCGGCAGACCACCGGTGATGTCGCGCGTCTTGGCGGCTTCGCGCGGGATACGGGCAATCACCTCACCCGGCTCGACCTGCTGACCCTCGGCGACCGAAAGAATCGCGCCGACGTTCAGCTGATAGACGGCGGCATCGCCGTCCTTGCCGGTCAGCGTGATGCGCGGCTTCAGGTCGCCCGATTTCGGCTGCCCCTTCCAGTCGACCACCGTCTTGTTTGAGATGCCGGTGGCCTCATCGGCGGCTTCCTCCATGGAAATGCCCTCGATCAGGTCCTGATAGCCGACGACGCCGCCCTTGTCGGTGATGACGGGGGCGGTGTACGGGTCCCATTCCGCCATGCGCGCGCCCTGCTTGACGATGTGACCGTCTTCTCCATGCAGCTGCGCGCCATAGGGAATGCGGTTCACGGAACGCTCGCGGCCTTCCATGTCCATCACTGCCAGCTCACCGCCGCGGGACATGGCAATGCGCCGCCCCTTCGCGTCGACAATGGCCTCCAGATTGCGATACTCCATCCGGCCGTCGAACGAGGATTCCAGCGTCGACTGCTCGGAAACCTGCGCCGCGCCGCCAATGTGGAACGTCCGCATGGTCAGCTGCGTACCCGGCTCACCGATGGACTGGGCGGCGATCACGCCGACGGCCTCACCGATGTTCACGGGCGTACCGCGCGCAAGATCGCGGCCATAGCAGCTGGCGCAGACGCCCAGCTTGGTTTCGCAGACCAGAGGCGAACGGATTTCGACAGAGGCCGGCTCCGCGTCCTCGACGACCTTCACGTCCTCTTCGGAAAGCAGCGTACCCTTCTTCATGACGACTTCGCCGGTCTTCGCGTCGACGACGTCGTCCGCCAGCGTCCGGCCGAGGATGCGCTCGCCAAGCGACACGATGGTCGTGCCGCCCTCGACGATGGCCTTCACGGTCAGGAAATTCTCCGTTCCGCAATCCTCTTCCATGATGACGCAGTCCTGCGACACGTCGACAAGGCGGCGTGTCAGATAACCGGAGTTCGCCGTCTTGAGCGCGGTATCCGCGAGACCCTTGCGGGCACCGTGGGTGGAGTTGAAATATTCAAGGACGGTCAGGCCTTCCTTGAAGTTGCTGATGATCGGCGTTTCGATGATTTCGCCCGAAGGCTTCGCCATCAGACCACGCATACCGGCCAGCTGCTTCATCTGCGCGGGGCTGCCACGCGCACCGGAATGCGCCATCATGTAGATCGCGTTGACCGGCTTCTCACGGCCGTTCTCGTCCAGCTCGTGCGCCTTCAGCTTGTCCATCATGGCATCGGCGACCTGGTCACCGCAGCGGGACCAGGCGTCGATGACCTTGTTGTACTTCTCGCCCTGCGTGATGAGGCCGTCCTGATACTGCTGCTCGAAATCGGCGACCGTCGCACGCGCGTCCGACACCAGGCCGTCCTTTTCGTGCGGAATGATCATGTCGTCCTTGCCAAAGGAAATGCCGGCCTTGCAGGCATGCTTGAAGCCCAGGTCCATGATCGCGTCGGCGAACAGCACCGTGTCCTTCTGGCCCGTCTCACGGTAGACAACGTCGATGACGTCGGCGATTTCCTTCTTCGTCAGCAGGCGGTTGATCTGCTCATAGGGCACCTTGTGCGACTTCGGCAGTTTCTCACCCAGAAGCATACGGCCCGGCGTGGTCTCCACCCGCTTCATATACTCATTGCCATCCTCGTCCGTTTGCGGAACGCGGGTGGTGATCTTGGAATGAAGCGTCACATAGCCGTTATCGAGAGCGTGCTGCACCTCGACCGCGCCCGCCAGCACGGACCCTTCGCCAGGTTCGCCCTGACGGTCCATCGACAGGTAGTAGAGACCCAGAATCATGTCCTGCGACGGCACGATGATCGGTTTGCCGTTCGCGGGGCTCAGGATGTTGTTCGTCGACATCATCAGGACGCGCGCTTCCAGCTGCGCCTCAAGGCTCAGCGGCACGTGCACGGCCATCTGGTCCCCGTCGAAGTCGGCGTTGAACGCGGAACAGACGAGCGGATGCAGCTGAATGGCCTTGCCCTCGATCAGCACGGGCTCGAACGCCTGGATGCCGAGACGGTGGAGCGTCGGCGCGCGGTTCAGCATCACGGGATGCTCGCGGATGACTTCCTCCAGGATGTCCCAGACTTCCTTGCGCTCTTTTTCGACCCATTTCTTGGCCTGTTTCAGGGTCATCGACAGACCCTTGGCGTCAAGACGCGCGTAGATGAACGGCTTGAACAGCTCGAGCGCCATCTTCTTGGGCAGGCCGCACTGATGCAATTTCAGTTCGGGGCCAGTCACGATGACCGAACGGCCGGAATAGTCGACGCGCTTGCCGAGCAGGTTCTGGCGGAAACGCCCCTGCTTTCCCTTCAGCATGTCGCTGAGAGATTTCAGCGGACGCTTGTTCGCACCCGTGATCGTGCGGCCGCGGCGGCCATTGTCGAACAGCGCATCGACGGATTCCTGCAGCATGCGCTTTTCATTGCGCACGATGATGTCCGGCGCGCGCAGCTCGATCAGGCGCTTCAGGCGGTTGTTCCGGTTGATGACGCGGCGGTAGAGGTCGTTGAGATCGGACGTCGCGAACCGGCCACCGTCCAGCGGCACCAGCGGACGCAGGTCCGGCGGAATCACGGGAACGACGCTCAGGATCATCCACTCGGGACGGTTGCCCGACTGCTGGAAGGACTCGATGACCTTCATGCGCTTGATGATCTTCTTTGGCTTCAGCTCGGACTTCGTGACGGCCAGTTCCTCGGCCAGCGCGGCATGCTCGGCCTCAAGGTCCATCGTTTCCAGAAGCTCGCGAATCGCCTCGGCACCGATACCGGCGGTAAAGCCGTCCTCGCCATATTCGTCCTGCGCGTCGAGAAGCTCGTCCTCGGTGAGGAGCTGGAATTTCTCCAGCGGCGTCAGGCCCGGCTCGATGACGATGAAGCTCTCGAAATACAGCACCTTCTCCAGCTGCTTCAGCTGGATGTCGAGCAGCATACCGATACGGCTCGGCAGCGATTTCAGGAACCAGATATGCGCGACGGGCGCGGCCAGTTCGATATGACCCATGCGGTCGCGGCGAACCTTCGACACGGTGACTTCAACACCGCACTTCTCGCAGACGATGCCCTTGTACTTCATGCGCTTGTACTTGCCGCACAGGCACTCATAATCCTTGATCGGACCAAAGATGCGCGCGCAGAACAGGCCGTCGCGCTCCGGCTTGAACGTCCGGTAGTTGATGGTCTCGGGCTTCTTGATCTCGCCGAACGACCACGAGCGGATCCGCTCCGGCGACGCCACGCCGATCTTGATCTGGTCGAACGTCTCCGGCTTCGCCGCCGGGTTGTAGAAGTTCATCAGTTCGTTGTTCATGCCGCTTGTCCTCTTCAGTTCCCTTGCCCTTCAAGAAGGGATTAAGGGGTGGGGGTCGTCGCCCCGATAATGATGTCAAACCTTGGCAGCGGGAACAGACCGTCCCCGCCCCCAGGCCCCTCCCCTGAGGGGAGGGGAGAAACCCTACTCCGCCGCCTGCGCCAGCTGCTCAGGTCCGCCGTCCACGCCGTCATCATCATCGGCTGCATTCTTCAGCTCGATGTTCAGACCCAGCGAACGAATTTCCTTGAGCAGAACATTGAAGCTCTCGGGAATGCCCGCCTCGAACGTGTCGTCACCCTTGACGATCGCTTCATAGACCTTGGTACGGCCCTGCACGTCGTCCGACTTCACGGTCAGCATTTCCTGCAGGGTATAGGCCGCGCCGTAGGCCTGGAGCGCCCAGACCTCCATCTCACCAAAGCGCTGTCCGCCGAACTGCGCCTTACCGCCCAGCGGCTGCTGGGTGACGAGGCTGTACGGCCCGATCGAACGCGCGTGGATCTTGTCGTCCACAAGGTGATGCAGTTTCAGCATGTAGATATAGCCGACCGTGACCTTACGATCGAACTTCTCGCCGGTACGTCCGTCATACAGGTCGACCTGGCCGGAGCGATCCAGCCCCGCCGATTCCAGCATGTCGGACACGTCCGCCTCGCGCGCGCCGTCGAACACGGGCGTGCCCATCGGAACGCCGCGCGACAGGTTCTGCGCCATCTCCATCATTTCCTCGTCGGTCAGACCGGCGATGTCGCTGTCATACTGACGGCCATAAATGGCCTTCAGCTTGGCCTTGAGTTCGTCGGATGGCTTGCCCGCGTTCTTTTCGTGAATATCCTCAAGCAGGTTCTTGATCTGCACGCCAAGACCGCGCGCGGCCCAGCCAAGGTGCGTCTCGAAAATCTGCCCGACGTTCATGCGTGAGGGCACGCCCAGCGGGTTCAGCACGATATCGGCATGCGTTCCGTCTTCCAGGAACGGCATGTCCTCCACCGGCAGGATGCGTGAAATCACGCCCTTGTTGCCGTGACGGCCGGCCATCTTGTCGCCAGGCTGCAGCTTGCGCTTCACCGCGACAAAGACCTTCACCATCTTGAGGACGCCCGGCAGCATCTCGTCGCCGGCCTGCAGCTTCTCGACCTTCTCCTCGAACCGCGCCTTCAGGTTCTTCTGCGCGTCGTCATACTGGCCCTTCATGGCCTCCAGATCGGACTGCACCTGATCGTCGGTCACGGCGAATTTCCACCATTCGCCGCGCGGCTCGATCGCATCTAGCGCGGCTTCGGTGATCTTCTCGCCCTTCTTGAAGCCCTTGGGCGCCGCTGCCGCCATCTGACCAGTCAGCGTTTCCTTCAGGCGGTTATAGGTGGCGCGGTCCAGAATGGCGCGTTCGGTCTCACGGTCATTTTCCAGCCGCTCGATTTCCTCACGCTCGATCTGCAGGGCGCGCTCGTCCTTGTCGATGCCGTGGCGGTTGAAGACCCGCACCTCGACGACCGTACCCGCAACACCCGGCGGCAGGCGCATGGAGGTGTCGCGCACGTCCGATGCCTTTTCGCCGAAAATGGCGCGCAGCAGCTTTTCTTCCGGCGTCATGGGGCTTTCGCCCTTCGGCGTGATCTTGCCGACCATGATGTCACCCGGCTCGATTTCCGCACCGATGTAGACGATGCCCGCCTCGTCGAGATTGCGGAGCGCTTCCTCGCCGACATTCGGGATGTCGCGCGTGATTTCCTCTGGACCCAGTTTCGTGTCACGCGCCATCACTTCGAACTCGTCGATATGGATCGACGTGAACACGTCATCCTTCACGATGCGCTCGGAAATGAGGATGGAGTCCTCATAGTTATAGCCATTCCAGGGCATGAACGCGACCAGCACGTTCCGGCCCAGCGCCAGCTCGCCCAGCTCCGTCGAGGGACCGTCGGCGATGATATCGCCCTTGGTCACGACATCGCCCACCTTCACCAGCGGGCGCTGGTTGATGGCGGTATTCTGGTTCGAGCGCTGGAATTTCCTCAGCTTGTAGATATCGACCGCGCTTTCGCCCGGATTGAGGTCGTCCGTCGCGCGGACGACGATGCGTTCCGCGTCCACCTGGTCGATGATACCGGCGCGGCGGGTCGTGACGGCAGCGCCCGAATCGCGGGCAACCGTACCTTCCATCCCCGTGCCCACGAAGGGCGCCTCGGCACGCACCAGTGGCACGGCCTGCCGCTGCATGTTCGATCCCATCAGCGCGCGGTTCGCGTCGTCATTTTCCAGGAACGGAATCAGCGACGCGGCAACCGAAACCAACTGCTTCGGGCTGACGTCCATCAGCGTGATGGTGTCGCGCTGCGCCATCAGGAATTCGCCCGCCTCACGCGCAAGACACGATTTCCTCGACGAAGCCGGCCCTCGTCGTCCAGCTCGGCGTTGGCCTGCGCGATGGTGTGCTTCTGCTCTTCCATCGCCGACAGATAGACGACTTCCGGCGTCACCTTGTGGTCGACCACGCGGCGATAGGGCGTCTCGATGAAGCCATATTTGTTGACGCGGCTGAATGTGGCGAGGCTGTTGATCAGACCGATATTCGGGCCTTCCGGCGTCTCGATCGGACAGATGCGGCCATAGTGCGTCGGATGCACGTCCCGAACCTCGAAGCCCGCGCGTTCGCGCGTCAGGCCGCCCGGTCCAAGCGCCGATACGCGGCGCTTGTGCGTGACTTCGCCCAGCGGATTGGTCTGGTCCATGAACTGCGACAGCTGCGAGGAGCCAAAAAACTCACGCACCGCAGCGACGGCGGGCTTCGCGTTGATGAGGTCGTTCGGCATCACCGTATCGACATCGACACTGGACATGCGCTCCTTCACGGCGCGCTCCATCCGCAACAGGCCGACGCGGTACTGGTTCTCCAGGAGTTCACCCACCGAACGCACGCGGCGGTTGCCCAGATTGTCGATATCGTCGATGTCGCCCTTGCCATCCTTCAGGTTGACCATGGTCCTGACGACCTCGATGATATCCTCGTCGCGCAGCGTCACCATGTCGGGATCGACATCCATGTCGAGGCGCATGTTCATCTTCACGCGGCCAACCGCACTCAGGTCGTAGCGTTCGGGGTCAAAGAACATGCCCGCGAACATCGATTCCGCGGTCTCGCGCGTCGGCGGTTCGCCGGGGCGCATGACGCGGTAGATGTCGCTCAGCGCGGCATCGCGCTCCTCGGCCTTGTCGGCCTGCAACGTATTGCGGATCCACGGACCCACGCTCTGATGGTCGATGTCCAGGAGCTCGATGTCCTTGATCTTGGCCGCGTCGAAACGCTCGATCATCTCTTCGTCGACCTCGTCGCCGGCCTCGGCGTAGATCCGGCCTGTCTTCACATCGACCATATCGTGCGCGACATAGCGCCCGATGATTTCCTCTACCGGGAAAAGCAGTTCCTCGGTGCCGCCGTCGGCGGCCTTGTTCGCCGCCCGCGGGCTGATCTTCTTGTTGGCGGGGAAAATGACTTCGCCGGAACCTGCGTCGACAACGTCGAAAATCGGCTTCTTGCCGCGCCATGTCTCGGCGACGAACGGGGCCTTCCAGCCCTTCTTGTCGCGCTTGTAGGTGACGCTCTTGTAAAACAGCGCCAGAATTTCCTCCGGCGATGTGCCGCGCTTGATCACCTTCTGGATCTGCGCCTTCGCGCCCGTCTCCGCACCCGTGATCATGCGGCCTGCTTCGACCAGTCCGTGCACACCGGAGACAGTCAGGCGGTCCTTGTCGATCGCTTCCAGCGTGCCAGGCGTGATCGCGCCCTCGACCAGCATCTCTTCGCCGACCTTGTACTTGCCCTCGGGCTTGTCGATTTCGACCGTCATGCCGCCCAGCGCCTGCAGCAGCGTCGTCGCCGTGATCTTGCGCTTGCGGTCGATACGGACGTTCACAATGTCCTTCGCGTCGAACTCGAAGTCCAGCCAGCTGCCGCGATAGGGAATGATGCGCGCCGCAAACAGATATTTGCCCGACGCGTGCGTCTTGCCGCGGTCATGGTCGAAGAAGACACCCGGCGACCGGTGCATCTGCGAGACGATGACGCGCTCCGTACCGTTGACGATGAACGTGCCGTTCGGCGTCATCAGCGGCATGTCGCCCATGTAGACGTCCTGCTCCTTGATATCGAGCACGGAGCGGCTGTCGGTGTCGGTGTCGACTTCGAATACGATCAGGCGCAGCGTCACCTTCATAGGCGCGGCATAGGTCAGACCGCGCTGGCGGCATTCCTCGGTGTCATATTTCGGCGCCTCGAGCTCGTAATGCACGAAATCGAGCTCCGCGGTTCCGGCGAAATCGCGGATCGGGAACACGGACCGCAACGTCTTCTCAAGGCCGGAAACATAGCCCTCCTCAGGACGCGAACGCAGGAAATGCTCATAGGATTCGCGCTGCACCTCGATGAGGTTCGGCATCTCGATGGCTTCGGTGATATCACCGAACATCTTCCGGACGCGTTTCTTGCCGATGAAGCTCTGGGCCTGCTGCGTTGCCATGACTATCCTTTGAAATTCAAATTGATCCGGGCACGGAAAATGACGCGAAAGGGCCGTGCCTTCGAAGAAGTACCCTCCTTCGAAAATCCGGTTCTGATCTCTCGCATGCAACCCGCCGTTCCATCCGTGCGGCCCGCTGCGCGACGGCAGGCCATGTCTCGGAATCGGCTGGTGACTGCGATATAGGTGGTGGCATCGGCGATGTCAAAACAGTGTGGACGATCGGGAGACAGGGCCTCGCACCGCTTGCAAAATAGGAAAGAATAGCGGACCATGTGGTCCGCACATCCCGGGGGACATCAAACATCGTATCACGACTTGCATCTACCCGTGCGAAACCGGGCGCGGGCGTGGACGTAGTGTGAAGCGGTGTGAAGTTACCCGGACTGAAATCCATCAAGGGGCCGACCGAATATGAAAACCACCATCCGCACCGCCGCAATCTGTCTTCTCGCCTCCGCGGCGATGCCGGCCTTGGCCGAAACGGCGGAATATCGCGTGCTGACAGGCGGCGATGATGTCGGCGGGCTTATCGTTGAAACGGATGGCAATCGGGTCGCCATCGACTTCGATTACAAGCAGAACGGTCGCGGCCCGACCATGAAGGAGGCGCTGACGCTAGGTCCGAACGGCTATCCGCTCGACTGGAAAATCACGGGTACGACCACTTTCGGCAATCCGGTCGATGAGGAATATCATTGCCGCGATGGAGAGGCGCACTGGAAAGACACGACAGGCGTCGGCAATGCGGGCGAATGCGCCTTTTATGTCGACCAGAATGGCAGCCCCTGGTCGGCGGGTCTCCTCGCCCGCGCCCTCCTCGCCGACGATGACGGCAGTATTGACGTGCTGCCCGCCGGTACAGCCACGATCACAAAGCGCGATACGGCCACCTATGACGGTCCTGACGGCCCGGTCGAGGCGACGACCTACGAGATTACCGGTCTCGACACCAACCCCGTGCATGTGACGCTTGACGCGGACAACCGGTTCTTTGCCTCCGCAGGCGCTCGGTTCGCCATCATCCGCAAAGGTTATGAGGCAGCCGACAAGGCGCTGCGGGACTATGCGGTGAAGCTCTCTACCGACCGTTTCGTCGACATCCAGAAGTCCGCAGCGCACGACTATGAGGGGCCCGTCCGCATCCGCAACGTCCGTATCTTCGATGCAAGAACAGCGGCGCTGACGGATGCGAAGGATGTCGTCGTCAACGGCGAGCGCATTGCCAGCATTCAGCCCGCGAACAGTCCCGTGACGGAGGGCGAGACCCTCATCGATGGAGAGGGCGGCTATCTTGTCCCCGGCATGTACGAGATGCACGGCCATATCGGCCAGGAAAACGCGCTGATGAACATTGCCGCCGGCATCACCAGCGTCCGCGACATGGGCAACGAGAATGACGTGCTCGACGGCCTGATCGAGCGCATCGACACGGGCGTCATCGCAGGCCCCCGCATCACCCGCTCCGGCTTCATTGAGGGCAAGAGCGAGTTTAGCGCAGCCACCGGCGAGATCGCCTCAACGCAGGAAGAAGCGGTGGACCTTGTCCGCTGGTATGCCGCGCGCGGTTTCCCGCAGGTGAAACTCTACAACAGCATGAATCCCGACTGGGCGGAAACAGTGGTCTCGGCCGCGCATGATCTCGGCATGCGCGTCGCGGGCCATGTTCCCGCCTTTTCGAGCGCCGACGCCATGATTGACGCCGGCTTTGACGAGATCACCCATGTCAATCAGCTCATGCTCGGCTGGGTCCTGGAACCGGACGAGGACACGCGCACGCTGTTCCGCTTCACCGCCATGCAGCGTTTTCCGACGCTCGACGTGAAAGGCGACCAGGTGCAGTCGACGCTGAACAAAATGGTGGAGAAGGGCGTCGCGCACGATCCCACCATCGCCATCCACGAGCTCGGCCTCACCGCCATCGATGGCGAAGTGCCGGCAGGGGCGGTCGATATCATCGACAATCTGCCCACCAACACGCAGCGGCAATACAAGCAGGCACTGTTCGGCACGAATACGCCGGAAGAGCGCGCCGCCTATGTCGCTGCCTATGACAAGGTGCTGGCGACGCTCACGGAAATGCACCGAAAAGGCATTTTCCTCGTGCCCGGCACTGACCTCGGTGGCAGTTTCGCCTATCACCGGGAACTGGAACTGTTCGGCAAACTCGGCATGAGTCCGGCGGAGGTGCTGAAACGGGCCACTTACGACATGGCTGAATATCTGGATCAGGACGAGGATCTGGGCAGTATCGAGCGCGGCAAATACGCAGACTTTTTCCTGACCGCCAGCGACCCGACCAAAGACCTGAAGGCCATAAAGGCGATCCGCATGGTCGTGAAGGACGGTACGGTCTATTTCCCCAGCGAAATCTATCCGTCGTTCGGCATCCGGCCATTTGCGGACGCTCCCGAAGTTTCGGCGACGACACAAGCAGCAGCGGCTTCCGGAAATTGAGGGCCTCCACGCTTCTGGCTGCGACCCTGCTTTCGGCCGCTGGCGGTTCTGCGAACGCAGCAGAGCTGTTCGCCGGCGCGGCCTTTCACGCGGTCGATACACCCTTTACCCTCGAAACCGGGGAGGGCGGAACTGACCTGATCTTCGGTGTGCGCGGCGGGTCGATAAACGCCCTTGGGTTCATCGGCAGACCGGCGCCCTATCTTCTTGGCGTCGTCAATTTAGAGGGCGACACCAGTCTGGTCGCCGCCGGGCTCAGCTGGCGTTTCGGTGACCGTCTTTATGTGCAGCCCGGTATAGGCCTTGCCATACATGACGGCCCTTCCCGCCGGTTCGCAGCCAATGGCGATCAGACCGACCTCGGGTCGCGCATCCTCTTCGAGCCGGAAATTGCGATCGGCTGGCGGCTTTCCGAACGCCTCGCGGCAGAGGCAAGCTGGATCCACGTCAGCCACGCGACACTCTTTAATTCCGGCCAGAACCCTGGCCTCGACATTATCGGAGCCCGGCTTGTCCTGGCGCTGAACTAGGCGGACATGACTGCCCAGACCAGATAGCCCACATAAAGCGCCATCATCGCAAAGCCTTCCCAGCGGCTGAACTTGTGACCGGTCCGGGCGAAGACCATCAGCAATATCGCCGCGCCGATCAGGATCGGCAGTTCCACCGCGATCATGCTCGCAGGCAGGCTGCCGGGGGCAAGCACTGCGGTCACACCGCCGATGGCGAGTATATTATAGATATTCGAGCCCAGAACGTTGCCAAGGGCTATGCCCCCCTCACCCTTTCGCGCCGCGATAACCGAGGTTGCCAGTTCCGGCGCTGAGGTGCCGATGGCGACGATGGTCAGGCCGACAAGCGTGTCCGACATGCCCAGCAGCAGCGCAAGGTCGCGCGCGCCGCTGACAAGCAGGCTTCCGCCGACGATGATGAGGGCAAGGCCGCCGAGGGTGAAGGCGCTGTCGATCAGCACATTGCCTGCGCGGGCCGGGTGCACGCCGGGATCGGCCAGTTCCAGCGCCGCCGCCTTGTCGCCTACGCCTGTCGATGCGGCCGCAACACGCTCCTGCCGCCAGGCGAAGACCAGATATGCCGTCAGCACGGCCAACAGCAATATTCCGGCGATCAGCGGAACGCCCATGAAGGCGAACCCGAACAGGATGATCGCGGCGGCAAGGCCGAATCCGCCATCCCGCCACAATGGTCCGCGCTCCACCGGGAAGGCGGAAATCGCCGCCGCCGCGCCAAGGACCATCAGCGTGTTGGCGATGTTGGAACCAACCACATTGCCCCAGGCGATGGCGGGCGCGCCGACCCGTACCGCCTCCACGCTGGCGAACAGTTCTGGCGCTGACGTGCCGAACCCGACCAGCACCAGACCGACGAAGAGCGGCGAGACGCCGAAACGGGTCGCCAGCCTGACGCTGCCCCTGACCAGCAGGTCGCCGCCAAGGAACAGCAGCGCGAGGCCGCCAATGATGCCGAGAATATCAAGAAGCATGATGCCGCTATGGCGCGGCGCTTCGTAGCGTCAAGGGAAATTGCTTCGCGCCTCGCTGCGAAATGATGTTAGGGCCCAGGTCCATGACAGGGACAAACAGAAATCTCGCCACCCGCCTGAAACGCAACCAGGAAGAACCGATCACCTTCTGGCAGATCGCGGTACGGACATGGAAGGAGTCAGAGCGCGATAATATCGGTCTGATCGCGGCGGGTGTCGCCTTTTACAGTTTTCTGGCCTTCGTCCCCCTGATCGCCGCGACGGTGCTGATCTATGGTCTGGTCGCGGATGGCGCGATGGTCATGGAACACAGCCGGGTCGCTTTCGACCTGATGCCGGACGACGCCGCCTCGCTCCTGACAGAGCAGATGGCGAATGTTGCGCTCAATTCGCAGAAGGCGCAGGGTTGGGGCCTGATTCTGACGCTGGCCCTCACGCTTTACGGCGCCATGCGCGGCGCGACGGCGACGATCACGGCGCTCAACATCGTTTTTGAACTGCATGACGGCCGCAATTTCTTCCAGAAGCTGCTCTTGGCTGCCGCCATCACGCTTTCCATGGTCGGTGTCGCGATTTTCGGCATCATCGCCATTGCCGCGCTCGCCTTCCTCGAAAGCCTGTTGCCGGGCTTTCCCGATTGGGCGATTTTCCTCATGCGCGCCGCCTTCTGGCTGACGGCTGCCTTCGTGGCGGCCAGCGGCATCGCGCTCATTTACAAATTCGGTCCCAATTACCGGCAGGGCCGCTGGCGGGAACTGCTGCCCGGCGCGGTATTCGCCACGGTTGGCTGGCTCGCGGTCACGCTGGGTTTTGGTGCCTATGTCGCCAATTTTGCCGACTATAATGCGACCTACGGCGCGCTTGGCGCTGTCGTCGTCCTGCTGATGTGGCTGTTCCTGAGCGCCTATGTCCTGCTGTTCGGCGCGGAAATAAATGCCGTTCTGATCGACGCCGACAGCGCCGGCAGACATGGGGAAAAGGCGCTTAACTGACGGCCGCGTCCCGTTTCAGCCAGACGCCGCCACGCCAGTAGTGGAAAATCGCCCAGGGCGTCAGCAGGGCCACTGTGAAAAGGGCCCATTGCAGGGAATCCGCGTCGTTCAGCCCAAACCGCTCCTGATAGTCGACCGACAATATCCCGATGGCGGTCGGCCCGATGCCAAGTCCGATCAGGTTGATGACAAACAGCGTGATCGCCGCCCAGACCGACCGCATCTTGAGCGGTGCAAGCCCCTGTATCAGCGCGAATGTCGGTCCCAGATAACAGGACTGAAACAGCAGCGCGACGGCATAGCAACCAACCGCGAAAAAGACATCGTCAGTGACATAGAACAGCAACAGAAACGGAAACGCACCCGTCTTCAGCGCGAAGATCATCCAGCTTTGAGCGTATAATCCGTAGCGCTCCGCCAGCCGGTCCGCCAGCTTGCCCCCGCCAATGGTCCCTATGACGGCGGCGACCATGACGACCGGCGCGTAATAATTGGCGACATCGAAGGTCGTCAGCCCGAAATTGCGAATGAGATAAGCGGGCGTCCACAACGTCAAGCCATAGCCGATCAGCGAGGTGATGGTGACGCCCATCACCAGATGAATGGCGGCGCGACTGGCAAGCATGGCCCGAAACCCGTCGCGGATCGTCGGCGTAGCGTCCGACACCGCCTGCACGGCATCCGACATGCCGCGCGGCGGCTCGACCGCGAACAGACGAACGATGATGGCGAGCAGAATGCCCGGAATCCCGACGACCAGAAACGCGGTACGCCAGTCGAAGAAATGCGTGACGTTACCGCCGAGGAACGTACCCGCAAACGCCCCCAGCGTTACGCCCAGCGAGTAAATCGCCAGCGCCCCTGCCCTTTCCTTGGGCGGGTAAAGGTCGGCAATCATGGAATGACTGGGCGGCGACGATCCCGCTTCGCCGACACCGACGCCAATACGCGCCAGCAGCAGCTGCGTGAAATTCTGCGCCAGCCCGCACAGCGCCGTCATACCGCTCCAGACCGTGAGGGCGATGGCGATGATGTTGCGGCGGTTCTTGCGATCCGCCAGCGACGCGATGGGAATGCCGAGTGTCGCATAGAACAGCGCAAACGCGATTCCCGACAGGTAGCCCAGCTGCGCGTCGTCCAGCAGCAGGTCGGCCTTGATATCCTCCAGCAGGATCGAAAGGATCTGCCGGTCCATGTAGCTGAAGAAATAAGTGACCGTCAGCAGGATCAGCGTGATATTCCGCGCGCGGTTCGTGACCTGCGGCATGACGGCGGCGGCATCGGCGGAGGGCGAAACGCTCATATGGCAGCCTTCTGAGGTTGTGCATCAAGTGGCAAGCAAAACAGTCGCCGTCCTCTCGTAAGAACCAGTGTGTTTGCCCTATTGCGGGAAAAGCTGCCCTAGTGGTTCCAGCACCCGGCGCACATCCTCCGGATCGTAATCGATATGTCCGTCCAGTACCAGAACGGCAAGGCCATGCACGATCGCCCAGGCGCGGATCACTGCAGCCCGCCGTTCTGCGGCCGCGTCCGCGCCCGGCATCAGGATGTCGACCTGATCGCGCAGGCCGCGCATCGCCGCGGCCACTTCATCCTTGGGCGCATCGACAAGACTGATATCTGCTGGCCGCGAGAACAACAGCCTGAACAGTGCCGGTTGGTCGACAGCGAAGGCGACATAAGTCTCCCCCGCCGCCGACAGGCCCGGCAGGCCGCCGCCCGCTGCCTTCGCTGCGCTTGACTGCAAATGCGCCAACATCTTGGCGGCCCGTGCGCCCAGCGTCGCAAGCAGCGCGTCCCTGCCGGGAAAATGCCTGTAAATGGCAGTTGCACTGACACCGACCTCCGCAGCCAGTTTCCGCATCGAAAGCGCGTCCGCGCCTTCCGCAGCCACCATGGCCATGGCCGCGTCCGTCAGCGCGGTCCTCAGATTCCCGTGATGATATCCGGCGGATTCGTCGGTAATGTTGACACTGTTATCATTAGACGACATATTAACAATGTAAACATTGAGTCGCTGCAACGCAAAGGGCTTCCGTTATGGCTACCGCCTTTGAAACCACCATTCGCAAGGTCGTCGGCAAGGGGCTGACGAGCGTGGCCGATTTCAACCGCAGGCGAATGCCGAAGCTGGAGGCAGGAAACCCGTTTCTGACCGGCGTCCACACGCCGCTGAGAGCGGAGGAGACATTCGCGGACCTGGAGATCACAGGCACGATCCCGGCCGACCTTTCCGGAAAATATCTGAGGAATGGCCCCAACCCCATCGAGGCCGATCCGAACAGCTATCACTGGTTCACAGGCGACGGCATGATCCATGGCATCGAGATCGAGGGCGGCAGGGCAGGCATCTATCGCAACCGCTGGGTGCGCTCGACAAAGGTGTCAGAGGCGCTGGGCGAAACCCCAAAACCCGGTCCCCGCACCACCGCCGATACCGCCAATACAAATGTCATCGGTCACGCAGGGCGCTACTGGGCCATTGTCGAGGCGGGCGGCAACCCTGTCGAGCTTGACGGCGAACAGAACACCATTGCGCATAATCCTTTCGACGGGACGCTGACCGTGCCGTTCTCCGCGCATCCGCATCTGGACCCGGCAACGGGCAACCTGCATGCCATCACCTATCGCAGCGATGTGCATGACAAGGTCTGGCACGTCACTGTCGATCCTGCCGGGAGGGTGATCCGGCAGGACCCCATCACGGTCGAGGATGGCCCCAGCATCCATGACTGCGCGATCACGGAGAACAACATTCTCGTGCTCGACATGCCAGTCACCTTCTCCATGAAGGCCCTCGTTGGCGGCCAACGCTTCCCCTATCGCTGGAATGCCGCGCATCAGGCGCGAATTGGCCTCTGCCCTTTGAACGGCAGCGCCAAGGACACGATCTGGTGCGAAGTCACCCCCTGTTACGTGTTTCATACAGCCAACGCCTATGAGCGTGCCGACGGCAGGACGATTGTCGATGTCGTTACACACGACCGCGTCTTTTCCGAAAGCATCCACGGACCGGATTCGACACATATCCAGCTGGAACGCTGGATCATTGACCCGGTCGCACGCCGGGTTGAGCGCACGGTTCTGGATGACAATCCGCAGGAATTCCCGCGCTACGATGAACGCCTTACCGGACGCGACTACCGCTATATCTATGCTGTCGGACAGCCTGCCGGTTCCGATCTCAGCGCTCCTGCAACGCATCTGATCCGCACCGATCTGAAGGACCACACGCGAACGGTCCGTAATTTTCCGGAACATCAGCATCCCGGCGAATTTGTCTTCATTCCGCGCAAGGCGGCGGGACCGGAAGATGATGGCTGGCTGATGGGCCTTGTCATCGACTCCCACAGGCAGACGACCGATCTTCTCATTCTCAACGCCGACGATTTCGAGGGCACCCCCCAGGCGGTCATTACCATCCCGCACCAGATCCCGCCGGGCTTCCACGGAAACTGGATTCCCGCCTAGGCGAAATGTAATCGCCGATACTTGCCGCGAAAGTAAAGCAGCGGATCGCGGCGTGGCTCATAGCGCACCCGCACCACCTCTCCGACCAGAATGACATGGTCGCCGCCGTCGTGAAGTGCAGTGCGTCTGCATTCGAAACTGGCCAGCGATCCGGATATGATCGGCACGCCCGTAGCCCAGGCTTCGGTCGTCGTCCCGGCGAACTTGTCCTCGCCTTTTGTGGCAAAACGGGTGGAAATAGGCTGTTGTCCGATGTGAAGGACATTGACGGCAAACGCCGCCGCCGCCGTGAACGCGGGCAGACTTGCGGCCGACTTCGCCAGGCATACCAGCAGCAGCGGCGGATCGAGAGAGACAGAGGTAAAGCTGTTCGCGGTCAGGCCAACCGCCTCGCCATCTTCCGCCAGTGTCGTCACCACCGTCACGCCCGTCCCGAAACAGCCAAGCGCGTCGCGCAGCGTCCGGCTGTCGGACCCCGACATATATTCCGGCGGCTCGCGCGGCACGCGGCGTTCCAGGAATTCCAGCAGCAGCGCGTTGAATATCTCGACCTGCTCCGTGGCGACCAGATGTCCCGCATCCTCCACCTCGACAACCTCCGCACCAGCGACGGCAGCGGCGATAGCCTGCACGGACTCCGCGCTCGACACCTTGCTATCCTCGCCGCGCACGATCAGCAGCGGCAGTTTCAACCGCGACATGGCGGACTCAAGGCGGATCTTCACAGTTTCAAGGTCGAGGCCGGTCGGTGTCTGTACCGACGCGATATCGCCATGCGGAACGGCATCCACCAGCACCAGTCCGGCGGCCAGGTCCGGTTCGCCTTCCCCCAGCGCCGCCGTCGCGATCCAGCCGCCCAGCGATGCACCCACGATGACAGGACGCGAGGACAGGTCCGCAAGGACGGCACGCAGGTCACCGACAAAGGCATCGAGACTGTCCGGCGCATCGCCATTGCCGCCACGTCCGCGCAGGTCGATGGCAACGACATAGCGCCCCGCCGCCGCCAGCGCGCGCGCCGCCTCCTGCCAGACGGAACGGGATTGCCCGGCCCCTGGCAGCATCAGCACGCACGGCGCATCGCTCGCACCGTAGACATCCGCAATCAGGGGCAAACCGCCAAAGCCCGTAAACGTCCTCGTGGCGCGGGCCTTGCCTGCTGTGTCACCGCCTGAGGTCATGCCGCTCCCGTCCAGATAAATACCCGCTTGCCACCTACGCACTCGTTCGCCGCACGGCTAGGGCGCCAGCGTCTTCAGCAATCCGGTCACACCCGCGTCGATCTGGGCATACATCCTATCGAACGCCTCGTCCGCCATGCCATAGGGATCGAGCACATCCTCGTCGTCCGTTTCGGCATGCTGCATGAGCAAGAGGAGCTGTGCTGTCGCATTTTCCGGTCTCATCCCTTTCAGATCGTTGAGATTGGCACGGTCGAGCGCGACGATGTGCGTGTACCGCGTCCAGTCCTCCGCCTCGATCTGCCGCGCTTCCAGTGCCGAAATGTCGAAGCCGTTTCTGAGCGCGACAGCCTGCGACTTCAGATGCGGACGCTGGCCTGCGTGCCAGTCGCCGGTTCCGGCGGAATCCGCAACAAGAGCGAGGCCGGTGTCAGCAGACATCTTCCTCAGCAGCCCCTCCGCGACCGGCGAGCGGCAGATATTTCCAAGGCAGACAAAGAGGACACTGATGTTTTGCATGGGGCGATGGGCGCTTTCTAATCCGTCCGCGCGCTGCTAGCGCTGAAAGCAACACCGCGCAAAGCGGGCATTTTTGGGAAGGGCGCCATGACCGACGAGGATCTGCTGAAAGACCGCGAGAAGGACGTTGGGTCGCCTTATGCCTGGTACGTCCTCGGCGTTCTCGTCCTGGTCTACATCTTCAATTTCGTCGACCGGCAGATCCTCTCCATTCTTGCCGAAGACATAAAGGCCGATCTTGGCATTGATGACGGCCAGATGGGCTTCCTCTACGGCACCGCCTTTGCCGTTTTTTACGCGCTCTTCGGTATTCCGCTCGGCAGGCTGGCCGACATGTGGGTGCGCAAGCGGCTCATGGCCATCGGCCTCAGCTTGTGGTCGACCATGACGGCCCTGTCCGGGCTCGCGACGAATTTCGTTCAGATCGCGGGCGCGCGCATCGGCGTCGGTATCGGCGAGGCAACGGCCAGCCCCGCCGCCTTTTCCATGATTTCAGACTATTTTCCAAAGGAAAGCCGCGCCACCGCGCTCGCCATCTATTCCGGCGGCCTTTACATCGGCGGCGGCATTTCGCTCTTCATCGGCGGCGCGGTCGCCGGCAACTGGAACGAGGCCTTTCCCGGCGGCTACGACCTCTTCGGGTTCAACGTCGTCGGCTGGCAGGCCGCATTCATGGCGGTCGGTGTTCCCGGTCTTCTGCTTGCCCTGTGGGTCGCCACCCTGCGCGAACCGCTGCGCGGCATGTCGGAGGGCACCTACCAGCCGCCCGATCCAAATCCCTGGCCGAAATTCTTCACGGAACTCTGCAGCGTCATTCCGCCGCTTACACTGATCGACGCGGCCCGCGCCGGTACGGCAAGCCTCATACGCAATCTTGTGGCAGCGGTGATCATCGCGATCGTCATGATCGGGCTGCTCCTGCTTGTTGGCGACAGTTTCGGTAACCGGCTCCAGTTCGGCGCGCTCGGCATCGGCGCCTACGCGGTCTTTTCCTGGTCGCAGTCGATAAAGCGCCGCGACCCTGCAACCTATGCGCTGATCTGGGGAACACCGAGCTTTCTTCTGACTTTGGTCGGCTTCGGCACCATCGCCTTCAACACATATGCCGTCAGTTTCTGGTCACCGCCCTACGTCCTTCGGACATTCGCGGATCAGGTGGATCCAGCGACGGTGGGCCTCATTCTCGGCGGTCTCGGTGCGGGCGGCGGCTTCGTCGGGGTCGTCCTCGGCGGAAAGATTTCCGACATCCTCAAGCGCAGGAATCCAGCGGGCCGCGTGATGGTAGGCATGTTCGCAATTCTGATGATGATTCCGTTTATCTTCTTCATGTTCACGACAGACAGCCTGCTTGTCTTCTACCTGCTCGCCGCACCGCAGAACATTGTCGCCAGCATGTGGGTGGGCGTCGCGGCCGCCACCAGTCAGGATCTGGTGCAGCCCCGTATGCGGGGCGCGGCCACGGCGACCTATTTCCTTGGCACGACGCTCATCGGTCTTGGCCTTGGTCCGTGGTTCGCAGGTACGGTTTCGGCGGAAACCGGCGATCTCGCCATCGGGGTGATGAGCCTGCTTCTGATGGTTCCCGTCACGGTTGGCTGTCTGTTCTATCTCTACAAGCGACTTCCGGACGCCGAAGCCACGAAGGACGCCCGCGCCGCTGCGGCGACAGCGGCGGCGGGCTTATCGAATTGACGGGCTTGTCCGGCACGCCGGATATGTAGACTCTTGATCCAGAAACACGTCACCCTCGCTCAGGCGGGGCCGGTGTGCCGATCAATCTTCAGAAGGATCGTCCATGTCAGACTACGATTACATCATCGTCGGCGCAGGCAGTGCGGGCTGCGTTCTTGCCAACCGCCTCAGTGCCGATCCCACCATCCGCGTCCTCCTGCTGGAGGCGGGAAACCGCGACAGGTCGATGTTCATCCATTTTCCTGCGGGGATCGGCAAACTCATCACACCCGACAAGATTGCGGCGGAAAACTGGGGATACTGGACGGAACCGCAGGATCATCTGAATGACCGCCGCCTCTACTGGCCGCGCGGCAAGACACTGGGCGGTTCATCCAGCATCAACGGCATGGTCTATATCCGCGGTCACGCATCCGACTATGACCGCTGGGCGCAAATGGGCTGCACGGGCTGGAGCTGGGACGATGTGCTGCCCTATTTCAAACGATCGGAGGATTCCGATCGCGGCGCGACCGACTTCCACGGGTCTGGCGGCCCGCTGCATACGACAAAGCGCACCATGCCGGATGAAATTACCGACCGCTTCATCATGGCGGCGCAGGAGGCCGGGCATAGCTTCACAAACGACTTCAACGGTCCGCAGTTTGAAGGCGTGGGCCGCTATGATTCCACCTGCAAGGACGGCCAAAGGCACAGCGCGGCCAAGGGTTATCTGACACCCATCCTCGATCGTCCAAATCTTGAGGTTCGCACGGGCGTTCTTGCCGACCGCGTTTTGTTCAAGGGCAAGCGCGCCCATGCCGTCGGCATCCGCCAGAATGGCCAGCCCGACACGGTTTTCGGGCATGAGATCATTCTTTGCGGCGGCGCGGTGAATTCACCGCAGACGCTCATGCTCTCAGGAATCGGCCCCGCCGATCATCTGAAGGCCAACGGGATCGACGTCGTCCACGATGCACCCGATGTTGGCGGCAATCTGCAGGATCATCTCGATCTGATCGTGCAATGGTCCATCGCGGCACCGATCAGCCTCAACAGGAACGCGAAATTTTCGAACCAGCTAAAGGCGCTCGGCACGTGGCTCGCCAGAAAGGACGGCACGGGCAGCTACATTCCGACGCCAGCGGGCGCGTTTCTGTCCACGCGCGAGGATCTGGCAGCGCCGGATATCCAGCTGCACCTCCTCCCTGCGCTTGGCAACGCGCATGGCGCGGGCAAGCTCGGCCATGTGCACGGCTTTACATGCCATATCTGCCAGCTGCGC
This sequence comes from uncultured Alphaproteobacteria bacterium, assembly GCA_963710205.1. Taxonomy (GTDB): domain Bacteria; phylum Pseudomonadota; class Alphaproteobacteria; order Sphingomonadales; family Sphingomonadaceae; genus Pacificimonas. Next base: position 260,367 of record CAVPZG010000004.1, on the reverse strand, counting down.
CCGGAAAGTCGCGGCACGATCCGGCTTGCCAGCGATAACCCGTCCGACCATCCCAAAATCGATCCGAACTATCTCAGCGCGCCCAACGATCTGGACGTCATGCTCGCGGGCCTCGAAATTACCCGCGAGATCGGCCGTCAGCCCGCGCTCGCCGCGCTCAATCCACGGGAAGTCTGGCCCGGTGAGCAGCATCAGGACCGCGCCGCGCTCACTGACATGATCCGCGAATGGGGGGAAACCATCTACCATCCTGTCGGCACCTGCCGGATGGGGGCCGACGACCGCGCCGTTCTCGATCCCCAGTTGCGCGTGCGGGGTGTGGAGGGTCTCCGCGTTGTCGACGCTTCGGTAATGCCGAACCTCGTCAGCGGCAACACCAACGCGCCGACCATCATGATCGCCGAGAAGGCCAGCGACATGATCCTCGCAGACGCGAAGCAGGCGCTGGCGGCATAGACAAAAATGTCGTCACGCCGGCCGCCCCAAGGGCCGGTCTGGCGAGCGCCGGAATGACGATCAGATTGTAAGGACAACATTCCTATGCCCACCCCCTTCACCATCCCCGTCAACGAAGACGAGACCGCCTGGATCATGCGCCGGGTTCAGGATTTCCGCTTCTTTTCCGAGCCGGAAGACGCAGGCTGGCGCTATGGTGCCAACCGTGCCTATCTCGAACAGCTGCGCGACTACTGGCTCAGCGGTTTCGACTGGCCCGCCGCCGTCAAATCGCTCAACCGCCACCCGCAGGTCCGTGTGAATATTGAGGACAAGGCGGTCCCGCCCGGTTTCCACCTGCACACGGTCCACCGCCGCAGCCCCCGCGCCGACGCGAAACCGCTCCTCATCGCGCATGGCTGGCCCGGTTCGATCTTCGAATTCGACGCCATTATCGACCGCCTCGCGGACCCTGAGGATGACAGCCATCCCGCTTTCCATGTCGTCGCGCCCTCACTGCCCGGCTATGCCTGGTCCGACCCGCCATTGTCCCCTATCGGACCACGGTCCGTGGCAGGCCTCTACGACAGGCTCATGCCCGCCCTCGGTTATGAGCAATACATCTATCAGGGCGGCGACTGGGGCAGCGTTATCGGCGGCTGGATCGGTCTCGATTCGAGGCGCGTCACCGCGCTCCACCTGAACGGTTACGGCCTTCGCGCGCACGACATGACGCCGCGGTCCGATGAAGACAAAAAATGGATGCAATGGGCGCTGAAAATCCGCGCCGAGGAAACCGCCTACCTGCAGCTGCAGGCCACGAAACCGCAAAGCCTCGCCTATCGCCATGATGGACAGCCCGATGGGCGTCGCCGCCTGGCTCGCCGAGAAATTCTGCGGCTGGTCGGATACCGGCGAGCAGAATCCCCAGCCGCCATTCACCAACGACCAGATGCTCACCAACATCATGATCTACCTGACGACGCGCAGCTTTCACACCGCGACGTGGCTGTACCGCGGCATGTTCGAGGAGGGAGGATTTAGCATTCCCGAAGGGCGCCGCATTGAAGTCCCGACCGGTATCGCGAGATTCCCGGCGGACCTCCTCGCCTTTCCGCCGCGGGAAATGGTGGAACGCGGTTATAATGTCGTACATTGGTCCGAAATGCGGGAAGGCGGTCATTTCGCCAGTCTTGAAAAACCGGACCTGTTTCTCGCGGACGTGCGGAAATTCGTCGCTGGCTTACAGGGCGAAGTCGAAACCCCGCCCAATATCATCCTAGACGGCGGCGTTTAGCTTCCGCCGTTTGACCATCGCCAGCCCCGCAATGCCCAAACCGCCTAATAGCAGGCCGAGGCTGCCCGGCTCCGGCACCTGCTGCATAAGCACTTCCGAAATCACCAGCGTGCTGCGTCCCGAAACGATGCTTGTCAGGTCGAATGTGCCCGTCGAGAACATCGGCATGGCCGCACCGCCACTGAACAGTTCCGGGCCAGTGAACTGGGTGAAGCCCAGACCAGGCGTGACCACGTTCAGCCTAGCAATTATGCCCGTGCCAAAGCTGATAATGCCCGCCGTACCGGGTGTGCCCGCAAAGGTTCCCGGCACGTTGCGAAAGATGATCTGGTCGCCGATGAAACTGCTGCTGGACGAATCCGGCACGGGGTTGGAGTCAAGCTGAAAGACCGCGCTGCGCGAGCCGGACAGCTCGAACTGCAACGGCACGGCGTTTGCCGGAACGGCCATGCCAGAGGCAATGGCAGCTGGTATGATTAAGTTGAAAATTTTGAGAGACATGGCGACCCTTCCAGAGGACATTTTACAGATAGAAGCTTTTCATAAACTTCCTGTTAACCAATTACGCGCGCAGCATCGTTCCGGATGCAGCATGTGCGGAATCCATGTCTGAGAGATTGCGGGCGGTCGGAGAGATCGGCAGACCATTGCGTGATTCGCTTTTGCGACAGCCATAGGTTTATACACACGCCTCCACGGGCTGGAGGCAGATCGTCATGGCAGCAACAGAACGAAAAATCGCCATCCTGCTGATCCACGGAATTGGCGATCAGAAGCCCATGGCCAGCCTGCGCGGTTTCACCTCCGCCATATTGGACAGGATCTCTCCGGAAGGCGAAAAAACGGATTTCTGGAGCAAACCCGACGATGCCTCGGGTTCCTACGAACTCCGCCGTCTGAATGCATCGCCTGGCAATCGCAGGCCGCCGATGGACTTCTACGAATTCTACTGGGCGCATCTGATGCAGGGCAATGGGCTTCGGCACACGCTGGAATGGCTCAACAATCTCCTGTTCCGCTTGCCCGCCAGCGTTCCGGGCAATTTGCGAAACCTGTGGTGGGCCTCATGGGCAGTGCTTCTCGCCCTGGTCTTGGCGGCGATGTTCTTCGGCCAGAAATCAGCGGCGGGAACGATCGGAACGATCCTCGGTGCAGGCGTTGTCGTCGGCAAGCTGGTCACGACGACGGCCCTGCGTGACTGGGTGGGCGATGCGGCACGCTATCTCAATCCGAAACCGCATAATGTCGCCGTTCGCCACGCGATCAGAAAGGCGGGCGTCGACCTTCTCGCGAACCTGCATGACAGCCACGATTATCACCGCGTCATTGTCGTCGGCCACAGCCTTGGCAGCGTCATCGCACTCGACATTCTCTATCACTACTGGATCCGCGTGCGCGAAGAGCACGGGCGGGATGACAGCGTGACACAGCCTGCGCTGAAGGCGCTGGAAAAGGCGCTGAGAAACGGCGATCCGCTATCGGTGGAAGATATCCACGTCCACCAGAAGGCGATCTGGAGGGAACTCAGAAAACTGGGCTTCAAATGGCGTGTCACCGATCTCGTGACTCTCGGAAGTCCGCTTACGCACCTGCCCTTCCTGACGGGTCTGTCCGGTGCCGAATTCTCTGACCGGCTCCTGCAACGGGAATTGCCAAAATCGCCGCCCGTTCTCGATGGAGGGCGTCTGTCCTACTGGGTGCGGTATCAGGGCAGCGAGGGCAGGCAGCGCTCGCTGGCGATGCCGCATCACGCCGCCCTGTTCGCCGCGACGCGCTGGACGAACATCTATTTCCCGCACGATGGCTGGATCGGCGGCGATCCCGTTGGCGGCCCGCTCGCTGGTCTTTTCGGTCCAGGCGTGAAGGATATCGCTGTTCGCACCGCGCATTGGGGTGGTCGGCTCAATCATGTCGATTACTGGCGCGCGGACAGACGGGATGGCGACCGGGTCGATGCCCCTCTCACCGTGCTCACCGACGCGCTGTCCCTGTCGGAGGGCTTCCGAAGAATGTCTAGGCCGCCAGCGCCCCCGGACGACGCACCCGCTCCGTGATGGAAACACCGACCTTCTCGCCAAGGAGTACGATCTCCCCCCGCGCGATCAGTTCGTCATTGGCGTAGATGCTGACAGGACTCTCTCGCCCCGCGTCCAGATCGACGACGGCACCGCGCCCCATTTTCAAAAGCTGCCTGATCGGCATATGAGTTGCGCCGATGACCACCGATATGTCGACTTTGATATTCTCGATCACGCGCGCATGTCCCGCCTGGCTGTTCGCGCATCCTTATGCGCGCGCCATGGTTAGCGGCAGGTAAAGGCATGACGGAATGGCAGGTCTGGCCGGGACTCACGCCTTATGATGTATCGCTGTCCGATATGGAGGCCCGCGCCGCCGCCATTCATGGCGGCACGGCATCAGAACGAATACTTCTCGTCGAGCATCCACCGCTCTACACTGGCGGCACCAGTGCGAACGCGGCCGACCTGACCGACCCGGGCCGCTTTCCTGTCTATGATACCGGACGCGGCGGACAATATACCTATCACGGTCCCGGCCAGCGTGTCGTTTACCCTGCCGTCGACCTCACGAAACGTGACCGCGACGTGCGTGCCTATGTAACCGCTCTCGAAATCTGGATCATCGCATCCATCGGCCGCTTCGGCATTGCCGGACGCGCGATTCCGGGCCGTGTCGGGGTCTGGGTGGATACGCCCGCAGGCGAAGCGAAGATTGCCGCCATCGGTGTTCGTGTCCGGAAATGGATCACGCTGCACGGTCTGGCCATCAACGTCGCGCCCGACCTGTCGCATTATGACGGCATCGTGCCCTGCGGCCTGCCGGACTATCCCGTAACCAGCCTTGCCGCGCTCGGGATCGAAGCGGGGCTGGCGCAGATGGACGACGCGCTGAGGGCAACCTGCCCCTTTTAGGCGGCCTGCTTTACTGAAAGATCCAGCCTCACCGTTCGGGCATTGCCCAGTGCCGTTCCGCTTGCCAGTGAAAGTCCCAGACGCCGCGCCGCTTCGACGGAGATGGCGTCGTTGACGCCGGTCAGAATCAGGCTCAGTCCGCAACGCCTCGCCGCCAGGATCGCGCCTTCGGTCAGGGTCAATGAGTCCGCCCAATCGAGTTTGCGCAATGTTCCTGGATAACTTTCCGACAGCTGGGACGGATCTTCCAGTTTCACGCAAATCTCGAATCCGGCTTCAGCCAGTCGGCTGATATCGGCGGCCAGTTCTCCCATCTGGGGGATCATGTCGGCCTCGATTTCAAAAACAATACGGCCAGCCAGTTCGGGCGTGGCCGTCATGACGGCAACCAGTTCAGCGCGAAATGCGGGATCCTCGAATGAGGTCCTGTTCAGCTCGCAGAAAAAGCGCGCGCCTGCGCCGGCACAGCCCATTTTTGCGGCAAGGGCCACGACCTCCGCAATATAGGTCGCCATGTCGTCTGCTTCACCAAGGCAGGCATCGAAATGTCGTGTTCTGCCATCGTGCAGACTGACGATCGGTTGCATGACCAGCTGGCCTGGTGTTTCCGGCACGGGCATGACGTCCAGGACGTCGTCATTATCGGGTGCGGCAGCCACGACCGGTTCGCGAACCTCTACCGACGGACCGGTTCCGTCTGGCGGCTGACATGGCAAGGCATCTGGCGCGGCGACTTTCGCGGTCCTCGTGTCGGCGCTTTCGGGCCGCTTCATGGTTGCGAGATCAGATTGCTGCCAGACGCGCAGCAGGACGTGGATCACGGCAAAGCTGCCTGCGGCCGCGAAGGCTGCCGTCATCGCAAGCGGAGCGGGAAGCCGCCAGAGGTCGGGCCCCAGCCAGCTCAGCACCGCAGCGCCCAGCAGATAAGCCGCCATCATCAGCCAGTCGTCGCGTGTCATGATCCTGCGCATCCTTTCCGGCCCTTCGCGGAACCGTTCAAAATGCACCTTCCGCCCGGCACGGTTATGAAAGCGTTAATGGGCCGCTAACCATGTGCGCGCACTTGCGGCGACACAGCCTTAGCGGCTAGGTCGTTTCTGAATTGGATTTCGGGAGTTCATTGCACATGTCCGTATACCGTTTTGCACGCCACTGCCTGATCGCCGCCACGGCGACCCTCGCCCTTTCCGCCTGCGACAGTGGCGGTGACGAGGCCGATGAGGGCACGGTCATGGGCGGCGGCGCTGAAGTCGAGAGCGACTTCGACGCATCCACGATCGACGTCATGTCCGTCGATACGGCGGCTGGCGGCGTCGAGCCCATGATGGACCCGGCAACCGCGGATGCCGGTATCGACATGCTCGGTGACGATGAACCGTCACCGGTGGGCGACGAGGCTCCGCCGCAGCAGATGCCTGCCGAAGAAGAAAGCAACTAGACCGTAATTAACCGATCAGGAGAGTGAGCAGATGACCGTTGACGACATTACCGAGAATATGCGCGCTCGTGTTGGCGCAGGCGCTGGCCTCGGCAAAAGCGTGAAATTCGACTTCGGCGACGATGGCGTTGTCCGCATCGACGATACGGTCAGCCCCGCGGTTGTCGACAATGCGAACGAACCCACGGACTGCACGGTGAAAGTCACCAAGGATGATTTTGAAAGCATTGCTGCCGGCAACACCAACCCGCAGATGGCTTTCATGCAGGGCAAGTTGAAAGTCGAAGGCGACATGTCCGTCGCCATGCAGCTTGGAAAGATTCTCGGCTAGAAGACATATCGTTCTCTGGCTGAACGGGCCGCCCGCCTCCTTCGGGATGCAGGCGGCCTTTTCTTTGCGAAAATCGGGTCGCCAAATCTCGCACCAAGGCTGGCGTTTCGATCCGCGGCTAATGACTGTCCGCGCCGCTCTGGCCGCCTGAATAGAACCCCCCGGCATATTCAATCTGCAAAGCGCACCGCCGGCACGCCGCATGATCGGCCTTCACATCCGACCGTTTGACAGGCAGCTAAAGGGTGGGTCCGGAACGTTCAGGCGGTCTCCCGGCATTACCCGAACACCAACGACCCCTGAGCACGGAAATCGGCCGCTCCTGCGCCGCTGGCGTCAGAGCGGCAGGACTTCTGTCAAAATATCTTGCGTCGATCGTCACGCCGCTGGCCACGGCATCCAGTTCCCGCCAGTGCCTGGCCCCAGGACCGGCTAGCCATTCCATTCCAGTAGTCAGAATAGAAAAAGGGGCCACCCTTTCGGGCAGCCCCTCATTCTCAAACCGTCGATCAGAACCGGGGTTCTGACCGGCTGGATTACATGCTGGCACCGCCGAGCATGATTTCCACACGGCGGTTCTGCGGCTCGCGCACACCGTCGGCGGTTTCAACGAGCGGACGGCTTTCACCGAAGGCTTCCGTCGAAATCGTACCGGCAGGCACGCCCTGACCGGACATGTAGTCACGAACAGCATCCGCACGGCGCTGGCTCAGGCCAACGTTGTACGAAGCGGAACCGGACTTGTCAGCGTGACCGGCAAGCGTAACGCTCGTCTTCGCGCCGTCCTTATAGGCCTGTGCAGCCTGGTTCAGCGTGTCCGCAGCTTCCGGCGTGATGTCGGACTCATCCCAGTCGAAGAACACGATGAAGTTCTGCTCGACCACTGCAGCCGGAGGCGGCGGCGGCGGAGGTGTCGTCGCGGGCGGCGGCGGGGGCGGAGGAGGCGGCGGCGGAGGCGGTGCTTCCGGCTCGCCAAAGTTCAGGATCAGGCTTGCCAGCAGCGAGTGGCTGCGGAAGTCGCCGTCAATGCTCTGACCCTGGTTACCGACAAGACCAACACCAGGTGCTGTGAAATAACGATACTTCAGACCAAGATCGAGGCTATCGGTGAGCTCGCGGCGAACGCCGGCAAGAACCTGCCATGCGAAACCAGTGTCACTGTCATCAGCGAAGGCGGCACCGCCCTCCTGCAGCTGATAGATGTCAGCTTCGACACGGGCCACACCGACACCGCCACCGATTGACGCGCTCCAGGGGCTGTCTTCGCCGCCAAAGTCGAACATGCCGTTCAACATGAAGCTCAGTGTGCGCGTAGCACCGTCAGCTGCGTTGAAGACACCCGAGTTATAGACGCCACGGGCAACGGAATTGCCGTCGCCGCCGCGCAAACCGGCGCCGGCGGGCAGAGCGAGCGTGATTTCGTCAAGATTGGCAACCTTGTAGCCAAGCTCGAACTCGGAGCGGAAAGCGCCGAAGTCATAGCCGACGATGCCGTCGACATCATAGCCGGGCTTATAATCGATTTGAATACCATCGGTTGCTGAGCCAGCAGAGCCGGTAACGTCAAAATCGCTATTTTCGGCAAGAAGGGCACCGCCCTCCAAACCAACATACCACGCACCATCGCGCGCCATTGCTGGCGTCGCCATGGCCGTGCCGGCGAGAGCCGCCGCAAGAACCAGATTACGCATAATATTCCCCTTTCATGGACTACTGCATTCTTTATCAGAATAAGCGCCCAACGCCCTACAAGCCAACTTTTTCCATCGCAAGTAGAGAAAGATTGAGAATTGTTGCAAAAAAGACGCACTCCTCTCGCGGGCTAAGTGGAAATCAGGCCCAGTGTGCGCAAATTCAGGATCAGTTGAGAGAGCGTCGCGCGCGCTTCAACGTCCACGGTCGCGCCTCCGGCCGGTTCCACCACCGCTTCCGGAGGCGCCGACAGCACCTTTCGGCCGTCGATAGAAAGCCCCGCAACCGGCAGCTCATCCTGCCACCCCGTCCCGCCATGACACAAGAGGGCATTCTCGTCCCTGATCCAGGCGAGCAGGCCGACTGGCGGCGCCTGGAATCTCCACCGGCCGTCATGTCGTGCGATCTTGCCCTCATGGCCCGACCACTCCCCCTCCGCTCCCGCCGGTACGATCCAGCCAGGGCCTGGTTCCGGCATGTCAGGCGGGACCACAACGGTCCGGCTTTCCATCACGGGGTGCAGCCATCCGTCCAGATCATGCAGTGCCGCATTATGCGTCAGTTCCTTTTGCGCCTGCGCCGCCTGCATCAGCGGCAGCGCCAGCCGCGTCGTCATTTCCGCCATGAAATATCCCCCCTTCAGATTTGCAATGTCATCGCATCGCCCGGACCGACCCGCGCACTTATCTGTCTCACCGTCAGAACGGCGCCGGCAACAGGCGCGCCAAAGGCAGCGGTCTGCGCCGTTAAGTCCAGCCGCCACTCGGCGGAATCCACCGCCGCCTCAATGTGGCGTCCGTTCATTTCCAGCCGCAGCGCATAGCGTTCGCCATCCTCCTGCAGCGGCACGTCCGTTCGCTCGGTCCAGCCATAGCCCTGCCGGCTCCGCCGCACCCAGCGCACGACCAGCGTGCCGTCAGCCTCGAACCATGCGCGCCCATGCACCGGCGACAACGGCCGCAGCGATTTGCCCGTCACGCCCATCTCCACGCTTTCCGCCGCCGCAACCGAATCCGCCGGTCCCGCGGCTTTCACCAGCAAAGACGCACCCAGCTGCGCCAGCGGCACATCCAGCGGAAACAGCGCTTCGGGTTCCAGCAGCAGGAAGGGCTCACCGACCGCATGTCCGGGCACAGCGGCCTCTGTCCCCCGCCGCCCCCGTAAAAGGCCGGTCAGTCGCCAGACCCGCGCATCCAGTTGCTCCGCCCGCGCGAACTGCACCAGTTCGTTCCCGACCAGCGCCAGGTTCGCGCCTGCCTGCACGCTTGCGCGCGCCCGGCTTTCCAGCGTCTGACTGTCCAGCAGATCCACCGTCAGGTGATTTGTTTCATCCCAGCGCGACCAGTCCGCGGGCGGCAGCGCCTCGCGAACGACGCCCATTCTTGCCGCGGTCGAGGCTATCCCTACCGACGTCCAGCTCGCCCCCGCATCCGCGCTGGTCCACAGTTCCGCGCGTCGCCAGCCATCGCTTGCACCGCCCGCCGCCAGCCAGACCCGCGCCATATCCTCCGTCTCGCCCCCAATCCCCGGCAGTTCCAGCGCGCGCAGCACCGTCGCTCCCTGCGGAATATCCAGCGGCAGGTCGGCAACGCCGCCGTCCGCTTCCGGTGCGACCCGGGCACCGCCCCGCCGCCGTTCCAGCTGAACCGTCAGCCCCAGCCCCTCAATCTCTGTCCGTCGCACATGCCAGTCACCGTCCGGCAACCGCAGCAGGCTGCCCGGGACGGGCATCGCCGACGACAGCCGCAGCCTGCGTGTCGCCTCCCCGCGCCGCGCCCAGAGTTCCGCCAGATAGGCTTCGGCGATCCGCTTTGCCTCCACCGCCGTCAGGCTGGCGGGCAAATCCACATGCGCCTCCCCGCCCGCGCCCGCCTGCGCCCGCAACGCCCTCTGCACGCTTGGCTGATGATCGCGTGCCGGATCGTTCGCCGCCAGCGTCAGCGCCGCTGGTAGATCCTCATATCCTGCCCGCGCCGTTTCGCCGAAGTCCGCCGTTCCGGCCTCCAGCGGCAGCAGGTCCGCTTTCGAAATCAGGACGGAATTGCCCATACCGCGCGCCGTGAAGATCAGTCCCTCCGGCCCCGACCGCGCCGCGACTGGCTGCAGCACGTCCAGTGCCGCGACATAAGCGGCGAGTACGGAATTGCGCGAGGCCGAAAAGCCGGTCATCGCGCGGTCCAGTCCGGACACCTTAGCCGTCCCTCCGCCGCTGCGCGCCAGGTCGGCCAGTACCGCGCCCGGCGCCGTGCCGCCTGCGTCGGCGAAGATCTCGAAGCTCAGATTGGGGATCCGGTTGGCGAAGTCCGCCAGTTCCAGTCCTTCGAACACCGCATAGGCCAGCCCACGATGCGCCGGTGCCGCGCCAACGCCCAGTTCCGCGACCAGCAGCGGATCGGGCCGTTGCCGCTCGCTCCCCGAATATATGCGTATCGCACCGCCCGCCTGCAGATCGCCCGCCGCGCCGCGCAGCAGCTTGCCATCCGCCCAGATGCGCCCGACCCGTTCGATCCGCCGCGCCGCGAAGGCCACCGCAAAGCTCGCCGAATAGCTATAGGTCGTCGTCCGCCCGCCCGACTTTTTGCCGCCGCCCGACCGGTGCGCCGTCTCCTTCAGCCCCGATGACCAGATCACCGTCCCAGCGGAGCGCACGACCCCATAGTGCCGCGCCAGCGGTGTTCCATAGTCGCTTCCCTGTACCGACAGATCCGCGAGCCGCGGCCCTTCCCGCCCCTTGGGCGCGAACAGCTTGGCGTCGATTAACGAACCCACAGTCGCCCCGATCGCGGACCCCACAGGCCCGCCCACGGCGGAGCCCACCGCCGTCAAAACGACAGTCGCCATCAGCTATCTCCAAAACAAGACGTCCCCTTCTTGCGAGAGAAGGGGCAAGGGGAGGATACGCACCCGCCAGGGCGCCACAGGAAAGACCCGCGTCAGCGGTCACAATGCTATTGAGATGCGTTGCCGTTACCCAGGCAACAAATTCTGTGCTGTCGTTTCGACAGTAATTCAATTTTTCGGTTCATGGGCTGGTCAACTTGCAGGAAGGTTTCCGGCAAAAGGAGACTTCGGTGAAAGTAATCATTTGAGCTTTGGTGACAGCTGCAACTTGCTCAGGGCGTTCAGCCTGTGGAACTAAATTTCTAGGCGTCAGCCAGCGCCCAAACCCCCAGCACCCGCCAGTCTTCCGGCAGCTCGGCCTCCACCACGCGCCCCACGCCGAAATGCGCGTGAACCGCCCGCCCCGCTTCCGTTGCAACCGCCAGATGCACCTGCCCCGGCGCGACCTCGATCATCAGCACGTCGCCCGCCAGCGGCGCGCGGTCCACCCGCGCCAGCCCCGCCCCCCGCAATCCCTCGACCAGCCGCGCCCGGTTGTCCGCCCGCAGGCAATAATCCGCGGGCACATCGAACCGCGCCCCGCCCGCCTTCAATGCCAGCGCCGCCAGTCCCACACAGTCGAGCGCCAGTCCGGCCACCCGCCCCTGCGCCCGTGTCCGCGTGCCAACGGCGGCCCGCGCCGCAGCGACAACCAGGCTTCGTCTCTCCCCGCTGGAGAGAGATTGGGAGAGGGGGCAAGTGACAGGCGCGCGCAGGGCCAGGCGTTCGTTCCGCACTTTACAACCCGGGATAGCGCAGCACGCTATCCCGCCCGGGCACGAACGGCTCACCGCGAAAATTGTCGCCATTGCGGAACCGTTCCCGGCAGGTCACCCAGCGCCGGTCGCAGCCTTCGGTCAGCAGCACCCGGTCGCCCACCGCCAGCCCGCGCGCATCGTCGTCCAGCCGCAGCACCCCTCCTGAACTCCGCGCGATGCCAACATCCACTCCCGCCAGCGCGCCTGACATTGCCCTGAGGCGCCCATAGTCATGCACGCCGTCGGCGGGCGCCGGCGACACCAGCACTTCGCCCACGTCCAGCACTTCGGAAACGACGGCCTCCCGCCGCCGCGCCGCCATGTCCACGCCGCAGCGCGCATCGCCCAGCCGCGCCCTGCATTCAGGCGTCGTCAGTTCGACGGGGACCCTGTTCAGCAGCGTCTCGGCGGTTCGCAATTCGGCCTCGAACATGCCGCCGCGCACGCGGATCGCCCCCAAGGTTCCCCGCGTCAGAACCAGCGCGCCCGCGTCCGGCGCGCTCCAGTCCACCAGCATCAACTCCGCCCGTGCCCCGTCATAACGGCCCGCCTCGATATCGGCCGCGGTGATGAAATCGCTCGACAAGATTCCCGATATATCGACCCCCTCGACATCCGGCCCATCACTGTCCGAGACGGCAGACGGCACCATCCCCGGCGCGGGCGCATAGCTAAGTCCGCCCACGTGCAATGCCCGGTCATGCGTCGTGAATCCCAGCGCCGCGCCGTCCGCCCGGACCACCCGCCACAACCAGGCGAGCGGCACGAGGGGCGCCGCCAGCGACGCGGCAAGCGCGTCCGGTATCGTCCTCATGCGCATCCCTCCATCGCACGCGAAGGCGGCGCCGGACGGTGCTCAAGGGGGACGAGGGCGCAGCCGAGGTGGGCAGGATCCAGCCGGTCACGCATATTCATGATTCCCGTATTTCCACCAGCGGCACTGACGGCACATCCCCCGCACGCCAGTTTTCCAGCGACACCTCCAGCCGGTCCTCCTGAAACCGCACCGGCACGTCGAACAGAAATCCCGCCGTGACCGCCCCGACCGGGGCGTGTTCGAACCGCAGCAGGCCGCCATCCTCGACCGACCAGCCCGCGACCGCCTCCACCCCGTCCACGGCGACGCGCAGTGTCTCCTGCTCCACCCGCGTAATCCGCCTCAGTTCCGCGTCGTCCCCATCGCCATATCGTTTCAGCAGCGCGAAATCCGTCCGCACGCCATCGCCTTCACCCAGATATTCATCATATGGTCCCGGCACGTCGCCGTCGCCGGAACAGAAATCCAGCGGATCGCGAAAGCGGAACCCGTGCGCCCGCCCCTTTCGCGCGCGAAAGAAACGCTGCACCACGCGCAGGTCATTCTCCGACCGCACGCCCAGCCCCGCGTCATAGCGCAGCCGCCCCTGCGCCCAGACGCTCGACCGCTGTTCCTCGCCCGACACGGTCGCCGCGATCTGCGTCAGAAATTCCGGCCCGCCGCCCGCGCCTTCGCCCAGCGCCAGCGGAAAGCGCACATCATGAAAGGCGTCCATCGCCTCGTCCCCTTCAGCCTGCCAATAGGTAAATCCGTCGCGCCGCACCTGCGGCAGCGCCCAGACGAAGACGTCGGCGACCCCGCGCGTCGCGGCCGCTCCTGCGGCCTTCGCGATCGGCTCCCACCGATCGCGGTCTTCAGCCTGCAGCACGAACCCGGAAAAATAGTGCTGCGTTTCGGGCGGATAGCCCAGCTCCGCCGTGACGACCTCCGCCGCCCGCCGCGACGCCCCCGCATCCTCCGCCAGCACGAAGTCATAGTCTTCCAGCTGCAGGATATCGAAGGCCGGCGCGGCCCAGTCCGCAGGCATGTTCACACGCTTCAGCCACGGCGCATCCCGTCGCAGCACCTGCGGCGCATAGAATAGCAGTGCCGTGTGTGCCTCCGGAACCGCCGCCTTGACCGCCGCCGCCACATCCAGCACCGACTGCCCCAGACGCGCGCCCAGCCAGTCCGCATGGTCGGTCTGTTCGGGCGAAAGCACCGCTGGCAGTCCCGTCAGCCGCGGCCCGACAGCCCGTCCCGTCTCCGCCTCATAGGCTGCCACCGCCGCGTCATCGTAAAAGCAAGGGATTTGCGCATCGCCAAAGCCCGTCCACCACCACGGCTCGCCCACCTGGAACCAGGGGGCGCCGCCGCTGGCACTCGCGATTCCGGCGAATGCCACCGCAACACGCTGCAACCACGCCATCGCGTCGGCATTGGCGGGCGACAGCAGGGTCGAAGGCGGCGTCCAGCCCGTCAGCGCGGGCGAACCATCATGCGCCCGCTGTTTCCAGTCTTCCGGCGCATAGGCATCGAACAGCTCATAGCTCAGCGAAAGTACGGGCGTAATCCCGTCCGCCACAGAGCGCGCGGCGAAATCCTCCATCCAGACCCGGCACGGGGCCACCAGCGGGTCGCCGTCACCCAATATCTCGAACGTCCCGTCCACCCGCGCGCCCAGCGCCATGTAATGCGACATGCCGACATAAAGTGTCAGCCACTTTCGATACCCCAGCGCACGCACATTCCGCAGCAGACGCTCAGGCGCCGCATTATATTCGTCGTCATAACCCGTCGCGATCCTCAGCCCGTGCGGCGGCAGGCAGGCATCCCCGACCCGGATCGATGACCCACCGCCCTCGCAGTGGATATCCTCCATCCAGACGGTCCCATGTTCGGGCGCGGCCAGTGCCGCGTCCGTCCCGTCAAACCCGGCAGGGACCAGCGACACGAACATCCGGTCAACATCGCCCGGCCAGACCGGCGCTCCGCCCGGCGCATAACCCGCGCGCAGGTCATCGAAATCAAGCGTGACGACCGCATTGTCCGCCGCCCCGTCCGCGTAATTCCACAGCCGCACATACCAGACCCGCGCCGCGCCGCCCTCGTCGCGTCCCTCGATCGTCAGTACCGGCCCGTTCGGCACATGCAGCGCCTTGACGCTTCCCTCGGCCCGCCAGCGAAACGTCAGCAGCAGCCCGCGATAATCCCGCCGCGTCTCATAGGACAGCAGCGGGTGATCGTAGCTATCTTCGGATTCCCAGATCAGCCCCGCCAGATCGTCCCGCTTCAAAAACGCGCAGTCCACCCGCAACGACCGCGCCCTGGGCGTCGTCACCGCCGCCATCATCGGCCTTGGAAAGTTCAGCAGCCAGTGCGCCGCATCGAACCGCTTCATCCAGTCCGTCCGCACCTGATCGGCACGGCTCGCAAGATAGTGCATCGAATAGTCCCCTTACCGCCCGCCAGAGGGGCACTTACCCGTCACCCGCGCGCCAGCGCCCTCGACACCGCCCGCGCCACCTGCCGCCCGCTCCGCTGCATCATCTCCGGGGAGGCCGCCGCCCCGCCCGACACATGCACATTGATCGTCACCGGGCCGCGTCCGCCGCCCGCGCCCGTCTCCACACGCCCGCTCGACGTCGGCACGAACAGTTCCGGCCCGCGCTCGCCCACGACATAGGCCTGTCCCGGCGACACCGGCCCGCCGGTCGCCCGCCCCGGCGCGCCCGCAAAGGCCAGCGCCGCCGTCGTCAGCAGCGAGGCCAGCCCGCCCCCGCCGCCGACCCTTCCGCCGCCATATCCACCGCCGCCCTGCAGCTGCGCGCTCAGGATCGCCTCAAAGACACTCAGCGCCGTCCGCTTCAGGTCCTCGAAGCCGAACTTGCCCGTTCTCACAAAGCGCGCCAGCGACTGCTCCATCGCCCGCCCCGCCCGCTCGACGCCGTCCGCCAGCGGCCCCTCGATGGCGCCCCGCATCGTCTCGACGTCGCGGGCAAAGCCCTGCGTATCCGCCCGCACCTTCAGGACGAGCGTGTCCAGTTCCTCATCCATCCGCCGCCTCCATCAGATCCTTCAGTTCACGCCCCGTCAGTGCGCCCGGACCCGCGCCCTCGGCCAGTCCGCCCAGCACCATCAGCAATTCGGCGGGCGTCGCCGCCCAGAAGTCAGCCACACGCCAGCCGAGCCGCCCGCACACCGTCCCGCACGCCTCGGCGGCAACCCGCGCAAAGCTGTCCGCGCTTGCATCGCCGTCCGTCATTCCGCATCCCCTTCGCGCATGACCGCTACCGACACCCGCGGCCGCAAGGTCTCGCGCATCCTCATCGCCATTTTCTATGGTCTGGCGGGCATCGCCCACATCCTGTCTCCAGAGGGCTTCCTCAGGATAACACCCGCCTGGGTGCCCTTCCCCGGCCAGGTCATCCTTCTGACCGGCATCGCCGAACTCGCAGGCGCGGCGGGTATCCTCATCCCGCAGCTACGCCGCGCGGCAGGCATCGGCCTCGCGCTCTACGCCCTCTGCGTCTGGCCCGCGAATGTGAAGCACATGCTGGACTATATCGAAGGCAGCGGCTTCGGCCCCGGCATGTGGTATCACGCCCCCCGCATGCTCGCCCAGCCCGTCCTCATCTGGTGGACCCTCTGGGCAGCGGCGGTGATCGACTGGCCATTCGGTCAAGACACGTCACGCCGTCACGGGCCGGGATCCGCCTCCTGACCTGTCAATGGCTCCACAGCGTAAGATGCGCTCCCGCGGCGCCTATTTTCCCGCCAGTATCTGCGTCAGCAGCATCTTCAGCGCGGGTGAAGCCCTGACCAGTCCGCCCGCGACCACAGCTTCCTCAAACGCATCCCGGTCCAGATCCGGCCCGCACGCCGTGTGCCAGAACAGCCCCGCCATTTCGCTCAGCGTCAGCCCGCCGCCCGCGGCCCGTTCCACCAGCGCGAACAGCGGTCCCAGCTCGTCCTCCGCCGCCACCAGCGCCGAAAAGCTCGGACGCAGCAGCACCTCCCGGTCGCCAAGGTCCAGACGCGCCTCGCCGCGAATGGCATTCGCGGTCGTCACGCGCTCACCGGCCCGGCGCTCTCCAGGCTCAAAGTGTAGGTCCGCTCCCCGCCAAAATCCCCGGCATAGTCCAGCCGCGTCACTGCGAACGGCCCCGTCACCGTCTCGCCGCTTTCGAACGACAGCCGGTAATCCGCAACCCTTCCGGCCAGCGCATGACTCTTCAGCCGCGCCTCCGCCGCGGAGCCGGTGAACACGCCCGCGCCCGAGACACTTACCGAGCGCGTTCCCGCTTCCGACAGGATTTCGCGCCAGCCGCCAGAGCCCTTGTTCGTCGTCACGACCGCATCCGACGCAATCGACATCTGCGTCGTCCGCAGCCCCGCCACCGTTTCATATCCGGCTGGATCTGCCCCGTCCGACAGCTTCAGCAGGAACGCACTTCCCTTCTCAGCACCCATAAACCTTCTCCTCCAGCAACAACGCCCTCACTCAAAGGGGTGGGTCAGGGCACGGCGCGCCGTGATGCCGCCGCGCCCCCACCCCAAAAGGCAAATCATCCTTCGATCAGGGCCTCGAATTCGACCTCGCCGCGCACCAGCCCATCGGCAGGCACGTGCCGCGTGAACGCGCGCAGAAACCGCATCTCGACCAGTCCCGCAGCGGCAATTGCGACCACCGACGTTTCCACCCCGCCCATCGCCGCCTTCACCGCGGACACCGCATCGCCCGCCGCCCATAGGGTGACGGCAAGGCGGTGCCGCCGCAGCGAAACCCCCTTGCCCGACGCCTCCAGAACCAGATCCGGCCCCAGTGTCGCATAGGGCGGCACTGCCCCGGCGGGCGGGCCGTCGAATACCGGCCAGTCCGGCAGCGCCGCGCTGACTGCCGCGCGCACCGCCACCTGCAGGTCATATCCGCTCGTCATCTCATCAGTTCCCGCACCCACGCGCCCGGCCAGCGCCAACGTCCGTCATCCGCGCCGGAAAATCCGCCACGCACCAGCACAAGGTTTCCCTTGGCCTCCGCCGAAACTCCGTCCATGTCCGAAAGCGTCCGCGCCGCCCGCCGCGCCTCGCTCTTGACCGCCGGCCGCAATCTCGCCCGCCCCGCCACCAGCAGCCTTGCCGCGAACCGCGCCCCTTCCTGCCCCGGCATCACGCCCGCGCCTCGGCCAGCACCCGCACCCGGTCAGCCACACGCGGGTCGCGCGTCACGGACAGCACCCGCAGCCTTGCCGTCCTCCAGCGCAGGCCATCCCCCACCAGGGGCGCATCGCCCACGCGCATCAAGAGTGTCCAGCGCCCGAACGTGCCCTGACGCCCACCGCGCACATCGATACCGGCTTGCTGGGGCGATACCGCCGCCCAGGCCTTGGCCTGCTCGCTTTCGGCCAGCGCCGCCCCGGCCGCGTTCCGGCCCGGCGATCGCCACACCGAAACCCGCTCCGAAAGCGTACCGGCAAATTCGTCTGTCATGCCCGATCTCCCCATGTCCCAGCCGCCCGAAATCCACATCACCCCGGCACGGTTCGGCGGCCATCACGAATGCCGTCGGCGTTCGCGGAGACGGACCATGCCGAAGGTGGACCCGCAGCTCGAACCGCGCTCGCGAACAGCGTGGCAGGTGACGGCAGATTTTGACTCAATTCCTCACGACAACCGCATCCGCCGCCAGGGCCGCCACAGCGCCGCAATCGCTGCGGGCGGTCCCGCTTCCCCGGCGGCGTCGCGGTGCGTGAACATATGCGCCGTCAACCTTACGATCCCCTGGCGTACCGCCTCCGGCAGTCCGTTCCAGTCCGCCGCAAGTCCCGCCTCGATGGTCAGCACCGCACGCACCACCTCGCCGCCGCCGACAATCCGCACCCAGCCATCGCCGCAGAAATCGATTTGCGTTTGCACGTCCGCCAGCGCCAGAACCGCCTCCGCGCCGCTCATGTCGAGCCCGGCCGCGCCAACCACACGCCGCATCGGCGATGGACCGATCCGGTGCCATTCGCCGTCCGCCGGCACCTGAACGGTCCGCTCCCCGATCAGCAGTACCTGCCCGGTGAACGCTTCACACAGCTCCGTTGACGTCCGCACCAGACCCGCCAGCAGCGCATCCTCTTCGGCGCTTTCCAGCCGCAGAAACCCCTTCACTTCATTCAGGCTTACGGCCGCGCTGCCGGCGGGCGCCCCCGCGCCGCTCATCGCTCTTCGATCCTGATGGTCAGCGATCGCTCGTCGCGCCGTCCATCCGACAGCGTAACCGCGTTCGTCACCCGGTACACACGGCCTTCATTGCCGCCGACAAGCGTCACCGCCGTCCGCTGCGGTCCCGTAACCGTTGCCCCCACGACCACGCCGCCCGGCTCCTCCGGCGCGACGCGCCAATCGCTCGCCGCGACACGTTCGCCGTCCAGATAGCCCGCGCCCCAGTCGACGCCGTAATCGATCGCCGACCCCGGATGCTTCAGATAAAATCCCATAACTGTCTCCCATCCATCCCTCTCCCCGGCTGGGACCGGCCGGGGAGAGGGATGAGCGCCGCCGGCGCGCACAAGGAGCGGGCACCGTCGCGCCGCTCCATTCCCTCGACCGGAACAATCCCGAAACGCCGGGCCTCAGCCCGCATCAACCGCCAGCACGCGCATCTCTCGCGATGGCACAAATGTCCGCCCCCGCCGCGCGCGCGGCAGCCCGGCCCCCGCCGGATATACCGCCGCACCGCGTGCCCGCGTCGAAAGCACGGCGCGCCGCGCGCCGATCCCGGTTCCGCCAGAGACGCCTGCGCCCCGCGCAATCATCGGAATTCTGCCCCGTCCTGCCATCAGCGCAGCCGACGCCGTCAACCGGACGCCTCGGGCCCGCAGGGTCAAATCCGCGCTTTGCGGCATCAGCGCGGCGGCATCCGGCGCCGTGGCCCGCCCGGCATAATCCGCCACCACCGGCCACCCGGCGTCGTCCATTAACGGCGCGGCGATATCGGGCGCGCCCGCCAGATAACGGACATGGCGCGTCGCTCCTGCGGGTTCATGCGTCAGGCGGACGCGGTCCGCGGCCACGACGGTCACATCCGAAATCGCCAGCAGGCTTGCAAATCCGTCATCCGAAACCGCAAGGCCGGTCGCCCCCACTGCAGGCCGCAATCCCGTCCCGCTCCGGTGCGTCAGGACAATGTCCGTGACGTCCGCACTCACCGCCTCGGCGCGCACCGCTTCCGGGCCGCCATCGACCACGTCCGCGCCCGCCAGGATATTTGCGCAGGCAAGCCCGGCCCGCCTGCCCATGATCTCATAGCCCGCGCCCGACAGATGCAGCCCGTCGATCATCTCCCCCGTCAAATCCGGCGAGTGCGACGTCGAAAAGTTGTAGGCGTCATCCTCTGCAAAGGCAGCCTGCGCTTCGCGCACCTGCCGCAGCCCGTCCCTGTCCTTTGCCGTGCTCGATGAATACAGCACCGGAACGACGATCAGACGGAAATCCGCACGACCGGTATCGCGCCGCAAATTCGCTCCCAGCGCCGACAGTGCCGTGCGATAGGCCGCGCCGCCGGTCAGGTCGTCCGCCTCGCCCTGGTTCCAGATGACTCCGACCGCCCCGCCCGCCTGCGCATAGGTTCGCAGCTGGTTGTAAAGCGGCTGCGGCGCACCCGGATCGGCCCCTTCCCACTGCGCGATCGACGTCCCCGATGATGCCCGCGGGATCAGCGTCAGGGGAATCCCCGTCGCGCCGGTAAAGGCATTCACAAAGGCGATGTCGCCATTGCCAACCGGCGCGCTGCCTGCCGCCAGCGCCCCGCTCGCATTCAGCCGTGCCAGCACGTTTAGCGCGGGCGGTGATTCATAGGCGGCGCCCCAGCGTACCATGTTCGACTGCCCGGCCTGCGCCAGCACCGGACCCACGCCGAACGTCTCCGAAGACGCCGCCACCGCCGGATCCCCCGCGAAGCGCACATCGACCCGGTAGGATCCCGATACCCCGCGCCCGCCGCCCTCCGCCACGTCGCCAATGACGCCGGAAAATACCCCCGCCGCGGGTGCCGTGACCAGGTTCTGCCAGTCATGACCCGCCAGGGCCGCGCCCATGTCTTCGTCATATAAACGATATTCGATGCCGGACGGATTGCCGGAATAGCTACCTGTGACATCGACCCGCCCGCGACGCGACACGGGATCCGAGCGTAGCAGCTTTCCCGTCGCTGAATTCAGACGGACGCTGATCATATCCTCCGGCGGCGCGGCCTTGGACGCGTTGAACGCGGCCAGCAGCATGGCCGACCGCGCGCCCTTTATCGGTGCCCAGCCATGCGCCGCTGTGCCGCCCGCACCGACAGCCGACAGACCCGCGCGGTAATCGACCAGATAGACCCGGTCCGACAATATCCCCGCCTGTTCGCCCGTGGGCACGGGGTCCTCGGCGCTGTCCTGCTGCGCGAACCAGGACAGCGCCGCCGCGCCCTCCGCCGCGCCCGACAGGGCCGCCGCCAGTCCGCCATCGCCCGTTCCGCCCGGTCCGCTGACCGCACTCACAACCGGCCCCAGCGGCGCGGCCATGTCCACGCCGCTCAGGGTGAAGGCGACCAGTGCGGGCCGCGCGCCGCTCGTGTCGCCGCGCAGGATGCGCAGGTCCAGCGGTGCCGTCCCCGGCGCGGCGAGATAAAAGATGCCCGCCGACATCTCGCTCGCCGCTCCATTGGCCGCGATGCCCGCGACCGCCATCGCCGCGCCATTCGCCGTCGCGCCCGATATGCCCTGCCCCGTCGCCTTCGACACCGCGCCGCACACAACCAGCACGGCATCCGGTACATCGGCGGGCGTATAGCTCTGCACCTCCGCATTGCCGTGGACCAGATTGTGAATGGCGACGGGCATCAGACAGGGTCTCCCAGCTCGATGTCCCAGCCTGCCAGATCGACCGACCCGCCCGCCGCCACAGCCGCGGCCGGACAGGTCGCCACAAACAGGACGCGGCCACCCGCCTCATCCAGCAGCGCCACATGATCGGCCGTCCCCGATGCCAGCGCCGTCACGCCCGCCTTCGCGGCCACGCTAATGCGCCGCCCCGACACCAGCCCGTCGCCAAAGCTGAAATCGCCGGCATTCAGGGGGACACTCACCAGCCGCCCCGCATCGGCAGCCGCATAGCTCGCAGGCTCTCCCGCCAGCGCCACCACCGCCGACGCAGCCGCCAGCTCCCGCAGCGCCGCATCCAGCACTGCGTCATTCACAAAACCCGCCATGAAAACACTCCTTCCCCTCTCCCGCGCGCGGGATCAGGCTGCGGGGCGCGAACCTCGCGCCCCGCGCCCCCAAAAGATCAGGCCGAGAACCGCAGCAGCTTGATCGCTTCGGAATTGACGACAGCCCCGCCAACACGCTTCGTCGCATAGAAATGCACGAACGGCTTGTGGCTGTAGGGGTCGCGCAGGATCCGCGTCGCCGTCCGCTCGGCGATCACATAGCCAGCCTTGAAATTACCGAACGCCACGGACAGCGCGCCCGCGGCCACATCCGGCATCGCCTCGGCCTCGACGACGGGATAGCCCAGCAGGGTCGCCGCCATTCCCTCGCCCAGGCCCGGACGCCACAGGAAATTCCCGTCCGCGTCCTTCAGCTTGCGGATCATGCCCAGCGTCGACGAATTCATGACGAACGCCGCACCCTGACGCAGCGGCGCCTTCAGGCTGTGCACCAGATCGATCAGCGCGTCGCCGTCCGCCAGCGCGCCCGAAATTCCCGTGTCGACATGCTGCAGCGTGCCAAAGGCGCGCGCCGCATCCGCCTCGTCCGTGGTGGCATAGGTCAGGAAGCCCCTCGGCATGTTCACGCCCGACCCGCTCACGAACGCGCCGCCTTCGGCAAAGGCGAATTCCCGGCCGATTTCCGCGGCCAGCCAGGTCTCCACATCGAACGCGGCATCGTCCAGCATCGTCTGCGAGGCCGCCGGATTGGCGTAAAGCTCCCCCATCGGCGGCGCGATCTCGACGAAGTCAGGCGTGTCCGTTTCCGGGCGCAGCGCAATCTCCGACACCCAGCCGGACTGAAATCCGCCGGTCGCCGCCAGCTTGCGATAATCGCCCGAGCCAACGCCCACCACATTCGCCAGTCCGCGAATGGGCGAGGCTTCCTTCATCACCGTCTCGATCTGCCGGTCCAGTTCGACGGGAACCGCATAGCCCCCGTCCGGCCCCGTGACGCTCGACATGGATTTCAGTTCAGGTGACGTCTCCAGGCCCTTTCGCAGATAGGCATCCGCAAAGGCCTTGCTTTCCGGACTCGCCGCGTCAGCCGTCAGCGCCAGCGCCGGACGGCGCGAAACCGTCAGTTGCGCGCCCAGTCCCTTCACCTCCGCCTTCAGGGCCGCGATATCGGCAGTCAGCGCCTCTGTCCGGGCGGCCGCCTCAATGGCCGCGCCCGCCCCCTCGAACGCCGTCTCGACGCCGTCGTCCGCCTTCATCTCGTAATCCATCATGCACTCACCCTCTCTTCTGAAAACACCCGTAAGACCCGCGCCAGCGGCTGCATGGGAAAGGTCACGAGCGAGACCTCCACCAGCTCCACCGACAGCAATTCCCGAACACCCTTCGCGCGGTCGGCCCGCGCCCGTTTCACACGGTAACCAAAGCTCAGCCCCGACAGGGCCCCCGCCCGCACCAGCGCCGCCGCTTCCTTCGCAGCGGCACTTTCCGCGGCGAATTCCGCCACCACGCGCAGCCCGCGCGCGTCCTCCCGCGCGTCGACGACCCGCCCCACGGGCTTGTCCGCGCCATGCTGCCACAGCAGCGGCAGCGGCAGTGCCAGCGTGGAAAACGCCCCCGCCCGCACCACATCCCGCCCCCGGTCCGGCACATCGAACACAGCCGCATAGCCGGCAAAACGTACCGCCGGTTCCCCGGCCGGACGCACCGCGCCCTCCGCATCAGTCATAACTTTTTCCTTTGGTTTTCCCCTCACGGCCGGGAAGGGGGCCTGGTGAGGGCGACGGCGCACCGCCGCCATCGGAGGCGCGGCGTCGCCCTACCCGCTCACCACATTTCTCAGCCCCACAGACCAGGCCAGCCCGATCAGCAGCCCGACCGTCAGCAGTTTCACGATCCAGCCGACAACCGCTTTCCCCGCCGACCGCTTGGCATCCCGCCATGCCGACAGCAGCTCGCGCAGTTCCTCGACATCGTCCCCGGCCTTCAGATCGGACAGCCCGACCCGCCGCAGCGCCCGCTCCGCGCCCGCCTCCGATGCTTCCTCGACCAGTGCGCGCAGCGTTGCCACATCGCACCCCTTCGCATTGGCCTGCGCGATCAGCCCCGCCAGGATCATGTCATTGGTCATGTCACCCTCCACCGCATACGGGGAGGATGGCGCGCGGCGGCCGAGGGGGGATTCAGGCGCAGCAGGCTGCCCCGTTCCCTTCCCGTCACATCACGATACCCAAAACCCGCTTCTTCTCTTCCGGCGTCAGGAAATCCGCCGCCGATACCCGTTTCCACATCTCCGCACGGTCCGCCGACAGCGCCGCGATCTTGTCGAGGTCGACCCGGACCTCGGTGCCCGGCCACCACATCGACAGCCACGCGGACAGCGACGCACAGACCTTTCCCAGCATCGGCAGCACCGTCAGCCGCCACAGCGCGCGGTTCGCTTCGGCATAATTCGCATAGGTGTTGTCCCCCGGCAGCCCCAGCAGCATGGGCGGCACGCCCAGTGCCAGCGCGATGTCGCGCGCCGCCGCCGCCTGCCCCTCGGTAAAGTCCATGTCCGCGGGCGTCAGGGAAAGTGGCTGCCATTTCAGCCCGCCCTCCAGCAGCAGGGGCCGCCCCGCCCGCGCCGCGCCCGAAAAGCCCTCGTCCATCTCCGCCCGCAGCCGCGTGAACTGCTCCGCCGACAGCGCGTCATTGTCGCCGCCCTGGAACAGCAGCGCGCCAGAGGGCCGCGCCGCATTCCCCAGCAAGGCCCGGTTCCACCGCGCCGCCTGATTATGCTGCGCGATCGCGCCGCTGGCGGCTTCCAGCGCGCCCAGCCCGTAAAGATCGTCGAGCGGCGACAGCGCCCGCAAATGCAGCACGCCCGCACTTTCGTCGGACGGCGCGGGCAAACGCACTTCCCGCGCCCCTGCCCGGTAAACGAACGCCGTCGGCCAGCCTGCCGCGTCGGTCTCGATCCGCACCCGCTCCGGTGCCAGTACGTGCAGCTCGGCGGGCCGCCCGTCTCCGCCCGGCGCGGCGTCCACATAGGCATTGCCATTAAGCACCAGATGCGCCGCGATCAGCTCCAGAAACGCTGCGCCCGACAGACGCGGATTGGGCGCGGACAGCAGGGCCGCCGGCCCTTCGCCGCCCTCGACAATCAGGTCCGCGGACCCCGCCGCCTCCGCCACCAGCCGCAGGGCCCGCGCGGCAACAGGATTGTCTGAAAGCGCCGCCCGCGCCCGCGCTTCATAGCCGCGCGGCACGTCCCCGCCCGCCGGGGTCAGTTCCTGCAAAAACGCCAGCGGAACGCGCGCATGCGCCGTCCGCTCCCCCTTGCGGGACAGCCAGTCGAACATAGATTTTCTCCGATAATCCTCCTCTTCCGGGGGGAAGGAGGCAGGAATGGGGGGCGGTAGGCCATCGCCCGCCGCCAAAAAAACACGCGCCTTCCGGCGCTTCAGTTAGCTACAAAACCCGCACCGACGGCCGCGGCCCCTCCGGCCCCAGCATCAGGTCCGTCAGCGCCCAAACCAGCGCGTCGGCACGGTCCGGCGACAGCCCCGGCCCGGCATAGTCGCCGCCATAAAGCAGCCCGCACATCTGGTCTTCCATATCCGCGAACGCCCCGACATGGTGCACCTGACCATGCTCGTACAGCGCCGCCACCGGCTCCGCCCGCGCCACCTTTCCGCGTGACGCCCGCACCGCACGCACCGGCAGTCCGCGCGCCACGCCGTGCAGCACCGCCTCCACCATGTCGCCGCCATTGTTCACTTCCGCGACCACCCGGTCCGCGTCCCAGACGCGCGCCGCTTCCGCCACCGCCCGCGCCCAGCCCTCCGGCGAATGCCCCGCGACCGACAGGTCCGCCAGCACATAGCCGACATCCCGCCCGTCCCGCCCGGCAACCTTGCCCAGACCAGCCACCACGATTCCGCACAGCGCCGCGTCCGCGCCCTTGCCGCCCGCGGGGGGATCGACTCCAATCACCACACGCCGCAGCGCGGGCGCCGCCCGCACCCGCAAATTCTCGATCGCGGCCCGCGACCACAGCGCGCCCTCCAGTTCCGACAGCAATTCGCCCTCCAGCTCCTGCCGTCCCCGCGCCGTGCCGCCATAATCCCGCCGCATCGCGTCCATGAAGCTCTGCGGCAGCGCGCTGTTCTCGAACGTCGATCCCCGTGTCACGGTGACTGCCGGATCCTCCAGCAGCGACGACAGCAGCCGCGATGGCCTGGGCGTCGTCGTCAGCAGCAGTTTCGGCCTGTCCCCCAGTCTCAGGCCCATCCGCAGGTTCGCCAGCGCGTCCTCGGGCCGCGCCCATTTGGCGAATTCGTCGCCCCAGGCCGCATGATGTTCCGGTCCGCGCAGACTGCCTGGCACTTCGGCGGAATAGAGGATCGCGCACGCCCCCGTCGCCTTCCATTTCAGCAGCCGCCGCGCCGGGTAAAAGGTCGGTCTGAATTCCGGGTCGCCAATCGCCTGCAATCCAGAGGAGCCTTCGACCATCACACGCCGCACATCGTCGATCGTCGCCCCCACCAGGGCGATGCGCGCGCCCTCGACCGTCTCGGCGATTTCGCGCACCCACTCCGCCCCGGCGCGCGTCTTCCCGAACCCGCGCCCGGCCATCATCAGCCATATGTCCGCATCTCCCGGCGGCTGCTGCGCGGCGCGGCGCAGCGTCAGCCAGTCCCGCGACACCCGGTGCGCGTTTTCCGGCCCCAATGCCGCCAGCGCGGCTTCGAAATCATCATCGCCCTCGATCGCCAGCAGCCGCGTCAGCAGGCTTTTCCCGCCATCAGTCGCCGCCATCGGAAAAGCCACCGCCGGAACGCGCACCGCCAGGCGCGCCCGGCCCCGCCGCCGTCCCGGCATTCATACCCGCCGTCCCGGCATTCATGCCCACCGTTCCGGCATCGATCTCATCCAGCACCGCCGCCAGTTTCTCCCTCGTCTCCTGCTGCCGCGCCCGCAGCGCGCGCAGCCGGTCCAGGGATCCCGCCGCGCCGCCATCGCCCGGATCATCCGCACCGCCGCGCAGCACACGGTTGTCGTGGCGCGTCATCAGATACATGGCCACCTTGTCTGGATAGACACGGATTTCGTCTTTCCGCTCGCCGCCGAACATGACCGGGCGCGGATCGCCCCTGATGGCCCGCTCCATCAGGCTCAGTTCCAGCGTCTGCATGCCCTCGGCCTTCGCGGCCTCCCAGGTTTCCGCAAAGCCCGGATCGCGGCGGCGCAGGTCATAGGCAGAGGTCGCGCTGACCCCCGCGGCCTCGGCGGACAGCCTGACGTTCGCCGTTTCCGCCAGCGTGCGAAAGAACAGCGCCCGCCGCGCCGCCGTCCAGCCGTCGTGCCGCCGCTTCCTGACCTGCACCGCCGTGCCGTTGTTCGTGCCTGCGTCCTGCACGTCCCGCTCGTCCGCCATATCCCGCTCTCCCCAACGAAAAAGGGCGCTCCCGCCGGGAACGCCCTTCTCATTCTTCGTCCGCCCCGCCATCCGCCCCGGGGACAATTTCTCACTGTGATACCTTTATACAATCGAACGGTTCGCTCGTCAACTATAAAAGTGCGTATTTGGTTATTTTGTTCATGGGCCGTCGCGGCCGTTTGCCCGTGATTACGTTCGGACAAGCCTTCACCCGAACCTGCCGCATCAGCGGGATGACCGCCGAATGGAGGCGCGGCGCCGCGGTGCGGGCGCAGGAAGGGGCGCGCGCAAATCAGTTCGGCGCGGACAGCTTGGCCAGCGGCATCCGCACCACGAACCGTGCACCCGCGTCGACAGATTCGGGCGCAAAGGTGCCGCCAAGTGCCGTCGTCAGCGACCGGATGATCTTCATACCCAGCCCGGTCGTGGTATTGACATCGAACCCGTCCGGCAGACCCGCACCGTCATCGGTGACACTCAGGACCAGCATCGCGCCGACCTCGCTACAGCGCACCGATATGGCTCCGCCGCTGCCCTGCGCCCGGCTATGCTTCACGGCATTCGTGATCAGTTCCGCGGCGACCAGCCCCAGCGACATGGCATCACTGGCGTCTATCCGCATGGAGTCGGCCTCGACCGACAAACCGAAATTGCCGTCGGTATGCGCCGACACCAGTTCGCGCGCCAGCTTCGACAGATAGGTGCCGAAATCGACATCCCGCGCGCCGTCCGCCTGATATAGCGTTCCATGTACCTGGGCGATGGTCGAAATGCGCCCGGACGCCTCCGACAGCGCGTGCTTCGCCTCGTCGCTCTCCACGGTCCGGCTCTGCATCGACAGCAAACCGCTGACGATCGACAGGCTGTTCTTGACGCGGTGGTCGATCTCGCGCCCCATCATGTCCTTCACGTCCAGCGCTTCGCGCAGGCTGGCGTTCAATCCGATTATGCGGGCCCGGTCGGCTTCCTTTTCGATGGCGACACCCAGCGTGTTCGCCAGGGATTCCAGAAAATTGATGTCGGTGACGGAAAACGCGCCCTCCGACTTGCTGTCGGATTCCAGCACGCCATAGCGATCTTCGCTGCCGCCAAGCAGGACGTTGATGGCCCGCTGCACGCCATGTTCGACCATGATCTCGGGCGTGCGGAACCGGTCTTCCCGGCCCAGATGGTTGGAAATGACCGGCTCACCGGTTTCAAAGGCATAGCCTGCGGGGGATTTCATGCCTCCGGGAATGGTCGCTACGCCAACAACGCCGTCGCGCCAGCCGACGCCCGCACGGATCAGGAAGTCCTCGCTGTCCCTTCGCCGCTCAAGAACCTTTGCCAGCGTCACTTCCAGACCCTGCGCCGCCAGCGCGCAGGCCTTGGTCAGGATGGCGTCCAGATCGTCATTTTCCAGCGCGAAACGGCCAAAATCGGCAACGAGCGACTGCTGCATCAGCCGCCGCTCCAGTTCCCCCACCACATCGTTTTCATCGCGCCGTTCCGCCGCACGTGACGCCCCCGTCGTCTCCACTGTCATAAAAACACCCCTGAAAACGACTACTTATCGGCAGCTCTCATAGGCAAGGCAGGGCAGCGGCGCAAACGGGATCAAAGCCGGTAATAGTCCGCGACCCGGTCCAGTCCCAGGCACAGCACCACTTTTCCCGACCGCGCGGGCCAGCCCATCGCGCGCTCGGCCGTTTCCAGGCCTTCACCATTGCAGACCAGCCGCGTCAGCACGTCCGCCAGGCCCGCACCCGCCGCTGTCAAGGCCCCGTCCAGCCGCGCCTTCGCCGCCACCTGCCGTTCCGTTGGCGACAGGCCATCCGGCGGACCCCGCCGCCCCTTCTCGACCGGCCCCGCATCCCAGGACATGGTCAGGCGCGGCGTCTGTCCCGCCAGCGTCCAGTCGGCACGCAGCCGCTCTCCCGCCGCGAACTGGCGTTCCGAGATCTTCGCGCGGGCGTGCAACCACGCCAGCGGCTCCTCCGCCCGGTTGACACTTCGGGCGCCGGCGCGCGCGGCATCCCTCGTCCGGGCATCGTCCGCCGCATTCACGATCATCCGGTTCGGCAGGTCCGCCGCCGCGCCGGTCGCCTCGCGGCGCGCGACATGCGCCATTCCCGGTCCGCTGATGGCGAATCCATCGCCCCGCGCTTCCACCAGGTCGTGCCGTTTCAGCCGGTCCAATATGTCCGCCCTGCAGGCCTGCGATCCCACGCGAAAGCCGCCGCGCGCGTCCGTCACCAGCTTCCGTCCCAGCGCCATCTGCGCCAGCACGCGCCGCTCCCCCTTCGTCAAATGCACGCCCGTCCGCCTGACCATATCACTCATCCGAATCGCTCCTTCGCCCGTGAAGAAACAATTTGCCATAGGCACAGAACTGTAGGAAAGAACCAAATAGGCTAAGGGAGCAGAAATATGATAACCCGCATTCGTGAAATCCGGAAGGGCAAGAACCTCACCCTCGCCGATGTGGCCGCCGCGTGCCAGCCGCCGACGACCCCGCAGACGATCGGCCGCCTCGAAACCGGAACCAGAACCGTCAGCATAGACTGGCTGAACCGGATCGCGGCGGCCCTTGGCGTGCTCCCCGCCGACCTCGTGAAGACCGATGCCCGCCCCGACATTCCCATTGCCGCGCGCCTGACCGCCGATGGTGCGGAGGCGCTTGCCGCCCGCAAGAACTTCGCGCCGCCGCAGCCCACCACCGATCTCGTTGGCCTCGACATCACCTACCCCTTTGGCGACTACCGCCCGCGCGACCAGCTCTGGCTGGAAAAGCTTGGTCCCGACCGTTTCAACGAGGCTGCCAACCGCGACATCCTCGCGCCGCGGCCCGCGGGCCGCTTCGTTTTTGGCAGGCTGGTGGACATGTTCGGCGCGCGCCTCAGCCTCCTTCCGCCCCAGCACGGTGCGCGTCAGATCATCCTTCAGGACGTTCCCTGGATCGCCGTCGCCAGAACGCTTGTTCGAAACCTGTAAAAACACCAGTTTCCCCCGGCGGGTCCGCGCCTAATCTCGCCCGATGCTGAATCTCGCCACCCGCTCCATCTATGACGAGGACCACGCCGTCTTTCGCGACGCCGTACGCAAGTTCTTCGCCGCCGAACTCACCCCAAATCTCGACCAGTGGGAGGCGGACGAGATGGTCTCCCGCGACTTCTGGACGAAATGCGGCGAGGCGGGCATCCTCTGCCCGCAGGTTCCCGAGGAGAATGGCGGTCCCGGCCTCGACTACAAGTTCAACGCCATCGTTGGCGAGGAGCTCAGCTACGCCGGATCGTCGGCGGGCATCACGCTCCAGTCCGATATCACCGCGCCCTATTTCATCCATTACGGCTCCGACGAACAGAAATCCGAATGGCTGCCAAGGATGGTTTCCGGCGAAACCATTACCGCCATTGCCATGACGGAGCCCGGCACCGGCTCCGACCTCCAGTCCATCCAGACGACGGCCAGGCGGGATGGCAATCACTACGTCATCAACGGCTCGAAGACTTATATCACCAATGGGCAACTGGCGGATCTCGTCATTGTCTGTGCCAAAACCGACACCGACGCGCCGGGATCGCGCGGCACCAGCCTGATCCTCGTCGAGGCCACCCGCGAAGGGTTCGCCAGAGGCCGCAACCTCGACAAGATCGGCCAGCATAGCGCCGACACCTCTGAACTCTTTTTCAACGACGTCCGCGTCCCCATCACCAACTGCCTCGGTGCGGAGAATATGGGGTTCGCCATGTTGATGAACATGCTGCCGCAGGAACGCCTGCAGATCGCCGTCGCCGCCCAGGCCGGTGCCCAGCGCGCCTTTGACGAGGCGGTCAAGTTCACGAAAGACCGCAAGGCTTTCGGGAAAACCGTCTTCGACTTCCAGAACACCAAGTTCGTCCTCGCGGGCCTTGCTGCCAAATTGCAGGCCGGCTGGGCGCATGTCGACTGGTGCATCCAGCGCCATGTCGATGGCAACCTGACGCCGGCCGAGGCCAGCGCCGCGAAACTCCACCATACGGAGCTGCAATGGGAAGTCTGCGACGCCAGCCTGCAGCTGCACGGCGGTGCCGGGTACATGAACGAATATCCCATCGCCCGCCTGTGGCGCGACGCGCGGGTCCAGCGCATCTATGGCGGCACGTCGGAAATCATGAAGGAAGTCGTCAGCCGCAGCCTCTGACGCTGCCTTCACCGCGAACAGGCTGAATCGAACGACGACTGACCGGGATCGCGGCGACAGACCGCCCCGCCCGGCTTTCCCGCGCTCCCCCAACCCGCTAAGCCCGGCGTCCATGACCACGCGCGAAATCAACTTCGACGGCCTCATCGGCCCCAGCCATAATTATGCCGGCCTCAGCCTCGGCAACATCGCCAGCGCGTCCAACGCGGGCGGCACGTCGAAACCGCGCGCCGCGGCGCTGCAGGGCCTCCGGAAAATGCGGCTCCTCATGTCGCTTGGCCTGCCGCAGGGCTTCTTCCTGCCGCATGACCGCCCGAATGCCGCGTTCCTTCGCGACATGGGTTTCACGGGAGGCGACGCAGAGGTTGCCGCCGCCGCCCACCGCGAAGACCCCGCCCTCTTCCGCAACACGCTCAGCGCGTCGTCCATGTGGACCGCCAACGCCGCCACCGTTTCGCCTGCCGCCGATACCGCCGATGGCCGCGTGCATGTCACGCCCGCAAACCTGTCGTCGATGACCCACCGCAGCATCGAATGGCAGGAGACGGCCCGGCAGCTGTCGCTGATGTTTGCGGACAAAAGGCATTTCGCCGTCCACAGTCCCGTCCCGCCGCGCTTCGGTGACGAGGGCGCGGCCAATTTCATGCGGGTAGCGCCGTCACACGGCGAACCCGGCACCGAAATCTTCATCTACGGAGAGGATCGGGGCGGGCGCTTTCCCGCGCGCCAGTCGCGCTACGCCTCCGAAGCGGTCGCCCGCAAGCACGGCGTCTCAGACCATATCTTCTCCGCCCAGGCCGCCGAGGCGATCGAGGCGGGCGCCTTCCACAATGACGTCGTCGCCGTCGCCAATGAAAATGTCCTCTTTGCCCATGAACAGGCGTTCGACGACCGCGACTGGCTTTATTCCGAAGTCACGAAGCGCGTTCCCGGTGCCGCCATCGTGGAGGTTCCCGCAGCGCAGGTCAGCCTTGAGGATGCCATTTCCAGCTACCTCTTCAACTCGCAGCTTGTGACCCTGCCGGACGGCCAGATGACGCTCATCCTGCCCGCCGAATGTCAGGAAAATCCGCGCGTCGCCAAATGGATCGAGGCGAACACCGGCGGCAACGGCCCTATCCACCAGGCCCGCTTCATCGACGTTCGCGAATTGATGAAAAACGGCGGCGGCCCCGCCTGCCTCCGCCTTCGCGTTGCCGTCAGCGACGCCGCCCACGCCGCCATCGACGACCGTTTCCTGCTGACAGAGGAAAAGGCCGACCGCCTGGAACGACTGATCGAAACCCACTGGCCCGAAAGCATCGCCCCCGCCGACCTCGGCACGCCCGGCCTGTGGCAACAGACATGGGCGGCACGAGCCGCACTTCTGAAAGCGCTGGGCTTTATTGAAACATAGGCGCCAGTGTCAGCTTGGGGGTGGAAAGCGGAAGATAGCCAGTCTAATCCTCAATTGGTGGAAAAAGCAGCAACCGATTGTGCCAAAAGGTTCAAGAGTGACTGGGGAGCTCACCATAACGGACGTCAACCGTTGGGTTACGTTCTCCGGCAGGACCCCTCTTTGCCGTGGGTGCGGTTTCACGCGTTGCCCGATTCCCAGCGCTATGCTGCGTCTGATGAGGAAATGGATGTTATCCTCGCTCGAGGGAACAGTCTTGCGAGTGTGCTTTTTGGCCGGTTGAAGAGATGCTGGATTATCACATCAAGGTGGGACGACGAGCGTGGACCAGGAGTCGCCGCCGGCCACTGGAGAGAGGACGACACCGATCCCGAGAGCTTGGTTTGGAACTTCTTCGTTCGCGAAAGCGAATGGGCAGAAGGCCATTTCGACGACGACCTAGAGGATCTGGCTGATGATGCGCCATATTATATCGTCTGGTTTGAACCCGATTCTGGAAAGGTGTTCGCGCCGTACGACGGGGGTTTCGATCTCTTCGCGCCATCCATCAAAGAGGTCGCTAAACTTAGGGCACGCTTTGGAGATTGGCTCTCCGACCGTAATGATGGCCTGTGACAAAATGTCCAAAAGTGGGTCGCAAACGGACGCCTGAACCTACCGCGTCTGCGCCATCGCATCGCCCATCCTGCGCATCGCCTCGACCTTCGCATATAGCTGTGTCCAGTCGTCATGCTCCGCGATCGGTGTCCATAGCGCTTCCATCTCCTCGATCAGCAGGGAGCACGGCGCTTCGTCAGACCAATAGTCATGCGCCGTCGCGCCGGGTACGGCGTCGAAAGCGGCCACGGCTTCCCGGAACGATGCGAATGCCGCGCCGTCATATAGGTCCGTCTCCCGCCTCAGTGTCCCGCCGCGCCAGTCAAAAAAGGCGCGGCCGGGTTCAATGGCGCTTGCCGCCAGCGCCGTTTCCCACGTCCGCACCAGCGCGCCGTCCGCTTCACCGCCCTGCGGTTCCAGCCCCAGCCGCGCCAGCATCGCCTTCACCAATTCCGCCTCATACCGGTCCGGAAACGCCTTCAGCGCCGGGATCAGGCTGTCCGCTTCCGCCACGGTCCGCAGCGCCAGCGCCAGCTGATGCACATTCCATTGCAGCGCCTCGGCCTGCCGCCCGAAACTGTACAGCCCGAACTGGTCGAAATAGGCCGCCGTGAAGCCATCGTCCCAGCGCGGCGCGAAGCGCCAGGGGCCATAGTCGAAACTCTCGCCCGTAATGTTGATATTATCGGTGTTGAGAACGCCGTGGACGAACGCCGCCGCGCGGTAGCTTGCCGCCAGCCGCGCCGCGCCCGATACGGCATGGTCCATCAGCGCGGCGTAACGGTCGCCGACATCCTCGGCGCCGACGAAATGCAGCAGGCAATAATCGATCAGCCGCTCCATCTCCGCCGCCCGGCCCAGATAGGCCAGCCGCTGAAAGGTGCCATAGCGGACATGCGAATGGCTAAGGCGCACCATGACGGCGGAGCGCGTCGGTGACGGCTCGTCGCCGCGTTCCAGCGCCTCTCCCGTCTCGATAAGCGACAGCGTCCGGCTGGTCTCGACACCCAGCGCCTCCAGCATTTCCGTCGCCAGGATCTCGCGCACGCCGCCCTTCAGCGTCAGCCGCCCGTCGCCCGTGCGGCTATAGGGGGTGCGCCCCGACCCCTTGGTGCCCAGGTCCATCAGGCGTCCGGCCCCGTCCCGTAGCTGCGCGAACAGAAACCCGCGCCCGTCGCCGATGTCGGGATTATAGCTGCGGAACTGATGCCCGTGATAGGCAAGCGCGAGCGGCTGCGGCAGGTTTTCCGGCAGCGCCTCGAAACGCCCGAAATGCCTCAGCCAGTCGGCGTCGGAATAGGCGTCCAGCCCAATTTCGGCAGCCGCGCGGTCGTTGCGAAATCGCAATGTCGTTTCGGGGAATGCCGCAGGCTTTACGGCTTCGAAGAAGCCATCGCCCAGGGACAGGATAGCCGGGTCGGGGCGATAGCTGCCTGTCACCAGATCAGGCGGGGCAATCCACCCCGCAGGCGGCACAGACGAACCGAATGGTCTCCGCCTCGATTTCCGCACGCGCATCGGGGCTGGCATTCGGGCCGAAGGCAAGGTCGAGTGCGTCGCCAACGACGCCATAGGTCAGCCGCGCCGCGACGGGTACGTTCAACTGCGTCAGGCCGCGTTCGGCAGCCATGGCCTCATACTGCCGCTCGACCCACTTCACGACGACCTCCTGGCTGGCGCGGTAAAAGGGTTCCGCGTCGGGATTGCCGTGCATTCCCGCCTTCGTGCCATCGCTCGAATTGGCATGCACCAGCTCTTCCCAGGTCTGGTGCGTTTCGCAATAGGCGAAACAGCGGCGGATCGACATGCCGGGATCGATATTCTTCAGTTCGTCATCGCCCTGCATGGCGGCGCACATGCGCTCACCATAATTGCGGCCGAGTTCCTCCAGCAGCGCGCGTTTCGAACCGAAATGATAGAAGATGGAGCCTTCCGAAACATCCGCTGCGCGCGCGATGTCGGCGGTACCGGTCTTGGCGAAGCCGCGCTGCGAGAACAGCTGGTTCGCCGCCTCCAGCACGCGCTGCCGCGTCTCGGCGGGATCATAACGCCGCGCGCGCGGATCGGGCGCGGTCTTGGTGGCGGCACGGCTGGCCATGGAAACGGATACTCCCCAGTACGAACCTTCCTGATATGGGATAATATGAGCCGGAGTCAATTTGGCTCAATTCACAGGGTCCGCCACGTCCCGGCCCAGCCGGTCCTCCAGATGCTGCGCCAGATATTCCAGCGTCGCCACCCGCCGGTACAGCCCGCTGTCGGCAATGTTCTTCACGCGAAAGAAGCGGCTCATGTGCGGGAAATGCAGGTCGAGCACGCGGCCAAGATAGGCGGGCGTCAGCAGGCCGCCATGTTCGTCGGCGATCGGGCCCAGCCGGCGTCTCAGGGCATAGGACCGCTTGCGCATCCAGGGCGGGCGGACGCGCGTGCCGAATTCCGACATGCGGTGCTCCATCGTCACCTTTTCGTCAAAGGCATAGCCATAGCCCGATGGATAGCTCGCCAGCTTGGGATCGATATGCGCCAGCAGCGCGGACTCGAACTTGCCCGCGTTTTTCAGCCCGATGGGCAGGGTCAGCGCTTCGGCGACGACGCTATGATCGAAAAATGGCATCAGATAGCCGCCCTGCCGCCCGACCAGGCTGATCTCGCGCCCGAAAAAGGCGCGGCAGCGCATGCGCGGGTACAGCTGTTCGATGACCGGGCGCGGCAACCGCTTTCCGGCATGTTCCTCGCCCACGGCGCGAAGCGCCTTGGCTTCCAGATTGCCCAGGAAGCGCTCCGGCTTGAACTCCGGCACGACGTCCGCGCTCGTGTACCGCGCAAAAAAGGCGCCGACGACCTCGCGCGCCGTCATGCGCCGGTCGGGCAGATAAAAGAAGTTGCGGAACACCTCGCCGCATCCGCCCGACACCGCCAGTTGCCCGCCCGCCTGCCGCGCGTGCCGCGCCGCTGCGTTGCCGCCATTGTCGAACAGCCCGCCATCGGTGACAAGCGCATCCGTCTCATGGAAATTCATCTCGACCTGATGGGCGAATTCATCGGGCGCGACGGCGGCGTATTTCGCCTTTTCGAAGACCTCCAGGTCGAACCCCTCGCCCTTGCCGATGGCACGCGCGATCTCGACATCCTCGTCGCCCGGCGCGCCATAGACATAGACATGCGGCTTGACGCCCGCATCGCGTAGCAGCGCCAGCGCCAGCCGCGAATCGAGACCGCCCGACAGCGGGCATTGCACCCGGTCGCCATAATGCGCGGCATAGGGCGCCATCAGCGCGCGTAGGTGACCGGACGCGCGCGCGATCCGCTCTTCCAGAGGCAGCTTCAGCGCTTCGGCTGGCAAGGGCTTGTCGACGGCCTTCCGCGTGACCGTCTCTCCCAGCTCGATCTGCTGGCGCGGCCCGACCCGCTTCAGCTCGGCAAGGATGCTGTCATTGCCTGTCGGAAACACGTTGAATGCGAACTCATAAACGCTTTGCGGGTCGAAACTGACCCGCTCCAGACTGCCCGCCGCCGCCAGAAAGCTTGTGGAAAACAGCGTGTCGTCCTCGTCGTGGAACAGCTGGAACGCACCGAAATAGTCCGTCATCAGATAGGCGCGTCCCGCCTTTCTGACGAACAGGATGAACTGGCCGTGCAGCCTGTTCCAGTCCGTGAACGGAAACCGGAAATCCGCCAGCAGCGCGGTCAGCGCCGCCGTTCCGAGCTTGCCGTCATAGCTCAGCGTGCCCGCCACGGCGACCATGTCGCCGTCCCGTTCCAGGTGGCTTTCCGGTCCGCCGTGAAAGGGCGCGGCATGGAAACCGGTAAAGCCGGCACCCGACACGGGCGTGAAATCGCGAAAGCCGTGCCGCCCGAACTGCGCTTCAGCCGCTGCGGTGCGTGTGGCCGCATCCGGTCCGTCTTTGATGAGGTAAAGTCCGCCCATGGCCGCGCGCATAGACCAGACAGTCCTGATAGGCCACTACCATGCACCCGCGCCCTGCCGTATAGCGCGGGGCAGACATGACGCGCCGCCGGATCCTCCACCTTCATTCCACCTTCGACCTTGGCGGCAAGGAGGCGCGCGCCGTCAGGCTGATGAACGCCTTCGGTGACGATTTCGCGCATGACATCGTCAGCGCCGTCCCCTCCTCAACGGCGGCGATGGATGCGGTTGAACCCGGCGTCGAGGCGCGGATTCTCACGGATTTCCCGTCGCTTGCGGGAAGGCCCACCCCCATGCGGCTCAGGCGCATCGCCCGCGCCATCGACAGCGGCGGCTATGATCTGGCGCTCAGTTACAATTTCGGCGCGATGGACGCTGTCCTGGCACGCCGCCTCTTTGGCCGGACACCGCTCGTGCATCACGAGGACGGTTTCAATCATGATGAACAGGACCGGCAAAAGACCGCCCGAATCCTCTACCGCCGCCTCTCCCTTCCCGCGGCCGCGGCGCTGGTCGTCCCGTCCCAGCTGCTCGAACATGTCGCGCTCACGGTCTGGAAGCAGCCGCGCGCGCGCGTCACGCGCATATCGAACGGCAT
The DNA here is from genome assembly GCA_963710205.1 of uncultured Alphaproteobacteria bacterium. Taxonomy (GTDB): domain Bacteria; phylum Pseudomonadota; class Alphaproteobacteria; order Sphingomonadales; family Sphingomonadaceae; genus Pacificimonas. Next base: position 222,505 of record CAVPZG010000004.1, on the reverse strand, counting down.
CGACACCGGCCGGTTCGCGCATCGGCCGGCCGCCGATGCCATTCCGGGCCTCGACAAGCGGCCAGGTGAGCTCATCGTTGGCACGCTCGCGGGCCTGCGGCCGGTCAAGAACCTGCCCCGCCTTGTCGAGGCGTTCGCCTTTGCGACGAGGATCGTCGATCTTCCCGCGCGCCTCGTCATTGTCGGGGAGGGGCCGGAACGCGGCCGCATCCGCGCCGCTGCGGAGGCTGCGGGCATTGCGGACCGCCTCGTCATGCCCGGGTTTCTCGCCGATCCGGCGCGCTATGTCGGCCTGTTCGACATCTTCGCGCTTTCCTCCGACAGCGAACAATTCCCCATCAGTCTGGTCGAGGCGATGGCGGCGGGCCTTCCCGCCGCGTCCACCAGCGTCGGCGACATTGCCGCCATCGTCGCGCCTGAAAACCGCCCTCTTCTCGCCCGCACGGCGGACAGCGCGGCACTCGGCCGCAGCCTTGCCCGCCTGCTTGGCGACCCCGCCCTGCGCGCCGCTGTCGGCAGCGCCAACCGCGCCAGGGTCGCCGCCGAATATGACGAGGTCGTGATGGTCAGCGCATATCGCCAGCTTTACGAAGCCGCCATGACCGCTAAGCGCACGTGACAAAGGGAGATCGCCAATGAATCGTCATGTCTGGAAGCTCGCCAAACGGCCCGAAGGCGACATCGCCGACGGCGACCTTGAGTATGTCGAGGAGGCGCTGCCCACACTCGCGGACGGCCATCTTCTCATCGAAACCATCTATCTCTCGCTGGATCCCACCAACCGCATCTGGATGTCGGACCGCGAGCAGTACATGCCGCCCGTCGAAATCGGCGCGCCCATGCGCGGCGGTATCGCTGGCCGCGTCCTGGAAAGCCGCGTTCAGGGCATAGAGGCGGGCGCGATCGTCGGCGGCCTTGGCGAATGGGCAACGCACATCATCGCGCCAAAGGGCAGCGTCTCCGTCCTGCCGTCCATTCCCGGCGTCCCGCTCGCCGCCGCCTTCGGCACGTTCGGCGTGGTTGGACCGACCGCCTATTTCGGCCTGATGGACATCGGCCAGCCAAAGGCGGGCGAAACGCTCGTCGTCTCCGCGGCGGCGGGCGGGGTCGGACAGATCGTCGGGCAGATCGGCAAGATCATGGGGTGCCGGGTCGTCGGCATCGCCGGCGGCAGGGAAAAATGCGACTGGATCACGGGCGAGCTCGGCTTCGACGCCGCCATTGACTACAAGAACGAGGATGTCGGCAAGGCACTCGACAGGCACTGCCCCGACGGCATCGACATCGATTTCGAAAATGTCGGCGGCCCGATCATGCAGGCCGTTCTCGACCGCATGAACACCTTTGGCCGCGTTCCCCTGTGCGGCCTCATCAGCCAGTATAACGAGACCGGCCAGACGCAGGGCGGCGCCCCCGGCTACTGGGAAACCATGCTGATGCGCCGCCTGACCGTGCGCGGTTTCATCGTCACCGATTTTGCGGACCGCTTCGCGGAATCGTCCGCCAAACTCGGCGGCTGGATGGCGGAGGGCAGGCTGAAAACCCGGCAGGACATCCGCAAGGGTCTGGGCAAGGCTGACGAGCATGTGAAACTCCTCTATTCGGGTGGCAATTTCGGCAAGCTGCTGGTGGAGGTTTCACCCGAATAATGGCCAAGGAAAACGCTCCGCCACCCTCGACCCTTCCCTCGCGTCCTCCGCCGCAAATGCCGGGAATGTTTTCCATGCGCGTCGAGCGCGACCGCTCTCTCAGACTGAGAAAGCCCGACCGGCTGTCGCCGTGGGGCAACATCCTGCTGCGCGGCGGTGTGGTCGTCGGCCTGATGGCCGTCGCCCTCATCGGACACTGGGTCGGCCGTGCGGACCTCGTCGACAATGTCGATGGCAATATCAGCTTTATCGACGTCGTCTATTTCACCATGGTGACCATCACGACGGTGGGCTACGGCGATATCGCCCCCGTGACGGAGGGCGCGCGCCTGTTCGACGCGCTGGTGGTGACGCCCATCCGCCTGTTCATCTGGCTGCTGTTCATCGGCACAGCCTATAATTTTGTCGTCCGTCGCAGCTGGGAGCAATGGCGCATGAGAAGCGTGCAAAAGGAACTCAAGGACCATTTCATCATCGCGGGCTATGGCACGACCGGCAGCGCCGCCGTGCACGAGCTGATGCAGAATGGCATTCCCGCGAAAAGCATTCTGGTGATCGACCCTTCCGAGGCGGCGCTGGAACGCGCACTCGGGGTGGGCTGCACCACCTTGCAGGGCGATGCCACGCGCAACGCCACGTTGCAGATGGCCAATATCGAATATGCCAAGAGCTTCGTCGCCTGCGGCGGGCGCGACGACACGACCGCGCTCCTCGTCATGTCCGCGCGGCAGCTCAACGAAACCATAAAGATCAGCGCGATCATCAAGTCCGAAGAGAATGAATTTCTGGTCAAGAAGGCGGGCGCGGAGTCCGTCATCAATCCGGTGGCGCTCGGGGGCCACCTCCTCGCCCGTGCCGCGACCGGCAGCCACGTCGTCGACTATGTCACCGATCTGATTGTCGCGTCGGGCCGCGTGCAGCTTGTCGAGCGGCCCATAGCCATCGGAGAAGCCGGACAGCCGCTCTCCAGCTGCCAGGGCGGCCTCGCCGTCCGCATCGTGCGCGGCGGCAAATATTACGGCTTCTGGGAAGAGGAAGCGAAGAGCCTCGAGGAGCATGATATCATCGTGGAGATCGTCCCAACCGGTAACGGCAGCCCGGAACGCGACACGCCTGCCGAAGCCATATGAACGTCGATGATACCGGCGACTATCTGATCGGACGCTGGCGCTGGGTCCTGCGCCAGTTTTCAAAACGGATGTGGGTCCGCGCGTCCATGTTCAGCGTGGCGGCGGTCGCTGTGGCCCTCGTCGCCGCCGTGGCCAGCCCGTATATGCCGACCAGCTGGGAACTGACGCTCGCCGCCGGGTCCGTCGGCGGCATCCTCAACATCCTGGCGTCCTCGATGCTTGCCGTCACGACCTTCAGCCTGTCGATCATGGTCAGCGCCTATGGCAGCGCCACCAGCAACGTCACGCCCCGCGCGACCATGCTGCTGATTACCGACAGTGTCGCCACCAATACGCTCTCGACCTTCATCGGCACGTTCCTGTTTTCAATCGTCGGCATCGTTGGCCTTGCCGCGAATATCTATGGCGACAAGGGCCGCATCATCCTGTTTCTGGCGACGCTGGTCGTCATCTTTCTCGTCGTCGCCGCACTGCTGCGCTGGATTCAGGAACTCAACTATTTCGGACGGGTCGGTGACACCACCGAACGCGTCGAGGACAGGGCTGTGGAGGCGGCCTTCAACTGGGGCAAGCGTCCACGCCTCGGCGCAAATCCGTCCGTGGCCCTGCCGCCCAACGCCGCACCCATCTATCTCGAAAAAACGGGTTATCTGCAGCATGTCGATGTCGGCAAGCTGCAGGAAATCTGCGAGGATTGCGATGCCGTCCTCCACCTCAGATGGCTGCCCGGCGCGTTCGTGCACGGCAGCGCCCCCGTCGCGCACAGCGTGCCCGAACTCGATGGGGAACAGCGCAGCAAGATTCAGTCGGCCTTCAGTGTCGGAAAGGACCGCGATTTCGATCAGGACCCGCGCTTCGGACTGGTCGTCCTTTCCGAAATCGCCAGCCGCGCGCTATCGCCCGGCATAAACGACCCGGGCACCGCCATTGCGGTGCTGGGCGCGGGCGTGCGCGTTTTTCAGGCCTATGGGAAGGGCGTCCACGAGGAACAGCAGCAGCTGTTCGACAATCTCTACGCTCCCGATATCGAAATCAGCAACATGTTCGACGATTTCTTCAATCCGATATCCCGCGATGGCTCGGGAACGATAGAGGTCATGCTCCGCCTGCAGAAGAACCTCGAAATCATCGCCCTGTCGCATCCAAAGCTCTACGCGGAGGCCGCGCGCAGACAGGCGAGGGAATCCTCCATGCACAGCACATCGCCGCCCTTCACGGAAACGGAGATGCAGCGCCTCAAAAAGGCCAGCGAATGGGACGTTCCGGACCAGAACTGAGACCGGCCGCCGCGGTGCCGAAACCCGGTCAATGAAGAAGCCCCGCCAATGAAAAGGCCCGGCGGGATCGCTCCCGCCGGGCCATTTTTTGTCCGTCCGCCGACGGGCGCAACCGCCCGTCGCGGGGGGCGACTATTCGCGGTTGCCGAACAGACGCAGCAGGAACAGGAACATGTTGATGAAGTCGAGGTAGAGCGACAGCGCGCCCATGATGACCGTCTTGCCCATCATGTTCGTGCCCGCGACCTGGAAATACATGTTCTTGATCTTCTGTGTGTCATAGGCCGTCAGACCGGCAAAGATCAGCACACCCAGGATCGAGATGACGAAATCGAACATGCTCGACTTCAGGAAGATATTAACGACGCTGGCGATGATCAGGCCGATTACGCCCATGATCAGGAACGTGCCCATGCCGGACAGGTCCTTCTTGGTCGTATATCCGTAAAGGCTGAGCCCTGCGAACGCGGCGGACGTTATGAAGAAGACCTTCGCGATCGACGTGCCGGTATACAGCAGGAAGATATAGCTGATCGACACACCCATGACGGCGGCAAAGGCCCAGAACACCATCTGGGCGGTCGCCGTCGACATCTTGTTGATGCCAAAGCTGAGGGCCAGGACGAAGCCGAGCGGTGCCAGCATCACGACCCAGGACATGAGCCCGCCGCCATTGAAGACGGAGGCCGCAAGACCGCTGTTCGCGAACAGGTAGGACACAACGCCCGTGAGCGCGACGCCGCCGGCCATGTAGTTGTAGACGTTCAGCATATAGCTGCGGAGGCCCGCATCATAGCTGGCTCCGCCCGCGCGCGGGACGGCGGTACCCGGCCGCGCCTGGCTAACGGTGAAACGTGGATCCGTACGATTATCCATCGCTGAAAACTCTCCCAAATGCTCAGGAGCAAGGGGCTCCTGGAATGCGCATAATGTGGGGATATTCCGCGAAGGTTTCAAGCAAAACCGGATTCAATGGTTAAAGCGTGCGCAAGGCTCTGGCCGGGCGAACCCGCAACGACTGCCAGGAACCGATCAGGCTGAACAGGATCACGATCGCCGCGCCTGCGCCGGTTATGGCAAGAACGGGCGTCCAGTCCGGCAGCCAGTCCAGTGTGAAGACCTGCGTCACGACATACCAGCCGCCCGCCACGCCCAGCGCCAGCGCCAGCCCGGATACGACGACGCTCAATATGACGAATTCGATCAGGAACGCGGTCAGCACCTGCGCCCGTGTCGCGCCCAGCACTTTCAGCATCACGGCATCATAGGTCCGCGCCCGCCGCGCGGCGGCGATCGCCCCGACCAGCACGGCGATGCCCGCCAGGATGGCGACGGAAGCAGAGGCCCGGATCGCTGTGGTCAGCTGTCCCAGCAGCGCCTGCGCGCTGTCCACCACGTCGCGCACGCGGATCATCGACGCGCTTGGAAAGGCGGCGCCCATCGCACGCGACAGGTCGCGGTCCGCGCTATCGGGGGCCTGCACCGTTGCCATGAAGCTGTGCGGCGCATCCTCGATCGGTCCCGGCGAATAGACGAGCGCGAAGTTGAATCCCATCGACTCCCAGTCGATGTCCCGCGTGTTGGCGATGGTCGCCTCCAGCGGCAGGCCAAGGATGGTGACGGTGATCCGGTCTCCCACCGCCAGTCCCAGGATCTCCGCGATCTCCGCATCCATGGAAACGAGCTGCGGCCCGTCATAATCCTCCGGCCACCATTCGCCGTCGACGACCCTGTTGCCGACGGGCAGCTCCTCCGAATAGGTCAGACCGCGATCCCCGCGCAGCACCCAGCCGCCTTCCGGGATTTCCTCCATGTCGGCGACCTTCACGTCGTTCAGCGCCGTCACCGGCCCGCGCAGGCTCGGAACCATGCGGACCCCTGCGCCTGCGGAAACATCCTCGACCAGCGCCCGGAAATTCGGCGCCTCCGCCGCGGGAATGTCCAGGATGAAATGGCTTGGCGCTTCGGCCGGAATCGTCTCGCCGATCTGGCGGCCCAGATTGGTCTCGATCACCGCCAGCGTGGCGAACAGCGTCAGCCCCAGCCCCAGCGCCACGGTCAGCTGCCGCGTCATCCCGCCCGGCCGGGTCAGATTGGCGAGCGCCAGTCTCAGCAAGGGCTGCCGCGGTCGCGGTATGCGGCGGGCGACGAAGGTGATCAGGCTCGCCAGCGCGCCCAGGATCAGCAGCACCGCCACCGCCGCGCCCAGGAATCCCGCGGCGAACAGCGGTTCGCGCGCCTGCCAGATCGCCAGCCCCGCAATCAGCAGCGCCGACACGGCAATCGCGGCGATGACCGCGTTCGGCGGCCGCGTCATGCCCTCAACGCCCGCGCGGAACAGCCGCGCGGCGGGCACGTCCTTCGCCTGGGTCAAGGGCCACAGCGCGAACACCACCGCGGCCAGCAGGCCATAGATGACCGCGCTCAGCAGCGGCAGCCAGTAGATGCCCGCTTCCGGCGGGACGGGCAGCGTCTCGCCCGCGACCGCGCCCACCAGCGCAGGCACGAAGGCGCCCACCACGGCGCCCGCCGCCACGGAAACCGCCGCCACCACGCCGATCTGCATCAGGTAGGTCATGAAGATCGTGCGCGAATCCGCGCCGACGCTCTTCAGCGCCGCGATCGACCGCGTCTTGGTCGCCAGATAGGAGCCGACGCCGCTCGCCACGCCGACCCCGGCGACCAGCAGCGATGTCAGCCCCACCATCGTCAGGAACTGGCCGACATTCTCGATAAAGCGCCGCGCGCCGGGGGCGGCGTTGGTGCGGTCCTGAATGCGAAATCCGGAGGCCGGGAACGCCTCCTCAAGCCGCGTCGCCACCTCGCCGGGATCGGCGGTCGCGGGCGTCCTGATCCGGTAATGCACCCGGTAAAGGCTGCCCGGCCGCTCCAGCTGCGTCGCTGCCAGCCGCGTCTGATCCATCAGCAGCGTCGGCCCCAGTACGAAGCCCTCCGCCACCTTGTCCGGCTCCCCGGTCAGAATGCCCGCGACCGGCATCGTCGTCAGGCCGATGCGGACATCGTCGCCGACCGCCAGTCCCAGCCGCTCCGCCGCGTCGCGTCCGATCAGCACACCGTCCGCCAGCGCCGCCCGCATGTCGCGCCCGCCGGCAAGCTCGAAGCGGCCATAGAGCGGAAACGCGCTGTCGATCGCCTTCAGCTCGCCGATCAGCGAGTCCGCATTGTCTGGCGTCGCCACATTGGCGCGCATCTGCACGACCTCGGTGACATCGCCCTCGGCGGCAAAGGCCGCGCGCTCGGCATCGTCCGCGCGCCGCTGCGCGATCCGCACCTCGACATCGCCGCCCAATATGGCCTGTCCCTCGGCTGCCAGCGCCGCGACGATGGAGGACGACAGGCTGCCGACCCCGGCAATGGCGGCCACGCCCAGAAACAGGCAAACCGCCAGCAGCCTGAGGCCGCCCAGCCCGCCGCGCAGGTCGCGCAGGGCGAATGTCCAGGCCAGTTTCAAGCCGCGGCCTTCATCCGGTCGCTGACGATGTTGCCGTCCCGCATTTCGACCACCCGCTCGCAGCGCGCTGCCACTTCCGGGTCATGCGTGACCAGCAGCAGCGTCGTGCCCTGCTCCGCCTGCCGGTCGAACAGCAGGTCGATAATCTCATGTCCCGTCGCGCCGTCCAGATTGCCTGTGGGTTCGTCCGCGAACAGAATTTCCGGGCCCGGCGCCGTCGCGCGGGCAATGGCGACCCGCTGCTGCTCGCCGCCCGACAGCTGCGCCGGATAATGCGTCAAGCGGTGGCCAAGGCCGACTTTGCGCAGCTCCGCCTCCGCTGTCCCAAAGGCGTCCGCCGCCCCCGCCAGTTCCAGCGGCACGGCGACATTTTCCAGCGCCGTCATGGTGGGCAGCAGGTGAAAGGCCTGCAGCACGATGCCGATATGCCCGCGCCGCGCCCGCGCCAGGCCGTCTTCGGACAGCGTGCCGAAATCCGCGCCCGCGGTGTGGATGGACCCCGACGTCGCCCGCTCCAGCCCGGACAGAACCGCCATCAGCGACGATTTGCCCGACCCTGACGGTCCCAGCACCGCCACGCTCTCGCCGCGGCGCAGCTGCACGTTGACGCCCTTCAGAATCTCGACCGGGCCGGCCGCGCCGGACAGCGTCAAGGTGACATTCACCGCGTCGATGACAATATGAGCGTCCCTAGTCGAAGTCAGAGGAGCCTCCCCGCGTGCCAGTATTTTCCAAGTCCCGCTCATATGGACGTTTCCCCGCCATTGTCCATGCGGCGCTTTTCCTCTGCGCCCTGATGCTGGCGCTGCCGGCGATGGCGCAGACGAAAACCGTCGTCGCTTTCGGCGATTCGCTCATGGCGGGTTACGGCCTCGATCAGGACCAGGGTTTCGTCCCGCAGCTTGAAAGGGAACTGCGCGCGCGGGGCGTGAAGGCGAACGTCATTCCCGCGGGCGTGTCCGGCGACACCAGCGCGGGCGGGCGGCAGCGCATCAAATGGACGCTCGACAATCTTGAAACCAAACCCGATCTCGTCATCGTCGAGCTTGGCGCGAACGACATGCTGCGCGGTCTCGATCCAAAGGAGACGCTCCGCAATCTCAATGCCATCATCGAGGAAATCCGCGGGCGCGATATCAACGTCCTCATCGCCGGGATGCTGGCCACGCCCAATATCGGTGAGGAGAATTTCCGCTATTTCAACCGCATCTATCCCTTCCTCGCCCGCCGCCACGATGTGCCGCTCTATCCCTTCTTCCTGCGCGGCGTCGCGCTCCGGAAACAATATCTGCTGCCCGACTTCCTGCATCCCAATGAAAAGGGCATCGAAATCATCGTCGATGGCATCACGCCGTCCGTGATCGCGGCACTGAAATAGCGGGGGCTTCGTCACCCCGCACCACGCCCGGGGTGACGTCTCCCGCCAGATTTCGCTAAACCCTGTTTCCATGCACCGGCTTTTCATCGGCATCGACCCGCCGTTCGATATCAAGGACGCGCTGATGGAGATCATGGGCGGCGTCATCGGCGCCCGCTGGCAGGGCGAGGACCAGCTGCACATGACATTGCGCTTCCTTGGGGAGCGCACTCACCGCGACGCCAATGACATCGCCGAGGCGCTGGCGGGCGTCACCGCGAAGCCCGTCAACCTGCGCGTCGATGGCGTCGGCACGTTCGACCGGCGCGGCCGCATCGACCAGCTCTGGGCGGGGATCCGGCCGCCGGACGATGCCGTGCGGCTGCACCGGAAAGTGAACTCCGCCCTCGTGCCGCTGGGGATCGAGCGCGAAACGCGCAGCTATCACCCGCACATCACGCTGGCCCGCTTCTCGCGCGGCATGGGCCCGCTCGATGACTTCATGGCCCGGCATGGCGATCTCAGCCTGCCCGCGTTTTCCGTGACGGACTTCTGCCTCTACGAAAGCACCCTCACGGGCGAACGGGCCGAATATACAGTCATCGAACGCTATGATTTCGCGCAAGGGATGCTGGGGCTGGATTAGGCCGCCGCGCGGGTCACGCCCGCCTGCACCCGTCATGCTGGCGGCTGCGGGCGTCCATCTCCTCGATTTACCCGCCGAATCCTGCGATGCTCTAGGCGATGACGGCAGCACCGATATAATTCACTCGCCGGTCGTCCGACAGCTCGAACCCGCGCGCCGCATCCAGCGCGATCCCGTCCACATCGGTGACCGCCAGCCCCGCCTCCGCCAGCGCCGCGGTCAATTCATCGGGCGTCAGGAACCGGTCCCATTCGTGCGTTCCGCGCGGCAGCAGCCGCAGCACCCATTCGGCGCCCAGGATCATCACGCCAAAGCTCATCGCGGTCCGGTTCGGTGTCGAGAAGACCAGCAGCCCGCCCGGCTTCAGCAATGCCCGCAGCCCTGACAGAAAGGCGGGCACGTCGGCGACATGCTCGACGACCTCCATGCAGGTGATCAGGTCGTATGCCAGACCTTCCGCGACCAGAACGTCCGTCGCCGCCAGCCGGTAATCGATCTCCAGCCCCTGCGCGGCCGCATGGGCCTCCGCGACCTTCACGGACTCCTCCGCCGCGTCGATGGCCGTAACCGCCCCGCCCAGCCGGGCAAGGCATTCCGACAATATCCCGCCGCCGCAGCCGACATCCAGACAGTCCAGTCCCTCCAGCCAGCGCGGTCCGGACGTGTCGCGTCCGAAATGCGGGCCGACCCGCTGCCGGATATAGGACAGCCGCACCGGATTGACCTTGTGCAGCAGCGCCGACGACCCCGACCGGTCCCACCATTCGGCGGCCATGCCGGAAAAAAGTTCAGCCTGCGCGGGATCGATCGTGCTCATACGGGCTTCGTGTCGCGCCCGTGGCGATTTGGCAAGATGCGCCGACGTCGCGCTCACGCCGCCTGTCGCAGCCTGAGCCCACGCGGCGTGATCCAGCGCTCCGCCAGATCAAAGGCAGCCTGCATCAACAGGGCCAGCACCGCCGCCGGTATCGCGCCCTCCAGGATCAGCGGTGTCGAGGCGAGACGGATGCCGGTCAGGATCGGCTGGCCATAACCGCCCGCACCGATGATCGCGCCCAGCGTCGCCAGCCCTACGGCGATGACCGCCGCCGTCTTCACGCCCGCCATGATCGTTGGCGCGGCGAGCGGCAGTTCCACGCGGCGCAGCCGCGCCCATTTGCCCAGGCCCAGCGCGTCCGCGCTGTCCAGCAGGCCGGGTGCGATGCCCGTCAGCCCCGCATGGGTGTTGCGGACGATGGGCAGCAGCGAATAGACCAGCAGCGCAAAGACGGTCGGAACCGCGCCAATTCCCAGCAGCGGGATCATGATGACGAACAGCGCCAGGCTGGGGATCGTCTGCAGGATGCCGACCGCGCCCAGAATGACATTGCCAAAACGCGGCAGCCGCGCCGCCGCGATGCCCAGCGGGATGGCGATCAGCAGGGCCGCGCCCAGCGCGATCCCGACTAGGGCCAGATGTTCCTTCGTGCGCTGCCAGATCCGCGCGGCACGGCCCTGTTCCGCCGACGCCGTCACGTCCTCGCCCCTGACGCCCGACACCACCTCCGCTGCCAGCGCCGACGCCGGTTCGCCGTCAATCTGCGCCCGCTTGTTGAGCGCCTGCATGGCCGCTTCGTCCAGCGATCCCGCCAGCGACTCCAGCGCCGCCTGCGCCGCCGGCGCCAGGTCGGCGCGGTAAACGAAGACCGCTTCATAGGCCGGGAAATGCCCGCGATCGTCCTCCAGCAAGGTCAGGTCATATTGCGCGATCTGCGGATCGGTCGTGTAGGCGTCGATCGCATCGATCTGCCCCGCCACCAGCGCGCGATAGGCCAGGTCGTGGATCATGCCGCGCACATCCCGCTGCGGCAGGTCATAGGCGGATTTCAGCGCGCCCCAGCCGTCCGCCCGGTCCAGAAACTCGTTCGCCACGCCAAACACGATGTCCGGATGGCGCCGCAGGTCGCTGATCTTCCTCAACCCCAGCTCCGCGGCCCGTTCGGGCATAAGCGCGACGGCGTAATTGTTGGAAAAGCCCAGCGGCTGCGTGATCTTCAGTCCGCGCTTCGCCAGCGCCGCGCGCAGCTTCGCGTCCGTCCCGACATCCTCGCCCGCCAGCACCTCAAAGCGCAATGTGCCGGTGTAGTCGGGATAAATGTCGATCTCGCCCGCCTCCAGCGCGTCGAAGACGATCCGCGTTCCGCCCAGCTCGCGCGCATGGGCGACGGCTTCGCCGGTCTGCTCGGCAACGGCGGACTTCGCGATTTCGCCGAGAATGACGGATTCCGTAAAAAGTTTGGAGGCAACGGTGATCTCCGCCCGGACGGGGACGGCGAACAGGAACAGCAGAAGCGCCAGCACGTACCTGCACCGCTTGCGGGCGGGAAGGAGGCGCGTTCCCTTCACAGTTTGCGTTCCGCTTCGATGAATTCCGTCACAAACCCATCCGCGGGCGCAGCCTCGAAATCCGCAAAACTGCCCTCCTGAACGATGCCTCCGCCGCGCATCAGCACCAGCCGGTCGGAAAACCAGCGCGCCTCCGTCAGGCTGTGCGTCACCAGCACCGCCGTCTTCCCCAGCGTCTGGATGATCGACTTCAGTTCGTCCGCGAGCCCGGCGCGAATGATGGGGTCAAGCGCCGACAGCGGTTCGTCCAGCAGCAGCACGTCCGGGTCCAGCATCAGCGCGCGGACGATGCCGACCCGCTGGCGCTGCCCGCCGGACAGTTCCGCCGGATAGCGGTCCAGCTGATCGGGCTGCAGATGCGTAAGCGCGGCGAGTTCCCGGACCCGCGCGCCGGTATCCAGCCCCAGCTCGCGGCTCATCAGCAGGATATTCTCGCGCGCCGTCAGGTGCGGGAACAGGCCGCCATCCTGAATGACATAGCCGATGCGCCGCCGCACCTTCCGCCAGTCCGTGACGGGGGCGCCGTCGAAGCGAACCTCGCCCTCCGGCGTCACGAGTCCGGCCATGACCCGCAGCAGGGTCGATTTCCCGGAACCCGACGGTCCGATCAGCACCAGCGTGCGGCCCGGCTCCACCTTCAGCGTGACGGGGCGCAGCGCCACCGTCTCGCCATAGCGCACGGAAATCTGCCGAAGGTCGAACATGTTAGGACCACTCGTCCCACAGTCGCGCGCCTGTGACAAGTGTTGCCGCCAGCGCTCTTGCAGGGCGGTTCGCGCTCACTATCTTATCGGGGTAACACAGTCTTCCTGCCATGCCTTCGGGGTGGCTGGCCGACATGTCGCCCGTGCTCATGTCGAGGCGGGATCGTGAAAGGGCCTATTATGAACATCGAAAAATTTTCCGACCGCGCCAAGGGTTTCCTGCAGGCCGCACAGACCGTCGCCATCAGGAACAGCCACCAGCGCGTGGCGCCGCTTCACCTCCTGAAGGCGCTTCTCGACGACGAGCAGGGCATGGCGTCCGGCCTGATCGCGAGGGCGGGCGGCGATGCGAAGACCGCCAACCAGCTGACCGACCAGGCGCTCGCCAAGATCGCGCAGGTCTCGGGATCGGGCGCGCAGGACGTCGCCTGGGACAATGACAGCGTCCGCGTGCTCGGCCAGGCGGAGGAAAATTCCAAGAAGGTCGGTGACAGCTTCGTCACCGTGCAGCAGCTTCTCCTCGCGCTTGCGCTCTCTCCCGGCGCTGCGGGCACCGCGCTGAAAACGGCGGGCGTCACGCCGCAGGGCCTCAACGAGGCGATCCGCGACCTCACGGGCGGGCGCACCGCCGACACGGCGGGCGCGGAATCGCAATATGACGCGCTGAAGAAATTCGCGCAGGATCTCACGGAAAAGGCGAAGGCGGGCAAGATCGACCCGATCATCGGCCGCGACGAGGAAATCCGTCGCACCATCCAGGTGCTTGCGCGCCGCACGAAGAACAATCCCGTCCTGATCGGCGATCCCGGCGTCGGCAAGACCGCCATCGCCGAGGGGCTGGCGCTCCGCATCGCCAATGGCGACGTCCCCGACGGCATCAAGAACCGGACGCTGATGTCGCTCGACATGGGGGCGCTCATCGCGGGCGCGAAATATCGGGGCGAGTTCGAGGAGCGGCTGAAGGGCGTCATCGACGAGGTGAAGGGTTCGGACGGCCAGATCATCCTCTTCATCGACGAGATGCACACGCTGGTCGGCGCGGGCAAGACCGACGGCGCGATGGACGCGTCGAACCTCATCAAGCCCGCGCTCGCGCGCGGCGAACTTCACTGCATCGGCGCGACGACGCTCGACGAGTACCGGAAATATATCGAAAAGGACGCCGCGCTCGAACGCCGCTTCCAGCCCGTCGTCATCGACGAGCCCAGCGTCGAGGACACCATCTCCATCCTGCGCGGGATCAAGGACAAGTACGAGCTGCATCACGGCGTCCGCATCACGGACGGCGCGCTCGTCGCCGCCGCGCAGCTGTCGCACCGCTATATCGGCGACCGCTTTCTGCCCGACAAGGCCATCGACCTGATGGACGAGGCGGCGTCGCGCATCCGCATGGAGGTGGAGTCGAAGCCGGAGGAGATCGAGAATCTCGACCGCCGCATCATCCAGCTGAAGATCGAGGAATCGGCGCTTCAGAAGGAATTTGACGACGCCTCGAAATCGCGCCTCGACACGCTTCAGAAGGAACTCGTGGACCTCGAGGAACAGTCTGCCTCCCTGACCCAGCGCTGGCAGGCGGAACGCGACAAGATCGACGCCGAGCAGGTCATCAAGGAACAGCTCGACCAGGCCCGCATCGAACTCGAACAGGTCCAGCGCGAGGGCAATCTGCAGCGCGCGGGCGAACTCAGCTACGGCGAGATCCCGAAACTCGAAAAACAGCTCGCGGAAGCCGCGCAGGCCTCCGAAGGTGCCATGCTGCGCGAGGAAGTCACTGGCGACGACATCGCCTCCGTCGTCGCCCGCTGGACCGGCATTCCCGTCGAGCGGATGATGGAGGGGGAGCGCGAAAAACTGCTCAACATGGAGGCCGAACTCGGCAAGCGCGTCATCGGCCAGGAAGACGCCGTTCGCGCCGTCTCCAAGGCCGTCCGCCGTGCCCGCGCCGGCCTCAAGGATCCGAACCGCCCCCTCGGCAGCTTCCTCTTCCTCGGCCCCACCGGCGTCGGCAAGACCGAACTCACCAAGTCCCTCGCCAACTTCCTGTTCGATGACCCGAATGCGATGGTCCGCATCGACATGTCGGAATATATGGAAAAGCACGCCGTCGCCCGTCTGATCGGCGCCCCTCCCGGCTATGTCGGCTATGATGAGGGCGGCGCACTGACCGAGGCTGTCCGCCGCAAACCCTACCAGGTTGTCCTGTTCGACGAAGTCGAAAAGGCGCACCCCGACGTCTTCAACGTACTCCTGCAGCTGCTCGACGACGGCCGCCTGTCGGACAGCCATGGCCATGTGGTCGACTTTTCAAATACCATCGTCATCCTCACCTCCAACCTCGGCTCGCAATATCTCTCCGAACTGCGCGCCGACCAGAACGTTTCGGAGGTCGAGGATCAGGTGATGGAATCCGTACGCGGTCACTTCCGTCCGGAATTCCTCAACCGGCTCGATGACATCATCCTGTTCCACCGCCTCGCCGAAATGCATATGGGACCGATCGTCGACATCCAGCTTGCCCGCGTCGAGAAATTGCTGGTGGACCGCAAGATCACACTCGACCTGACGGCCGAAGCCCGCGCCTGGATCGGCAGGGTGGGTTACGACCCCGTTTATGGCGCGCGTCCGCTCAAACGGGCAATCCAGCGCTATGTTCAGGATCCCCTGGCCGACATGATTTTGTCAGGTGACGTGCCTGATGGATCCACAGTGCGGATCAACGAGGGCGACAAGGAACTGTCGTTCAGTGTCGACAGGCCGGTTTCATAAGATCCTATGGCGGTCACCCTTCCTTCTCGGCTAGGGTGACAGCCATAGGGGAGAATTGGACTTGCTGAACCGCCTTGTGGGCCGCTTCAAGGACTGGGAGAGACCGCGACTTTCCGCCATGGAGGCGGACGGGCCTTTCGGACCACGCGCCTATGCGGCCATGTTCGCCCGTCAGACGGTTCTGAATCTCATCATCGGCGCGCTCGCGGGTATCGGCTGCATCATTGTCACCTGGCGGCTTGTCCCGTGGAGGCTGGAACTGGTCTGGGGTGTGTTTTTCGCAGCCCTCCTGGCGTTGCAGTCAGTGCGCCGATACCGGGTCCGCAACAAGGAGATCACGGAAGACCGCGCGCGCAGGATGCTCAGCAATGCGGTGCCTCAATCATTTCTGGCAGGCCTGACCTGGGGCCTGACCGGTTTCGCCATTCCCTATCTACCCGCACCGAATCAGGTTGCCGTATCCCTGGTCGCGCTTAGCCTCGCCGTGGCCGCAACCGTGACGCTAAGCTCCGCCCCGCGCGCCGCCGCTGCCTTCACCATCCCCGTCGTTCTGAGCTATATCTTCGTCTTTGCGACGCGCGCGACGGGTCCGTACATCGTGCTCGCGCTGCTGGGCCTTGCCTTCCTCCTTGTGATATTGTTCGGCATGGCGATCAATGCGGCTTCCCTGCGAAGCGAGCTTGTCGCACGATCAGAAGCCGTCTCCGCGCAGGCTGCGCTGGCAGCGGCACAGGAATTATGGTCCGAATTTTCCCGCTCCGCCGAGGCGTTCGCGCTGTTCGACGAGGAAGGCGCGCTGCTGCTGTGGAACGAGGCGTACAGGCAGCTGATCGGGGCAGGGACGCTGACGCGTGGTCAGCACTGGCGCGACATGGAAACGGAAAGCAGCTACGCGCTTCCCGAAGACACGGTTCTTCGCCGGGTCGGTCCCGTGCCTTCCACCTTCAGCCAGACATTTGCACTTGGCGGACGCTGGTATCAAACCAGCATAGAGCCGCTATCGAACGGCCACATCGCCATCAATCATGTCGACATCACCGCGCTGAAAGCCAACGAGCAGCAGCTACTCGCCCTGCAGGCGGACCTGATGGCCGCCCGTGACAAGGCCGAAGCCGCCAACACCGCAAAGTCCGAATTTCTGGCCAAGATGAGCCATGAGCTCAGAACGCCGCTAAATGCCGTGATTGGCTTTGCCGACCTGATCGGTCAGGATCACGACCGCGGCCGCGAGGACCCGGTGCGCCATTCCGGTTATGCCAAGGTGATTTCCGACAGCGGCCAGCACCTTCTCGCCATCGTCGATGATCTTCTCGACTTGGCGCGCATCGAGGCGGGCAAGATCAAGGTCAAGGAAAGCGAATTCGACCTTGGCGAACTGATGCGTAGTGCAAGAATGCTGGTGGCCGCACGTCCACGCGAAAAACCCATAGCGTTTGTGGAGGATCTGCCGAAGCAGCCCCTCCTTTTCCGCGGCGATCAGCGTCTGCTGCGTCAGGCAATGATCAATCTCATCGAAAACGCGGCAAAGTTCTGCGAAGGTGAACCGGAAATCCATCTGAGACTAAGCCGCACAAGGGACGGCGGAGTGGATATTCTGGTCGAGGACAACGGGATCGGCATTTCCAACGATATGTTGCAAACCGTCCAGGATCCCTTCGTTCAGGCGGAACAAACAGAGGCGCGGAAATATGGCGGGGTGGGCCTTGGACTGGCTCTCGTCCGTCAATTTGTCGAATTGCATGATGGAAAACTAAATCTCAAAAACCGGGATGAAGGCGGCATGGTGGCAACCATTTCACTTCCGCGGCAACGGGTCAGCTATCCGTGATCCTTTCGCGATCCGGCTCTCATACGCGAAACGGCCGAAGGAATACTGGTTCAGGAAAAGAGCGCTACCGCTATAGGTGAATTGCCCGGTTTTGCCGCCCTCCATTCATATATTATTGTCTTTCTTTGCGGTATTTCAATGAAGCCTTTCCGTCGCGACCGAATTCCATTATCGAAATGGCCATGATCCATCGTACCGCCTTCATGGCTCTTGTGACCGCCGCCGTTGCCGCGAGTCCGCTTCCGGCTTTTGCCGAGGCTCGGGAAGGGGCAACGCCAGAGAACATCCTTGGACCTTTTCAGACATGTTCGAAAATGGCCGGCAATGATGAGCGGTTGGCCTGCTATGATAGCGCTATGGCGGCGGCGAGCGCGCGCGTTGACGAGCTCCAGGCTATCGACGCGACCCGCGCAGCAAGGGAATTTGGCCTGCCACGAGACAAGGCCGATATTGCCGGTTCAGGCATCGACGCGGCAGCCGAGCCTCCTGCAATGCAAATCGAGAATGGTGTCCTTGCCTCCACGATTGCCATCATCAAGTATGACAGGGGCGGCCTGGCTCGGTTCGCGCTCGCAAATGGACAGGTCTGGGAGGAAACCTCCAAGGCCACGATGCGCCGCCTGTTGCGGGACGGCGACCAGATTTCCATAAAAGAGAGCGGGCTCGGTGGCTACAGGCTCTCTTCCGAGCGCGTTCCGGGATTTATGAGAGTAAAGCGCGTCAGCTAAGTCGACTGTTCGGCAAAATAAAATAACTGCCAGTCAGGCCAGTACGAGCCGAGAGACCAAGCCCTCAGCTGTCAGGACGCGTAGAATTGACGCCGTCGCCCTGAATGCTCGCCGCGTTGCGACGGCCAGCTTCGGCGATGCGTTCCCACTGCGCTTCCGTCCGACAAACTCGCTGCTTCACACGCGAGCCCGTGACGGCGAACCTCTTGCAGACCAGTTCGTCATCCTTTTTCACCTGGACACTCTCGTCCTGTTCCGCAGCGTTAGCAGGCGAAACCGCGATCAGCGATGCCGAAGCAGCAAGCGTCGCCGTTGCCATGAAAACACCGAATTTCATAACTCACTCCATCATTCACTCTGGCCGCCAGCCACGGCGATATGAGTGACTAACAAAAAATCCGGGGACGAGCAAACGCTCGCCCCCGGACTGTTTTCACCGTTGCAACTTGCGGTACGTCAGAAAGTCAGACGCGCCGTAACCGAATACCGACGACCGAGCGGGTCGTAAGTGGACGGGAAGATGTTGCCGCTGTTGAAGGCTGTCGAACCGATATTGCTACCTACAACCTTTGGCTTGTTGTCCAGCAGGTTGGAGACGGTTCCGACGAGAGCCAGGTTGTCCATGACCTGTGAGCGAAGCGAAAGGTCGAAATAATGCTCCGACGGGATCGATTCATACTCGTCCAGGAATGGAGACTCGCCCGAGTCATCAAATACCGAACGCTCCAGATCGACACGATCAAGCCAGCGCCACAGCAGCGAGACATCGACGGTATCGAAGCTCAGCGTTGTCCGCTGATTGAACGAGAACTCAGGAATGATCGAGCCGCAGTTGGTTCCGAAGAAACCAGCGCATTCGAACACGACGTCATCAGGGTTGTCCTGGTTCGGATCGAAGGTGTTGGAGTTCGTCCAGTTACCGACGAAGTTCAACGCGAGGCCTGCGAAACCGAGGTCACGCTGATAGTTCAGCGTGAGGTCGATACCATCGGTCTGGATGCGGCCCTGGTTGGTGGTGACCAACGGGATACCGAGTGTCGTCGCGACCGAACCGAACAGGTTGCCGGTTGCGGGGTTGCGACGGATGCTGGTGCAACCAGGATCCGATGCCGACGCAGCCGTCACTGATGGACTTGTCCGGAAATTGGTGCCGAAACAGTTAATGAAGGCATCGTCCACGGTGGGCGAGGTGATCGCGTCTTTCAGATCGATATTGTAATAGTCGATCGTCATCGAGAAGCCTGAAACGAACGTCGGCGTGAAGATCGCGCCAATTGTCCAGGTGTTGGCCTTCTCCGCGGCCAGGTCGGGATTGCCGCCCGTCGTAACGTTCACCTGGCCAGCTGGATCGACAATGATATTGCCGATTGAGCTCGCCGGCGCGCCCTGGGCCAGACAGACCGCGCGCAGCGCGGCGTCTGCTACCGGTGCCGCACCAACGCAGGGGTCGGAGTCGAAGTTATCAAGGCCGGTCACCTGAGGCGAGAACAGTTCACCAATGTTAGGCGCACGTGTCACACGCTGATAGTTGCCGCGGATCTGGAAGCCGTCGATTGGCGTGATCGTACCACCCGCGCGGTAGGTATATTCCGTACCAGTCGTGGAGTAGTCGGACACACGGCCACCCAGAAGCAGCGTTGCCTCCTCGATGAAACCATTTTCGATCAGCGGGATAGCAAGCTCACCGAAGGCCTCGAAGACATCATATTCACCGAAGCTGTCAGGGTTTGCAGCACCGTTACCGAGAACTTCACCAGGCGTCTGGGTCAGAATGTCGGAAGACGTGCCCGCCGAGTAGCGACGATATTCGCCGCCCAGCACGACCGAAACCGGCGTTTCCGCCGAAGGAATTGCAAAACCGAAGTCACCCGTGATGAAGCCCTGGGCCTGCGTCAGGGATGTCTCGGTCTTACCGCTGTTACCAATGTCAAGAAACGCCTGAACTGCGGGCGTCAGACTGCCAAGCGGCCCGAACAGGTTGATCGGCACACAGCCATTGGATGCGTCGAGACATTCGTTCGTGCTCGTCGAAAGAACCGACTGCTGGAGACGCGAAAGCGTACCATTGCCCGACTGACGACTGTCGTTTTCGCTTTCGCCATGAGCGGCAAACAGCTCGAACCCGAGCGTGTCGGTAATATCGCCGCGGAAACCAGCCTTGATCTGGAAAAGCTGCGTTTCATACTCGTTGTCACGCGTACCGAACTCTACGAACCGGCGACCATAGTCGAGATCGACAGTCCGGTAGTTCGGATCGTTGGGATCTCTAGCCAAAGCGGCCGCATCGCATTCCGCCTGCGAGAAACGTGGCTGAACGCCAGGTGTCGTGCCATCCGTGTCGAGGCCGCAAATCTGGTTGCGGATACCCCCGGGCAGGAAGGGATTGGACAGCGGCGTGGTAAGCACGTTCCGGAACGTACCCGAAGGCGCGATCCTGGTTGTGGTTGTGCTCTGAACGAACAGCCCCTCGGTGAAAGCTTCTACGCCATCCACGATTTCATAGCTCGCCTTACCGTACAGGCGGAACTGTTCCTGCGGCAGCCGGAAGAGGTTGAAGGGGTTGAAGTTGAACGGCGCGTAGAAAGGCTGCAGGCTGTTGCCATCAGGGCTCACCTGGAGCGTGCCACCCGTGGTACCGGGAACCGTGATCACCGAAGGAACGGTAGTCGACGAACCACCGGGGTTGCCGGAGAAGGAACTCAGGTTCTCGAAGCCAAAGGGACGATCACCCTGAAATACCTCGTCGCGGTCGGTGTAACCGACGGACAGCACGGCATTGCCGCGGCCGTCATCGGTGTTGGCACCGACCGTCATGTCGAAGCGGAAGGTATGGCCGTCACCCTCTTCGGTCAGCGCATTCTGCAGCGACAGGTCAAGCCCTTCGAAATCGCTCTTCGTTACGAAGTTGACGACACCGGAAATCGCGTCCGCACCATAAGCGGCGCCAGCACCGCCCGTCAGGACGTCCGTGCGCTCGATGAGAGCGACCGGAACCACGTCGACGTTCGTCAGACCACCGAGACCCGACGGCACGATGCGCGTTCCATCGAGAAGCGTCAGGTTGCGGTTTGCACCGATGCCGCGAAGATCGACGAACGTCGAGCCACCGTTGCCGTTATTGACCTGCGAGCCGATGCTCGGCGTAATGCCGGGAATTTCGCGGAGAAATTCTTCCACGACCGTGGACTGGCGAAGCTCGATTTCTTCCGAAGTCACAACCGCGACGGGGCTGGCCTGCTCGAGGTTGGGATTCGTCAGACGGGTACCCGTCACGACGATCACGTTACCGCCGAGATCGGGGTTCTGCTGTGCGGCCTCCTGCGGGACGACACCCGCGTCAGAGGGCTCAGCATCCTGAGCGAAAGACGGCGCCGCGAAAGCGGCTGCGACGACGAGCGCCGAGCTGGTGCACAATGCTGTGCGGTAAAAAGATTTTGTCACGTCCCTAATCCCTTATTCTGGACTTCAAAAAAACCAGAGTATTTCCGTGTTTTCCGCACCCGTGACCGGAACCAACGTGGCCCCGACCCCGAATATGTGGATAGCACTACCCCTGCCAAATTGGCATGAATCCGGCTTTAGGGGCTGGTTTGCGGGACTGTAAAGCGTTCGTAACCTTCTGGGCGCACAAGGCGAGCGAACTGTGTTTTTCGTGCAACAGTAAGGCTCGGCTCAATTGCGGCCTTCCGCCAGACCGACGGCGTCCGCCACCTCGGTCATATCCGTGCCTTTGGGCACGATATTCCAGGTGTCGCTGTCGCAGCCGTTGATCACGACGACGGCGTTCTTCGGGCAGACACCCAGGCACTTCACCTCGATGATTCCCATGGGGCTCTTGCGCCCCTTGCCCGTACCGCACCAGGCCCGCATGGCCTTCATGAGCCCCTGCTTGCCGCTCTTGCCGAAGCCGCCGCCGCATTTCTTCGAGCATTTCCCGCAGACGAGAATTGCGCGGGCCCAGTCCGAACGCACGGTCTTCATGTTGGCTGACGCCGGGGGCGCCACATGGAACGCCCGGCCTTTCCATCAAAACCCGTCAATCCGACTGCGGCCCTTTCCATTCCCGGACCTCTTCGGCGGTCTTGAGGATGTCGTAGGCGGCCTGTCCGGCCTGAAACTTGCGCGCCGCTTCCTTGTCGCCCGGCTTGCGGTCCGGATGATATTGCTTGGCCCATTTCCGGTAAGCCAGCTTCACATCCTCGAATTTCGTATCGGGCTCCAGTTCAAACAGTTCCAGCGCGTCCAGCTCACCGGGGGTCCGGCTGCCGTCGCCGCGGCCCGCCCATTCATAGGCGGAGCTGCGCGCATGTTTCGACGCCGCATTCTCCTCGTTCGCGCGCTCCTGCGCCTGCTCCTTGGTCAGGCCCTCGAAATAATTATAGCCCTTGTTATATTCCGCCGCGTGTTTCTGGCAGAAATACCAGCGTTCCTTGGAATTGGGTGATTTGGGTGCGGGACAGTCGCCCTTTTCATCGCAGCCATGGCGATCGCAGATGCGGACCGTGGCGGCGTCAAAGCCGGCGGCGTTATAATCGCCCCAGCGGGGAAAACCCCAGCTTTTCGATGTGCGTGATGGTGGCATAGCGATCTGACTTAG
This sequence comes from uncultured Alphaproteobacteria bacterium, assembly GCA_963710205.1. Taxonomy (GTDB): domain Bacteria; phylum Pseudomonadota; class Alphaproteobacteria; order Sphingomonadales; family Sphingomonadaceae; genus Pacificimonas. The sequence goes on along the minus strand of CAVPZG010000004.1, from coordinate 199,966 downwards.
GTGCAGACCGCGATGATTTCCACCACTTCGCTACTTGCGCCCGAACATGTCCATGATGTCGTCCAGCGGATTGCCGTCGCCATCCTTGTCCAGCGCACCCAAAAGGCCGCCCAGGCCGCCGCTGGACGCCGCCGCCGACGAGGAACCGCCGAGCATTGAGCCAATCGCGGCGCCTGCAAGTCCGCCAAGGACACCACCACCCATCTTCCTGGTCAGCGCCTTGCCCGCCATTGCCGCGACAATCGGCAGCAGCATCTTCATGACGCTGTCGGAAACGCCTGGAGTTTGCAGCGAAGCCTTTTTCGCAACCTGGCGGCTCACATCCTTGGACCCGAAAATCTGACCGAGAATCGCATTTCCGGTGTCCTGCGCCCGCTCCGGCCGATCGATGCCGCCCGCAAGGGTCTCGACCTGCGCGATGTCGCCGCCCGCCGCCTGCTTGCGCATGCCGCCCATGACCATGGGAAGCAGCGATGCCATCGCCCCCTTCGTCTGATCCGGCGTCAGGCCGAACTGCTGCCCGACCGCGCTGAAATCCACCCCCGCCGCGCCGGCAATATCTTCGATATCCATGTTGCGTCTCCCGTCTTTCCTGCCGTCAGGCCTAGGCTGTGGGGACGGGAATGGGAAGCTCAGGCTGCCTTCGGTGCCGACTCGCGCACGCCCGGATCGACATGGTCCTCGAACTGGGCGAAATTGCTCACGAAACGGGCGACCAGATCCTTCGCTTTCGCGTCATAGGCATCCTTGTCCGCCCAGGTGGAGCGCGGGTCGAGGATGGCGCTGTCGACACCCGGAACCGCCACCGGAACCTGAAAGCCAAAATTGGGATCGGTGCGGAAGTCCGCATCCTTCAGGCTACCATCGAGGGCGGCGTTGAGAAGCGCGCGCGTTGCCTGAATGGGCATGCGGTGACCGACCCCGTGCGGCCCACCCGTCCAGCCGGTATTGACCAGCCAGCAATCGACGCCGCCTTCGGCGATGCGCTTCTTCAGAAGGTTGCCATAGACGCTCGGGTGGCGCGGCATGAATGGCGCTCCGAAACAGGTCGAGAAGGTCGCCTGCGGTTCCGTCACGCCGATCTCTGTTCCCGCGACCTTGGCGGTATAGCCCGACAGAAAATGATACATGGCCTGATCCGGCGTCAGCTTTGAAATGGGCGGCAGAACGCCAAAGGCATCCGCCGTCAGCATGATGACATTGGACGGCGGCGGCCCGAGATTCTCGGCGCTGGCGTTGGGAATGAAGTCAATCGGGTAGGCGCCGCGGGTATTTTCCGCGAGGCTGTTGTCGAACAGGTCAAGTTCGCGTGTTTCCGGGTCCATGACGACATTTTCGAGAACGGTGCCGAACTTCTTCGTCGTGGCGTAGATTTCCGGCTCGGCCTCGGCATCGAGATTGATCATCTTGGCATAGCAGCCGCCCTCGAAGTTGAAGACCGCCGTGTCGGACCAGCCATGCTCGTCATCACCGATCAGCGTTCGGCTGGCATCGGCGCTCAGCGTCGTCTTGCCCGTTCCCGAGAGACCGAAAAACACGGCGGATTTGCCGTCAGGCCCGATGTTGGCGCTGCAGTGCATCGGCATGATGCCCGCTTCTGGCAGGCGGTAGTTCAGGAGGCCAAAGACCGACTTCTTCATTTCACCGGCATATTTCGTGCCGCCGATCAGGATGAGCTTCTCCGTGAAGTTGACGGCAACGACCACTTCGGACCGCGTGCCGTGGCGCGCGGGATCGGCGCGGAACGTGGGCAGATCGATGATGGTGAACTCGGGAACGAAGGCCTTCAAATCCCCGCGCTCCGGTCGGCAGAGCAAGGTGCGAATGAAAAGATTGTGCCATGCCAGCTCGTTGATCACGCGCACCCTGACGCGGTGTTCCGGCTGCGAACCGCCATAGAGATCCTGTACGAACAACGTGTCCTTTTCACCGATCGCCGCCATGAAATCGGCCTTCAGGGCGGCGAAATGCGCGGGTTCCATCGGCTTGTTGCCGTCATTGAACCAGACATTTCCGTCCGTTTCGGCGTCCTTCACAGTGAATTTGTCCTTGGCGGACCGGCCCGTCCGGTCACCCGTCTCGACGACAAGCGCGCCATGTTTTGACAGACGTCCCTCGCCGCGCGCAACGGCGGCCTCGACCAGGGGGGATGTTGTCAGGTTCCAGTGCAGGTCGGCGTTCACACGAACACCCTGCGCGCCAAGGTCATGAAGAGGGACGGTAATGTCAGCGGCCATGGGCGCTGTCTCCTTAAGTGCGGATAGATCAGCGCTCACCGCAGGCGAGCGACTTTCGGGAATTGTGCGCGATCATAGCCCAGGATTATCGATTCGGTCAAAGCACAAGCGCCCGGAATACATGGATATTTTCCGACAAGGTTGACATAAATATCTGCCTACTAATAGGTAGGTTTCATGGAAACCCGTACAGCTCTTCTCGATTCTGCCGAGCGTGCCGCCCGCAGATATGGTTATGACGGGTTCAGCTATGCCGATCTGGCGCGCGACGTTGGAATCAGGAAGGCCAGCATCCACCATCATTTCCCGACGAAAGCGGGACTCTCCGCCGCGTTGCTCGAACGATATTGCGCGCGGTTTGAGGAGACACTGACGCGGATACGGGCGCGTCAGGTGACGGCGGCCGTACAGTTGCGCGCCTATGTGGCCGCCTATCGCGCAGCCCTCTCCGGCGGTGACGCCCTCTGCCTTTGCGTCAGCTTCAGCGCCGGTCCCGGCAGCCTGCCGCCACCCGCCCTCGCCGAAATGGCGCGCTTTCATCGGAAAAATCTCGACTGGCTGGAGGCGCTTTTCACGTTCGGAAGGGACGACGGCAGCATCGTGAACGTCGCAAATCCCGCGGAGGACGCCGCCGCCACGCTGGCACTTGTGAAGGGCGCCCAGCTGATGGCCCGCGCGGCGCGCAGGCCCGATCGATATGACCAGGCGACCGCCGCCCTCCTCACCCGCTGCCGATAAGCGTCAGTCCCCCGGCGCAGCCACTGACAGGCGAGACGATGATCCGCTATCGGAGCGACGCAACGGCGCTGGTCAGCTGACCGCCGGGCGTTCCTGTTCCTGAATTGCGGACAGCAGCGTATCCACAAGAACATCCGCAGGCGCCGGCTTCCTGAGCACGGGGTGACCGGGAAACTCGGCTTCCAGCGCATCCTTGTCGGCAAACCCGGTGTGAAAGATGAAAGGAACACCTTTCTCTTTCAGCTCGTGCGCGATCGGGCGCGCATCCTTGCCTGCCACATCCAGGTCCAGGATGACCGCGTGCGGCGCGAAGTCACTGCTGATCACAGCGCGCGCACCGGCGATGCCGTTCGACAGGCGAACCTGTTCCGCGCCGGCGCTCAGCAGAATGACCCGGAGCGCCATGCCGGGATAGATTTCGTCCTCGACAACCAGCACGCGCTGTCCGGCCAGCGCGGTTTCGGACGGGGCATGGCCAGAGCCTTGCTGCGTTTCCCGGCCCGCGATCAGATCCTCGATCCGGTCGATGAAGGAGAGCGCGGCGCGGCGGCTGCCTTCCGGTGGCTGCGGGACGGCGATGCGGACGATATGTTCGCACGCCTTTTCAAGCAGGCGCTCCAACCCGTCCGCCCGCGCCTCCGCATTGCCAAGTTCGTGGCGCAACTTGTCTTCGGTTGTCTTCATGTCCCGAGACATAGCCTGAGAAAGTGAACGACGCATTAGATTTGGTGACGTCCCGCAAAGGTAACGCTAGAGGTGCGGCATGTCTGCAACAATCGCCCTCGTCGATGATGACCGCAACATCCTGACATCGCTCTCCATCGCCTTGCAGGGCGAGGGGTTCATCGTCCGCATCTATTCGGATTCCGTCGCCGCGCTGAAGGCGCTGGGCGAGAATCCCCCCGACCTCGTCGTTCTGGATGTGAAGATGCCGCGCATGGACGGCATCGAACTGCTGCAGAAACTGCGCGGCAAGATGGACATCCCCGTCATTTTCCTGACGTCGAAGGACACCGAGCTAGACGAGGCGCTTGGCCTCCGCATGGGCGCGGATGATTATGTCGCGAAACCATTCTCCCAGCGCCTGCTCATCGAGCGGATCAGGGCCGTCCTCCGCCGCGCCGCGCACCGGGCCAAACCCGAAGAGGAGAAGATACCGGAGGAACGCGTCATCGAACGTGGACGCCTGCTGATGGACACGGGCCGTCACCGCGTGCTTTGGGACGGCAAGGATGTCGGTCTTACCGTCAGCGAATTTCTGATTCTGGAAGCGTTGGCCGACCGGCCCGGCTTCGTGAAATCGCGCGAACAGCTGATGACCGTTGCCTATCAGGACGATGTCTATGTCGATGACCGCACGATCGACAGCCACATCAAGCGGCTCAGAAAGAAATTCCGCAGCGTCGACGATGATTTCGACGCCATAGAGACGCTCTATGGTGTCGGCTATCGCTTCAATGGTCCCGACAGCCAGGGCGATTGACCGCTTGGCGACGGTCAGGACCGACAATTCGCAGCTGCGCTGGTCGCGCAGCTGGTCGCTGGCAACGCGCATCCTGGCCGTCAACCTGTTCGCCATCCTGATGCTGGCAGGCGGGATTCTCTATCTCGATAGCTTCCGCGAACGGCTTCTTGAGCAGCGCATGGGCGAAATGCGCGCATCGGCGGCGCTGATCGCGGGCGGTATCGCCGAAGCGGACGACGCGGCGACACGGCGCCAGATCGCGGCGGCGGGCCAGGCAACCGGTGCGCGCGTCCGCATCTTCGCCGCCGATGGGCGCGAACTGGCGGACAACTGGCGTCTGATCCCGCCGACCTACAGCCTGCGCGATCCGGCGGACGAACCCTGGCGCAAGCACGCCGCACGCTGGCTCGACCGCGTCATCGAGGGCACGGTCGGCACGGAATCGCTGCCGACACTTCCCCTGTCCGATACGCGTGGATATGCGAGTTTCCCCGAAATCGCAGCGGCGGCGAAACGTGAAGAGGTGGTTGGCGGCCTGCGTTTCCTGCCGGACCGGACGCATCTCGTCTCCGCGGCGGCGCCGCTGCCAAACGGCAATGTGGTTCTCGTCTCCGCCGACGCGCGCGACATCACGACGGTCGTTCGCGCGGAAAGATCGACGCTGTTCTTCATCTTCCTCGGGGTGCTGGCGCTATCCCTGCTATTGTCCAGTTTCCTTGCCCGCACCATCGTCCGGCCGCTCCGCCGCCTCGCCATCGCCGCGCAGCGCGTCAGGCTGGGCCGTTCGCGCGAAGTCACGGTGCCACGCTTTCAATTGAGAAAGGACGAGATTGGGGCGCTCGCCCGCAGTCTTAGCGACATGACGGGTGCCTTGCGGATGCGGATCGACGGCATGGAAGCGTTTGCCGCCGATGTCTCGCACGAGATCAAGAACCCGCTCGCGTCACTCAGAAGCGCGATCGAAGGGCTGGAACGCATCACCGACCCGGAGCTTCGCGCGCAGCTCCTCGCCATCTGCGCCGACGATGTGCAGCGGATCGACCGGCTGGTCACGGACATTTCCGATGCCTCGCGCCTCGACGCCGAACTCAGCCGCGCGCATTACGATCCCGTCGACCTTGCGCCGCTTCTCGAACGCATCGTCGCCCATTATGAGGATCGCGGCCTGCCGCGAAACATCCAGCTGGCACTCGCACGTCCGGCTGCGGGCACAGCCATCGTCATGGGGGCGGAGCAGCGGTTGGCGCAGGTGGTGCGGAACCTTGTCGACAATGCCATCAGCTTCTCGCCCGACAACGGAATCGTCGAGATCGGCGCAGCGCGGGGTAAACACAGCGTCATCATGCGGGTCGATGACCGCGGGCCCGGAATTCCCGAAGGTGCCGAGGAAAAGATCTTCGACCGCTTTTACTCCGAACGTCCCGGCGGAGAGGCCTTCGGCAAGCACAGCGGCCTCGGCCTCGCCATATCCCGCGCCATTGTCGAGGCGCATGACGGGACCCTGACCGCTCAGACGCGCCGAAAGGGCGGCGCCTCTTTCACGATCACGCTGCCGGTCGCGCCATGACGGCCGATCGCATCCATGCCACGACGGTCGTCATCGGCGGCAAGGGCGTGCTCATCACCGGGTCGAGCGGGGCTGGCAAATCCGACCTGGCGCTGCGCCTGATCGACCGCGGGGCGAAACTGGTGGCCGACGACCAGACCTGCCTTGCCGTCACTGAGGGCAAGCTGATCGCCGCTCCTGTTCCCGGATTCGCCGGGCGGATGGAAATTCGCGGCCTTGGCATCATGGAACGGCCGCATGTGCCCAGCGCCACGGTCGCATTGCATGTCGATCTGGAAACACCGCCTGACCGCCTTCCCGAGCCCGCCACAAGAACCTTTTCGGGAATTTCTGTCCGGACCATCTGCGTCGATTCGCGCGCGCCCTCGGCACCCCTCATCGTTGAGATCGCTTTAACTTGAGGCAATCACCCTCTACGCTGCCGCATGTAATGGCCAATTCGAACGTCAACGCTGTCATAACGCCGGGCGAGCGCCGCCCGCCGCTGCTCATCGTCACCGGCATGTCCGGCGCCGGGAAATCGACGACGCTGCGCGCCCTTGAGGATAGCGGCTACGAAGTGGTGGACAACCTTCCGCTATCGCTCCTCAACCGCCTCCTGAAAATGGAAACGACCAAGGATTATGACGGCCGGCCGCTCGCCGTGGGTATCGATGCGCGCACCCGGGCCTTCGATGCGGGCGACGTCGTCGCGCGCATCAAGAAGCTGCGCGAAGGCGGCGCGAATGCCCGCGTCTTGTTCATCGACTGCACGGGCGGCGAACTGGTGCGGCGCTTTTCGGAGACGCGCCGGCGGCATCCGCTGGCGCTGGACCGGCCCGCCACCGACGGTATCGCGCGCGAACGTGAAACCCTTGCGCCTCTGCGCCGCTGGGCGGACGTGGTTATCGACACCACGGACTACAGCGTCCACGACCTGCGCCGCGCTGTCCGGCAGAAATTCACAGGCGAGGCGAAGGCGGGCGTAACCCTTACGCTGATGTCCTTCGGTTTCGCACGCGGGGTTCCCCGCGACGCCGACATGATGTTCGACATGCGTTTTCTCGCCAATCCGCATTGGGTGGAAAAACTGCGTCCGCTGACCGGTCTGGACCCCGCCGTTGGCGAGTATGTGTCGGAAGACCCGGCCTTTTCCGAAATCTTCGAGCGCGTGTCGGGACTCGTGGAAACCCTGCTCCCTTTCTATGCCAAGGAAGGAAAGGCCTATCTAACCGTTGCGATTGGCTGTACGGGCGGGCGGCATCGTTCGGTCTTCGTTACCGAACGGCTCGCGGCGCGTCTGCGCGATGTCGGCCTGACGCCGAACGTGGTGCACCGCGATGTGTTTGGACATAGTGAAGGTGCCGAGGCGGAAGCCAGTGGCACCGGGGTGGCAGCGTAAAACATCATGTTAGGTATGGTTCTTGTCACTCACGGAGGCCTGGCCCGTGAGTTTATTTCGGCAATGGAACATGTGGTCGGAAAGCAGGAGCAGATCGCCGCGATCTGCATTCTGCCGCAGGACGACATGGAAACCCGCCGCGGCGACATCGCCGATGCGATCGCCGATGTCGATTCGGGTAGGGGCGTCATCGTCCTCACCGACATGTTCGGCGGTACGCCCTCAAATCTCGCCATATCCCTGATGGGCGCGGGTCGGTCCAGCGCCGTTGAGGTTATTGCCGGCATGAACCTGCCCATGCTGATTCGCCTCGCCAGCGTGCGGGCCGACATGAGCGCGCATGACGCCATCGAAGCGGCGCAGGAGGCGGGCCGGAAATATATCTCCGTCGCCTCCAAGATTTTAGGTGAAGTCGCCTGAGTGGCTGCGAGAATCAAGGCGGCATCTGCCGCCCCGTGACGATCCGCAACAAACGCGGGCTGCACGCGCGCGCCAGCGCGAAATTCGTGACGCTCGCCACCGAATATGAGGCCGACGTCATTGTGGACAAGGACGGCACGACCGCTGCCGGGCGCTCCATAATGAGCCTGATGATGCTGGCGGCCGGGCCGGGCGACACCATCACGATCCGGGGCGAAGGCGCCGAGGCCGATGCCGCTGTGGCCGCGCTGGTCGATCTTGTCGAAAGCAAGTTTGGCGAGGAATGAGTCCGCGCCGGATTACCAGCTTTTCCAACACGACCATCAAGCGCGTCCGGGCGCTGTCACAAAAGAAGCACCGCACAGCCGAAGGCCAGTTCATGGCCGAGGGACTGCGCATCTGCACCGAAGCCATGGACGCGGGCCACATCCCGCGCACGCTCATTTGCCTTGACGGCGATACACATGAGCTCACCGGACGGCTGATCGCGGCGACCGAAGGCGGCGGCGGCGAAGTCCTGGCCGTGCCACGCGATCTGCTCGCAAAGGTCAGTGGCAAGGAGAACCCGCAGGGCGTCGTCGCCGTTTTCGACCTTCTCGACACGCGTCTGGAGCGTCTGGACCGCGCCAGCGCCGATATCTGGATCGTCTGCGAGGCGCTGAAGGATCCCGGCAATCTCGGTACGATTCTCAGGACGGCCGATGCCGTCGCGGCGGGCGGCGTCATTCTCCTCGACAATAGCTGCGACCCGTTCAGCGTCGAGGCTGTGCGCGCCTCGATGGGCGCGCTGTTCACGGTTCCCGTTGCCCAGACGGAGGGCGCGACATTCTTCGAATGGCTGCGCGCCGCGCCCGCCATGCTCGTCGGCACCAGCCTGAAGGCGACCTGCGACTATCAGGCCGTCAGCTACAGCGCGCCGACCTTCGTCTTCATGGGCAACGAACAATGGGGCCTGCCGGATGATTATGAGGCGAAGTGCGACACGCTGGTCAAGATGCCCATGCTGGGAAAGGCGGATTCCCTCAACGTCGCCGTCAGTTGCGCGGTCATGGTCTATGAAGTGCTCAATCAGCGCCGGAAAAAGTCATAAGCGCCGCGCAATTGCCTCCCAGATCAGGCCCGGCGTATCGGTCCCGTTGAACCGGTCGATCGCCACAATCCCCGTCGGACTCGTCACATTGATCTCGGTCAGTTTGCCGCCGATGACGTCGATACCGACGAAGACCAGCCCCCGCGCCTTCAGGTCCGGCCCGATACGCGCGCAGATTTCGAGCTCCCTCGGCGTCAGCTCCGCTGCCTCGCCGCTGCCGCCCGCCGCGAAGTTGGAACGGATTTCGCCTTTGGCGGGCAGGCGGTTGACCGCGCCCGTGGGCGTGCCGTCCACCAGGATGATCCGCTTGTCGCCCGCCGACACGTCCGGCAGGAACTGCTGCACGATGAAGGGCTCGTCGGCGATCGCGCCGAACAGCTCCACCAGGGCACCCAGATTGCCGTCGTCCGCGTCCATCTTGAAGACGCTCTCCCCGCCCTTGCCGTGCAGCGGTTTGACGACGACCGCGCCGTGTTTCGCGCGAAACGCCTTCGCCTGATCCAGACGACGCGTGATAAGCGTCTCGGGCATCAGGTCGGGATAGCGCAAGACGAACATCTTCTCGGGCGCGCCGCGCACTTCCGCCGGATCGTTCACGACCAGCGTCTCGCCTTTCAGCATTTCGAGGAGATAGGTCGCTGTGATGTAGCCGATGTCGAACGGCGGATCCTGCCGCATCAGGACGACATCGATATCCGTGCCCAGGTCGATCAGCGCGGGTTCGCCCGCCGTGAAATGATTGCCCTCTTCGTTCCGCACCTCGACCGGGCGGGCCACCGCACGCACACGCCCGCCAAGCCAGCTGAGATCGGCGGGGCCGTAGTGCCAGAGACGATGTCCCAGTTCCTGCGCCTTCAGCATCAGGGCGAAGGTGGAATCGCCGCCGATCCTCACACTTTCCATAGGATCCATCTGTACGGCGACGCGCAAGGCCATTCACATTCTCCTGAGATGCTTCACGCGCATGAAGCGCGCCCTGCGACGAATGGCAAGACGTCCTGCGCTTGTCTCGGACAAAGCCTCGCTTTATCGCGGGGGCCAGATAGCCCTTCCAAATGGAGACCCAGATGTCCGACCACCTGCTTAGCGACCGCGATCTCGACCTGATCTTCAGAAATGCGCGCAGCTATAACGCCTGGTCCGACAAACCCGTAACGAAGGTCGAACTGCACGCCATGTACGAGCTTATGCGGATGGGCCCGACCTCCGCAAACTGCTGCCCGGCGCGTCTGGTTTTCTGCCAGTCTGAAGACGCCCGCAGCAAGCTGGCGGACTGCGCCTCCGACGGCAACAAGGACAAGATCAGGGCCGCGCCCGTCACGGTCGTCATCGGCCAGGACATGGAATTTTACGAAAAGCTGCCGGAGCTGTTCCCCCACACGGATGCGAGAAGCTGGTTCGTCGATGACGACGGAAAGAAGGAAGACCTGATCGCGGAGACGGCTTTCCGCAACTCGACGTTGCAGGGCGCCTATCTGATTATCGCCGCCCGCGCGCTCGGCCTCGATTGCGGACCGATGTCGGGTTTCGACAAGAAGGCTGTTAACGAGGCCTTTTTCGCAGGCACGAAGGTTGAGGCGAATTTCATCTGCTCGCTGGGCCACGGCACGACGGAAAATCTCTTCCCGCGCAGCCCGCGTCTCAGCTTCGATGAAGCCTGCGAGATCAGGTAGCGCGCCCATGTTGCTGGCGATCGGGACCGCCCACCGCGCCTGTTCGCTGGCACTGATTGAGGCCGGGCAACTCGTTCGTCACGTGCACGAGGACATCGGCCGCGGTCATGCCGAGCGGCTGATCCCGATGATATCGGAACTGGTGGGCGCGGACCGTCCCTCGCATATCGTCGTTGAAATCGGCCCCGGCAGCTTCACCGGCATCCGCGTCGGTGTCGCCGCCGCGCGGGCGCTCGGACTCGCCTGGCGCGTCCCCGTCAGCGGCATGACATCGACCGCCCTCCTTGCCGCGCAGGCGTTCGGGGCCAATGTCGCGGCAGACCGCCTCGCCGTAATTCTCGATGGCGGCCGCGGCGAAGTCTTCGTGCAGCATTTTGACCGGCACGCGGGGGCTGATGGCGATGTTGTCGCCCTTCCGCGTGCGGACGTCGTCCTCTCCGCCGATGCCGCTATCGGCACGGGCGCGGGCCTCATCGACCTGCCGCCGGCGACGGTCATGCTCGGCAATGACGTTCCCAATGCCGCAAGCGCCGCTCTGCTGGCGGAGACTGATCGCAGCCTGCCGCCCACCCCCCTTTATGTTCGTGCCCCCGACGCGAAGCCGCCGCAGCGGTCCTTCACGGCATGACCGTCGCGTTTCGTACCGCCACTGCCCGCGACGCCGCGCTGCTCGCCGGTCTGGCCGGAGCGGCGTTCGACCCTCGCTTCGGCGAAGGCTGGACCGGATCGCAGCTGATCGGAACGCTGGCGCAGCCGTCCGCACTCGGCGAACTGGCCGCGCTCGATGGCGAGGCCGCGGGCTTTACCCTTGCCCGGTTTGTCGCCGACGAGGCGGAACTGTTACTTGTCGCGGTGGCACCCGTCCTTCGCGGTCGCGGCATTGGAAGCGCACTCATGCAGCGTGCAATAGACAGCGCGCGCCGGCGCGGAGCGGAGAGCATGCATCTGGAAGTAAGGGCGTCGAACACAGCGGCGCTAAAACTGTACCACCGTCATCATTTCTCTGAAATTGGACGAAGAAATGCTTATTATCGCGGCATGGATGGTCAGGCGCACGATGCCATTACGATGCAGCGCCAAATAACGGCTTAACTTGCGTACCAATATTACTTGTCTTAGCCCTCCGGCTTCCCCATATGCGCGTCATCCGGTCATTCTGGCCTGAACAGTTAAGAATATAGGAACGCGATAAATGGACGAAGATATCAACGTGCATGAAGATATGCTGGGTCTGACGGCAGAGATCGTCTCAGCTCATGTCGGCAACAACACGGTCGCCGTCAGCGATCTTTCAACGCTGATCGAGCAGGTCTACAATACCTTGTCGAGCCTTGGCCCCGATGCCGAGGAAGAGATGACGCAGGAACCCGCTGTTTCCGTGCGCGCGTCGATCAAGCCGGATTATCTGGTCTGCCTCGAAGACGGCAAGAAGCTGAAAATGCTGAAGCGTCACCTGATGACCAGCTATGGCATGACGCCGGACGATTATCGCCGGAAATGGAACCTGCCGTCCGACTATCCGATGGTTGCACCCAATTACGCCAAGCAGCGCCGTGAACTCGCCAAGAAGATCGGCCTGGGCACGAAACGCACGCGCAGCGGACGCGGCAAGAAGTAGCCGCTGGACGCATTCGCAAGGGCCGGTGATCCGTGGCCGCCCTTGCGGCTGGACCTCCGACCGGACTAGAAGGAACGCCATTCCAAATGGAGGGTGTTCCTTCTTTCGTCTATGACACACGTGAAAATCGACCTCGAAGCGCTCTGTGCCGAGCGCGGCCTGCGGATCACGGAACAGCGCCGCGTCATCGCGCGCGTGCTGTCGGACGCGGACGACCATCCCGATGTCGAGGAACTCTACCGCCGCGCCAGCGCGGTCGACAAGGGCATCTCCATCGCCACCGTTTACCGCACGGTGCGCCTGTTCGAGGACGCGGGCATCCTCGAGCGGCATGACTTCCGCGACAGTTCGGGTGTCAACCGGGCGCGCTATGAACCCACTCCCGAAGAGCATCACGATCATCTGATCGACGTTGAAACCGGCGATGTCGTCGAATTTCACGATGAAGAACTGGAAGAGCTGCAAAAGCGGATTGCCGAACGACTGGGTTACGAGCTCGTCGATCACCGGATGGAGCTCTATGGTCGCAAGCGGAAGGCGTCATCCTGAGCGCCAAGTCCGCCGCTACAGCCAGATATACCAGCGAAGCGCATTACCGCGTCCCGTGGGAGCGGATCGTGCCGCTGGTTCTCCTCGCCATGCTGCTCGTCCCCTTCAACATGGCCGTGCGCATTATCATGCCGCGCCACCAGCCGTCGCTGCCGCGCCTGTTTCACAAGCTGATCTGCTGGGCCTGCGGCGTCACGGTGAAATCGCATGGTCGCCGCGCGCATGGAACGGTGCTCTATGTCGCCAACCATGTCAGCTGGGCCGACATCATCGCCCTTGGCAGCCTGGTCCGCGCCCGTTTCGTGGCAAAGGATGATCTGGCGGACAGTCCCGTTCTGCGCTTTTTCTGCAACCAGCAGCGCACAATGTACGTCTCACGCGGGAACGTGCGCGACGCAGGCGCGCAGGCGCACGGCATCGCTGACGCGCTCCGCGCTGGTGACAGCCTGATCCTGTTTCCAGAAGGCACGACCAGCGATGGCCGGCGCCCCCTGCCCTTCAAATCCTCGCTGTTCGAGGGGCTGACCGGCGGCACGCTGCGCGATGTGAAGGTGCAGCCCGTCAGCATCGCCTTCACCCGCGTCCGCTCGATGCCCGCCTTTCGCGGCCGTTACCCGCAACTGGCCTGGGTGGGAGAGTTCGGGATCGGCGAGAGCGTCATGCAGATCCTGCGCCTTCGCAGCGTCCGCATGGACATCATCTTCCACGACACACTCGATCCGGAGGATTATACCGACCGAAAGGTGCTGACCGCCGATGTGCAGCGCATCGTCGATGGGGGTTACAGGCGGGCGATGCGCGACTATGTTCAGCCCGCATGACGACTCGCAACCTTTTCGCTGACATCGCCGCCACCCGCCTGTGAACACGCGCAAACCGAAATCCTATTTCGTCAAGAGCTACGGCTGCCAGATGAACGTCTATGACGCGGAGCGTATGGGCGATCTTCTGCAGAAGGACGGCCTGACGCCCGCGGCGACGCAGGAAGACGCCGACCTCGTCGTGCTCAACACCTGCCATATCCGTGAAAAGGCGTCGGAAAAGGTCTATTCCGAAATCGGCCGTATCGAGAAGGCCGGGCGGAAACGGGATGGCGGCAAGGCCATGATCGCGGTGGCCGGCTGCGTCGCCCAGGCGGAGGGGGCGGAAATCGCCGCCCGTGCGCCCGGTGTCGACCTGATCGTCGGCCCGCAGGCCTATCACCGCCTGCCTGAAATGGTCGGCGTCGCGGGCAAGGGTCAGCGCCCGGTGGACACCGAACTCCCGACGCTCGCGAAGTTCAAGGCGCTCGGAACCGCGCGCAGGGCGGCCCCGTCCAGCTTTCTGACCATTCAGGAGGGCTGCGACAAATTCTGCACCTATTGTGTGGTCCCCTACACGCGCGGCGCAGAGGTCAGCCGCCCCGCCGACATCCTGCTTGAGGAAGCGCGCAAACTGGCGGACGGCGGCGCACGGGAAATCGTCCTCCTTGGTCAGAACGTCAATGCTTACCGCGATGCGGCGGGCGTCGGTTTCGCCGACCTCATCGCCCGCGTCGCCGACATACCCGGCATCGCCCGGATCCGCTACACGACCAGCCACCCTGCCGACATGACCGATGAGCTGGTCGCCGCCCATGGCGAGATCGATGCCCTGATGCCTTATCTGCATCTGCCCGTGCAGTCGGGCAATGACCGCATCCTGAAGGCGATGAACCGCAGCCATACGAGCCAAAGCTATCTGGACAGCATCGCCGCGCTCAGGTCGGTGCGCCCCGACATGGCGATCTCCGGCGACTTCATCGTTGGCTTCCCCGGGGAAACCGATGCCGAATTCGAAGACACGCTGGAAATCGTCAGGCGCACGAATTACGCGCAGGCCTACAGCTTCAAATACAGTCCGCGCCCGGGCACGCCCGCGGCGACGATGGGCGGTCAGGTGGACGAGGACGTCAAGGTCGAACGCCTTGCCCGTCTGCAGGCGCTGCTTCTGGAACAGCAGCTGGCGTTCAACGCCGCCAGCGTCGGCATGACCACGGACGTTCTCCTGGAACGCCCCGGCAAACATGACGGCCAGCTGATCGGCAAGACGCCCTGGCTGCAAAGCGTTCACCTGACGTCGGACGGCGCGAAGGTCGGGGATATCGTCCGCGTTCAGATCGAAAGCGCCGGTCCACGCAGCCTCGCCGGTGTTCATACGCAAAGGAAAGCCGCCTAGTGCCCACGAAACGCAAGGCGTCCGACCCCGGCGTTCCAACTCCGAACGAACCTGCCCGCCTCGAACTGAAATTCGACAGGCCGGAACTGCTGGGGCCGCTGTTCGGGCAATATGACCAGAATCTGATCGCCATCGAGAACCGGCTCGGTGTCTACATCGCCGCGCGCGGCGACCGCGTAACGGTGGAGGGCGCGGCGGACCCCGCCGCGCGGGCCCGCGACGTCCTGAATGAGCTGCACCAGAAACTGATGCAGGGCGGAAAGGTCGATGTGCACGACGTGGAGACCGCCATCGCCATGGCCGATGCGCCTTTGCTGGAAGGACTGGAAAAGGCGGGTACGAAGGAAAAGCGCCCGCAGGTCGTCATCCGGACCCGCAAGAAAACCATCGTGCCGCGCACGCCGACGCAGCTCCACTACATGCAGGCGCTGGCGGCGGAGGACATCATTTTCGCGCTTGGCCCCGCTGGCACGGGCAAGACCTATGTCGCCGTCGCGCAGGCGGTCGCGCAGCTCATCACCGGCAGCGTCGACCGGCTGATCCTGTCCCGCCCGGCCGTGGAGGCTGGCGAGCGGCTGGGCTTCCTGCCCGGCGACATGAAGGACAAGGTCGATCCCTATCTGCGCCCGCTCTATGACGCGCTTTACGACATGCTGCCCGCCGATCAGGTCGAGCGCCGCATCGCGTCGGGCGAAATTGAAATCGCCCCCCTCGCCTTCATGCGTGGACGCACGCTCGCCAATGCCTTCATCATTCTCGATGAGGCTCAGAACACCACGCCGCAGCAGATGAAGATGTTCCTGACGCGCTTTGGCGAGAATAGCCGCATGGTCGTCTGCGGCGATCCGAAACAGGTCGACCTGCCCGATCCGGGACGCTCCGGCCTTGCCGATGCCGTCTCGCGTCTTGAAGGGATCGAAGGCACGGCCACCGTCCGCTTTGGCGTTGGCGACGTGGTCCGCGCAGCCATCGTCGGGCGCATTGTGGCAGCCTATGAGGGCAGCAATGCTTGAGGTCGAAACCCAGCTTGCCGAGGGCGACTGGCCGCGGATCGACTGGAACGCGCGCGCGCGGGAGGCCGTCGAGGCCGCCATCCGCGCCACCGCCCATGCGCATCTGGTGACGGGCCGCATGACCTGCGAACTTGCCGTGCGGCTGTCGAACGATGCCGAAGTCAAACGTCTGAACAGCCAGTATCGCGGCCAGGACAGGGCAACGAATGTCCTCAGCTTTCCCCTGGTGCAACGCGACCTTTTACCTGCGATGACCAACAGCGACGACGGCGAAGTTCTTCTCGGCGACATCATTCTGGCTGCGGAAACCTGCGCGCGCGAAGCGGACGAGAAGGGGGTGTCCCTGACCGATCACGCCACGCATTTGATCGTGCACGGCGCGTTGCACATCGTCGGCTATGAACATGAGGACGATGCCGAGGCGTCCGAGATGGAGCGGTTGGAAACATCCGTGCTGGCGGGACTTGGCGTCACGAACCCCTATTCGGACCGGGACGCGGCATGAGCAGCACACCCGACCAGCCCGCAACCCGGCCTGCGCTTCGCTTTCTGAAAACCCTGCTGTTCGGACGCGGCGACGCCTCCCTGCGCGAATCCATCGAGGAAGCGCTGGAGGAGCATGAGGACGATGACGAGGAAACATTGTCCGTCGCCGGCGACCTCAGCCGCGACGAGCGCACCATGCTCAGAAACCTGCTCGACTTCGGCGAGCGGCGCGCGGGCGATATCATGGTGCCGCGCGGCGACATCATGGGGTTCGATGCGTCCGGCAGCTTTGCGGAACTCGTGCAGGCCTTCGCCGAGGCCGGGCATAGCCGCCTCCCCATCTATTCCGGTGATTTCGATCGCATCCTCGGCATGGTGCACGTCAAGGACGCCTATAACGTCATCGCCGAAAAGGGCCTCGATGCAGAGATCGACATCGGCAGCATCATGCGCCCTGTCCTCTTCGTTCCCTTCGCCATGCGGGTTCTCGACCTTCTGGCGCGCATGCGCGCGGGGCGAACGCACATGGCCATGGTCGTCGATGAATATGGCGGCACGGACGGCCTCGTCACGGTCGAGGATATCGTCGAGGAAATCGTCGGCGATATCGAGGACGAACATGACGAGCCGGAGGAGGAGCCTATCCTGGCGCTGCCCGGCGGGGCCTATGAGGCCGATGCGCGCATTGACATTCATGTGTTCGAGGAGCGTCTGAGCACGGACTTCGTCGAGGCTGTCGATGGCGATATCGACACGCTGGGCGGTCTCATCTTCATGATTGCGGGACGCGTCCCGGAAGTCGGCGAGATCATCCCACATCCGGCAGGCTGGAAATTCGAAATCCTCGCCGCCGACGAACGCCGCGTGGAGCGCGTGCGCGCACGCCCTGACGGCTAGCGCGAGCCCGTGCATCGTCTGATCGCCTTCGTTGCCGGGATCATCGGCGGCTTTGCCTTTGCGCCCTGGAACCTTGCACCGCTCATGCTCGTGTCGCTGGCGGCGATGCTGTATCTGCTGGAAACAAAAACCAGCCGAAAGTCCGCTTTCGCGCTCGGCTGGTGGTGGGGGATGGGCAATTTCCTGATCGGCCAGTACTGGATTGCCGAGGCGTTCAATTTTCAGGCGAAAATGCCCGCGGCGCTTGGCTGGGTGGCCGTCGTCACGCTCAGCGCCATCATGGCCTGCTATCCCGGCATCAGTGCCGCTGTCGCCAGCCGTTTCCGGACCGGCCCGCTACCGCGCACGCTGGCCTTCGGCGGCACATGGATGCTGGCCGAATGGCTGCGCGGCTATCTCCTTAGCGGGTTCGGCTGGAATCCGCTCGGCGTCGTCTCGCTGCCGCTTGGCGGGCTGGCACAGGTGGCGGCGATAATCGGCACGCTGGGCCTTAGCGGCCTGATCGCGCTCGCCTGCTACGGCCTCGCGCATCTGGCGCGGCGGCGATGGCGGCTCGGCGGCGCGCTGGTCCTGCCGCTCATCCTTGGCATGATTGTGCCGTTGGCCTTCACGAAGTCCGCCGTGCTCACGGACACGCGCCTCGATATCGTGCAGGCCAATATCGGGCAGGACGAGAAATACGGACCCGGCGCGATCGACGGCGCGATTCGCCGCTTTGCCGCCCTCTCGCCGCCAAAATCGGACCAGCGCCGCCTGCTCATCTGGCCAGAGGCGGCCATCCCGGACGTTATCGACGAATTGCCCGGCATGCGGACGGAACTGGCGGCCCACCTGCTCGGTCCTGATGACCTGTTCCTGCTGGGCGGGCTGAAGGCCCTGCGCGACCCGGTCACGGGCCGGACGACCGCCGCGCACAACAGCCTGTTCGTGCTGGGGCCGGAGGGCGGCATCCGCGACCGGTATGACAAGACCATCCTCGTTCCCTATGGCGAGTATCTGCCCGCACGGCCGCTTCTTGAGGCCATCGGTCTCGCCCGCCTGGCGCCGGGCTCGATCGATTTCATTCCTGGCAGCGGTCCACGCACACTGACCCTGCCCGGCTTTCCGGATGTCGGCGCGGCCATCTGCTACGAAGTCGTCTATCCCGAAGCCGTCGCCTCCAGTCCCCGTCCCGCCTGGCTGCTGAATGTGTCCAACGACGCCTGGTTTACCGACGAGGGCGCGGAGATGCACCTGGCGCAGGCGCGTATGCGTACGATCGAACAGGGCCTGCCCATGGCGCGTTCGACGCCGACGGGCATCAGCGCCGTCATCGACCCCTGGGGCCGGGTGCGCGTCGCGCTTGGGCGCCACATGGCGGGCCGGATCGTCACGCCCTTGCCGGCCCCGCGCCCGCCCACGCCGTTTTCGTATCTCGGGACACCGCTTCCGATCGGCCTTGCGCTGCTGCTGCTCGCCGCCGCCTTCGCGGTTTCCTACCGCCGCGTTAACCATGCATAAGGCAAAATATTCGATATGGATGCGATCAAACGCTGAAATGGATATTTGACTTGGCCGAACCCGATCCCATCGACGCGCATGTCGGCCGCCGCCTCGGCGAAGCGCGCACCGTCGCGAAACTTTCTCGTGCGGCGCTCTCGCGAGAGATTGGCGTCAGTGCGGAGCAACTGCGGAAATATGAACTTGCCATCGACCGTGTCAGTGCCGGCCGCCTGCTGACCATAGCCAACGCCCTGAAACGGCCTGTGGACTGGTTTTACCACGGCGCGCTTCCGGATGCGAAAGTGGCTGAAAATCCGCAACAACCCTATGATGCGGAGGTGGGGTCACATCTCATGACGCGCCGATTGCTGTCGGCTTTTCGCACCTTGTCCGCTGACACGCAGAATGAGGTACTCATGTCCATAGAGGCCCGCACGAAAGACATATAAAGCTTTCTTTATATGCTTGCGCGAACGCGGGACCCCCCTTAGATCGCGTGGCATGGCTAGAAACGACTATCTCTTCACGTCCGAATCCGTTTCGGAAGGGCATCCTGACAAGGTTTCGGACCAGATTTCCGATGCGATTGTCGACCTCCTGATTGGCAAGGATCCCGAAGCCCGCATTGCCTGTGAAACGATGGTGACCACCGACCGGATCACTCTTGGCGGAGAGATTCGCTGCGCCGGCATGATCGATGAACATGACCGGATCAGACCGGACGCGAATGCCGAAATCGAAAAGGTCGTGCGCGAAACCGTAAGGCGCATTGGCTATGAACAGGATGGGTTCCACTGGGAAACGGCCGAGTTCGCCAATTATCTGCACGGACAATCCGCTGACATCGCGCAGGGCGTCGATGCCGGGGAAGATGGTTCCAACAAGGACGAGGGTGCCGGCGATCAGGGCATCATGTTCGGCTATGCCTGCGATGAGACCGACGTTCTCATGCCAGCGCCGATCCATTATTCCCACCGCATCCTGAAGCGTCTGGCGGATGACCGCCATTCCGGCGCTGCGTCGTTTCTGGAACCCGATTCCAAAAGTCAGGTCACGCTGGAATATGTCGACCGCCGTCCCGTTCGCGCCACTGCGCTCGTCGTTTCCACGCAGCATGCGCCCGGCTACCACGAAGGGAGCAAGGGTGCGGAGCTTTCGGAATATGTACGCGGCGTTTTCGCTGATGTCCTGCCGGAAGGCTGGGTGGATGACCGGACCGTCATGCACATCAATCCCACGGGCAAATTCGAAATCGGCGGCCCCGACGGCGATGCGGGTCTGACCGGACGCAAGATCATCGTCGATACCTATGGCGGCGCGGCACCGCACGGCGGCGGCGCGTTTTCGGGGAAGGACCCCACCAAGGTCGATCGATCGGCAGCCTATGTGACACGCTATCTTGCCAAGAACATCATCGCTGCGGGCATGGCGAAACGCTGCACCATCCAGCTCAGCTATGCCATTGGCGTGTCCGAGCCCCTGTCGCTCTATGTCGATTTGCACGGCACCGGTGAAGTGGACGAAAAGCGTCTTGAAACCGTTCTCCCCGAACTGGTGCGCCTGACCCCGCGCGGTATTCGCGAACATCTCGGTCTGAACCGGCCGATTTACGCACCGACGGCCGCTTATGGTCATTTCGGACGCGAGGCCGAGGGCGACCTGTTCCCCTGGGAAAGGACCGGACTGATCGATGCCCTGAAGGGTGCGTTTTAGGGGCGCTCGCAAGTGACCGCCCACAAGGCCGGCGATCCGACAACGCTGAACCGGCTTTACGGCCGTACGAAGGGCCACCGGCTGCGGCCCGCACAGCAGCAGCTTCTCGACGGCCTTTATCCCGCGCTCGCCGTCCCTGAGGACGGGCCTGTGACGGGACGGGACCTGTTCGGCGACGATCGCCCCCTGCATTTCGAAATCGGCTTCGGGTCCGGCGAGCATCTTGTGGCGCGCGCGGACCTGCTGCCGGACCATGGCTTCATCGGCGCGGAGCCGTTCGAAAACGGCATGGTCGGTGCCCTGCAGCATATTCGTGACCAGCGGCTTCCCAATATCCGCCTGTGGATGAACGACGCGCTGCAGGTTCTGAACCGCATTCCCGATGGCGAGCTCAGTTTCATCTACCTGCTGCACCCCGATCCGTGGCGAAAGGCGCGCCATTCCAAGCGCCGCATGGTCAATCCGGGGCCTCTCGATCTTTTCGCGCGCAAGCTGAAATCCGGCGGCATTTTCCGTCTTGCCACCGACCATGACATCTACTGCCGCTGGGCGCTGATGCAGATGGCGAAGCGGGACGATTTCGAATGGATGGCGGAGGCGCCCGACGCTTTTCGCAAACGTCCGTCCGGCTGGCCGGACTCGCGCTACGCCGCAAAGGCGCTACGCGAGGGGCGGGAGCTGTGGTTCTTCCAGTACCGGCGGGTTTGACGTCTCTCCGCCCGGGGCGACAGGCACGGCCAGCGCCGCCACGATTTCCCGCGCTGTCGCCAGGTCGACCCGCAGGACCTCACACCCCGCCGGAAAGACCTGGGTCAGGCGCGTCGGGACCGCAGCGCCCAGCAGCACGAACACACCGCGGTCGCTCGCGCGCCGGATCAGCCGTCCAAAGGCCTGGGCCAGCTTGCCACCCGTAATCAGGTCGTCATAGCTCTTGCCGCCAAAGGCGGCGCGGCGGGCGGCGTGCAGCACGGTCGGCCGCGCCCACGGGACTCCCTCCATCACCACCAGCCGCAGGCTTTCGCCCGGCACATCAACGCCGTCCCGCAGCGCATCCGTGCCCAGCAAACTCGCGCGTGGATCGGCGCGGAACATATCCACCAGGGTGCCCGCGTCGATTGGATCGACATGCTGCGCGTAAAGCGGCAGTTTCGACTGCGCGAGCGGCGCGGATATGCGCGCATGGACCGCCTTCAGACGCGATATCGCCGTGAACAGTCCCAGCGTGCCGCCGCCCGCCGCCTCGATCAGCGAACGATAGGCCCCCGACAGCGCCGGAATGTTGCCGCGCTGGACGTCGGTCACGATCAGCACCTTCGCATTGTTCGCATAGTCGAAGGGGCTTTCCGCCTGAAACCGCCGCGCGGGCAGGATCAGGTGGTTTGCGCCGGTTCGCATCTCGCTGACCTGCCAGTCGGCATCGGGCACGGCATTCTCATCCGTGATGCGGCCGCGCAGGGTCGCCGATGTCACGACGACGCCGTGCGCCTTTTCAAGGACAGCGCCCGCAAGCGGCCTCGTTGGATCGAGCCAGTGCCGCCGGATTCCCATATCGAACTCACGCCCGTCGAACCGGTCCAGCGCCAGCCAGTCGACGAAGTCCCTGTCGGGCGGTCCGCCGATCCTCGCCAGCAGTCCGATCCAGCCGTTCAGCGTCTGCATGCGCCAGTCCATTCCCGACAGCGCCCCGTCCACCCGCGCGCGGCCAGGGGCATCCAGCCAGTCCGGCGCTTCCTCCAGCAGCCGTACCAGCCGCCCGGACAGGGCGCGCAGCGGCGCGGCCATCTGTTCAAGGGCCTGCTGCGCCGCGCCCGCCGCCTCGACAAGCGTTGGCGGCAACTCGGCGACCTCCGTTTCCAGACCATAGCCTGCCTCATTCGCCTTCGCCCGCGCCAGCACCGCCGCGCGAACCTCGGCAAGCAGCTTCTCGACAGGGCCAAGGGGGTCGCCGTCCACGACGCGCTTCAGCCAGCCATCGGCGGGCAGGATCCGCGCGCGTTCCACCGCATCCTCCAGCAGGGCCGCGCCCTCTTCCTCGAACGCCACCAGATCGCCCAGCCGGGCGGTCAGGCCCCGCCGCCTGCCCTTCATCTTCTTTTCCGGGCCGATGATCCAGCGGCGCATCTCGATGGTTTCGCTGCCTGTCAGGTGCAGGGCGAACGTCGAATCCGCTGCATCGAACAGGTGATGGCCCTCGTCAAAAACGATGCGCGTCAGCCCCCGGCCCTCCGACTTGCCGCGGGCGGCGTTGACCATGACCAGCGCATGATTGGCGATGACGAGGTCCGCCTCGGCGCTGGCCCGCGCCGCGCGCTCGATGAAACACCGACGATAATGCGGGCAGGCGGCATAGACGCACTCGCCGCGCTGGTCCGTCAGCGCGCCGGCGGCCTTGCGCCCGAACAGGCCCGCCAGCCAGCCGGGCAAATCGCCGCCGACCATGTCTCCGCCCGCCGTGTATCGCGCCCAGCGTTCCACCAGCCGCGCGTACACGGCCGCGCGCCCGGAAAAGCTGCCCTGCACGGCATCTTCCAGATTCAGCAGGCAGAGATAGTTCTCCCGTCCTTTCCTGACGACGGCCTTTTTCTTCCGCACCGCCTCGTCCGGATAGAGTTTCCCCGTTTCCGCATCCAGCTGCCGCTGCAGGGCCTTGGTATAGGTTGAGAGCCAGACCGTACCGTTCGCCTTCTCCGCCCATTCCGATGCCGGCGCCAGATAGCCGAGCGTCTTGCCGATGCCGGTTCCCGCCTCCGCCAGCACCATGTTCGGCGCGCCCTCCACCTCGCGCGGGTCAAAGGCGCGCGCGACGGCCGCCGCATAATCGCGCTGCCCCTGCCTCGTCTCCGCCTGCGGTCCGGTCAGATGTTTCAGCCGCGCGGCGACGCCGTTTCTGTCCAGCGTGACGGTCCTGGGCGGATCCGGCGCGGGCGCATCCTCCCATTTCGGCAGGCTGGTGAAGATCGAGCGCTCCGGCTTTGGCGGCGTGCCCATCGCGCGCAGGACATGCGGCGACCACGGCCAGTCCACGCGCGAAAGCGCCTGCGCTGTCGCCCACGCCCCGGTCCGCGCGTTCCACGCATCACGCTTCATTTCAGCCAGCAATGCTGCACAGATGCTGCGCAGCATGCGCGCCTCTTCCGCACCGCCATCGGGTCGTTCAAGGCCAAGGAAATCCGCCATGCCGATGATGGTCGGGACGGCGAAACGCGCGGGGTGCACGAACGCGAACAGTTCAAGCAGGTCCAGCCCGTTGACCTCGGCATAGCCCAGCTTCGCCGCCACGACGGGGGCGTTCAATAAAATGGCCGGTGCGGACGACAGGGTGCGCAGGGCGTCGGCGCGCTCGATCCGACGCGCGCCGTCCGCATCCGCCAGCCACAGTCCGTCCAGCGCCGCGGTCAGGGCGGGCAGGGCGGCAGGGATCAAATCAGGAACAGGCACAGATGCCTGACTGCCGCGCACGGACCGTAAAGGCAAGCGCCGGACCAGACCGCGCAGGTTCAGGATGACGACGCCTCGAAAATTCGCTAACCCGCAGGCTTATTCCCAATATCTTTTTCACAAGGACTATAACGCCATGAAACGCATCCTGATCTTCGTCGATGAAGCCAATTTCGCCCACGCCGCGTATCAGGCGCGCAAGAAAACCGACTATATCGCGCTCGCCGACTATCTCGCCGACGAGGGCAATGACCGCGAGCTTGTCGAAATGGTGGTGTATCTCGGCATGCCGCCCGCCATGCGTTACGAGGACATGCCGCCCGAATGGCAGGCGCGGCACGATGCCAAGATCCGTTTCCGCGATTTCCTGCGCTTCAACGGTTTCCTCGCCATCATGCACCACGGCAAGGGCTCGCCATCGCGGCCAGAGACGCTGAACGCCAATGTCGATGTGCTGATGGCGATGGATGCCGTCGAGATGTCGCTGGAAGTGAAGCCCGACACCGTCATCATTGTGACGGGCGACGCCGATTTCCACTATCTCGCGGAAAAGCTCCGCCGCCGCGGCATCAGGGTAGAGGTCGCCTCCACCCGCGCACAGGTCTCGTCCGAACTGCAAAAGGCCGCGAATGATTTCATCGATCTCGGCGATTTCCTGAAAACGATGGACGACTGGGACGATTACCCGGACGAGGAAGTCTAGGGCGGGATCTCGCCGGACCCGCCGATAGCGATAGCTGAGCAAGCGCCGCGGCAATCCCTACATCAGGCCTTAACGCAACAATCAGGAGACCAGCCATGCCGACCGGCCTGCGTATGAAATCGAAACTCAATTCATCGGGTTCGCTCGACATGTATCTGGAC
Organism: uncultured Alphaproteobacteria bacterium; assembly: GCA_963710205.1. Lineage (GTDB taxonomy): Bacteria > Pseudomonadota > Alphaproteobacteria > Sphingomonadales > Sphingomonadaceae > Pacificimonas. The sequence goes on along the minus strand of CAVPZG010000004.1, from coordinate 175,139 downwards.
GAGGTCGAGACCGGCGAACTGAAGCCGCACGAGGTTGTCGTGAAGGTGGAGGCCGCGCCGATCAATCCGTCCGACCTCGGCGTCATGTTCGGTCCCGCCGATGTGGATCAGGCGAAGGCGGGCACGCATGAAGGGCGCCCCATGCTGTCCGCGCCTGTCGATAAATCCGTGCTGTCCCGCTTCAAGGCCAGACTCGACAAGGGCCTGCCACTCGGCAACGAAGGTGCGGGGACCGTGGTCGAGGCCGGGTCGTCCGAAGAGGCGCAGGCGCTGATGGGGCGTGTCGTCGCCACAACGGGCGGCATGATGTATTCCGAGTATGTGAAGGTTCCCGCGCAGTCCTGCCTGCCGCTCAACGAGGGCAATACGGCGAAGGAAGGCGCCTCCAGCTTCGTCAATCCAATGACCGCGCTGTCGATGGTCGAAACCATGAAGATGGAAAATCACAGCGCGCTCGTCCACACGGCGGCGGCGTCCAACCTGGGCCAGATGCTCAACCGCATCTGTCAGGCGGACGGTGTGCAGTTGGTGAACATTGTCAGGAAACCCGAACAGGCGAAGATCCTGAAGGACGCCGGCGCGAAATATGTCGTCGATTCGTCCACGGACAGCTTCAAGGCGGACCTGACCGATGCGCTTGCCGAAACCGGCGCGACGCTGGCGTTCGACGCGACCGGCGGCGGCAAGCTCGCCTCGCATATCCTGTCGGCGATGGAAGCGGCGCTCATCCGCAACGCGACGGAATATAGCGTCTACGGCGTCACCACGCACAAGCAGGTTTACCTCTACGGCAGCCTCGACATGTCGCCGACGGTGCTCGCACGCAATTACGGCATGTTCTGGGGCGTCGGCGGCTGGCTGCTGCCGCCGTTCCTGCAGCGTCTGGGCAGCGAGGGCACGGCGCGGCTCAGGAAGCGCGTTGCCGATGAACTGACGACGACGTTCGCGTCAAATTACACCAGCGAAATCTCGTTGGCGGACATGCTGGATGTAAAGACGGCGCAGGCCTATCAGCGCAAGGCGACCGGCGAAAAATATCTCGTGCTGCCGCAGCGGTAAACCCCGCGAAAGGCATTCGTGATTCCGGCAAGGGCCGGGGTCCACATCCTGACGGCGTATCCTGGGGGAAACGCAGGGGGGGGGTGGACTCCGGCCTTCGCTGGAATGGCGAATATGTCCCGCTTCTAGCTGTTCGACCCGTAGCTCCGGACTTCGGCACGGCCGACAACCATATGGTGCACTTCGTCCGGGCCGTCCGCCAGGCGCAGGGTCCGCTGGCCCGTGTACATGTCGGCAAGCGGCGTCCACTGCGACACGCCCGTTGCGCCGTGCATCTGGATGGCCTGGTCGATAATCTCGCAGACGCGCTCCGGCACCATTGCCTTCGCCATCGAAATCCATACGCGCGCTTCGCGGTTACCGAGCACATCCATTGCCTTCGCCGCTTTCAGCACCATCAGGCGCATGGCCTCGATATCGATGCGCGCGCGGCTGACGACTTCCAGATTCTTGCCGAGGTTGATGATCGGCTTGCCGAACGCCTCGCGGTTCATGCCGCGCTGAACCATCAGGTCGAGCGCCTTTTCCGCCTGACCGATGGCGCGCATGCAATGGTGAATGCGGCCCGGCCCCAGACGCAGCTGGGAGATTTCGAAGCCCTTGCCTTCTCCCATCAGAATATTCTCTTCGGGCACGCGCACATCGGTGAACCGGATGTGCATATGGCCATGCGGCGCATCGTCCTTGCCAAAGACATTCATGGGGCCAAGAACCTCGACGCCCTTGGTGTCCATGGGGACGAGGATCTGCGACTGCTGCAGGTGCGCGGGCGCGTCGGGGGACGTCTTCACCATCGTGATCATGATCTTGCAGCGCGGATCGCCAGCACCGGAAATATAGTATTTCTCGCCATTGATCACCCATTCGCCGTTCTCCAGCTTGGCCGACATGGAGACGTTCTTGGCGTCGGATGACGGCAGGCCCGGCTCCGTCATGGCAAAGGCGGACCGGATTTCACCCGCCAGCAGCGGCTTCAGCCACTTTTCCTTCTGTTCGGTCGTGCCGACCCGCTCCAGCACTTCCATGTTGCCCGTATCGGGCGCGGAGCAGTTCATGCTCTCGGAGGCGAGGCTGTTCTTGCCGAGTTCCACGGCGATATAGGCATAGTCGAGGTTCGAGAGGCCCTCGCCGGTTTCGGCGTCGGGCAGGAAGAAGTTCCAAAGGCCGCGCTTCTTCGCCTCCGCCTTCGCGCCCTCCAGCGCCTCCAGCTGACCCGGCGCATAGCTCCAGCGATCCGCGCGGCCCTCGCCCAGCTCGTGGAACTTGACGCTCATGGGTTCGACCACCTCGTCGATAAAGGCCTTCACCTTGTCCAGCAGCGGGATCGCCTTCTCCGACATGCGCAGGTCGTTCAGGTCGTCGCGCGGATCGAGGCCGAAGCCGCTACGTTTCGGGGCGTTGCTCATATCGTTCATGTCGTTTCTCCAGATTGCCTCGCGGACAGCTGCCGCAGATTGTCTTCATGACCTTCGCGTGTCAGTCGATAGTTCGAAATCACGGCGATCATCACCAGCCATAATGTCAGGACGGTCGGCACGTAGACCGCGCCCAGCCGCCACAACGTCTGCTCCGATACCTCGCCCTGCGCCGCGCCGGTGGCAAGTCCCACAATGGTGAGGACGAAGCCCGCAACGACAATGCCCATGCCCTCGCCCCATTTCCGCATGAAGGTGGACGCGGCAAAGAACAGCCCCTCTGACCGGCGGCCGGTTTTCAGTTCCGCCTCTTCCACCAGGTCGGCGATCATCGACGCCGCCAGGATCTGGTAGCAGATGATGAGGCCGACATCGATGGTGTTGGCGACCAGGTAGAACCAGAAGATGAAGGGGTTTTCGTTCCCCGGCAATATGTCCGTCAGTCGCAGGACGATCGGCAGGGGCGCCCCCAGGAAGGCGAGCAGTCCGACACCGATGGCGCCGTTTTTCTTGCCGAATTTGCGGCCCACGACAGGCGCAAGCGATGAGCCGAGGACCGCCGAGATGAACACGCCAAAGGTGATGACGCCGATCTGTGCCGAGGAAAACCCCCAGAAATAGGTGGCGAAATAGAAGGCGAGCCCCGCTGTCAGCCCGCTCGCAATGAACCCCAGCAGCGCAGCGATGAACAGCGCGACGAACGACCGGCTGGACAGGGTCTCGAAGATTTCCGCGAATATCTTGCGCACCGTCAGTTTCCGCGCGGGCGGAGGCGCTTTCAGCTTCTTGATGTAGGGATGCGTGCCCATGGCGGAAATGATGATCGCGGCAAAAATCAGCAGGGCGGAGATCAGGCCATAGGTCTGATAGGCGTCACGGTTGAACTGGCCGTTGACAACGCTTGCCGTGACGAAGGCCGGAAAGATCAGCGCGAAGGTCACGACGGAAATCGCATTCCCGCCAGTCCAGCCGAAATAATAGCGCCAGCTGAGAAGCGTGTTCCGCTCGTCATAATCTTCCGAAAGCTCCGGAGCCAGCGCCGCACTTGGCGTTTCGTAGAAGGTGATGAGCGTACGGACGACGACGCTCAGAAGGACGACATACCAGAACAGCTCCGTCTGTCCCCAGCCCGCGGGCGGAATCCAGAGGAAATAATAGCTGACGGCGACAGGAACGGCGGCCGCGTACATGAACGGATGCCGCCGCCCCCAGCGCGAGCGCAGATTGTCCGACCAGTAACCGACGATGGGATCGCTGAAGGCATCGAAGATCAGCGCGATCAGGATCGCGACGGACACCAGACGCGCGTCGAGGCCAATGACCTGCGCGTAGAAGAGCAGCAGGAAATACTTGAACCCGTTGTCTTTGACGCCGTAGGCGACCGATCCGAAGCCGTAGGCCACCTTCGTCCAGATCGGCACACCCGGCCCCGGCTTCATGCCCGGCACCGCCATGGCCGCAGACTCCTGCAGGCCTTGCCCAAGTCCCGCAGGTTCCCGCATGTAATGTCTCCCCGCACACCAAAACCCGGATATTTGCCGCGTACTGGCGAAGCCGATCCGGAACTGGACGATAGAGGCGCGGCCAAGACGAGGCCACCGCACCATTGTTGCAGGTTTACCACATTCCGCACGCGAAATGTCCAAACCACCTATTCACATAGTTTGACAAGCTGCGCCGAAACGTCGCTAACTCCCTCCCGACTGGTCGTCAGAACCGGCAATACTTGGGAGGATTCACATGATTTCCGTGTTACGTCACAGCTGCGCGCGCGCCGCGCTCATGTCCGCCGCCACATTTGCGATGGCAGGCCCCGCACTTGCCCAGGACGAAGCCGCACAGGCGGGCGTGGAGGACGCCGTCGAGCGCGACACGATCGTCATCACGGGCTCCTTCATTCGCGGCACGCCCGAGGACGCGGCACTGCCCGTCGATGTGTTTTCATCCGAAGATCTCGCCCAGTCCGGGACGACCTCGCCGCTCGAGTTCATCAAGGAGCTGCCGTCGGTCGGCGCCGTGCTTGGCGACACGAACCAGTTCTCAACCACGTCGCAGGGCTTCCAGGGTTCCGGTTCGATCAACCTGCGCGGGCTCGGCTTCACGCGCACGCTCGTGCTCCTCAACGGCAAGCGCACCATCCAGTCGCCGGGTGACGGCTTTTCCGACACCAATCTCATTCCCCTCTTCGCACTCGACCGGGTCGAGATCCTGAAGGATGGCGCGGCCGCGACCTATGGCTCCGATGCCATCGCTGGCGTTGCGAACTTTGTCACCCGGCAGAATTTCGAAGGGCTGGAGCTGCAGGGCGACTGGACCTTCATTGACGGGTCCGATGGCAATTACCGCATCAGTGCGCTCTACGGCGGGCAGTTTGGCGACCTCAACATCCTTGCGGGCGCCGGCTGGCAGCACAGGTCGGAACTTGCCACGACGGAGCGTGATTTCACGATCCGGTCCCTCGGTGAAAACCCGTCGGCCTATTCCGCGCTTGCCACGCCCGGCCTCTACGCGGTCACCTATCTTGGCGCAGAAGGTCTGGATACGCGCGTCGTTCCCGAGGCGGGGTGCGCCGACGTCGGCGGCACGCAGACCGGCGCGATCTGCCGGTTCTCCTTCATTCCGTTCGACAACATCGTCGAGGACGAGGATCGCTATCAGGCCTTCATCCAGGCCGATGTGGATCTGTCGGACAGCACGCGTTTTCATGCCGAAGCGCTCTATGCGAAGACCGATCTTGAAAGCCTGAACTATTCGCCGTCCTTCCCCCCGACGCAAGGTCCGAGGGGGTCGGGCTTCCAGGGCGCCTTCACGACATCGCCGAACAATCCGTTCGTGGCCGATTTCCTCGACCAGAATGGCCTGCCGCAATCCGGCGGAACGGCGGGGACGCTGGTCGCCGTCACCAACCTGTTCTACCGCCCGCTCGGCTGGCTGGGCAATCCGCTCGATCCCGAACGCGGGTCGGGCCGCGGTATCGCCAAGAATGAAGGCTGGCGCATGACCGGAGGTTTCGAGCTTGATGTCTCCGAAAAGCTGACGGCAAATCTCAATGCCACCTACTGGCGTTCCGAACGTCTGTTCACTGTGCCTGACATCGTCGGCACGCGCTTCCAGAACGCGCTGAACGGTCTTGGCGGCGCCGACTGCAATCCCGCGACGGGAACACCGGGCGCAGGGGGGTGCAGCTATTTCAATCCCTTCATCTCGGCCGGACCGCGCAATCCCGCGCAGAATCTCGACAATCCCCTCTATATTCCCGGGAACGAGAACAGCGAGGACCTGCTGAACTTCCTGATCCAGCAGAACGGCTCCTTCCAGACAGAGGAGCAATATATCCTGGACGCGGTCATTGCCGGTGAAACCGGGCTGGAACTGGGCGGCGGAGCGCTCGCCTTCGCCGTGGGTGCGCAGTACCGCGAGAATGAATATACGCTTCGCTCCAACAACGCGATCTCCGACCTCGACCAGAATCCGTGCTTCATCGAGGGCGATCGCAGTTGCGTCGGCACTTCGACGGATGGCGTCGGCCCCTTCATCTTCCTCGGCGGCACCCGCGATACGAAGCTCGACCAGTCGGTCTATGCCGTCTTTGCCGAGGTGAACGCCCCGCTTCTCGACAATCTGGAGGTATCCGGCGCGATCCGCTACGAGGATTATGGCGGCAGCATTGGTTCCACCATCAATCCAAAGGGCAGCTTCCGTTACGAGCCGCTGGAATGGCTGACCCTGCGCGGCTCTGTCGGAACCACCTTCCGCGGTCCGCTCGCCAGTGACGTGACGCCGAACGGCGTCACCACGCTCGCCGGTCTCGACGCGGCGGGCGGCAACTTCAAATCGGTCGATATTTTCGGAAATCCCAACGACCTGCAGCCGGAAACCGCGTTCACCTATAATATCGGCGCGATCCTCAATCATAGCGGCTTCACCTTCAGCGTCGATTACTGGAGTTTCGACTTCAAGGACCGCATCACGACAACACCTGCGCAGGCCATCGCGTCCGAAGTCGCGAATGGCCAGACGTCGGGCGCGCTGCCGGTCAACTGCTCCAGTCCGCTGGCCAATCTCGTCACCTTTTCCGGCGACACCTGTGTTCAGGGCACGACCAACGGTATCGATATCGCCCGTATTCGCACCGACATCGTCAATGGGCCGGACGTGAAGATTTCAGGCATCGACTTCGCGCTGGACTACACGTTCGATCTCGGCCCCGGCACCTTCTCCGCCGGCGGCAATGCCACCTGGAACCGCGAATATGAGTTCGATGCGTTCGAATTGCAGGGCGTTACCGTGCAGGAGGCTTATGACGCCGTCGGCTTCGCCAATCACTTCCGCGATCCGCAGGCCGTGCCGGAATGGCGCATCAACGCCTATGTCAACTACAACGTGGCTGGCCTCAACCTGCGTTACACGATGAACTACATCGACAGCGTCTTCGACGACCGCTGTATCGACGTCGATCCGTGCGCTGTCGATCCGCTCGGCAATCCCGTCAATTTCGGCCGCACCAGCGGATCGTTCACGCAGCATAACCTGAACGCGATCTATGACTTCAGCCTCGCCAGTATCGACCTGCAGCTGCAGGGCTCGGTATCGAACATCTTCGACACCGATCCGGCGGACGCACGCCTGCCGATCAGCTTCAACCCCTTCGTGGGTAACGCGCTTGGCCGGACATACCGGCTGGGGCTTAAGGCGAATTTCTAGGGAAACCTCACCAGTCTGGCAGCGGGCCGCCCTTCTTTCCATCGGTTAGAAGGGCGGCCCGTCTCCGTTTTCAGAAAGACACCGCCCATGACCGATTTCGCCAACCTGTTTTCCGTCAGCGGCAAGACCGTTCTCGTCACGGGCGGCTCACGCGGGATCGGCGAGATGATCGCCGCCGGTTTCCTGGCGGGCGGCGCAAAGGTCTATATTTCCTCCCGCAAGGCGGATGCCTGCGAAGCGACGGCGAAACGCCTGTCCGATGCTTATGACGGCACCTGCATCGCCCTGCCCGCCGACCTGTCGACGGTGGAGGGCTGCGCCAGCCTCGCCGCGCGCATGGCGGAACATGAGGAACGGCTCGACGTCCTCGTCAACAACGCGGGCGCCAGCTGGGGCGCGCCGCTGGATGCGTTTCCGGAATCCGGCTGGGACAAGGTCATGGACACCAATGTGAAGGGCGTGTTTTTCCTGACGCAGAAACTGCTGCCGCTGCTCCGCGCCGCGGCGAAGGACACCCCTGCCCGCGTCATCAACATCGGCAGCATCGACGGTCTCAAATCCTCGCGCTTCGATGCCTTTTCCTATGGCGCGTCAAAGGCGGCCGTGCATCACCTGACCCGCTTCCTCTCGACGCACCTGACGGGGGAGCGCATCCTCTTCAACGCCATCGCCCCGGGGCCCTTCCCGACCTGGATGCTGTCGACCGGCGTCGGCTTCGGCGGGAAGACCGAGGATGTCGACTGGGACAGCGTCGGCAGGGGCAACCCTTCGGGGCGGGTCGGCACGCCTGAGGATATTGCGGGTCTCGCCATCTTTCTTTCCAGCCGCGCGGGCGAATATGTCGTCGGACAAACCATTGCCCTCGACGGCGGCGTGGTCGGCACGGCATGAGCTGGCCCGCCAGAACGCTGCCCGAAATTCAGGCGATCCTCTGCGCCCCGGATCAGCCTTTTGAAATGGAAACGGTCGACATTCGCGGCGTTCCGACCCGCGTCTGGAAACATCTGCACGGCAACCTTCGCGAACTTGCCGAACATGCGCGCGGTCACGGAGACCATCTCTTTCTCATGCTTGAGGAGGACCGGGTCAGCTACGAGGCGTTCTTCCGCGCCGTCGCACACCTCTCGGCTGACCTTATCGCGCGCGGTGTCCGGCCCGGCGACCGCGTCGCCATCGCCATGCGGAACCTGCCGGAATTTCCGGTCGCCTTCTTCGCCGCCGTCTGCGTCGGGGCCATCGCCGTCCCGCTCAACGCCTGGTGGACGGGTGAGGAACTGGCCTATGCCCTTGATGACAGCGGGTCCACGGTTCTGTTCACCGACGGTGCGCGCTGGTCGCGTATCGCACCCGAACGCGGCAGGTTTCCCGCGCTCAAGACCATAATCGTCGCGCGCGGCGAGCGCACGGAGCCCGGCACGGTGACCCTCGAATCCCTCATTGGCAAGCCGCGCGGCTGGGCCGGCCTGCCAGCCGCCGATCTGCCGCCCGTCGACATCGCTCCCGACGACCGCGCCGTGATCCTCTATACCAGCGGCACCACGGGAAAGCCGAAGGGCGCGCTCGGCACGCACCGCAACCTTCTCACCAATATCCTGTCGACGGCCTGGTCCGCGGCACGGGCCGCCCTGCGGCGCGGTGACCCGCTGCCGGAACCGGCCAGGAAAGTCCTGCTGACCGTCGTGCCGATGTTTCACGCCACGGCCCTGTCCGCCACCCTGATGGGCGTGATGCAGGCGGGGCACAGCATGATCTTCATGCGGAAGTGGGATGTGGTCGAGGCCTTCGAGATCATCCAGCGCGAAAAGGTCAATGCGACGGGCGGCGTCCCCACCATCGCCTGGCAGATGATCGAACATCCCGACCGCGAAAACTATGACCTCTCCAGCCTGGAAAGCATCAGCTATGGCGGTGCGCCGTCCGCACCCGAACTGGTTCGCAAGATTCAAAGCGTGTTCGGCTCCGCCCCCGGCAATGGCTGGGGCATGTCGGAAACCATGGCGACCGTCACCAGCCATTCGGGCGAGGATTATCTGAACCGCCCCGAAAGCGCCGGGCCGCCCGTGCCTGTCGCGGACCTGAAGGTCACGGGAGACGACGGCACGGAGCTTCCCGTGGGTCAGGTCGGCGAACTCTGGGCACGCGGGCCGCAGATCGTCGAAGGCTATTGGAACAAGCCCGAGGCCACGGCGGAAACATTCGTCGATGGCTGGGTGCGGACTGGCGATCTCGCCCGCCTCGACGAGGAAGGCTTCGTCTATATCGTCGACCGGGCCAAGGACATCATCATCAGGGGCGGCGAGAATATCTATTCGTCCGAAGTCGAGAATGTCCTTTACGACCATCCGGCCGTCACCGATTGCGCCCTCGTCGCCATTCCGCATCGCACATTGGGGGAGGAACCCGCCGCCGTCGTCCACCTCGCCCCCGGCATGACCGCAAGCGAGGACGAGCTCCGCGCGCATGTCAGAAAGCATCTCGCACCCTTCAAGGTGCCGGTGCGCGTGGCGTTTACGGACGAAACGCTGCCCAGGAACGCCAACGGCAAGATCCTGAAACGCGAACTGGGCGTGTTTTTCGAAAGCGGAACCTAGGGGACCCCGAAACCCGGCCTTGGGGGCGGATTGGCGAACGCTTATTCCGTCTCCTGACCCGCAATCGTCCGCGCCCGCGCCACCAGCGCCTCGGCCTGCGCCAGGTGCAGCCGTTCCGTCATTCGTCCGTCGACGCGGATCGCACCCTTCCCCGCATTTTCCGGCAGCGCGAACGCCGCGATGACGGCCTCCGCCCGCGCGATCTCCTCGGCCTCCGGCGAAAACACCCGGTTACACTCCTCCAGCTGAGAGGGATGAATGAGCGTCTTGCCGTCAAAGCCCAGCATCCGGCCCTGACGGCATTCCTTCGCCAGTCCATCCGCATCGCCAATGTCATTGAACACGCCGTCGAGCGCCGCGAGTCCCGCCATGCGCGCCGCCATCACGGTCATGCTCAGCGCCGCCGTGAACGCGGCCCGGTCCGCCGTCAGTTCCGCGCCCGTCTCCTTGGCAAGGTCATTCGCTCCCACCACCAGCGCTGACAGCCTCGTGCCCTCGGCAGCCATGGCGATGTCGCGCAGATTGAGAATTGCGGCAGGGGTCTCGATCATGACCCAAAGCTGCATGTCTCCGGCCGCGCCCGCCATGGTCGCGTCGAGCGAGGCGACCGCCTCCGCACTGGCAACCTTCGGCATCAGGACCGCGTCCGGCCCGGCGGGCAGGATCTTCGCAAGGTCGGCCATGCCCCAGTCGCTGTTGAGGGGGTTCACCCGCACGACGATCTCGCGCCTGCCATAGCCGCCGGCCGCGACAGCCTCGGCCACCTGCGCCCGCGCCATGTCCTTGGCATCGGGGGCGACCGCGTCCTCCAGGTCGAAGATCAGCACATCGGCGGACAGCTCGCGTGCCTTTTCCAGCGCGCGGGCGTTCGAGCCCGGCATGTAGAGGCAGGAACGGCGCAGGCGAACGGGCGTGTCGGACATGGCTATCCGCCTATCAGGGCAGATCTAGAATTTCATCCCCACCTCTGCGCCGACAAGCCGCCGCGCACCCGGCGAGATGAAAGACCCGCCAAATTCAATCGCCGGAATGACCTCGTTCAGATATTTCCGGTTGAGGGCATTCTGAGCAAAGACCGCGGCTGTCCAGCTCTCTCCCTCGACACCGAAACGCAGGTCAAGAACGCCGTAGGCCTTGCGCCGCGCGACATCGAAACGGCCATCGCCCACAGCGGCGGGCAGCCCCAGCGCGCTGATCGGCAGCAGGCCGGAAAACAGCGTTGGCCGTTCCTGGTCCTGCACCGTGTGGAACCAGGTCGGTCCCGTTATCCGGTAATCGGCGCGCATGACCATATCGAGTCCCGACGATCCCAGCGGCACGTCGATCTGGCTGCCCAGGTTGATGGTATAGTCCGACGTGTAGGGCGACTTGTTACCGACCGTATAGGGCCGGGAGGCATTGTCCTTGATTTCGCTCTCGGTCAGATTGGCGCTGCCGAACAGCGTCCAGCCGTCCGTGATTTCGGCGGAAAGATTGCCCTCGATGCCGTAGACCTCGACCTTGTCGATATTGGACACGACACGCAGCAGGCCGAACGCGCCCACGAAGAATTCAAAGAACTGCATGTCGTCGATCTCGGTGTAATAGCCCGCGACGTCATAGGTGATCGGCCCGGCCTGACCCTTGACACCCAGCTCGAAGGCCGACGATGTTTCCTTGCGGTAAAGGTCATCGATCCTCACACCCGCGCCGATGAAATCGTTAAAGGCCGCGTCCACCGTCGCCGAGGCACCCTGGTTGTTGAAGCCGCCGGATTTGAACCCGATGCCCCAGTTGCCATAGACATTCGCGCTGTCCGCGACCTCCCAGTTGAAGCTGAGCTTGGGCTGCAGCTGCTTGAACGTTTCCGACTGCTGCGGGATCGGACCGAAGGCCTGGCCGGGATTGATGAACGCGCCCGTGATCGGATCGCGGACACGCGGGACGAGGCTGGTGACCTGCCGGTCCTCGACATCGTAACGCAGCGCGGCGCCCAGCTTCAGCGTGTCGCCGATCTCGTAATCGACATTGCCAAAGACGGCCCAGATATCGCTGTTGAAGCCGTCATTATAAAGCTGGGAGGTCGGATTGCTGCTGTCCGGCGCATTGTAGAGCTGGCGGATGACGCCCTGCCCCAGGTCAGCCCCCAGGCTGACGCCCACTTCACGGTCGATATGCAGGTAATAGCCGCCGACACCCCATTGCAACGGCCCGTCCGTGTTGGACGACAGGCGGATTTCACCGCTGATATCCTCCTGCTCGCGGATCTGGAACTGGGTGCCGTCACAGGTCGTCGGGGAATAGGGACCGAATGTGGAGCCGTTCGCGGGGTCAAAGATGAAGGGTACGGGGCTCGTGCCAATGAAGCCTGGCGAATTCACCGGGAAGCCCGTCAGTGCCGCCGTCGATCCGAAACACTGCCCCGCCGCTGCCGCGGCGACATCATTCGGTGCCGGAAACGGGATATAGCGGGCAAAGTCCGCGCTCGTACCGTCGGCCACCAGGCTCTGGTCCACGTTCGAATACAGACCCCAGACCGTCAGCCTCACGCTGTCGAAATCATGGTCCACCTTCAAGGAGGCGTCGAAGCTCCGCTGGTCGTTGGTAGGCCGGATATTGGAATAATAGTTGAACGGATGCGCATTCACATCCTCGTAGAAATCCGGATTCACCGCGGCGAAATTAGGCAGGTGAAAGGCTGCGTTGAAATTGATCGACGCGCCGGACAGGTCGGCATAGCGTAGTTTCGCGTCGATCTCGGTCGCACCGAACTCCGCCACCAGGCGTCCGTCCACCGACCAGACTTCCTGATCGTCGACCGTCTTGGAGTCGAGGAAATCGTTGCGGAAAAATCCGTCGGTGGTGCGATAGCTTCCCGCCAGCACAATGCCGATATTGTCCGTCAGCGGCGCGGAGACATAGGCATCGCCCTCGATGGTCTGCTCATTGGCATAGCTGGCCGTCACGCCGCCCTCCAGGACATTGCCCGGTTTTGCCGTCTGGACGACGATCGCCCCGGCGGCGGCGTTGCGGCCGTAAAGGGCGCCCTGCGGGCCTTTCAGCACTTCAATCTGCCGCAGCGTTCCCTGCCGCTGGTTCAGCTGCGCCGTGTTGGTTTTCAGGATGCCGTCGACGACCAGCGCGACGGAACTTTCCGCGTCGCGCGCGCCGTTGATGCCGCGGATGTTGATCTGCGTATCGCCCGCTTCCGCAGTCCCGGTCACGATGGTGACGCCGGGCGTCAGCGACAGGAAATCCTCTGCCGTGTCGATCTGCGCCTGCTCGATGGTATCGGATGTGAAGACAGTGACGGATGCCGGGACTTCCGCCAGCGTTTCCGACTGACGCCGCGCCGTCACGACGATGACGCCCGGGTCGGCGGCAGCGGGCGCGTCGGGCGCCGCCTCCTGCGCGGCCGCGGGAAAGGCGAGCGCGCCAGCAGCCGCGCCGGCGAACAACATGGTTTTCATGGTCATGGCAAATTCCCCCTCAGACGAGCACATTCTCGCCGCTCATATAGACATGCACATCCTGGAACCTGTCGTCCCGGATGCGCCAGAAGTTGGTGTTGTGAAGGCGGGTGACGCTGCCATCGGCGGCCGTCAGCACCGCTTCGAAACTCGCGGCGATGCGGCCGTTCACCTCATCCACCGTGCAGGTGAAATCCTTGTGGACGATGCTCTCATAGGCGCCAAAGAAATCCGCGAACATGCGCTCGATTTCGGCCTTCCCCTCATGCCGGGTAAAGCTGGTCTGCACGCAGAAGCTGGCATTGTCGTGAAAACAGGCCAGCGTCTTCGCCATATCCTTTTTGTCGACATTGCCGAAATAGGTCTTCGTCGCCAGTTCGATCAGCTGGTCGCGGTTCAGGTGACAGGGATATTGCATCAGGCGTCTCCTTCCTTCAGCAGATTGTCGCCGCTCATATAGACGTAAACCCTGCGAAACCGGCGGTCATCGCAGTAGAAGCGGTTGCAGTTTTCATAGCGCAGCTGCTCGCCGCCATTCGGCGTGATCAGCACCGTGAACTGAGAGCAGATCGCGTCCGAAACCGGGTCGGCGACATGCACGAAATTGCCGTGCCATATCTGCTCGAAATCCGCGAACAGCTTCTCGAACATGGCGCGGATCGCCGCCCGGCCCGTGTGCACCGTATTCGACGTCGCCTCCGTCAGAACGGCATCCTCGTGGAAACAGTCCAGCACCTGATCCAGACGCTTGTTGTCGACGCCGTCGAAATAGCGTTTCGTGACGATGTCCACATACCAGTCCTCGCCCAGCCTTGGTTCCGCAGCCATTAGATCCAGCCCTTTCTGATATCCTCGTCCTTGCCCACTTCCGGTGCGGGATAGGCGGTCTTCGAATGCGACAGGCCCAGGTCGATCAGGAGTTCCAGCTGTTTATAGGCAACCAGGCCGGGGTTGATGACGGGAATGGGCAGGTTCTCGGCCAGATACGCCGCCGACTGGTGCATCGTTGTCGAGCCCAACACGATCACGTCCGCGCCGTCCTCCGCCATCGCCGCCTCGGCTTCCGCCTTCAGCTTTTCAAAGATCACTTCTTCCTTGCCCGCCAGCAATTCGGTGACGTCGGGCCGCGTGTCGATGGACCGCAGGCTCGCCGTCCGCTCCCAGAACCCATATTCCGTCAGCGTCTTCTCATAGAGCGGGAACCATTCGTCCCACATGGTCAGGATGGTGAATTTCTTCCCCAGCGTCATCGCCATGTGAAATGCCGCCTCGCCCGGACCAACGACCGGAATATTCAGCCGCGATCGCAGCGCGCGCAGTCCGCTGTCGGATACAGTATCGATCAGGACACCGGCAAAGCCCTCTTCCTCGGCCTTGATCCCCGCCTGAAACACCGTCCAGTCCATCAGCAGCATGTCGTGATAGCTGTCGCCCAGCGCCGCGCCCCATTTCACGGCCTCGAAAACCGGCGCATATCCGTCGCGAATCATGCCGGGCGGCAGCTGCGACGCCCGTGCCGCCACGCCCGCTTCGTCCATCGGGATCGGGACAATGACCTTGATTTTCCTCGTCACGCGTCAGGCCCTCCCTTGCCGCGAATGGCAAAGCTATGCAGGGGAAGACGAAACCTCGCAAGTAAATTGTATACAAATCTGTCATTATGGAGGAGAGGCGCAAAATGAGTACCGCATCCATGCGCGCCTACACCGCGATTCGCAGTGCCGTTCTCGATGGAACGCTTGCCCCCGCCAGCGCCCTTACGGAATCCGCCCTCGCCGATATTTCAGGGGTCAGCCGCACGCCCGTCCGTGAAGCGCTCCGCAAACTGGAATCGGAAGGGCTCGTCAGCCGGTCGGACACCGGCAGACTGTCCGTCACCGACTGGCAAAGCACCGATCTCGACGACCTGTTCACGCTGCGGGCCATGCTGGAAGGCCATGCTGCGGAACGCGCGGCGCGCCGCATAGACGCTGCCGGTATCGCGGCGCTGAAGGCGGCCAATGCCGACCTCGCCGCGGCGATTGAAGGCGGGCCGGACGTCGACGCCTTCCTGTCCGCCAACCGGCGCTTTCATGACATCATCATCACTGCCGCCGCGTCCGACCGGACAGCCGTCATGCTGGCGCAGCTTGTCGAACAGCCGCTCGTTCGCGCAACCGCCCACCGCTATGACCGCGCCCTCTTTCTGCGCAGTTACGAGGAGCATGCCGAGCTTGTCGCGGCACTGGAACGGCGGGACGGCACCTGGGCGCGCGCGGTCATGACCGGCCATATCCGCCGCGCCTATCACGCCCTCGCGGATGTCAGGGACGAGGCCTAGCCTAGTCTCGCCTTCACCCAGGCGCTCATCACCACCTCCGCCGTCTTTGCCTTCAGGTCGAACAGGTTCGCCCTGTGCACGGCCTCGTCGCGGTCGCCGCAGGCATCCTCGACGACGAAGGGCGCGAAACCGTGGCACAGCGCGTCCACCGCCGTCGCGCGGACGCAGCCCGATGTGGACAGTCCCGCGATGATGACCGTGTCCACGCGCATCGCTGTCAGCGTCGGGGCCAGATGCGTTCCAAAGAATGCGCTCGGATATTGTTTGGTCACAACCATATCGCCGGGCGCAGGCGACAGGCGCGGGTCGAAATCGGCCAGCGGGTTGCCGCTGTCGAAACAGCTTAGCGCCGCGATCTTGCGGCGGAACATGCCGCCGTCGCGGCCCGCCAGGGCGGGGACATATTCCACGCGTGTCCAGATCACGGGCACATCCGCGGCGCGCGCGGCGGCGACCAGGGTGCGGGTCACCTCCAGTTCGGCTTCCACGTCGGCGTAGAGCGGAGACCCGGGGACGAGATAGGCCCGCGCAAAGTCGATCACGAGGAGGACGGGACTTTCGCCGAAGGGAAGCGAGAGTCCGAACCCGGCATCGGCATAGGCTTTGTTCAGATCCGTCATCGTCAGATAATGCCGCGCGCTTCAAGGTCGGCCCGCGCACGGGAATCGAGCCCCAGCAGCTCGCCGTAAATCTCGTCATTATGCTGTCCGAGTTCGACGGGCCCGGCCATTTTATGCTGCCCGGCGTCGCCGACAATTTGGGTGCGGGCGTCTGCATGACGAAATTCTCGAATTCGGGATGCGCGACCTTTTCAAGAGCGCCCCGCGCCTGGAATTGCGGGTCCTCAAGCATGTCGGGCGCGGTGTAGATCTTGCCTGCGGGAACGCCGTGCTCCTCAAGCAGCGCCAGCAGCGCTTTCGCCGTGAATGTCGCCGTCCAGGCGGAAATGAGCTCGTCCAGTTCCGTCTGGTTGCTGCCGCGCGACAGATGATCGACGAAACGCGCATCCGTCGCCAGTTCCGGTTGTCCCATCGCGTCCGCCATGCGCGCCCAGACGCTGTCCTGATTCGCGCCGATCAGGATCTCGCCGTCCTTCGTGGGATAGACGTTCGACGGCGCGATGCCGGGCAGGATGGAGCCGGTCCGCTCGCGGATGAAGCCGCCTTCGGTATATTCGGCGACGGTTGATTCCATCATGGCGAGCACAGCCTCGTAGATTGCCGAATTGACCATCTGCCCCTGTCCGGTTTTCTCGCGGTGGTGCAGCGCCATCATCGCGCCCAGGCAGGCATAGGTTGCCGCCAGCGAATCGCCAATGGACAGGCCCACCCGGCTGGGCGGCGTCGAGGGGTCGCCCGCCAGATAGCGCATGCCGCCCATGGCCTCTCCAATCGATCCATAGCCTGCGCGCCCGGCATAGGGTCCGGTCTGACCGAAGCCCGATACGCGGATCATGATCAGCCGCGCGTTCAGCGCGTGCAGGTCATCCCAGCCCAGCGACCATTTCTCCATCGTGCCGGGGCGGAAATTCTCAAGCAGGAAGTCCGATTTCATCGCCAGTTTGCGGACGATATCCTGCCCCTCCTTCTCGCGCAGATTCAAGGTGATGCATTTCTTGTTGCGGGACACGACGGGCCACCAGAGCGGCTTTCCCCGGCCCCATGTCCGCATCGGATCGCCCGCCTTTGGCGGCTCGATCTTGATGACCTCCGCGCCGTGGTCGCCCATCAGCTGACCGCAGAAGGGCCCGGCGATCAGCTGTCCCATTTCAATCAGCCGAAGCCCGGCGAGCGCGCCTTCCGTCATGCGAATCCCCAAATGCTGCTCTTGCGTATTTTCATCACCTGTAGGATGACGGTTCCGGTTTGTATACAATTCTGCTCATTCAGGCGTGCCGTTCGCCCAGTTCCCTCCGCCAGCCGGATAGGATGCCTGCGCGCATGGCGCTAGGGTCGGGGATGCGAAAGGGTACGCCATGAACATCACCAGTCCCGCCATCCAGATCGTCGAGGTCGGCGCTCGCGATGGCCTGCAGAATGAACCTGAAATCGTCGAAACCGCCGACAAGGTCGCGCTCGTCGTCCGGATGCTGGATGCCGGCATCCGCCGGATCGAGGTGGCGAGCTTCGTGCACCCGGGCCGCGTCCCGCAGATGGCGGATGCGGAGGCGGTCATCGCCGCGCTCCCGGACCGCGACGATGTTTCCTATATCGGCCTCTGCCTCAACAAGCGCGGTGTCCTGCGCGCCATCGCGGCCGGCGAAGGCAACAAGCGCGGCGTTGACGAGGCGGGCTGCGTCCTCGTCGCGTCGGACACATTCGGCCAGAAGAATCAGGGTCAGACCATCGCCGACGGCATTGCCGAAAACCGCGGCATGATCGCGCTGGCGAAATCTGCCGGGCTGAAGCCGCAGGTCACCATTTCCGCCGCGTTCGGTTGCCCGTTCGAGGGGCATGTACCGCCGGAAACCGTGGTCCGCCTGGCGGGCGAAATGGCGGAGGCCGGCGCGGAGGAAATCGCGCTCGCCGACACCATTGGCGTCGGTGTGCCCGCGCAGGTCACGGACCTGATCGGACAGGTCCGCGACGCGATCGGGCCGGACCTTCCCCTTCGCGTGCATTTTCACGACACGCGCGGCATGGGCATCGCCAATGCCTGGGCAGCCTATCAGGCGGGCGTCCGCGTCCTCGATTCCTCGCTGGGCGGTCTTGGCGGCTGCCCCTTCGCGCCCAATGCCACCGGCAATATCGCCACCGAAGACCTTGCCTATCTGATGCAGACCAGCGGCGTTGACACGGGCCTCGACCTCGCCGGGGCGATCAGGACAAACCACTGGTTCACCGGAGTCATCGGCAAGGATCTGCCGAGCGTCGTTTCAAAGGCCGGTCTGCCGACCGGATGGGGAGAGTAGAATGACATATCGCCTGGGCGTCGATGTCGGCGGCACCTTCACCGACCTTCTCGTCATCGACGAGGAAACCGGCCGCACCTGGCGCGACAAGGTGCCGTCAACGCCCGGCGACCCGTCGGAGGCTGTCGTTTCCGGTTCCCGCCAGGTCACCGCCACCGCCGGTGTGAAGCCCGAAGACATCGCGCTCTTCCTCCACGGTACGACCGTCGCGACGAATGCCGTCCTGGAACACAAGATCGCGCATGTCGGCCTTGTGGTGACGGAGGGTTACCGGCACATCCTGCAGATCGCGCGCAGTCTCGTCCCCGGCGGGCTTGCCGCGTGGATCGTCTGGCCAAAGCCCGTGCCCATGGCCGCCCTTGAGGCAACCGTTGAAATTCCCGAACGCATCGACGCCGATGGCAGCGTCAGCCGCGAACTTGACGAGGCTGGCGCACGGGCCGCTCTTGAAAAACTGAAGGCCGAGAAGCCTGAGGCCATCACCATCTGCCTCATCAACAGCTATGTGAACGACGCGCATGAACGCCGCGTCGCGGAAATCGCGGCGGAAATCTTCCCGGACCTGCCCATCTCGATCAGCGCCGACATCCTGCCGGAAATGCAGGAATATGAGCGCACGCTGACGACAGTCGCGAACAGCGCCGTCCGCCCGGCCGTTTCCCGCTACGTCGCCAATCTGGAAACGGAACTGAAGGGCTGGGGCTGCGAGGCGAAACTGTCGCTGCTCCGCTCGGACGGCGGCCTGACCAGCGCGGCGAAGGCACGCGAAGCGCCCGTCAACCTGCTCATGTCCGGTCCCGCTGGCGGCGTCGCGGGCGCGGTCTGGGTGGCGAAGAATGCGGGCTTCGAGAATGTCCTGACGCTCGACATGGGCGGCACATCGACGGACGTGGCACTCATCGAAAATGGCGCCCCGCGCCTGCGCCGCGAAACCAGCGTCGGCCACCTGACCGTGCGCGCGTCCTCGCTCGACGTGAAGACCGTCGGCGCGGGCGGCGGCTCGATCGCCGCCGTGCCGGAACTGACGGGCGCGCTCCGTGTCGGGCCTGAATCCGCTGGCGCCGTCCCCGGCCCCGCCGCCTATGGCAAGGGCGGCGAGCTGCCGACCGTGACCGACGCCAACGTCGTGCTTGGATATCTGCCGGAGGATCTTCTCGGCGGCGCGTTCAAGCTGGACCGCGACGCCGCGCGCGCGGCCGTCGAAACCGTCGCCAGGCCGCTCGGCCTCAGTGTCGAGGACGCCGCCGCCGGAATCATCGCCATCGTCAACGAGAACATGTTCGGCGCGCTTCGCCTCGTCAGCGTGCAGCAGGGTTACGACCCGCGCGACTTCGCGCTGATGCCCTTTGGCGGCGCGGGCCCGCTGCACGGCAATGCCATGGGCCAGCTGATGGGATCATGGCCGGTCATCGTCCCGCCCTCGCCCGGCGTCCTCTGCGCCTATGGCGACGCCACCACGCGCCTGCGCGTCGACGCGCAGCGCAGTTTCAACCGGCTGGTTCCCGAAACCAGCGACGCCGACGTCGCTGCCGTCATGACGGAAATCGCCGCCGAGGTCCGCGCCGACCTCGAGGCGGAAGGCGTTCCCGCCGCGGACCAGACCGTCACCTTCGAGCTCGACATGCGCTATGCGGGCCAGGCGTTCGAGGTGCCGCTCCCCTTCGCCGACGGCGACACCATCGCGTCCGCTGTCGATGCGTTCGACAGGGAACATGAGCGGCTTTTCACCTTCAACCTCAGGGAGACGCCGCACGAGATCGTCAACATCCGCGTCGTCGCGCTGGGCCGCGAGGCGAATGTCGCGGCCGAGCGGATCGAAACCGGAACTGCCGATGCCTCGGCCGCGCGCGAAAAGGACCACAGGGTCTATGTCGACGGCGCCTGGCATGATGCCGCCATTTACGACCGCGCCAAGCTGAAGGCCGGAAATGTCATCACCGGCCCCGCCGTGGTGACCGAGATGGATTCGACGACGCTGATCCTGCCCGGCCATGACGGAGAGATCGACGCGCAGGGAAATATCCTGATCCGTCCCACCAACGGAGGAGCCAAATAATGCCCGCAACCATCATCCAGCGGAATGAAACGCCCTTCAACAGCGTGGATATCGATCCTGTCACGCTCGACATCATCGAGAACGCCCTCCGCAACGCGCGGATCGAAATGGACGCGACGCTCGTCCGCACCGCCATGTCGCCCGGCATCCGCGAACAGGGGGACGCCTTTCCGCTGATCGCCGATCCCGATGGCAAGATGATCGTCGGCCAGTTCGGCAGCTTCATCGACGGGTTCCTCAAGAATTTCGATGGCACGATCGAGGAGGGCGACATGATCTTCCTCTCCGACCCCTACAGCTGCGCGGGCGCGGTCAGCCATTCGAACGACTGGCTCGTCCTTCTGCCCGTGTACAAGGATGGCCGCCTTGTCGCCTGGACCGCCATGTTCGGCCACCAGTCCGATATCGGCGGCAAGGTCGCGGGCTCCATGCCCATCGACGCGCGGTCCATCTTCGAGGAGGGCGTGCGCATCCCGCCCGTCAAGATCTATGCGAAGGGTGTCTATAACGAGGATCTGATGAAGCTCGTCATGCACCAGACCCGCAAGCCCGACTGGTGCGCCGCCGATCTCAACGCCCTCATCGCCAGCTGCCGCGTCGCCGCCCGCCGCGTCGAGGAGATGGTCGTTCGCTTCGGCGACGATGTCTATGTCTCCGCGACCAGGGACCTGCTCGCCCGCAACCACCGCGCCATGAAGGCGCTGCTGTCGCAGGCCATTGGCGAGGAACCGGTCAGTTTCGAGGATTATATCTGCGACGACGGCGTCGGCTACGGCCCCTACAAGATGAAATGCACCATGTGGCGCGAGGGCGACCGGGTCATTCTCGACTTCGACGGCACCGACCCGCAATCCGCCGCATCGATCAACTTCCTCCTGAACGAGAACATGTTCAAGATGTTCTTCGGCATCTACATGATCATGGTCTTCGACCCGCAGGTGCTGTTCAACGACGGCTTCTACGACCTGATCGACGTCCGCATTCCGGAGGGGTCGTTGCTGAAGCCGCAATATCCCGCTGCCCTTTCCGGACGCACCCATGCGCTGGGGCGCATCTTCGACATCCTCGGCGGGCTTCTGGGGCAGAAGACTCCCGAATTCCTCAACGCCGCCGGTTTTTCATCCAGCCCGCACCTCATGTATTCGGGCCGGGACACCAGGGAAGGCCGGGACGGCAAGTGGTTCCAGCTGTTCCAGATCGGCTTCGGCGGCATCCCCGGACGGCCGATGGGCGACGGTCCCGACGGCCATTCTCTGTGGCCGGGGTTCACCAATGTCCCGAACGAATTTCTGGAACGCTATTTCCCGCTCCGCATCGAACGCTATGAGGCGCTGGCCGACACCGGCGGCGCCGGGCTGCACCGGGGCGGCAATGGCATCCACATGCGCTACCGCTTCCTCGCGGACGGCACGATCAGCATCCATGACGATCGCTGGTTCACAAAGCCGTGGGGCGTCAATGGCGGCGAACCCGGCAGCCGCGCGCGCAAGGTGCTGGTCCGCGCCGACGGCAGCGAGGAGATCGTCGGCAACAAGCTCGACACGCTCGACGTGAAGGCGGGCGACGCGCTCGACTTCATCACCTGGGGCGGCGGCGGCTGGGGCGATCCCTATGCGCGCGATCCGGCACTGGTGCTGGCCGATATCGCGAAGGGCCTCGTCACGGCAGACGGCGCGCGCCGCTACGGCGTGGTCGTCAGGGACGGCGCGGTCGATGACGCCGCCACCGCTGCCCTGCGCGAAAGGCTGCGCGCGGACCGCGGCGACACGCAGCTGTTCGACCGCGGCGGCGATATCGAGACGCTGCGCGCGAATTGCGAGGCCGAGACCGGCCTCCCCGCGCCGAAACAGCCGGAATGGGATGTGCGAAAGGCGGCGGCCTAGGACTATCCGGCGGCTGCGCTCTCAAACAGCTTCGTCATTCCAACGGCCCGAAGGGGGGGGTGACGACGCAGTTGGTCCCTTCGCCGCCGGCTAGCCCAACCGTGCCAGCGCCTCCCGCAGCCGCTCGCCTTCGGCCCGGCGTTCCGTCATCTTTTCCTCGGTTTCGGCAATGACTTCCGGCTTCGCATTGGCGCGGAAACCCGGATTGCCGAGCCGCTTCTCGATGGACATGGCTTCCTTCTCGGCGGCTTCGGCATTCTTCGTCAGCCGTGCCCTTTCCGCGCCGAGATCGATGACGCCTTCCAGGGGAATGACGAAGGTGGCTTCGTCCATGACGATCTGCGCCGCACCGCCTTCGGGGGCGGGGTCCAGCGAAATGCCGTCGGTTCGCGCCAGCCGTTCCAGCATGGCCCGGTTGCGGTCGATACGGGCGGCCGTTTCGTCCGCGGCGTCGCGCACGAACATCGGCAGTTTCGCGCCCGCCGGGACATTCAGCTCTGATCGGCTGGAACGGATCGCCGTCACCAGTCCGATCAGCCAGTCCACCTCCGCTGTGGCGGCCTTGTCCGCCGCGCCCTCATTGGTCGCCACCCATTTCGCGTGAATCAGGTCATAGGGCCGGTCGCCAAGGCGGTGCCATAATTCCTCGGTGATGAACGGCATGACGGGGTGCAGCATCACCAGGATCTGGTCCAGCACCCAGCCCGCAACCGCCGTCGTCTCCGCCTTCGCCGCCGCGTCTTCACCCTGCAGCACGGGCTTGGACAGTTCCAGATACCAGTCGCAAAAGCCGTTCCACGCGAACTGATAGGCCGCCGCCGCATAGGCGTCGAAACGGTAATCCGCGATGGCCTT
This sequence comes from uncultured Alphaproteobacteria bacterium, assembly GCA_963710205.1. Classification (GTDB taxonomy): domain Bacteria; phylum Pseudomonadota; class Alphaproteobacteria; order Sphingomonadales; family Sphingomonadaceae; genus Pacificimonas. The sequence goes on along the minus strand of CAVPZG010000004.1, from coordinate 151,896 downwards.
TTCGAGCGTCGCCGCCGTTTTCATCGTCTCGCCGATGATCCAGCGGTTGACCGCCGATGTGGCGGCGGGCGGGGCGAACGTCCGGCTCGCACCAATGCCATAGCCCTGCGCGAACCGCGCCGCGTTCCACAGCTTCGTCGCAAAGTTGCGATAGCCCTCGATGCGCTTCTCATCCATCTTGATGTCACGGCCCTGGCTTTCCATGGCGCACATGAAGAACCGCAGCGCATCCGCGCCATAATGATCGATCAGGCCGATGGGATCGACGGTATTCCCCTTCGATTTCGACATCTTCTGCCCGTCCTTCGCCCGCACGAGACCGTGCAGGTAAAGGTCGCGGAACGGCACATCGTCCAGCAGGTGCATCCCCATCATCATCATCCGCGCATCCCAGAAGAACAGGATGTCGAATCCCGAAACGAGGACATCGTTGGGGTAGCGCCCGCCCGCCTTCACATCGGTATCGGGCCAGCCCTGCGTGGCGAACGGCCACAGCGCGGAGGAAAACCAGGTGTCGAGAACGTCGGGGTCGCGCTCTGCCCACGAAATCAAGGGTGGCCATTGTTCATTTTCATCGACGAGCCTGACATCGTACTCTGATCCAGGTGCTCTTGCCTTCGCAGCGCGCCATCTTCGGTTTCCGCAACAAAGATTTCCGACGCCGTTCGACGACTACCGTTTCGTCGATAGTTCCGTCGGAAATACCAAGCCGGTATCCGGTGCCCCCACCACAGCTGGCGCGACACGCACCAGGGCTGGATATTTTCCATCCAGTTGAAGAACGTCTTTTCCCATGTTTTCGGCACGATATTGATCTCGCCCGACCGCACCGCCGCCATGGGCGCCTTCGCCATTTCCTCGGCATTCACATACCATTGGTCGGTCAGCCAGGGTTCGATCACCACGTTCGAACGGTCGCCATAGGGCGTCTGGATCCTGCGCGGTTCGGAATCGAGTTCCTGCTCTTCGCCAGTCTTGGTCTTCGCCATGTGCGGCACCAGGAAGCCATCGGCTTTCAGACGGGCGACGACAGCCTCGCGCGCCGCGAAGCGTTCCATGCCCAGAAATTCATCGGGCACCAGCTCGATCCGCCGTCTGCACCACATGCGCATCGGCATCGAACATGTTGAGCATGTCGGCGGGCGCGATGCCCGCACGCTTGCCGACGTCGAAATCGTTGAAATCATGCCCCGGCGTGATCTTCACCGCGCCCGACCCCAGTTCGGGATCGGCATGCTCGTCGGCGACGATTTTCAGCCGCCGCCCGGTGATCGGCTGCAGGATGTCCTTGCCCACGACCGACGCATAACGCTCGTCATCGGGGTGCACGGCGACCGCCATGTCGGCCAGCATGGTTTCGGGGCGCGTCGTGGCGACCTCGATATAATCCTTGCCGTTCGCCAGTTTCGCGCCGTCCGCAAGCGGATAGCGAAAGCGCCAGAACTGCCCGGCGACTTCCTTCGTTTCGACCTCAAGGTCGGAAATCGCCGTCTTCAGGCCCGGATCCCAGTTCACCAGCCGCTTGTCGCGGTAGATCAGGCCGTCCTCGTACAGCCTGACGAACACCTTCGTCACGGCCTCGGCGAAATGCGGGTCCATGGTGAACTGCTCGTTCGACCAGTCCATCGAACAGCCGAGCCGCCGCAGCTGCCGGGTAATCTCGCCGCCCGATTCCTCTTTCCATTCCCAGACCTTGGCAACGAACGCCTCGCGCGAATAATCGGTACGCTTCTCGCCCCGCTCGGCCATCTGCCGCTCGACGACCATTTGCGTGGCGATCCCGGCATGATCCATGCCGACGACCCACTTCGCATCCTGTCCGCGCATGCGGGCATATCTGATCAGGATGTCCTGCAGCGTATTGTCGAGCGCATGGCCGATATGCAGGCGGCCCGTCACATTGGGCGGCGGATTGACGAGCGTGAACGGCTCCGCTTCCGGACGGTCGGGCCGGAACGCTCCCGACTCTTCCCAGTGCGCGTACCAGCGGGATTCGATGTCGGCGGGATCGAAGGTGGTGGGGATTTCATTCGTGGTCATGCGTTTCCCTCTGCCAAGGGAAGCGACTCGCGGCAACATCGTCGATGCGCCGTCAGGGAATGCTAGCCCACCTGTCCCCGGTGCATCAGGAACGCATCCGCCAGAACCAGCGCCATCATCGCCTCCGCCACAGGGACGGCGCGGATGCCGACGCAGGGGTCATGGCGGCCCTTCGTCTGGATTTCGGTCGCTTCGCCGCTGCGCGTCACCGTTTCGACGGGGGTCAGGATCGACGATGTCGGTTTCAGCGCGATGCGGCAGACGATCTGCTGGCCTGTCGAAATGCCGCCCGCCGTGCCGCCCGCATGATTGCTTTCGAATATCGGCGGGTCGCCCGGATTTGCGCCGGGGTGCATCCGGTCGGCGTTTTCCTCGCCGCTGAGACGCGCCGCGCCAAAACCGTCGCCAATCTCCATGCCCTTCACCGCGTTGATCGACATCATCGCTGCGCCAAGCTCGGAATCGAGCTTGGCATAGACGGGCGCGCCCCAGCCTGCCGGAACGCCGTCCGCCAGCACCTCGACGACTGCCCCTAAGGAGGAGCCCGCCTTGCGCGCCCTGTCGAGCGCGGCTTCCCAGCGCGCCGCAGCTGCCTTGTCTGCGCACCAGAACGGATTCTGCGAAATCTGCGCCGCGTCGAAGCCGTCCACCCGGTCCCCGCCAAGCTCCACGACATGACCCAATATGCCGACCTGCGGGATCACCTTCCGCGCAATCGCCGCCGCGGCGACCCGCGCCGCCGTCTCGCGCGCGCTTGACCGCCCGCCGCCGCGATAATCGCGAAAGCCGTATTTGGCGTCATAGGCATAGTCGGCATGGCCGGGCCGGTATTTACTGGCGATATCGCCATAATCCTTGGACCGTTGATCGACATTCTCGATCATCAGCGAAATCGGCGTGCCTGTCGTTTTGCCCTCGAAAACGCCGGACAGGATGCGGACCTGATCCGGCTCCTTTCGCTGCGTGGTGAAGCGCGACTGGCCGGGCTTGCGCGCATCCAGAAAGGGCTGGATGTCGTCTTCGGACAGCAAAAGGCCAGGCGGGCAGCCATCGACGACGACCCCAAGCGCGGGTCCGTGGGATTCCCCCCAGGTGGTGAAGCGAAAGGCGCGGCCGAAACTGTTATAGGACATGCATCATGTCTGCCGCCCCCGCCCGTTCGTGTCGAGACAGGAAAAGGGGTGCGGAACCCCCCGGTCCGCACCCCTCACTGCCCCCCGCAGTAACCGAAGGCTAGAAGCTGTAGCCCAGCGTGCCGACGAACTGGCTGTCGGCCACGAACGGAGAGCCGGAACCGACGACGCGCGTTCCGACGACGTTCTCGCGCGTCTTGCCGATGTTGGTATCGACATAGCTGAGACCGAGCGACAGGCCGTAAAGTTCGGTCGAAACACCGATCGACCAGTCGAGATAATCGTCGTCGAAGACTTCGAATCCGGCGGGTGAGGAGCCCGTGCCGCCAAAGCCGAGCGACCCATTGGTATAGCCCAGATGCGCGCTCAGGCTGAATGGCGTATTGGGAATCCCGTACCCCAGATCGCCATAGGCGTAGAAATTGTCGTCCCCGATGGAATCCTGATCGGGCGCATAGGCGATGCCAACGGTGGCCTCCGCACCGGCGACTTCCGCGCCGACGCTGCCGTAAAGCTCGATATAATCGTTATTCCCTGCCGCGCCGGGATACAGATAATAGAGGACGCCGACGTCGAACGTGCCCACACCGCCGAAATCGCCGCCATAACCGGCATAGATATCGAGTTCGAGGTTGGGATCGCCAAACGTGCCGAAGCCGCCCAGATTCGAACCCCAGGTGCCGAGATAGAAGCCGGAGCTGTGCGCGAGGTCCAGGCCGCCCTGCAGCGCCAGATTCTCGTCGCTGAAGGAAATGCCGCGGAAGCGGTAGTCGGTGACGAGGTTGACGTTGCCGGACAGCTCCCAGTCGCTCGGAATTGCGGTGTCCGTTGCTTCGTCGAGACCGGTCTGCGCGGAAACCGCGCCGGTGGCACAGACGGTGGAAAGCAACGCGACGGCGAACGCGCCACGCGAAAACATGGTTCTGGTCATAATCTTTGCCCTTCTCTTTTTTCAGCTATGCGCTGCTCGCCCGGAAGGGGTATGCGGCGGCTCTGGCGGCCACCTGAGGGGTATTTGTGACGCAATCCGCTGCGCTGCACAAGGGGCGAATCGACGGATTGCCAATGCGGCTGCGGCAGTGATGCACTTTGGTCACACCCGCCGAATGCGTTGCCACGAAAAGAAAAAAGGGCCGGTCCGTTTCCGAACCGGCCCCAGTCAAATCCTTGGGGAGGATCGCCTGTTAAGGCATAGCCATATTGCAGTGCAGCAAAATGAAAGGCAACCCCCTAAATTGACAAGGATGTCAGCCAGATTGTCGCATGTTGCGGTGCGGCAGAAATCTCGCTGCTGGCGGCCCGCGCTCGCGCCGCCTATAACCATGGCATGAGTGACCTATTCACGGGGGCCGGGCCGCAGCCGGTCGGGGATTATAACGCAAGCGAAATAGAGGTGCTGGAGGGGCTGGAGCCCGTCCGCAGACGCCCCGGCATGTATATAGGCGGCACCGACGAGCGCGCGCTGCACCATCTCGCCAACGAAGTGATCGACAACGCGATGGACGAGGCTGTGGCGGGCCATGCGACTCGCATAGAAATGCATCTGGCGGCGAACGGCACGCTCAGCGTTACCGACAACGGCCGCGGCATCCCCATCGACGAACATCCGCGCTATCCCGGCAAAAGCGCGCTCGAAGTCATTTTCATGATGCTGCATTCCGGCGGCAAATTTTCCGGCAAGGCCTACGCCACCTCGGGCGGCCTGCACGGCGTCGGCGTATCCGTCGTCAACGCCCTGTCGGAATCGCTGGAAGTCGAAGTCGCGCGCAACAGGACCATCTACCGCGCCACCTTCTCGCGCGGCGCGGTCGTCGATCCGCTGCATGAGGCTGGCACGACCGCCAACCGGCGTGGGACAAAGATCAGCTTCAGTCCCGATCCCGATATTTTCGGCGCGAAGGCGCAGCTGAAACCCGCCCGCCTGTTCAAGCTCGCCCGGTCAAAGGCCTATCTGTTCGGAGGCGTCGAGATCCGCTGGTCCTGCGACCCCGAACTTGCCGATGAGAAAACGCCTGCCGAGGCGGTGTTCCAGTTTCCTGGCGGTCTCGCCGACCATTTGAAGGAACTTGTCGGCGACCGCGACTGCGCCACAGAGGAAGCGTTTTCCGGCAAGGCCGACTTCCCCGATGAACAGGGCAGCGTCGAATGGGCCATCGCCTGGCCGCTTTATGGCGAGGGATCGACCAGCTACTACTGCAACACAATCCCCACGCCCGACGGCGGCACGCATGAAACGGGCCTTCGCGCCGCGCTAACGAAGGGCATGCGCGGCTTTGCGGAGCTGACGAATGTAAAGAAGGGCGCGCAGCTGACCGCCGACGATCTGGTGAACGGCGCAGAGATCATGCTCAGCGTTTTCATCCGCGAGCCGCAGTTCCAGTCGCAGACCAAGGACCGCCTGACCAGTCCGGAAGCAGCGCGCCTCGTCGAGGCCGCCATCAAGGATCGTTTCGACCATTTCCTGTCGGACGACATGAACCGCGGCAAGGCATTGATGGGCTTCGCGCTGGAACGCCTTGACGAGCGCATGAAGCGCAAGGCCGAGCGTGAGGTAAAGCGCAAGACCGCGACCAACAAGAAAGGTCTGCGGCTGCCCGGCAAGCTTACGGACTGTTCGGGCGGCGGCAAGCTGGATACCGAGCTTTTCATCGTCGAGGGCGATTCCGCGGGCGGCAGTGCCAAACAGGCGCGCGACCGCAAGACCCAGGCGATCCTTCCGATAAGAGGCAAAATCCTGAACGTTGCCAGCTCGACCGCAGCCAAGATCGGCGCGAACAGCGAGATTGCGGATCTGATCCAGGCCATCGGCGCGGGGCACGGTGCAAATTATGACGATGACGCCGTCCGCTATGACCGCATCGTCATCATGACCGACGCCGACGTCGATGGCGCGCATATCGCCACGCTGTTGATGACCTTCTTCTTTCAGGAAATGCCCGGATTGGTGAAATCGGGCCGTCTCTATCTCGCGCAGCCGCCGCTTTACCGCCTCGCGCAGGGCGGCAAGACGGCCTATGCCCGCGACGATGCCCACCGCGAGGAGCTTCTGAAGACCACCTTTACCGGCAAGGGCAAGCTCGACGTCAGCCGCTTCAAGGGCCTCGGCGAAATGAGCCCGAACCAGCTGAAGGAAACCACCATGGACCCGGAAAAGCGCACACTGATCCGCGTGACCTTGCCAACGAGCTACGAGGAGGGCACCGACACGCGCGATCTCGTCGAACGGCTGATGGGCAAGGACCCCGCCCCGCGCTACCAATTCATACAGGCGAACGCCGACCAGCTGGGCGTGGAAGCGATCGACGCCTAGTCGGCTTTCTCACGACCCCGCGTCAACGACGAGACGATTCCGCGCAATGTCCGGATTTCCTGCGCGCTATAGCCTGGGCGCGTGAAGAGATTTCGCATCGTCAACCGCATGGCCGCCTCCCGGTCGCGCGCACGAAAATAGTCGACGCGGTCCAACGCCTCCTCCAGCTGCCCAGTCAGGCCGGCCACATCGTCCTGACTTGCAGGACCGTCGTGGTTTTCCATGCGCGTCGGCACGGCATCGCCATTGTGCCGCGACCATTCATAGGCTGTCAGAATGACCGCCTGCGCAAGATTGATGCTGCTGAAGTCGGGGTTCACCGGCACGGTCAGTATTGCCTGCGCAAGCGCGACATCTTCATTTGCCAGCCCGCTGGCCTCCGGGCCGAACAGGATCGCCGTCCGCCCGCCCCGCGCTCTGCTTTCGGCCGCCGCATGTTCGGGTGTGACCACCTGTTTGACAAGGCCGCGTTTTCGTACCGTCGTCGCGTAGACATAGGTGCAGTCCGCGACTGCACCCGCCGTTGTCTCAAAGACCTCGGCGCCGTTCAAAACGACATCCGCTCCCGCCGCGGAAGGTCCCGCGTCCGGATTTGGCCAGCCATCGCGCGGCGCCACCAGCCGCAATTCGGTCAGCCCGAAATTCAGCATGGCGCGTGCGGCGGTCCCGATATTCTCGCCCAGCTGCGGGCGGACAAGTATGATGACGGGCGTCGTCAGAACAGCGTGTCCTTGGGTTCCGGCGCTTCCCCCTTCTCTTCCGGCATATCCTTGATCAGCTTGCCGAAGTCACTCGCTTCGCGGAATTCACGATAGACGCTGGCGAAGCGGACATAAGCGACCTCGTCGAGCGCGTGCAGCCCTTCCATGACCAGTTCGCCCAGCTGTTCCGCCTCGATCTCATTCTGGCCGGATGCCTCCAGCTGGCGCTGGATGCCGGAGACGAGCCGTTCGATCTTATCCTCCGCCACGGGACGCTTGCGGCAGGCGATGGTGATCGAACCGAGCAGTTTCTCACGGTCGAAAGGCTGGCTGTCCCCGGATTTCTTGACGATCTTCAGATCGCGCAGCTGCACGCGCTCGAATGTCGTGAAGCGCGCCGCACAGGCGGGGCACTGCCGCCGCCTGCGGATTGCCGACCCGTCTTCGGTTGGACGCGAGTCCTTCACCTGGCTATCGCCATTCATGCAGAACGGGCAGCGCATCGGGCGTTAGCGTTGCGGGTAGATCGGGAAACGCTCGCAAAGGGCGAGGACACGGGCTTTTACCTCGGCCTCGACGGCGCCGTTGCCGTCCGGGCCGTTCTCTACCAGACCATCCAGCACATCGGCCATCATTTCGCCGATCTCGTTAAACTCCGCCTGACCGAAGCCGCGCGTTGTTCCCGCCGGCGACCCGATGCGGATCCCGCTGGTCTTTGTCGGTGGCAGCGGATCGAAGGGCACGCCGTTCTTGTTGCAGGTCATGTTGGCCCGCTCCAGCGCCGCTTCGGCATCCGCACCGGTCAGCCCTTTCGGACGCAGATCGACCAGCACGACATGCGTGTCCGTTCCGCCCGAAACGATGTCGCAGCCACGTGCCTTCAGCTTGGCCGCGATTGTCTTGGCATTGGCGATAACGTCCTTCGCATAGGCCTTGAAGCCTGGCTGCAGCGCCTCGCCAAAGGCCACCGCCTTCGCCGCGATGACGTGCATGAGCGGGCCGCCCTGCAGGCCAGGAAAAACCGCACTGTTGAATTTCTTTCCCAGATCCTCGTCATTCGACAGGATCATCCCGCCGCGCGGGCCGCGCAGGGTCTTGTGGGTCGTGGTCGTGACCACATGCGCGTGCGGCAGCGGCGAGGGGTGTTCGCCCGCCGCAACGAGGCCCGCGAAATGCGCCATGTCGACATGAAGATAGGCACCCACCTTGTCGGCAATGGCGCGGAAACGCTCAAAGTCGATATGGCGCGGATAGGCCGAACCGCCAGCGATGATCAGCTTCGGCTGGCAGTCCAAGGCCTGCGCCTCCAGCGCATCATAGTCGATCAACTGCGTATCCTCGCGTACGCCATACTGGACGGCATTGAACCATTTTCCCGATTGGGCCGGTTTCGCGCCGTGCGTCAGATGCCCGCCCGCATCCAGGCTCATGCCGAGAATGGTATCGCCCGGTTTCACCAGCGCCAGCATGACTGCGCCGTTGGCCTGCGCGCCTGCATGCGGCTGCACATTGGCATAAGCACAATTGAAAAGCTGCTTCGCGCGATCCCGCGCCAGATCCTCAACGATATCGGACGGACCGCAGCCGCCATAATAGCGTTTACCCGGATAGCCCTCGGCATATTTGTTGGTGAGGATGGAGCCCTGCGCCTGCAGCACGGCTTCCGACACGATATTTTCCGACGCAATCAGTTCGATTTCGGTCTGCTCGCGCTTGCGCTCGGCGATTACGCCCGCGAACACGGCAGGGTCGGCGTCGGCCAGCCTGTCGGTGAAGAAACCAGTATAGTCATTGGCAGGCGGCATGATGTTGGGATTCGTGCTCATCGGGTCAGGCTCCGCTATCCAGTTTTTCGACGCGTCGCTGGTGGCGACCGCCCTCAAATTCGGTGTTCAGAAATTCGTTCAGGCAATCGCGCGCCACTTCCTCGCCGATCAGCCGTTCGCCCAGCGCGAGGATGTTCGCATCGTTGTGCTGCCGCGCCAGCCGCGCCATCAGTCCGCTGGTGCAGTTTGCGGCGCGGGCACCCGCAACACGGTTGGCGGCGATGGAGATGCCTATACCAGAACCGCAAATGATGATGCCGCGGTCCGCTTCGCCGCTTGCGATCGCCCGGCCGACCGCGCGGCCATAATCGGGATAATCGACGGATTCGGTTCCATCGGGACCGATATCGGTCACGACATAACCCATATCGGTAAGCCACGCGGAAATCTTTGATTTCAGCTGATAACCAGCGTGGTCAGAACCGACGGCGATGATATTGGGCTTGCTCATGCACGCAACATCTAGTGGCTGATGGCGCGACCCGCCACCGATTCTGAGGACGATGCGGCGATTTAAGCTGCCAGACGCAATTCCATGCGGCCCCAGATTTCCACGAGTGCCTTCACGAGCTCTGCCATCATCAGTTCGTCATGATGCGGGCCGGGCGTGAAGCGAAGACGCTCCGTGCCGCGTGGCACGGTGGGATAGTTTATCGGCTGCACGTAAACGCCGTATTCCATCAGCAAGATATCACTGATCTTCTTGGCCTTGACCGGATCGCCGACATGAAGGGGAACGATGTGCGTGGTCGAGTCCATGAGCGGCAGATTTGCCTCGACCATCATGGTTTTCAACTGGGTGGCGGCGCGCTGCTGGCCCTCGCGCTCCTCGCTGGATGATTTCAGATGCCGCACGCTGGCAAGCGCTCCTGCAACCAGGACCGGTGAGAGGCTGGTCGTGAAGATGAACCCCGGCGCGTAGCTGCGGATGACGTCGATCAGCATTTTCGACGCCGTGATATAACCGCCCATGACGCCGAACGCCTTGCCGAGCGTCCCCTCGATGATGGTGACACGGTCGGCGCATTTATCGCGTTCCGATATGCCGCCGCCGCGCGGGCCGTACATGCCAACGGCGTGAACTTCGTCCAGATAGGTCAGCGCGTTATATTTATCGGCCAGGTCACAGATGCGGGCGATGTCGGCCACGTCGCCGTCCATCGAGTAGACGCTTTCGAAGGCGATCAGCTTCGGCGTTTCGGGATCATCGGCGGCCAGCAATTCTTCGAGATGGGCGTAGTCGTTGTGGCGGAAAACGCGCTTTTCGCAGCCCGCGCCGCGGATGCCCGCGATCATCGAGGCATGGTTCAGCTCATCCGAATAGACGATGCAGCCCGGCAGCAGCTTTGCCAGCGTGGACAGCGTTGCCTCATTGGACACATAGCCCGATGTGAACAGCAGCGCGCCTTCCTTCCCGTGCAGGTCCGCAAGCTCACGTTCCAGCTGGATATGCAGATGCGTGTTACCGCCAATATTGCGCGTGCCGCCGGACCCTGCGCCCACCTCGTGCAGCGCCGTCTCCATCGCCTCGATCACCGAAGGATGCTGGCCCATCGCCAGATAGTCGTTCGAGCACCAGACGGTGATCGGCTTTGGCCCGTTGTGACCGGCAAAGCATTTCGCGTTCGGGAAATTGCCGCGATTGCGCAGGATGTCGATGAAGACGCGGTAACGACCTTCTTCATGCAGACGGTCAATCGCCTTCTCGAAAATCTGGTTGTAATTCACGTCGTCAATGCCCGCCGCTGAAGAATTCCGCGCACATGTCTAACCAGGGAAGCCGGGCTTTGCATCCCCCCTTTTGTCGCAAGGACTTAGCTGCGAATGGTTCGCAATTAGAGCGTCAGATCGCCATGCGGAGGCGGGTCGAAATAGCCGTTCACCAGATCATCCGTAACATCGCGAAGATTGGACGGATTCCAGCGCGGCTTTCTGTCCTTGTCGATCAGCTGTGCGCGAACCCCCTCAAAAAAATCATCGCCTGCCTTGATGTTCCCGACCACGCGGTATTCACGTTTCAGGCAGCCCGCCAGATCGTCATCCCTGCCTGCTCTGAGCGCGCGCAGCGTCAGTTTCATCGATGTCGGCGACATCCGCATCAACAGGTCGCGCTGCGCCTCGGCCCAGTCGTCGCCCATGGACAGCGAGGCCATGATGTCTTCGCAGCTGTCTTTGGCGAAGTGCCGGTCGATCGCGTCCCGGCGCGCCTGAAGTTCGGGCGGCTGTTCAGGCGGCTGTTCGAACTGGATCATCACATCCGTGACGCTGTCCACATTCGCTGAAAGCGCAGTCAGCAGCCCCTCCACATTTCCGCTTTCGGTATAATGTGTGGCGATCCCCGCATAGAGGCAGTCCGCCGCCTTCAGCCGCGCGCCTGTCAGACCCAGATAGGTGCCAAGCTCTCCGCTCAGGTGCGACAGCGCATGGGTGCCGCCGACATCGGGAATAAGGCCAATGCCTGTTTCCGGCATGGCAAACAGCGTCCTTTCCGTCGCGATCCGGTAGGGGGCATGGACACTAAGACCCACGCCGCCGCCCATGGTGATGCCGTCGATGATGGCGATATAGGGCTTTGCGTAAGTGCCGATGCGGTAGTTCATTCGGTATTCGTCGGCGAAGAAATTCTCCCAGTCGGATGACCCGGCCCTGCCCGCCGCGTGCAGCCCAACGACGTCGCCGCCAGCGCAAAAGGCCTTGTCACCCAGACCGGTGATGGCGACGACGCCGATACCGTCATCCTGCGACCAGGCCCCCAGCTGATCGTAAATCGCCAGGCACATCTCCCGGTTCAGCGCGTTCAGCGCCTCCGGACGGTTCAGCGTGATGAGGCCGAGGCGGCCCCTTTGTTCGAACAGGACAGAATCGGTCATTTGCGCTCCACGAGCTTTGGATTGGGAAGGTCGCGCGGTGCGCTGGTCGTCGAAAGGCGTGCCAGCAGCTTGTCGTTTTCGTCGAACAGGTCCGCCTCCATGAAGGCGATGGTCCGGCCGAATTTGAGACAACGGCCGACCGCGAACAATTTGCCCGTCATGGTTGCCGCGAAGAAGCTGATTTTCATTTCCAGTGTCGGAACGAAAATCTTGCGCTTCGAGAAAACGATGGCCGCATAGGCCGCGGCGTCGTCCAGCATTGCCGCGACAATGCCGCCCTGGACCGTGCCGTTGGGATTGCAAAGCTCAGGACCGACAGTGAAGGCCATGCGGACCGTGCCTGCATCCTGATCTACATCGAGGACTTCGGTGTTGAGAAAGGCTGCCGTGGGCGGTGCGAACCGGTTGATGCGCTCGCGGACCTCCTCGTTCGTCATAACCATCTGCGTGTCTTTCTAAAGCGTGTCGATCTTGGCAAAGCCGCGCGCCGCCATCGCGGGTCTCAGCGCCTCTACCGCGTCGTCGCTGCGTGTGAACACTGCCCTATGCGATGGGGCATCCGGCCATGTGCCGCCTTGCAGCAGGTGCGCGGTCCGGCGCGCAATCCCCTCACCGCCGTCGACGAACATCATGGTTCTGCCAGCGGCCCTGGCCAGCCGGTCCTGCACCAGCGGAAAATGCGTGCAGGCGAGCGCCACCACATCCATCTTCTCTCCGCCGGGCTGATCGAGAAGACCGCTCATCGCCGACCGAAAGGCCGCGTCCGGCACATCCTCGCCCCGCAGCACGGCTTCCGCATGAGCGGCAAGATCGCTCGCACCGTGGCGCAGAACGATGATATCCGCGGCGAACTCCGCTGCCAGATCGTCGACATAACGCTGCCGCACGGTGGCCGCTGTTCCCAGCACGCCGATGACGCCCGTTCCTGTCAGCGCGGCCGCCGGCTTTATCGCGGGAACCGTGCCCACGACCGGCAGGTCGAGCGCGCTCCTGACATGGCCGAGCGCAATTGTGGATGCCGTATTGCAGGCGATGACGACCAGGCGCGGGCGGTAGCGTTCCACCAGCCGTCCCAGCATGGCGGGGACACGCGCCGCGATCTCGGCTTCGGATTTTGAGCCGTAAGGAAATCCGGCGTTGTCGGCGGCATAGACGATGGGCGCCTTGGGCAGTGCCGCCATGACCGGCCCGGCCACGGACAGCCCGCCGACGCCGGAATCGAAGATCAGGATGGGGGCGTCGCTCATGCGAGCCCCGATAAAGCGGCGGCGCGGCATCTTGCAACCCGCCATGCTTATCCCGCAAGAGAGCGGTATGACTGCATCCTATCCCGCCACCCGCATGCGCCGCACCCGCAGCGCCGGCTGGTCCCGCCGCCTGCACGCCGAAAGCGTTCTTACACCCGCCGACCTGATCTGGCCCGTCTTCATTGCGGACGGCGAAGGGGTTCGCCAGCCCATCGGGACCATGCCGGGTGTCGACCGTCTGTCGGTCGACCTCCTCGTCAAGGCCGCGCGTGAAGCTGCGGACCTAGGCATTCCGGTCATCGCGCTGTTTCCGAACACGCCTGCGGACCGGCGCACCGCGGATGGGAAGGAAGCGCTCAACCCCGACAATCTGACCTGCCGCGCCGTGCGCGCCGTCAAGGACGCCGGGATCGATATCGGCATTCTGACCGACGTGGCGCTCGACCCCTATACCGACCATGGCCATGACGGCCTGTTGTCGGAGGATGCGCGCATCCTGAACGATGAGACGCTTGAGATGCTGGCAGGGCAGGCGCTGAACCAGGCAAACGCCGGGGCCGATATCATTGCGCCCAGCGACATGATGGATGGTCGCATCGGCGTCATCCGGACGGCGCTGGAAAAGGAAGGGCACCAGGATGTGCAGATCATGTCCTATGCCGCGAAATATGCCAGCGCCTTTTACGGTCCGTTTCGCGATGCCGTCGGTTCCGGCGGGCGGCTGGTGGGGGACAAGAAGACCTACCAGATGGACCCGGCCAATGGCGGGGAAGCGCTGCGCGAGGTCGCGCTCGACATCGCCGAGGGCGCGGACAGCGTCATGGTCAAGCCCGGCCTTGCCTATCTGGATGTCATCGCGCGGCTGAAGGACAGGTTCGACATACCTGTCTTTGCCTATCAGGTGTCGGGCGAATATGCGATGATGCGGATGGCGATGAAAGCCGGAATCCTGGACGAGGAGCGCGGCATCATGGAGGTGCTGACGGCCTTCAAGCGGAGCGGGTGTTCGGGGGTTCTGACCTATTTCGCGCCAGACGCGGCCAGGATCATGAACCGGTAGAGGCCGTCAGTCGCGCAGGAGCCGGCAAGACGGCGTCTATTGCGGTTCCTCCATGTCCGGGCTGACGGCCTTGTCCGCTTCTAAACCCCGTTCATAGACCTGACTTCCCGCGAGCCACGTCTGGTCAACACCGATCGACCAGATCGCGCCTGGATCGACCGCGAACGGGTCAGCGTCCAGCACGATGAAATCCGCCCACTTGCCCGGCGTCAGCGTCCCAACCTTCGTTTCCAGCCCCTCGGCATAGGCCGCGCCGGTGGTGAAGGCGGCCAGCGCGGTCTCCAGCGTCAGCGCCTCGTTTGGATACCAGCCGCCATCGGGGTTGCCCTCCCGGTCCTGCCGGGTGACGGCGGCATGCAGACCGTAAAGCGGTTCCGGCGGCTCAACCGGGAAATCGCTGCCGCCCGCAAAGCGCGCGCCCGATTCGATCAGCGTCTTCCAGGCATAGCCGCCCCTGATCCGCTCCGGTCCGACGCGGTCCTCGGCCATCGCCTTGTCGCTGGTCGCGTGCGTTGGCTGCATGGAGGCGATGACGCCAATCTCCGCAAAGCGCGGCAGGTCTTCCAGCGCCACGATCTGCGCATGTTCGATGCGGTGGCGACCGCCAGGTTCATATCTCAGCACGTCGGCGAACGCATCCAGCGCCTCCCGGTTCGCCGCGTCGCCAATGGCGTGAAAGGCGATCTGAAAACCGCCCCGCGCCGCCGTGTAGAACTGGTTCCTGAGTGTCGCGCCCTCCACGAACAGAAGGCCCTTGTTATCGGGATCATCGGAATATGGCTCAAGCAGTGCCGCGCCGCGCGAGCCGAGCGCGCCGTCGCCGTAGAGTTTCACACCCACCAGCGCGAGACGGTCGTCATATCGCCAGCCCGTAGGCGCGCCGTCCGCTCCGGCAATGGCCTTCAGCGCCTCCATACCGCCCGCATAGGCCGCGATACGCGCGGTGAGTTTTCCCTGTTCGCCAAAGCGTTGCATGACCGCCCAGTCGGCGGGCGAGGTGCCCATGTCCGCCGCGCCGGTCAGGCCGATCGCCGCCATCTTGCCGAGCGCCGCCTCAAGTGCCGCGACGCGCTGGGACTCGGTCGGTGCGGGAATGACCCGCCGAACAGCGTCCTGCGCGGCATCGACCAGAACGCCTGCGGGCGATCCATTCTCCAGCCGCTCGATCCGCCCCCCATCGGGATCGACGCTTGCCGCCGACAGGCCCGCCGCCCGCAGCGCAGCGCCGTTCACCCAGCCCGCATGACCGTCGACACGTTCCAGAAAGACCGGCCGATCTGAAACGACGCCGTCCAGCATGGCTGCGGTCGGAAAGCCGTCCATCCCGTACGTGACCTGATTCCAGCCGCGCCCCAGGATCCACGGCAGGTCCGGATTGGCGGCGGCATAGTCGGCGATGGCGGCCAGAGCCTCGTCCAGCGTCCGAGTGCCCGAAAGGTCAAGAGACAGCAGACCCTGCCCCAGACCCATGACGTGCCCGTGCGCGTCGATCAGGCCAGGAAGGACAGTGCGGCCGGACAGGTCGACGACGTCACCGTCCGGCAGCGCCGCGTCCGCTGGTAAGACACGCTCTACCCGGCCGTCGTCGCCGATCACGAGCGCGCTGAATTTCTGCAGGCGGCCCACATCATCAAGCGTGTAGCCGTTGGCGTTGGTGACGACCGTACGGGCATCCGCCGCGGCCGCCTGCGCAAGCGCCAGCGTGGCTGCCGCAAATATCAAAACGCGCATGACATTCCCCTCTGATTCATTCCTGATCTGCGCGCCTAACCTGACAAGGACCGGCTGGCAAAGTCGTGGGCGAACTTCACACCACTTCACACCATGTACGGACACAGCTCGCCGGTTCGTGGGTCACACGGGTCACACACGAATGACGTGGCCGCATATTGTTTCCTATCCGTCACTACCGTCTTTCCTTATGCCAGAAATACCGATTCTCTGGGCTGTAGGACAGGACGGATTTGGCTTTAATGCCAGTGACCTATCATTTGAATGAGCGGTTGCGGAATACACCCCCCTGCTGCAAAAGTGACCCAGATTGAAAAAGGGGGAATGAGCGTGGCGAATATCGTGGGGCTGGGCCGTGCGCTCGCCGAGCAGTTACCTGTGGCAAGGCCATTTCTGAAAGAGGCGCACCGACATTCGGAGGTAATGCGCACGGGTCTGGCCAGCCGCTTCCCCGGGACGATCAGGGCAAGGACGGAAAAGATCACGATCGCAATCACCGCCTATTGCAATCTGCGCTGTCAGGGATGTCGCTATGGCCGCGATTTCATGCCGGGATCGCAGCTGCCGCTGGAGTTGGTCGAGGGCGTGCTGGACGACGCGGCACTGGCGGGAATACCATCCGTACGCTTCTACGGCGGCGAACCGCTGCTGCATCCCGATCTGGCCGCGATGTTCCGCAAAGCCAGAAATGTCGGGGTCGATGCCTATCTAACCACCAACGCGCTGGTACTCGATAAGCATATCGACGAGTTGCACAGGGAGGGTCTGCGGAAAGTCACGATCGGCCTTTACGGCGAAGGCGATGCCTATGACGATTATGTCCAGAGGCCGGGACGTTTTGACCGGTTGATCAAATCACTGGAATCCGTGCGCGAACGCTATCCGGCGGACCAGTTGGCGCTGCAGTTCAACTTCCTGTTGTCCCGAAGGACTGCGGAGATCGAGACATTCGAGAAGACCCGGCGGCTGGCCGAGCGATTTGCAGCCTCCATCCAGATCGACATCGTGCATTATTCGCTGCCCTATTTCCAGGAAGGCGAGGAGGGCGAATTGCAATTCACGGACGCGGATACGGACCGGCTCAACGCGCTGGTGGCGCATATGTTGAGGATCAAGGAACAGAAGCCCGGGACCTTCACAGAAGACGCCATGAGCATCGCCGCCATTCCGGACTGGGCGCTGAACCGGGCCGCCATGCAAATTCCCTGCGATGCCGGAAAACTGCTGTGGATTGGTGCGGATGGCAGTGTGAAGCTGTGCTATGTGACGTTCGACCTTGGCAATCTGCACGAAACCCGCCTGAGTGAAATGATCGGTACGCCCAAGCATCATGACGCCGCGAGGCGCGCCTTTCAGCTCGACTGCCCGAACTGTCATTGCGAGCGCGGTTCCCGTATCGCCAAGCACGGACCGAGCGCGCGAAATTACCGGAAACAGGCAGCGGCGCTAACCGGCGCATAGCTGGCAGTAGCCATGAAAGTCGTTCACCTGTTGGCGTCGCTGGAAGTGGGCGGCAAGGAGCGGACGGTTGTGGATCTTTGCAGGCGACAGCTTGCCGCTGGCGGAAAAAGCGTGATTCTCACCTTCGACAGGGGCGGCGTCGGGCCGGCTTTCGATGTGGCGGACCTCGAACATCTGCCGCTGGACCGGCATGAGGCGGATTTCGTGCCCAGGCTGATGGCGGCGCTAAGGGAATTTAAAGCGGACGTCGTCCACGCTCATGGCCATGTCGCGGCGATTTACGCCGACATGGCCCGGTTGTCCGGCGTACCCGTGGTTGCGACAATCCACGCCTCGCCATTGACGGACTGGCGGTCACTGCTCGCTACCCGCCGCGCTCTCCGGAATGCGGACCATCTGTGCGCGGTCTCCCATGACCTTGCCGCAACCGTCTCGCGCATAACGCACAGGGAAGTGAGCATGGTCTCCACGGGTGTCGAGCTTGCCCGTTTTCAGGCCGTTGCACCCCTCCGCCAGCATGAAGGCCCGGTCTCGATTGGTACGGCGGGCCGCCTTCACGCTGTAAAACGTCAGGCGGACTTGCTGGATGCCGGACGATGCCTATCCGTAGCCAGCAGTCATTCATATTGCGGGGAGCGGTCCGCTGGAAACGTCCTTGCATTCACGGGCCGCCGGAATGGATGTCGCTTTCCATGGCCATGTCGAGAACATGCCCGCGTTCCTCGCAGGACTGGATATCTTCGTTCTGCCGTCAAGCCATGAGGGACGACCGCTCGCGATGCTGGAAGCGATGGCTGCGGGGCGGCCAGTCATTGCGTCTGCTGTTGGCGGTATCGTCGAAATTGCGGGAAGAGTTCCCGAGGACCAAGGCGTTATGCTTGTACCGCCGAAAAGACCGGATCGCCTCGCCGCTGCGATAGATCTACTGGCGCGCTCGCCGACAAAACTGGCGCATATGGGTGAGGCGGCGCGAAAACGGGCAGCGGATTTCTCCGTTCAACACGCCTTGGATAGATATTCCGACCTTTATGCGCGTCTAGCCCCGAAACCGCCGCAATAGGCTCGACGTGTCCTGCCGTCCGCCGTCCATGCGCTGGACGTCCTTGTAGAACTGGTCGACGAGCGCCGTCAGCGGCAGGGGCACACCCCTCGCGTCAGCTTCCGCCAGGGCGATGCCGAGGTCCTTTCGCATCCAGTCGACGGCGAAGCCGAAGTCATATTCGCCGTTCGCCATGGTGCCCGCGCGGTTGTCCATCTGCCAGCTTTGCGCCGCCCCCTTGCCGATGACGTCGAAGACCTTGGCGGGTTCGAGACCGGCCTCGATCGCGAAATTGACACCCTCGGCCAGCCCCTGCAGGACGCCCGCGATGCAGATCTGGTTGACCATCTTGGTCGTCTGACCCGCGCCCGGTCCGCCCATATGGCCGATGCGCCTGGCATAGGCCTTCATCACGGGTTCCGCGCGGGCGAAGGCGCTGCCCTCGCCGCCCGCCATGACGGTCAGCTGGCCGTTCTCGGCCCCCGCCTGCCCGCCGCTGACCGGGGCATCGAGGGCGAAGAACCCGCTTGAGATCGCGATATGCGCCAGCTCCCGCGCGATGGCGGCGGAAACGGTGGTGTGATCGACGAAGATGGAATCATATTTCATCGCGGCGAAGGCGCCGTCTTTGCCGACCGTGATGTCCCGCAGATCATCGTCATTGCCAACGCAGGCAAAGGCGATGTCGCAATCCCTGACCGCTTCGGCAGGGGTCGGCGCGTGTTTTCCCCCATGCTGCCTCGCCCATGCCTCCGCCTTGACGGCAGTGCGGTTATAGACGGTCACGTCGTGACCCGCGGCGGCGAGATGGCCGGCCATGGGATAGCCCATGACGCCGAGGCCGAGAAAAGCGAGTTTTGTCATGCGGGATCGTTTAGGCGGGACAGACTGGCCTTCGCAATCTTTCCATTTTAGAGACGGGCGCCATGACCAAGACCGCACAGAAGACGTCCCCGGCCGCTGGCCTGCCTGTCAGCTTCAGCGATGTGGAGGCCGCAGCGGCCGCCATTGCGGGTCAGGTCGTGCGGACGCCCTGCCTGCACGCGCGGACGCTGTCCGACATTACCGGCGCGGAGGTGTGGCTGAAATTCGAGAATTTGCAGTTCACCGCGGCATTCAAGGAACGCGGCGCGCTGAACAAGCTGATGTCCCTGACAGATGCGGAAAAAACGAAGGGCGTCATTGCCGCATCGGCGGGCAATCACAGCCAGGGGCTCAGCTATCATGGCGCGCGCCTGAACGTGCCCGTCACCATCGTCATGCCGCAGTTCACGCCGACGGTGAAGGTCATGCAGACGCAAGGGCATGGCTCAACGGTCGTATTGCACGGCGACAATTTCGACGAGGCCTACGCCCATGCGCGCACGCTGGAAAACGAGCGCGGACTGACCTTCGTGCATCCCTTCGATGATCCGCATGTGATTGCGGGCGGCGGGACGATGGCGCTGGAGATGCTGCAGGATGTTCCCGATCTCGACATGCTGTGCATCCCCATCGGCGGCGGCGGCCTGATGGCGGGAAGCGCGGTCGCGGCCAGGCACATGAAGCCGGACATCGAACTGGTGGGCGTGCAGGCGGCGCTTTATCCCGGCATGTACGCGAAGATTCGCGGCGAGACGATGACCTGCGACGGCGATAGCCTGGCCGAGGGCATCAGCGTCAAATCGCCGGGCGAGATGACGTTTGAAATCATCAACGCGCTGGTCGACGACATCGTGCTGGTGGCGGAGCGGGAGCTGGAACAGGCCGTTTCCATGCTTCTGGGCATTGAGAAGACCGTCGTCGAGGGCGCGGGCGCGGCGGGGCTGGCGGCGCTCCTTGCGCATCCGGCGAAATTCCGCGGCCGGAAGGTGGGGCTGAGCCTTTGCGGCGGCAATATCGACACGCGCCTTCTCGCCAATGTGCTGCTGCGCGATCTGGCCCGAAGCGGGCGGCTGGCGCGGCTGAGAATCCGGCTGAAGGACCGGCCGGGGCAGCTGTTCAATGTGGCGCGGATATTCGACGAGCATCAGGCGAACATCCTGGAGGTCTATCATCAGCGGGTGTTCACCAACCTGCCCGCCAAGGGGCTGATCACCGATATCGAGTGCGAAACGCGCGATGCCGTGCATCTGGAACGGCTGGTCGAGGGGCTGCGCGCGCACGGATATGAGGTGCGGATGGTCGAGCTCGCCTAGCATCATGTTAACCTTGGCGCGCTAAACCGCGCCCATGCCTGCCCGCGCCTATGCCACCAATCAGCGTCCCGTCATCCGCCGCCGTGCGCGGCGCGCGCCGCGGCGCGCGCATCATGTGAACCAGCAGTGGAAGATCGCCTATGCCGATTTCGCCACGGCGATGATGGCCTTCTTCATGCTGCTGTGGCTGATGTCGCATTCGGAAAAGGTCAGCCTGCAGGGTGTGGCGGACTATTTCGCGCCGTCGAATGCGACCATGTCGAACTCATCTGGCGCAGGCTCGATCCTGGCGGGGGCCGCGCTGGGGCCTGACGGGGCGAAGTCGTCGGGGGCCTATAATCCCGACATGCTGGCGGCCTTGCCGTCGCACCGCGACGCGCTCGGCTATGGAACGTCGAACCGCAAGGACCAGTATTCGGGCGCAGCGCGCGCCGAAGCCGAACGCAAGGCGAAGCGGGTCAGGACCGCGCTTGCGGACGCCCCTCTGCTGGCCGCCGCGCAGGACCGCATGACCATCGAGGCGACGCCCGAAGGCACGCGGATCGAGCTGACCGACAACGCGCGCGTGTCGATGTTCGCGGTCGGCGCGACCACGCCGAACGCCTATGGCCGCAGCCTGATCGCGGACGTCGCGCGCCGGCTGGCCGCGGAACGGCAGCGGATCGCCATTTCCGCGCACACCGATGGTACGGGCAGCGAAGCGGCCAACTGGCGGCTGTCGAGCGAACGGGCGCTGGCCGCCCGGGACATCATGGCCGCAGCGGGTGTGGACGCGAACCGCTTTGCCGAAGTGACCGGGAAGGCCGCCGCCTTCCCGCTATTCCCGTCGGATCCCTACCGGGCCGAGAACCGCCGCCTCACCATCATTCTTCTCGATGAGCCGTCGCCCGCACCTGACAAACTCGCCCGCTAGCCGAATCACTGCGCTTTTGCTGTTATTCCGATCGTGACTGACCAAAGCTTCCGTTTTCCGCGGTTTTTCGTGACCGCACCGACACCCTGCCCCTATCTGCCGGGACGGATGGAGCGGAAGGTGTTTACCGAGCTGCGCGGCCCGGACGCCGATCAGCTGTCGGAGGCGCTGAGCCGTATCGGCTTTCGCCGGTCGCAGAATGTGGTTTACCGCCCCAGCTGCGACGGCTGCCGCAAATGCGTGTCCGTGCGAGTCATTGCCGACAAGTTCGAAGCCAGCGCATCGCAGCGGAAGCTGATGCGCCGGCATGACGACCTGCAGGTGACGTCCTGCGCCACGAAAAGCACGAGCGAACAGTTCGCGCTCCTCCGCCGCTATATCGACGCGCGTCATCCTGTCGGCGGCATGGCGCGCATGGACGCCTATGACTATGCCGACATGGTGGAGCAGACCGCCGTCAACACGCTGGTCATCGAATATCGCGAACCGCCGGAAGCGGGCCGCCGGATCGGCAATCTGGTCGGCGTGGCACTGACCGACCAGCAGTCGGACGGCCTGTCGATGGTCTACAGCTTTTTCGACCCGCATTCGGAAACGCGCGCGGGGCTCGGCACCTTCATGATCCTGGACCATATCCGCCGCGCCAAGGCGAGTGGGCTGCCCTATGTGTATCTGGGCTACTGGATCGATGGCTGCCAGCGCATGGCCTACAAGAACCGCTTCCGCCCGCTTGAGGCGCTGGAAGGCAAGGGCTGGGTCCGGCACGACTAGACTTCAGTGCCCACAGATCCCCGTGAAAGAACCGCGTTAAAACGGCTCACCGGAAAATCGGAACAAGTTGAGGTTCAGATGTTCTTTTGCTTCGGCAAATGGAGTCGCCGAAGGCTGGTCAGCTTCGTTCTTCTTGTGCCTACAACAGGCTTATGCCGCCCGTACTTTCCGGCGGCACGGAAACAAGGAGTAAGGCAATGACAAAAACGATCATCACCGCCGCAACCGCAGCCCTTATGGGCTTCGCTGCGCCTGCATTCGCACAGGATGTCGATGTCGAGTCCCCCGAAGCGGAAGTCGAAGCCGAAACGGAAGTCATGACGGACGCCCCCGCCGCAGATGGCACGATGGCCGCCGACGAGGTTGACGGCATGGGCGGCCCCGAAGCGGACGTCGATGCCGAAGCCGAAGCGACGACGGAAATGACGCCGGACGCAGCCTCGATGCCCGACGGCGAACCCGAAGCCGAGGAGGAGCCGGAGCTGCGGTAAGCGCCGCCCTTCCGGTTTCGAATGAAGGGGTCGTACCGTCGGTGCGGCCCCTTTTTCTTGCGCGGGATGCCGTTAACCTTTGTTACGGTCACGACGATTTGCCAGCCTTTTCAGATAAATGGCGGATTTCTCTCGGTACAGCGCGGTGATTGCGCGGTTCATCGCCATCTCCCTTCCGTGATGCCGTGTGAACACGCACGTTCAGACCTGTGCAGGGGGTTACTGCACGAAGAGGTTAAACCATGAATATCAAGACCATTCTTACCGCCGCCACTGCCGGCACACTCGCGGTCGGCCTGATGGCCGCCCCGGCGCTGGCACAGGAGGAAAGTTCCGAAGGTGTCCCGCCGCCCACAATGGATTCGGACGGTGACGGCGCCCCGGACGCCTGGGATCGTGACGGCGATGGCCGCGCGGATGCCTGGGACAAGGACGGCGACGGTGCGCCCGACGTTCTGGATCAGGACGGCGATGGCAATCCCGATGATTCGCCCGAAGCCATGTAGGGTCACGCCCCCGCAAAAGAGGAAGGGCGCGGTGGTGACACCGCGCCCTTTCCTTTTTCGCATTCCCTTTTCCGGTGGCGCGAAGCCCAGCCTTAAATCTCGCTGTCGAGCCAGGCCTTGATGCTGCTTTTTGGCTGCGCGCCGACCTTTGTCGCGGCGGGCTGTCCGTTCTTGAACAGGATCATCGTGGGGATGCCCTTGATGCCGAATTCGGAAGCGAGTTCGGGATGGTCGTCGGTATTCAGCTTGGCAATGGTGACGCCGTCCATTTCGTCGGACAGTTCCTCAAGGGCGGGAGCGATCTGCTTGCAGGGGCCACACCAGGGCGCCCAGAAATCGAGCAGCACGGGCTTGTCGGACTGCTTGACCGCGGTTTCGAAATTTTCGGGCGTGATCTCTGTGGTGGCCATGGGAAACTCCTGTCATTGACGTGACCCGAACATGGCGATTTCGGCGGCGCGCGGCAAGCCGCAAGGCCGCAAAGCGCTTCTTGCGACTGGAAAAGCGGCACTATATATCCAGTGCTCCGACGCGGGTGTGGGGCTGTAGCTCAGCTGGGAGAGCGCCGTGTTCGCAATGCGGAGGTCAGGGGTTCGATCCCCCTCAGCTCCACCAGCGCCGGATTTACCTGCAAGTTTCATCACCTTGCCGGTGCGCCGGGCGTGCGGCAATATCAGGCGATGACAACATTCTTCGATACCGAGATCACGCGCAGGGATGGCTGGCTTTGCGGCCCCCTGCGCGCACCCGCGCAGATGCTGGCCGAGCAGACATATGACGGCCACAAGTCGCTGCATGACGACGCGATGGCGGAGGGACTGGGATTTCGCGCGGGCCCCATCGAGGGTCCAACGCATTTCAGCCAGTTCGAGCCGCTGGCCCATGCCGCGTTCGGCGATGAATGGCTGCGGACGGGCTGCATATCCGCGCATTTCCGCAACATGGTGGTCGAGGGCGAGGAATGCCGCGCCTTTCTGGCGGAACCGGACGGCGGCGATCAGGTCGCCATCCGTATGGAAAAGGCGGACGGCACGGAGGTGCTGGTCGGCACGGCGTCCATCGGGACACCGGACAGCCCCAGCGCCGTGCGGGCGCGGCTGGCCGGTCTGACGCCGCCCGATCCGCGGATCATCCTGCGCGACGTGGAGGTGGGCATGACCCGGCCCGCGACCGAAGTGCGGATGGCGATGGATGACCATATGGGCGATCTCTACCCCTTCACACTGGCCGACAAACTGGCGAAAATCACCGAGCCCAGTCCCCTGTGGGAGGGCGACGACGCGCAGGTACCGCTGGAGATGTTCAGCGTCCTGACGCACCACCTGCCGCATGTGTTTCCGGTGCGCGGGCCAGTGATCGGCCTGTTCGCCGATCTGGAAGTCCGCCGCGTGAACGGCCCGCTGATGGCGGGCGAGGCGCTGTCGGTCTCGCAGGAAATCATCGCCCTGTCCGGCAGCCGCCGCACCGAAAGCATGTGGGTGGAAAGCATCGTCACGCGCCCGGACGGCGAGGTCGCGGCCATCACGCTTTTGAACAGTGCCAGCCTGAAGGACAGCTTCGCGGGCTATGCCGAGGAGGCGGCGGAAGCGGCATGAGCAGCCTGAGCGATCCGGATCATCCCGACAATCCGGCGAAGCCTGCCGCGACGCTGATCCTGGCGAAGGACGTGCCTGGCGGACCGCCACTGATCTTCATGCAGAAACGCGCGAAAACGATGGGATTTGCGGCGGGCATGATGGTGTTCCCCGGCGGCAAGGTGGATGAACGCGATTATGCGCTGGCGGACGAGATGGGCCTGGTCGAGGGCCGCGACACCGCCGATGCGGCCGCGCGCGTCGCCGCCATACGCGAAAGTTTCGAGGAGGCGGGTGTGCTTCTGACCAGTGGCCCGGCGCTGGATGCCGCCCTGCTGGCCGAAACCGCGCCGCGCGTCGCCGACCGCAGCCTGGATTTCGCCGTGTTCCTGAAAGCGCATGGTCAGACCATCGAGATCGATGCCCTGACCGCCTGGTCGCGCTGGTGCCCGCCCGTGCGGCTGGAAAACAAGCGTTACGACACGCGCTTTTATCTTGCCCGCGTGCCCGACGGACAGACGCCCAGCCATGACGGCAACGAGGCTGTCCATTCGCTGTGGATCACGGCGGCGGATGCACTGGCGAGTGCGGACAGCGGCGACGGCAAGGTGATCTTTCCCACCCGGCGAAATCTCGAGCGGCTGGCGCAGCATGACAGTGTCGATGCGCTGTTCGCCCATGCCGAGGCGCATGAGCCCCGCCTCATTGCCCCGGAGGTACGCGAGGAGGACGGCCAGATGTGGCTGACCATACCGGACGGGCTGGGTTATCCCGTCCTGCGCGAGGCGATGGGCTCCGCGATGCGCGGCTGAGGGAGCCATTCCCCCGCACCTGCGTTTCTTTCCCATGAGCATCATGGACGCCTTCCGGTCGGGCAAAGGATCGGATTTCGACATTCAGAAGACGGACGCGGAGTGGAAGGCGGAACTGACGCCCGAACAATATGCCGTCCTGCGCAAGGAGGCGACGGAACCGCCGGGATCATCGCCACTGAACCATGAGAAGCGCGATGGCGTCTTCCGCTGCGCAGGCTGCGGCGAACCCGTCTACTCGTCCGAAACGAAATATGAGAGCGGCTCCGGCTGGCCGAGTTTCTACGCGCCCATAGAAGGCGGCGTTGAAACCAAGACCGACTATAAAATGGTCATCCCGCGCACGGAGATCCACTGCGCCAAATGCGGCGGACATCTGGGTCATGTCTTCAAGGACGGGCCCGCGCCGACAGGCGAACGTCATTGCATGAACGGAACGGCCATGACCTTCGAACCCTCTGATTAAAATCAGGGAATCGAAAAAGTTAATTTTCGCGGGAACCACCTGGCATTTCCGCCGTTATCCTTCTGATCCGCCCACCCCGCTTACCCCCCAAGCCGGCGGATCACCTGCCTGAGACGGGCCGCGCAAACGCTTATCCCCCCACAGCCTTTGCGCGGCCCTCTCTTTTTGGGGGCCGCCCAATTCCGGTAACGCCGCGTCCCTTTTGTGCGTAAGACGGGGCATGACCAGAAAATATGACATCGCCATTATCGGTGCCGGTTCCGGCGGCCTGACCATCGCGGGCGGCGCAGCGCAGCTGGGTTTGAAGACCGTTCTGTTCGAAGCGGGCGAAATGGGCGGTGACTGCCTGAATTCGGGCTGCGTCCCCTCAAAGTCCATCATCGCCGCCGCCCATGCCGCGCATGTCGCGAAACACAGCGAGGCCTTTGGCATCACGGCCGAACCGCGTATCGATTTCGCGCGAACGATGGCGCATGTGCATGAAGTGATCGCCGGAATCGCGCCGCATGACAGCGTGGAACGGTTCGAGGGTCTGGGCGCACATGTGGTCAAGCACCGCGCGGTCCTGACTGGCAGACGCACCATCGAAGCCAATGGCGAAACCTACCGGGCGAAGCGCATCGTCCTCGCCACAGGTTCGCGTGCACGCATTTTCCCCATTCCCGGCCTCGATACCGTCCCCTACCTGACCAATGAAACCATCTGGAGCCTGACCGAGCGCCCCGCGCATCTGCTGATTCTGGGCGGCGGGAATATCGGCGTCGAAATGGCGCAGGCATTCCGGCGGCTCGGCTCGAAAGTCACGATTGTCGAGAAAAACCGCATCATGGCGAACGACGACCGGGATCTGGTCGAGGTCGTTCACAAGGCGCTGGCGGGCGAGGGTGTCGGCATCTATGAAAATACCGATGTCTCGGAAGTCCGCAAAACGGACACCGGCATCGCCATCAGGTTCGAGCGCGGCGAAGGGGTGGAAGGCTCGCACCTGCTGGTCGCGACCGGACGGCAGGCGAATGTCGAGAATCTGGGGCTGGAGGCGGCGGGCGTAAAGCTCGGCAAGGGCGCGATTGCCGTCGATGCGCGGCTAAGGACCTCCAACCGCAACATCTTCGCCGTCGGCGACTGCCGCGAAGGACCGCAATTCACGCATGCGGCTGGCTATGATGGCGGCATCGTCGTCCGCAACGTCTGCTTCCGCCTGCCCGCCAAGGCAAATTACGATGCGCTGCCCTGGGTCACGTTCACGGACCCCGAGCTGGCCAATGTCGGCCTGACGGAACAGATGGCGCGTGATCGGGGTCTGAAGAAAATCACCACGGTGGAGGCCCCGTTTGGCGCCAACGACCGCGCGCGCGCCGAGCGGCGGCCCGAAGGCAGGATCAAGATCGTGCTGTCGAAGGGCAGGATCGTCGGCTGCGGGATCGTCGGCCTGCATGCGGGCGAACTGATTCACCCCTGGGCCCTGGGGATCTCGCAAGGCCTGAAGCCCAGCCAGATGGTCGGCTATATCGCGCCTTATCCGACACTTGGCGAGATTACCAAGGCAGGCACGAACGAGCTGTTCAAGGAGAAGCTGTTTTCGAAGCCGGTCCGCATTCTGGTGGGGCTGCTCAGCAAATTGCCGTGAATCCGGACCCTGCCCCGCAGCGGGGCGGGTGGGCAATGTGCCTCGTGACCTTCTGCGCGCGCCGCGCTAACACGGCCCCATGACCTATACCGCCCCCCTGACCGAGCAGCGTTTTGCGCTGGAAACCGCCGCCAACCTGTCCGCCCTTGCCGCATTGCCCAAGTTCGAGGCGATGGACGACGATCTGGTCGATGCCATTCTTTCCGAATCCGGCAAATTCGCTGCCGAGGTCTTCGCGCCGTTGAACCGCATCGGCGATACCGAAGGCGCAAGGCTGGAGAACGGCGTCGTCACGCTGCCCGGTGGTTACCGCGACGCCTACAAGGCCTATGTCGAGGCGGGCTGGGGATCGCTGGGCGCGGACCCGGAATTCGGCGGCCAGGGCCTGCCCTTCGCCCTGGCGACGGCCTGCCAGGAACAGTTGACCAGCGCCAATATGGCCTTCTCGCTGTGCCCGATGCTGACGCTGGGCGCGATCGAGGCACTGTCGGCGCACGCCTCCCCCGAACTGCAGCAGACCTATTTGACGAAGCTGGTGTCCGGCGAATGGACCGGCACGATGAACCTGACCGAACCGCAGGCGGGATCGGACGTCGGCGCGCTGCGTTCGACGGCCACGCAGTCGGCGGACGGAACCTGGCGCATCAAGGGCCAGAAAATCTACATCACCTGGGGCGAACATGACGTTGCCGACAACATCATTCACCTCGTCCTTGCGCGGACGCCCGACGCCCCCCCCGGGACGAAGGGCATCAGCCTGTTCCTCGTACCGAAGATGCTGCCGGACAAGGACGGCAACTTCACGGTCCGCAACGACCTGCGCTGCACCGGGCTGGAACACAAGCTGGGCATCCACGCCTCACCGACCTGCTCCATGAGTTTCGGCGACAATGACAATTGCGTGGGCTTCATGGTGGGCGAGGAGATGGCGGGAATGCGCGCCATGTTCACCATGATGAATCATGCCCGTATCAATGTCGGCCTGCAGGGACCGGCGATCTGCGAACGCGCCTATCAGGGGGCGCTGACCTACGCCAGGGAGCGCGTGCAGTCGGCGAAGGCCGGCGGCGACGGGTCACCGGTCGCGATCATCGAACATGCCGATGTGCGCCGCAACCTGATGGTGATGAAATCCGTCACCGAGGGCATTCGTGCGCTCACCTATGCCAATGCCGCAGCCGTTGATCGCGCGCATGGCGAAACCGACGAGGCAAAACGCGCCGCCGCCAAGGGCCGCGCCGACCTGCTGACCCCGATCACCAAGGCCTATGCAACGGATATGGGCGTCGAAATGGCGTCGATCGGCGTGCAGGTGCATGGCGGAATGGGTTTTGTCGAGGAGACCGGCGCGGCGCAGCATTACCGTGACGCGCGGATCGCCCCCATCTACGAGGGCACCAATGGCATCCAGGCGCTCGACCTGGTCGGCCGCAAGCTGAACATGGACGGCGGGCGGCACTGGCGCGAACTGGTGGCGGAAATGCGCAAGGACATCGAGGGCCTGCCCGCGACCGGCGACCTTGCCGCCATGAAGGCACCCCTTACCGCCATCGCCGATGCCGTGGCGACGGGCGCCAACTGGCTGACGGAAAAGGGCCGCGATCCGAACGATGCGGGCGCGGGCGCGCAGCCCTATATCCGCATGTTCGGCATCGCCGTCTGCGGCTGGCTGCTGGCCTGCCAGGCGCGGGAGGCGCAGTCGCGCATTGCGCTGGGCAAGGGCGATACGGCGTTTCTCAAGGCGAAGATCACCACGGCACGCTTTTACGCGGAACAGATCGTGCCGCAGGGAACGGCGCTGCTGGGCCCGGTGCAGCACGGGCAGGACACGCTGTTCGCCATAGCGGATGCGGCGATGTAGCCTCCCCGCTTACGCTTTCAGCCTGTCGGCATATTGTTCGCGGAATTTCTTCACCTTCGGGCCGACGACGAAGTTGCAATAGGGTGTCGTGTCGCCGGTGCGGGCATAATAGTCCTGATGCTCCGTCTCGCCCGGCCACCATTTGCCGGTTTCGATCGTGGTGACGATGGGATCGTCCCAGATCGCGGCGGCATTGTTCACCGCTTTCTCCGCCTCTGCGCGCTGTTCGTCATTCAGCGGGAAGATCGCGCTGCGATATTGCGGCCCGACATCATTGCCCTGCCGGTCCTTTGTCGTCGGATCGTGAATGTGGAAGAAGATGTCGAGCAGCTCGGCATAGGTCACCTTGTCGGCGTCATATTCGATCTTCACCGCCTCGGCATGGCCCGTGCCCTTGCCGCAAACCTCGCGGTAGGTCGGATGTTCGACATGGCCGCCGATATAGCCCGATTCGACCTTTTCCACCCCGATCAGATCGTCATAGATCGCCTCGAGGCACCAGAAGCAGCCGCCTGCCAGGATCGCCGTTTCTTTTGTCATGCACATGTCTCCTTCGCCGCCTATGTCGGTTGCCATGTCCTTCCCCGCAAGACGGAAGCGGCCATGCGTGTCGTCATTCCGTTCCTGGCGCTGGCGAAAAACGCGCTGCGGAACTGTCCGTGTCCGCGCTAACAGGGGAATATGCACCTCGACACGCCCGCCCTTGTCTGCACCGCCCGCGCGCACGGCGAAAATGGCGTTGTCGTCCGGCTGCTGACGCAAACGAACGGACTGGTCGCCGCCTATGTGAACGGCGGCAGGTCGCGCGCGTCGCGGCCGCTGATGACGCCCGGAAATCTCGTGTCCGCGCGAATCGATGCGCGCAGCGAGGGACAGCTGGGGCGGGCGCGACTGGAGATGGAGGTGAGCCGCGCGGGCCTGACGCTCGACCCGCTGCGGCTGGCGATGGCCGAATGGCTGAGCAATCTGATCGCTGACACGCTGCCGGAGGGCGAAGCCTTTCCGCTGATCTACGACGCCGTGACGGCCATGTTCGCGCTGCTGGACAGCGAGGCATCCACATTGCAGCTGGGCCGAAATCTGGCGCGGACCGAATTGCTGCTGCTGACCGAACTGGGTTTCCGGCTCGACCTGGAAAGCTGCGCGGCGACGGGCGAACGGGATGATCTTGTTTATGTTTCGCCGAAGTCGGGACGTGCCGTCAGCGCCCATGCCGGCGCGGCATACAAGGAAAAACTGTTTGCCCTGCCGGCCTTTTTCAGGGACGGCGAGGCGGCGGCGACGGGCGCGGACGTTATCGACGCCCTGCGCCTGACCCGGCATTTCATCCTGCGCGATCTGCTGCCGTCATACCGTGCGGAAAAGACCATCGGCGCGCGGGACCGCGTTGACGCGCGGCTCGGAAAGCGGTTCTAGGGGGCTTCCCGGTCACTCTGCCGTCCCGCACAGTGTGAATGAAAGACGATATGCGCGAAGACCAGTCCATCATCGACCGCCCCTTTTCATCGGAACTCAGCGACCGCTACCTGGTCTATGCGCTCTCGACGATCACGGCCCGGTCCCTGCCCGATGTCCGTGACGGCCTGAAGCCCGTCCACCGCCGCCTGCTCTGGGCCATGCGCCTTTTGAAGCTGGACCCCGGCAGCGGTTTCAAGAAATGCGCGCGCGTCGTCGGTGATGTCATCGGCAAATATCACCCGCATGGCGACCAGTCCGTCTATGACGCGATGGTCCGCCTCGCGCAGACCTTTGCCCTCAGATACCCGCTGGTCGACGGACAGGGCAATTTCGGCAATGTGGACGGCGATGGCGCGGCGGCCATGCGCTATACCGAAGCGCGGCTGACGGCGGCGGCAACCGCGCTGATGACCGGGCTCAATGAAGGCACGGTCGAATTTCGCGAAACCTATAATGGCGAGGACGAGGAGCCGGAGGTTCTGCCGGGCCTGTTCCCCAACCTGCTGGCGAATGGCGCGTCGGGCATCGCGGTCGGCATGGCGACCAGCATCCCGCCGCATAATGTGGCGGAAATTGTCGATGCCGCGCGCATCATCATCGACAATCCGGGCGCGACGACGGCGCGGCTGCTGTCAAAGATCAAGGGACCGGATTTCCCGACAGCGGGCGTTCTGGCCGAGGATGAGGAGACCATCCTGAAGGCCTATGAAACCGGACGCGGCTCGTTCCGCGTGCGGGCGCGCTATGCCGGTGACAGGATCGAGAAGGACGACACGCGCGAAATCCCCTATGAGGATCTGGGCGGCGGCAAATGGCAGCTGGTCATCACCGAAATTCCTTATGGCGTGCAGCGGTCGAAAATCATCGAGCAGTGCGCCGCCTTGATCAACGAGAAGAAGCTGCCGATTCTGGACGACGTCGCGGACGAGAGCGCCGAGGACACGCGCATCGTCATCATGCCGCGCTCGAAGAACGTCTCGAAAGCCGTTCTTCAGGACAGCCTGTTCAAGATGACCGACCTCGAATCGCGGTTCAGCCTGAACATGAACGTGCTGGGCGCAGACCGGATTCCCCGCGTCATGAGCCTGTCGGAAGTGATGAGCGCCTGGGTCGCGCATCAGTTCGACATGCTGCAGCGGCGCACCAGATTCCGGCTTGGCAAGATCGAGGACCGGCTGGAACTGGTCGCTGGCTATCTGATCGCCTATCTGAATCTGGACCGGATCATCGAGATCATCCGCACCGAGGATGAGCCGAAAGGCGTGATGATGAACGAATTCAGCCTGACCGACCGGCAGGCCGAAGCCATCCTGAACATGCGGCTGCGTTCGCTGCGCAAGCTGGAGGAAATGGAACTCCGCACCGAGGATAGCGACCTCAGGAAAGAGCGGGGAGAGTTGGAGGAGCTGCTCGGTTCCGACGCATTGCAGCGCCGCCGCCTGAAGGACGACCTGACCCAGCTGAAGAAGGAATTTGGCGACGAGCGCCGCACGCTGGTCGAGGCGGCGGGGCCAGCGCAGGATATCCCGCTGGAGGCGATGATCGAGCGCGAGCCCGTCACCGTGATCGTTTCGAAACGCGGCTGGGTACGGGCCATGAAGGGCCATGCCGATCTGGACACGCTTGCCGATCAGAAATTCAAGGAAGGCGATGCGTTTTCGCAGGGCTTTCACGCGCAGACCACCGACAAGATCATCGTCGCTGCGGACAATGGCCGCTTCTTCACGCTGGGCGCAGACAAGCTGCCGGGTGGGCGCGGCTTTGGCGAGCCGGTGCGCGCCATGATCGACATCGATACGGAGGCGGGCATCGTCAGCATGTTCGTCGCTTCGGCCGCGCCGCGCTATCTGCTGGCCGCGAGCGACGGGCGCGGCTTCCTGATCGACAGTGGCGACCTGATCGCGGAAACGCGCAAGGGGCGCAACGTCATGAGCTTCAAACCCGGTGCGAAACTGCGCGCGGTGCGCGCCGTGCCCGCCGAGCACGACCATGTCGCCATCATCGGCAGGAACCGGAAACTGCTGGTCTTTCCGCTGGACACCATGCCGCAGCTGGCGCGCGGGCAGGGCGTGATCCTGCAGAAATACAAGCAGGACGGCATGTCGGATATCACGACGATCGTTCTTGCCGAGGGCCTGTCGTGGCCGATGGGCGGCGACAGCGGGCGCACCCGCTCGGAAGAGGATCTGACGCCGTGGCTGGCGGGACGTGCGCAGGCGGGCCGTCTGCCGCCAATGGGCTTCCCGAAATCAAACCGCTTCGACGGGTAACGTCATTTTAAGCATAGACCTGCCATGCGGGCGGAATGCTTGGCACCAAATCCGTCGCGGCGCATATCCAGCCGCTCCAGACAAAGGCCGAACCGCCGCTGGCCACGCTGGCGGCGGCGGAAGTGATCGACAGCCTGCCCATCGGCCTGCTGCTGTTCCGCATGGATCCAAAAGACAATCCCGTCTGCGTCGAAGCGAACGATACATTCACCAGATGGGCGGGCGAAAGCCGGCACGGGCTGACCGGCCTTAGCGCCGCCAAAATGCCGCTGCTGGCGGATTGCCGCATCCTGCAGCACTACATCGCCAGCTGCCTGAACGGCGAGATGATCCCCACCGGTGAACTGTCCTGGGCTGCCGATCATGACGGCGCGACCCGCAACCTGTCCGCCAGCCTGGTCAGCATCGGCGGCCAGCTGATCGTCAGCGTTCGTGACCGTTCGGCGGAAATAAAGGCGGAACGTCATCTGAGAATGACGATGATGAGCGACGACCTGACCGGGCTGCCAAATCGCCTGCAGTTTACCGAACTGGTTGAGGAAGCCATCGGCAGCGGCGACAGCGCGAATGTCGCCGTCCTCCTGATCAATATCGACCGTTTCAAGCGAATCAATGACAGCCTGGGTCATGTCGTCGGCGACGAATTCCTGATCGCCCTGGCCCGCCGCCTTGGCACGTGTATTCGCGGCAGCGACCGGCTTGCCCGCATCGGCGGCGACGAATTCGCCATCCTGATGGACGAAATCACCGAGGAGGCGGAAACGAGCGAGATCGTGGCGCGCCTGCACCGCCGCCTTGCCGAACCCTTTCAGCTGTCCGGCGGCGAGGTTTATGCGAGCGCGACCATGGGCATCGCCACGACATTATCCAGCGACAGGCATGTAGAGGATCTGATGCGCGACGCCGATTTCGCGCTGCACCAGGCCAAGGGCCTCGGCGCCAGCGGCGTCGAGCTTTACAAGGCGCAGGACCACACGAAGGCGCGCGAACGCTTCCGCATGGAGGCGGACCTTCGCCGTGCCATCGAGAATGACGACCTGACGCTTGTCTTCCAGCCCCTCATCGACCTTCAGAGCGGCGGCATCTGCGGTGTCGAGGCCCTGTCCCGCTGGACCTGCGAAACGCGCGGGTTCGTGTCGCCGATGGACTTCATCCCGGTGGCCGAGGAAAGCGGACTGATCGTCCCGCTGGGCCGCTGGGCGCTCAACACCGCCTGCGCGAAGCTCGCGGCCTGGCGGCGCGAGTTTCCGGCAGCGCGGACAATGCATCTGGCCGTCAACGTTTCCGGCATACAGTTGCTGCGCGACGACATCGTCGAGGCTGTATCCGCCGCCCTGCGCGCCTCGGGCCTGTCTGGGGACGCGCTCAAAATCGAACTGACGGAAAGCGCCGTCGTCACCAATCCCGAACGCGCGCGCTATGTCTTCAACAAGCTGAAGGCGCTCGGCTGCATGATCGCGATGGACGATTTCGGTACGGGCTATTCCTCGCTCAGCTATTTGCAGACCCTGCCCATCGACATCCTGAAGATCGACCGGAGCTTCGTCGACGGCATGCTGGAATCGGAAGACAGCCAGAATATTGTCCGCGCCATCCTGTCGCTGTCGAGCGCGCTCGGCATGACCACGGTCGCCGAGGGGATCGAGACCGAAGGCCAGATGCGCGCACTGGCGCTGGCCGGATGCGATGTTGGTCAGGGCTATTATTTCGATCGGCCACTTGCCGAAGACGACCTGATCGCGCGGCTGTCAAGCTAGGCGAGCGCCTGGTCGATCAGCGCATCGATATCTGCGGGAAATCCCGCCGCCACCCAAAGGGACTCGAACCGCTGCAGGGCGGCGCTGACGCCTGGGCCGGGCTCCAGCCCTCTCGCGATAAGATGCCTTCCCGATATGGGCAGCGGCGGCCTTGTCCAGCGATCCAGAATCGCTAGCGAAAGCTGGATATCGTCCAGCGCGGACAGCAGCAGGCGGTCGCGCGCAACCTCTGTTCCTTCGCGATAGGCAAGAGCGCGAATGTCGTCCGGCCGGGCGGTCAGCGCAGGTGCCGACGCGGCCAGATGCGCGGCCTGCGCCTTTGACAATCTGAGCTGGCGCGCAATCCGCAGGGCCACATCCCCGTCGGCGGGCAGCAGGGCCGCCAGACGCCGCAAGGCGTTGCCAGGCTGACCGAAGCGCGCCTCGCGCTCAATCAGCAGCCCAAGCCTTTCTACGGACTGTTCCGTGATTTCGGGGAGCACGGGCCGCCAGATGCCATGCGACACCATGACGGCGAATGTCGGGACGGGATCGGGCAAAGCGAGCATCTTCAGGAGTTCGCCGGCGATGCGTTCGCGCGACAGTGCCATCAGATCCTTCGCGCGCGACGCGCAGGCGGCAAGGCCGTCCGGATCGGGCGCACCTTCGGCGAACCGCGCATGAAAGCGGAAGAAGCGCAAGATCCGCAAATGATCCTCGGCAATCCGCGTCAGGGGATCGCCGATAAAGCGGACCCGGCGCGCGTCGAGGTCGGCAAGCCCGCCGAAATAGTCGTTCACATCGCCGCCCGGCAGCACCGCATTCAGCGCGTTGATGGTAAAATCCCGCCGGGCGGCGTCTTCCCGCCAGTCGTCCGTAAAGGCGACCTCGGCATGGCGCCCGTCGGTGGCGACATCACGGCGAAGGGTCGTGACCTCCGCAACGAGGCCGTGGGAGACCGCCGTGACCGTCCCATGTTTGAGGCCGGTCGGCACAGCCTTCAGCCCCGCCGCCTCCAGCCGCGCGATGACATCCCGCGGCGACAGTTCGGTGGCCAGATCGACATCGCTGACCGGCAGGCCGAGCAGCGCATCGCGTACAGCGCCGCCGACCAGCCGCGTCGCCCCGCTGGCGGTATCGAGCGCGGTCATCAGGGCCTCACCGCCTGCGCTCCGGATCCAGTCCTGCGGCGGCAGCTTCATTTGCGCGCCTCCAGAATGCGCGACAGGTTGACGATGATTCCCGCCGTGGCGCCCCAGACATTCTGCGGCTGCCAGTCGACGCGGTAATAGCGCCGCAACCGCCCGCGCCATTCCGCCTCATCCTCGATATGATGCGCATCGCTAAGGGCGCGCGTCAGCGGCAGTTCGAAGGTTTCGCTGACTTCGGCTTCATGCGGAACCAGCGTCAGGCCGGGCGGAACGATGCCGATCACCGGCGTGATCAGATAGCCCGTGCCCGTGGCATAATCGTCGATGCAGCCGATGACATCCACGTCGGACGGCGACAGCGCGACCTCCTCCTCGGCCTCGCGCAGTGCCGTCTGAACCGCCGTCTCACCCGGATCGGCGCGCCCGCCGGGGAACGCCACCTGCCCCGCGTGCCGTTTCATCCGCGCATTGCGAACCGTCATCAGCATGGCGGGATTGTCCGCGTGGGCGATGATCGGAATCAGAACGGCGGCAGGCTTCAGGTCGTCCCGGCTGGTCCCGTAATCGTCCACGGTCAGACCGCCCGCCAGCGTCCCCGGCCGATATCCCGACAAACGCCGCCTGATCTCGGCGATGGGAATCATAACGGGAAAAACGCCCCGCCCACTTTCAGCCCCGTGACGCCGTCCACCTCGACGGCCGCGTCCGCCAGATCATACCAGGGCGCGCGGGCGATGCGCGCGTCGAGGCCGCCGCGTACGCGCACATAGGGCTTGTCGTCCCTCATGAAGACCGGGTGGTCCGCGTCCGCGACGACGAAATCGCCGGTATTCAGACGAAAGGCGATATGTTCCCCGTCAATGGCCACCTCCACCGCAACGAAAGGCGCATCCTCGACATCGATGTCCAGTTTCTCTCCCGGCGTTACGAGCACATAGGCGTCGCCATCGCGGCGCAATATGCGCGAGAACAGCTTCACCAGCCGCGTCCGCCGGATGGGGTCGCCCTGATGATACCAGCGCCCATCGGCGGCGATCCGCATCTGGCTGTCACCCCGGTGGGGCGGATCCCAGCTCTCGACGGGGGGAAGCTTGTCGGCGTCCATTTGCCGAATAATCTCTGTCAGCGACAATGGCATACCGGTTTCGGGCGCGCTAAGGTTGGGGCTGGAGGTCATGCCTTCCGCCCTATAGTGTCCTGGACGCGGGGGCGACAATCAATTGGAACAGAGCGACAGCCGCATGAACAAGCCAGATAGCGTTCCCAGTACCTCTGGCCCTTCCGCGGCGGAGGCCGTTGCCCGGCTCGATGCGCTGGCCCTGCAGTTCCAGGCGGCACGCGAGGAAATCGAGCGGGTCGTCATCGGTCAGCCCCATGTGGTGGAGCAGGTGCTGGTCACATTGCTGGCGGGCGGTCATGCGCTCCTGGTCGGACTGCCCGGCCTTGCCAAGACGCGGCTGGTGAAGACGGTGGGGACAGTCCTCGGCCTTGATACCAAGCGCGTCCAGTTCACACCCGACCTTGTTCCGAGTGACATATTGGGCGCCGAGGTGCTCGAAACCGGCAAGGACGGATCGCGCGCCTTCCGCTTTGTGCAGGGTCCGGTCTTTGCCCAGCTCCTCATGGCCGACGAGATCAACCGTGCCAGTCCGCGTACCCAGTCCGCCCTCCTCGAGGCGATGCAGGAACGGCAGGTGACGGCGGCGGGCGAGCCGCGCCCCCTGCCCCGGCCCTTTCATGTTCTGGCGACGCAGAATCCGATCGAGCAGGACGGCACCTATCCGCTGCCGGAGGCACAGCTGGACCGTTTTCTGATGCAGATCGACGTCGGCTTTCCCTCCGAAGCAAACGAGCGCGCCATGCTGCTGATGACGACTGGCGGCAGCGATCCCGAACCGGCGCGCATCGCCAGCACCGAATCGCTGATGTCGGCGCAGCGACTGCTGATGCACATGCCGCTGTCTGAGGATGTCCTGGATGCGATCCTGTCCACCGTGCGGAGGCTGCGCCCGGAAGGCGGTGATGCGGAACTGGAATGGGGACCGGGACCACGCGCCGGACAGGCGCTGATTTCGGCGGTTCGCGCGCGCGCATTCCTGCAGGGCCGCAGTGCGCCGCTGCTGGCGGATGTGCACGCCCTTCTTGCGCCCGCGCTGCGGCACCGCATGGCACTCGGCTATGCCGCACGCTCTGGCGGACGGACAGTCGAGGCGATCATCGCAGAGGCCGCCGCCGCGCTGTGACAACCCCGCTCGACCGCGCCGCGATGCTGGCGGCCGCCCTCGGCCCCCTCCGCCTGGACCATGGCAGGCGCACCGCCAGCATGACGGCGGGTCAGCACCAGCGGCGGCGGGCGGGCAGCGGGTCGGAATTCTGGCAGTATCGGCCGCTCGCCTCCGGAGAGTCTGTTTCCCGCGTGGACTGGCGACGGTCGGCGCGCAGCGATGACCTGTTCGTCCGCGAGCGCGAGCGCGAGGAGCCGGGACGGTTGCTGCTGTTCGCCGACGGCTCGGGGTCGATGCGCTTTTCATCGCGTGAACCTCTGCCGACCAAGGCGGACAGCGCCCGCACGCTGCTGACCGCGCTCGCCATTTCAGCGCGGGAGGCGGAGGAGCATGTGGCCGTCATGGATGCGCGGCACGGATCGAGGACGCCGGAAGCGATCTGCGCTTCCCTTGGCGAGGCGGGTGGCAGCACGCCCCGGATCCTGGACGCCCGCGCAGGTGACTGGATCGTGGCGGCGGGCGATTTTCTGGACGAGGGCAGCACGGAATGGCTGGGTGCGGCATCGACGTCAGGCGCGCGCGGCGTCATCCTGCAGATCATCGATCCCGCCGAAGCCGCCTTTCCCTACAGGGGCCATACCCGCTTCCAGCCGAGCGAAAGCGGCGAGGCCATTCGCGATGTGGGCCGCGCCGAAGCCCTGGCCGAGCGCTACCGCGAGGTCTGGTCGGCGCATCTCGATGCCCTGGACGCCCTGGCGGCGGATCTGGGCTGGCCGCTCGTCCCGCATATCACGGGCGAGGATGACCATGTTGTCATGCGGATTCTGGCAGGCCATCTTCGCGGCGGCCGCGCCTCATGAACGGCTTTGCCTTCGCATCGCCCCTGCTGCTGGCCGCGCTGGCGGCCCTGCCGCTGATCTGGCTGATCCTGCGCCAGTCGCCGCCGCCGCCGCGGAGCGCCATCCTTCCCTCCCTGAAGCTGCTTTCGCCGGAGGACATCCCGCCGCCGCAGGCCGCGCGTCCACCCTGGTGGCTGCTGCTGCTGCGCCTCGCCATCGCGGCGCTGCTGATCCTGGCGCTGGCCGCACCGCGCTGGCAGCCCGAAATCACGGGCAACGTCCCGGACCGGCTGACCATCGTGCTCGACAATGGCTGGGCGGCGACCCGCTGGGCAGAGATGCGGCAGGCGGCGCTGACACGCATCGATGCCCTCGCCCCCGCCGGAACGCGCTTCGCCGTCGTCGGCACGGCCGCCGAGCCTGCGGGCCGGGAGGGGGAGCCAGCCCGATTTGTCGATGCGGAAACCGCACGCGCGCAGATCCGCGCGCTGGGCCCAAAGCCATGGCAGGTGGACCGGGCGGCGGCGGCGGCGCGGATCGATGCCACGTCCACGGTGTTGTGGCTGACGGACGGACTTGAAACCGCCGATGCGGACGCGCTGCGGCGGAGAGCGCGGACCACCGAAGTCGATCTCTATGCCACCCGCACGCCCATTTTCCTGACTGCCGGACAAACGGCCGATGGCTGGGCCGCAAGGCTGGCGAGACCGGCGGGGACCGACCAGCGGGGAGAGCTTGCCGCGCTGACGGCGCGGGGCGGCACATTGGCGTCACAGTCCGCCGACTATGAAGGATCGACCGCTTCGGCACGCCTGGTCCTGCCGCCCGCCCGCCGCAATGAGGTCGCGCGGCTGACGAGCGGGCCCGGCGCGGCGTCGACCTTTCTGACGGACGGCGCAGGCGGACGTCCGCGTGTGGTCGTCATAGATGGCAGCAGCGACACCCCGCCGCTGGAATCGGGCGATTTCTACATCCGCCGCGCGCTCGAACCGCATGCGGAGATCGCCCGCGCTGAACTGGCGGACGCTGCGGAGGACGACGCCAGCCTGTTTTTCCTGTCCGATATCGCCGCCACCGAAGCCGCGGCAGCGGCGATGCTGGCCCGGGTCGAGGCCGGCGCCGTCGCTGTCAGCTTTGCCGGGCCGCGAATGGCCGAGAATGGATCGGCGCTGTCGCCCGTCGAGCTGAGAAGCGGCGCGCGTGCGCTGGGCGGTGTGATGACCTGGCAGGAACCGCAGACCGTTGGCGGCTTCGTGGAGGGAACCCCGCTGGCGGGACTGCCGCGCCCCGCCGATGCCACCGTATCGAAGCAGCTCCTCGCACGCGGCGCGACGGAGGGCGCGAACGTCTGGGCCACGCTGACGGACGGCACGCCGCTGGTCACCGCGCGCAGGCTGGGCGCGGGCCTCCTCATTCTGGTGCATTCCAGCGCCGACCCCGGCTGGTCCGACCTGCCGCTTTCAGGGCTGTTCGAGGCGATGATCGTGCGCCTGCTCCCGCTCGCCAATGACGCGGCGGCACTCGACATCGCCGCCGACGCGCCCTGGAGGCTTGAGCGCGAACTGACGGCGACCGGCGCGCTCATCGAACCCGCCATGCCTGCGGAAATCGCCGCGGACGCATGGGACAGCGCAAGGGCGGGTCCGGACACGCCGCCCGGTATCTATCGCAGCGGCGATCTGCGCCGCGCCCTCAACCTGACCAGCCGGATCGGATCCGGTTTCCGCTTCCGCCCGCTGGAAACGGCCGGCATGCGCCCGGCCGCCGCCCTCGCACCGCCCGTCGAGCTTGGCCGCTGGCTGCTGCTGGCGGCGCTTGTCCTGCTGGCCGTCGACATATTGGTCATGCTGGGGCTGAGGGGCGCGCTCCCGGCGTTGCGGCGTCATGTCCCGGCAATGGCGGGGACGATTGCCGCTCTCGTCATCGCCCTGCCCACCGCGCCTGCGGCGGCGCAGGACCGTGACAGGCTGCAGATCGCCTATATCGGCGGTACGGCCGCCGACGCCGACATCATGACCGGTCTGACCAGCCTGTCGCTCGCGCTGCGGCGGCGCACGTCCGTCGATCCGGGCGAGCCGCAGCGCATCGACGCCGCCGCCCCCGGCATCGGCCGCTATCCCCTGGTCTACTGGCCCGCTTATGCCCGCACCCGGATGAGCGCGGCGGAGGCGGCCAATGTCCGCGATTATCTGTCACGCGGCGGCATGATCCTGTTCGATTTCGGCAGGCCGCTCGGCGCGAACAGCGGCGCGCGCGAGCTGCTGTCGCCGCTGGGTCTGCCCGCGCTGGCGGAGGCGGACAGCGAACATGT
Organism: uncultured Alphaproteobacteria bacterium; assembly: GCA_963710205.1. Lineage (GTDB taxonomy): Bacteria > Pseudomonadota > Alphaproteobacteria > Sphingomonadales > Sphingomonadaceae > Pacificimonas. The sequence continues at coordinate 110,290 of CAVPZG010000004.1, read as the reverse complement.
GCTGTTCAAAAGCTATTATATCCTGAACGGCGTCGCCGGCGGCGCGCTGTGGGTCGAGGGCGGCACGGCGGGCGACACGGGACAGGTGTCGGGCGTCGCCATTGGCGGCGGCAACTGGCCGAACCTGTGGGCCGGAACCACCGCCGTACCGCCGTCGGAACGTGAAGCCGCCATCCGCTTCGGCATCAACCTCGTCATGTACGCGCTGACGGGAACGTACAAGGCGGATCAGGTGCACGCGGAAACCCTGCTGGGCCGCATCGGCGAGCGCTGAATGACCTTCGCACCGCTCCTGCCGCTCTGGGCCATGGGTTTTGGCGGCCTGCTGCTGCTTCTGGCGCTGGCGCTGACGGCGGCGCGCAGCCCGCGCCAGCTCTGGCCGCGCCTCCTGATTGCGGCACTGGCCGCGCTGATCGTCGCCAATCCGGTCACGCGCAACGAAATTCGCGAACCGAGCGACGACATCGCGCTGATCCTGGAGGACCGATCGGGCAGCATGGACATCGGCGGACGCACGTCGGAGGTGGAGGCGGCTGTCGCCGCGCTTCGCCGGACTACGGACGGGATCGACTGGCGCGTGGCGCAGATTCGCGAGGAGCCCGGGGCCGCGACCATGATGGGCGCGGCTGCCGACGCCGCGCTGGCCGGCATCTCCCGCCAGCAGCTTGGGGCGGTCTTCGTCGTCAGCGACGGCATCAGCGGCGACAGCATCGCGCCGGATATCCTGCCAAGGGGCGTTCCCCTGCACCTGCTGCTGGCGGGGGATCGCGACATGATCGACCGCCGCCTGATCGTGGAGAGCGTGCCGCCCTACACCATCGCGGGCGAAACGGCGGACATCACCGTGCGCGTGGAAAGCGAAAAAACGGAAGATGTGGACCTGACATGGCGCACCAGCGAGGGCGCGTTGCAGCGTCTGGCCGTGCGAACAAACCAGCCCGTCACCGTTTCCATCCCCATAGAGCGGCGCGGACCGCTTGATGTCGCCCTCAGCGTCGAGGCCGCCGATGGCGAGGAGGTTCTTGCCAACAACAGCGCGCTCGCGCGGCTGAACGGCGTCACCGACCGCCTGTCCGTCCTGCTCGTCTCAGGCGTGCCCTATCCCGGCGGCAGGCTGTGGCGCGACCTGTTCAAGGCCGACCCCAATATCGACCTCGTTCATTTCACGATATTGCGCCTGCCGTCCAGTTTCGACCCGACCCCGCCCGATCAGCTGGCGCTGATTCCCTTTCCCGTCGAGGAGCTGTTTCAGGAGCGGCTGGCGGATTTCGATCTCATCATCTTCGACCGCTTCGACCTCACCGAGCTGATGTCGCCGCTCTATTTCCAGAATCTGGCCGACCGGGTCGAGGGCGGCGGCGGGCTGCTTGTGGTGGCGGGACCGGAATATGACGGCCGCACCAGCGTCGCCTTCACCGGTCTGGGGCGCATCCTCCCCGCGCAGCCCGCCGGTCCGGCCATCAGCATTCCCTATCGTCCGGCGCTGACCGACGAGGGGCGCAGCCATCCCGTCACCCGTACCCTGCCAGACAGCTGGGGCGGTACGGACTGGGGCCGCTGGGGCATGATCGCGGATGTGCGCCAGGCACGCGGCAGCGCCCTGATGACCGGACCGGCGGACCGTCCCCTGCTGATGCTGGACCGCGTTGGCGAGGGCCGCGTCGGGATGATCGCCTCCACGGACATCTGGTGGTGGACGCGGGCCGTCGACGGCGCGGGCCCGCGCGACGAACTGCTGCGCCGCACCGCGCACTGGCTGATGCAGGAGCCGGATCTGGAGGAAGAACAGCTGCGCGTGACCGGGATGGCCGACAGCCTGACGGTCGAGGCGGACGGGATGCCATCCGCCGAAGCCGTCGTCATCGGCCCCGAACGGGCGTGAGCGCAGGCTTACGCTTGCCGGCGGGGATGGACGCACCGCAGCGAGCCTGCCCGGACTGTCCCCCGGACTTTACGATGTGCGCGTCGGCGATCGGCGGCGGTTCGCGCTGGTCGGCAACATGGCGGAACTGAACGATGTGCGCCCGCGCGCCGCGCCGCTGGACGGTGCCGTCGCGGCGAGCGGCGGCGGCATGTTCTGGCTGTCCGACGACATGCCGGACGTTCGCCGCGTCGACCTTGGCGATACGGCCGCGGGCAGCGACTGGGCAGGCGTCGCCAGACGCAATGGCGGCGCACTGATCGCTGTGGACAGCAGGCCGCTGCTGCCGCCCTGGCTCGCGCTGGCGGCGATGCTGGCGGCGCTGGCGCTGGCCTGGTGGCGCGAACGGAACTGACGCTCGCCCTTCCGGCAGGTTGCAGGCGGCCACGGGTCGATGCAAGGTTCCTCTCATGAAACTCTACAACATGAAGCAGGCCACCAACCCGCGCCGCGTTCGCATTTTCCTCGCTGAAAAAGGCATCGAGATCGAAATGGTCGATATCGACATCGGCACGGGCGAAAACCGGTCCGACGATTATCTGGCGATCAATTCGCGCGGCACCCTGCCAACGCTTGTGCTGGATGACGGCACGATCATCGACGAAAGCATCGCCATCTGCCGCTATTTCGAGAATATCCAGCCTGATCCGCCGCTATTTGGCACGGCGCCCTTGCAGAAGGCGCAGATCGAGATGTGGCAGCGCCGGGTTGAGCTCGACGGCTTTTTCAACGTGGCCGCCGTCTTCCGCAACACCGCGCCGCACTTCGCGGACCGCGCGGCTCCCGGTTCCGCACCCGACGCCAAACAGATACCGGAACTGGCGGAGCGCGGCATGACCATGCTGCCGGGCTTCTTCCGCATGGTCGACCGGCAGCTTGCAGAGCATGAATTCATCGCCGGGGACAGCTTTTCCGTCGCTGACATCACGCTGTTCTGCACCATCGGTTTCGCCCGCTGGATAAAGGTGGGCATCCCCGCGGACGCACCACATGTAAATCGCTGGAACGAGGCGTTTCTCGCCCGTCCGAGTGCAAAGGCATGAAGGACCTGGAGGGAAAGGTCGCGTTTGTCACCGGCGCGGCGTCCGGCATCGGCCTTGGCATCGCGACCGCCCTGGCGCAGGCGGGCGTCAAGGTCATGCTGTGCGACATAGAGCAGGCGGCGCTGGATGCCGCGCTTGCCGGTCTGCGCGCCACCAACGCGGACGTGGACGGTGTGATTGCCGACGTTTCCCTGAAACCCGAACTGCGGGCGGCCGCCGATGCCACCATCGAGCGCTTTGGCAAGGTTCATATCCTCGTGAACAATGCCGGTGTTGGCGGCGGGTCCGATTATGGCAGCTGGACCGATGCCAGCTGGGACTGGACGCTGGGCGTCAACCTGATGTCGGTCGTCTGGGGAACCGAAATATTCGGCCCACTGATCGAGTCGCATGGCGAGGGTGGTCAGATCGTCAATACCGCCTCCATGGCGGGCCTGATCGCGGCCACCAACCCCGCCTATAATGTCACGAAATACGGCGTGGTGGCGCTGTCGGAGGGCCTCAGGCGCACGCTGGAACCGAAAGGCATCGGCGTTTCCGTCCTTTGTCCGGGCTTCATAAAAACGAACATCATGGATTCGGCGCGAAATGTGCCGGCGCGGCTGGCCGGAAAGGTCGAGAGCCCGCCCGAAGACGGCCTCGTCAGCGAGTTCGTGGCCATGGCCGCGGAGGCCATCGCGCATGGCATCAGCCCGCTTTATGTCGGCGAGCTTGTGCGCGAGGCCATCGAGGAGGACTGGCCCTACATCTTCACCGACCTGCAATTCGAAGCTTCATTCGACGACCGCGTGGCGGAGATAAAGGCGGGCATGGACCGGATCAGGGACCGGGTGCCGACGCGCTGACACCGACGCGGCAGCGCATCGAAAGCGGCGGCTGGCGGAGGGAAAATCCGCCAGCATGCCGCAATCAGTTCAAACGAGAACCCAGATCGGCGATGGCCTTGTCCGTCAGCGCCTTTTGCTCGGTCGCGCCGGTCTGGCGGGCGATCAGTTGTTCGGCGGCCGTCGTGGCGAGCGTCGCGACACGGGCGCGCAGGTCCTGCTCGGCGGCGCGCTCGGCGGCGGCAATCTTGCCTTCTGCGGCTTCCTGGCGGCGCATGACCATGGCGGCGGCATTCTTCTCGGCATCGGCGACGATGTTGCCAGCCTCCGTGCGGGCATTGGCCAGGATGGTTTCCGCATCCTTCGCACTCTGTGCGGCGCGGGCCTGCTGTTCGGCGAGCAGTGCCTCCGCCTCGGCCCGAAGGGCCTTGGCTTCGTCAAGTTCCGCACGAATCCGCTTGCCGCGGCCGTCCAGCGCATTGGCGATCTGCGCGGGCACTTTCAGATAAAGCAGAATGGCGACGAACAGGAAGAAGGACGCGCCAACCCAGCCATAGCTGTCGAGACCGAGGAAATATTCGTGATTGTCGCCGGATTCGGCTTCGGTCACTTCCTCGGCATTGGCCAGTTCATTGCCTTCGCCAACGGCGTCGAGAACGATCTGGTCCTCGGCGAACGCACCCTGCTCGGTGCTGTCGGTGGCGGCGCTTTCAGGCACCTCGACGGAGCGGACTTCACCCTGCATCATCTATGCCCTCGCTGCGGCGACGGCGGAGGCCGCCTCGGTTTCCGCCGGACGCGTGCCCGTCAGACGTTCGACAATATCCTGCGTTGCGTCGGCGGCGATTCCGTCAAGCTTGGTCAGGGCGGCATCCTTCGCCTTGTGCAGGTCCGCCTCAGCCGCCGCCGTCTTCGCGGCGATGGCCTCATCGGCGGCCTTCATGCGCGCCTCATTCGCCTTGCCCGCATCGGTCTTGGCGGCATCGACCAGACCCTGCGCCTCGGCGCGGGTCTTGGCGATGGCGGCCTCATAGGCCTCCCGCCGCGTTTCCGCATCCAGACGCGCCTGCTCCGCCGCGTCCAGGTCACCGCTGATGGTGCCAGCGCGCTTTTCAGCGACACCGGCAACCTTCGGCAGCATGGCACGCATCAGCAGGAACAGGATTCCAAAGCTGAAAAGCAGCCAGACGATCTGCGGCAGCGCCACACGGGCAAAGTCAAACTGGGGCATTGGTCACTCCTAAACGCCTGGACCGGTTCGGTCCTCAGACGACGAAGAGCAGGATCAGCGCGACGAGGAACGCGAAGATACCGAGCGCTTCCGTCACGGCGAAACCGAACAGCAGGTTCGGACGCTGCGAGTTGGCGGCTGCCGGATTGCGCAGGGCGCCGAGGAGGAACAGGCCGAAGATCAGGCCCACGCCGATGGCGGCCATGCCGAGGCCCATTGCGGCGAAACCCGCGCCGAGAAGCTTTGCTGCTGCTGCGTCCATTTTACTAACCTTTCGAGATATTAATGTTCGAGATTGATACTATCGTTGAGATATACGGTGGTCAGGAGTGCGAACACATAGGCCTGGACCACGGCGACGATCAGTTCGAGCGCATAGAGCGCCACGTTCATGGCGAACGGCAGAATGCCGACCGCTGCCCAGATACCGCCGGCGAGGCCAAGCGAGATCACGAAGCCCGCGAAAATCTTCAGCAGGATATGTCCGGCGGTCATGTTTGCGAACAGACGCACGGACAGGGTGATCGGGCGGGACAGAAAGCTGATAACCTCGATGGGGATGATCAGCGGCAAAAGATACCAGGGGGTGCCGGGCGGCATGAAAAAGCCAAACCAGGCAAACCCATGTTTGAACAGGCCAATCAGCACGCACATCAGGAAAATGAAGGCGGCGAAAGCGAAAGTGACCGCGATATGGCTCGTCACGGTGAACGCATAGGGCAGCAACCCCGCGACATTCGCCACCAGAATGAAGATGAACAGGCTGAAGATGAAGGGCACATAGGCGCGCCCCTTCGGCCCGATATTCTCGTCGACCATGCCGACCACGAATTCGTGCAGCCCCTCAACGGCGGACTGCCAGCGCCCAGGAACCAGTTCCGCCTTGCGCATGCCGAAAAACATGAACGCCCAGATGGCGACGAGGATGCCGATCATCCACGCCGATGCGTTCGTGAAACTCAGGTCATAGCCCGCAACCTCTATGGGGTAGAGCGGCTTGATATCAAATTGGTCGAGCGGTCCGGCCACGTCAGAATATACTTTCTTCTTCGTCGTCGTCTTCGATACGCGGCAGCGCCGCAAGCTCTTCGTCGGACACTTTGGCGGCCTCCCGGTTCACGGCGCGCATCAGGTTCATGAACCCGGCGACCAATCCCAGAAGGAAACCCCCGATCATGCCCCAGGGCGAACTGCCCAGCCAGCGATCGAGGAAATACCCCAGCGCCGCCCCGACCAGAATGCCCGCCACCAGTTCCAGCGCCAGCCGCGTCCCCTGCGCGAAGGCATTCCCCGCGACCTGGCGGGGATCGGCCTCCGGATTGGCGCGCTCTCTAGCGGCAGCGAGCCGGGCCTCTAGGGGAAGTCCGGTTTTGCGGGGATCGGTCAAGACCTGAATTCTCCCGCGCCTCGCAGTTGCGAACAGCGCCATGGATATTGGCTATGCGCCAGCACGGAATGGAAACCCCTGCCGAAGCGAGGCCGTCACTAGAAAGACATGGGCGCGGAGTCAACGCCAGCGTTGCGGTGCAGCAAGGCCTTTTTCAGGCGCGGTCCTGGCTTTCCCCTGTCAAAGCTGCGCGTGGCACTGCCGCCCGCATCGATGGCAGGGTCCGCGGCGGGGAGACAGGATAGCAGCATGGACCTGACGTACAGCCGCGAACACGAACGCCTTCGCAGGGACGTGATCGCCTTTCTTGATGAGCATGGCGACAGGGCCCCGGCCGCGCACGACCGCAGTCTCAGAGGCAAGGCCCGTCTCGACTGGCAGCGCCTTCTTATCGAGCATGGCTATGCCGCGCGGACCATTCCCCGCGAATATGGCGGCTACGGTGCGAAACCCGACCTATTGGAGTCGCGCATCATCGCCGAGGAATTCGCGCGCGCAGGCGTTCCGGGGGGCATGGCGAACCAGGGCATTTCGATGCTGGTTCCGACCCTGCTGGAAATGGGAACGGAGGAACAGAAACGGCGGTGGATCGGCCCGACGATTCGCGGCGAGGTGATCTGGTGCCAGGGCTATTCCGAACCGGGCGCGGGATCGGATCTTGCCAGCCTGACGACGCGGGCGGAGGTGGACGGCGACGATTATATCGTCAACGGCCAGAAAATCTGGACCTCGACGGCGAAACAGGCCGACATGATCTTCTGTCTGGTCCGGACGGAGCCGGACGCGCCGAAACATCATGGCATCAGCTACCTGATCTTTCCCATGGACACGCCCGGCATCGAGGTACGCCCGCTGGTCGACATGACCGAAGCGGCGAACTTCAACGAGGTGTTTCTGACCGACGTGCGCGTCCCCCGGTCTTCCGTGATTGGCGCGCCTGGCCAGGGCTGGCAGGTCGCGAATGCCACCCTGACGCATGAGCGCGGGATGCTGGGCGATCCCAATGCGGCAAAGTCGCGGCTGCACGCGATCGCCGCGCTGATGCAGCGCGAAACCGTGGGCGGCGCGCGTCTGATGGACAATCCCGTGTTCCGCGACCGGCTGATCGCCCTTCAGGCGCGGGTTTACGCCATGCAGGCAAATGGCCTTCGCGTGATGAGCGCGCGCATGGCGGACGAACCGGCGGGCATGGCGGGGCTGATCGTGAAGCTGCAAGGCTGCGAACTCAACCACGAACTCGCCCGGCTCGCCATTGACGTCATGGGCGAATTCGGACTGCTTTACGGCGACAGCCCGTACTTGCGCGATTTCGGCGACTGGCAGCGAAAATATATGTACGATCTGGGGCTCATCATCGGCGGCGGGACGGCGCAGATTCAGAAGAACATCATCGCCGAACGCGGTCTCGGAATGCCGAGGGCGCCGAAGGCGGCATGAAGCAAACCGCCGCTCAGGCTTAGGGCGGGATCCATCCCCGATGCGTCAGGCAGATAGAACACGCACCAGATGGACCCCGGCCTTCGCCGGAGCGACGAGTTAAGGGAAACAAGATGGAATTCGCCCTTTCCGAAGACCAGAAGATGTTCCAGCGGTCCATCAGGGGCTTCCTGGACAGCGCGGCGCCGCTCGACCGTGTCCGGCAGGTGGCGGCAGGCGACATCGGAACGGCGTCGGCAATCTCCCGCGACATGACCGAACTCGGCACGAGCGCCATCATGGTGCCGGAGGCGGACGGCGGCCTTGGCCTTGGCCTTCTTGACGCCGCGCTGGTTCAGGAGGCGCTTGGCGCAGCGGTCGCGCCCGCCGCGCATCTGGCAGGCGCGATGGCGGCCGTCGGCATCGCACATGCCGGGACCGAAGCGCAGAAATCCGAGTGGCTGGAGCGAATTGCCGCGAACGATGTGCGCATCGGTGTCGCCGTTGCCGAACATGTCGGCGCGCGTGAGGGTGCCGGGGTGACGGCTGAAGGCACGACATTGTCCGGCAAAAGCCTGTTCGCACTCGAAACCGCCGACGCGACCCATGTCCTGCTGAGCACGAAGGACGGCAACCTGCATCTTGTCGCCATGGACGCGGACAAGCTGACCCGCATCCCGCTCACCACCATCGACCGGACGCGCGACTATGCGGAGCTGGTCCTGGACGGCGTTCCCGCCCTCGCCCTGTCAGGCGAAAACATGCCGGGCCGCGCGGCTGACCTGATGGTCGGCGCGGGGCGTTTGCTGCTGGCGGCGGACACGCTTGGCGCGGCGCAGGCGATGCTGGACAAATCCGTCGCCTATGCCGCCGAGCGCAAGCAGTTCGACCGTGCCATCGGCAGCTTTCAGGCGGTGAAGCATATGTGCGCCGAAATGGCGGCAGTGATCGAACCCGCCCGCGCCCTCATCTGGCACGCCGCCCATGCCTTCGACACCGGCGATGACGACGCCGCGCTGATGATCTGCCTCGCCAAGTCGCATCTGTCCGAAATCGGCACCTTCGTCGCGCGCACCGCCACCGAAGTTCATGGCGGCATGGGCTTCACCGACCTTGTCGGCCTGCACTACTGGTTCAAGCGGATCGGCGCGAACCGGCAGCTGCTTGGCGGGCCGGAGGCCGTGCGGGCGGAAGCGGCGCGGTTGCAGGGATGGGCTTGAGATCGGCCAGCCGCCCCGTTTCGAGGCGCCCCTTGCCCGCCCGCTTCGCCCGATAGAGCGCGGCGTCCGCAGCCTGCAGCTGTTCGCGGACCGGACGCTCGGGATCGACCCGCGCCGCACCCATGCTGCATCCAAGGCCTTCGTTCAGTTCGTTCAGTGTCGCCTGAACGACATGCTGCAGGCTCGCGGCGCGAAGTTCGAGTTCGCCATGCGAACCCCCCGCCAGAAGGACGGCGAATTCGTCGCCGCCAAGCCGAGCCGCGATGTCGCCTTTTTGCAGGCTCACGCGCAGGCTGAGCGCGAAATGGCGCAGCACCTCGTCGCCGCGCGCATGTCCGAACCGGTCATTGATCGCCTTGAATCCATCCAGGTCGCAGCAGACGATCAGCCGGGCCTCGCCGCTATCCATCTCCAGCGCTTCCAGTTCCCGCTCGAACCGCCGCCCGTTCCATAATTGGGTCAGGTGATCGTGATCCGCCTCATGCACGCTGGCCTTCAGGCCGGCGCGCACGCCGACCGTCAGCAGGCTGACCAGGGCATAGGTCAGAAAGCGCGCGCCGCCGTTCCACAGATAGACGAACGCGCTGCCATATTCCCGTACCGACGCGGCGTCGACGAGCGTCCAGACGAGCGCGGCGAGGGCGCTGACGGCAAGACTGCGGCGGATGCCGAACCGCCAGGCGCAGAGCAGAACCGGCAGGGTGTAGAAGGGCGCAAAGGAAAGCTCCGCCCCCGTCGCATGGTCGAGGCCAGCGATGAGCGCCAGCGACAGCAGCACGACCGTGCCGACCAGAAGACCAGTCGCCCGTTCCACCGCCGCCAGATAGCGCTGCGTCAGGAAGGAAATTCTCTTCATCAGGCATTATCAATGACAAGTGGTAAGCTAATGGTTAATGCATGAACCGCGGCGTCGAGGGCGCTATTCCGCCGCCAGAAGCGTCTCCGCGCCGCCAAGATCTACGCTGACCAGCTGGCTGACCCCCTGTTCCGACATTGTTACGCCGTACAGCCGGTGCATCCGGCTCATGGTGACGGCATTGTGGGTAACGATCAGGAAGCGGGTGTCGGTCAGCGTCGTCATGCGGTCAAGAAGGTCGCAGAACCGTTCGATATTGGCGTCGTCGAGCGGGGCGTCGACCTCGTCGAGGACGCAGATCGGGGCGGGGTTGGTAAGGAAGATGGCGAAGATCAGCGCCACGGCGGTCAGCGCCTGTTCGCCGCCCGACAGCAGCGTCATGGACTGCAGCTTCTTGCCCGGCGGCTGCGCGAGGATTTCAAGGCCGGCCGCCAGCGGGTCGTCGGATTCGACCAGTTCCAGCCGCGCCTCGCCGCCGCCGAACAGGCCCGAGAAGAGGCTGCGGAAATGTTTGTCGACTTCCTCGAACGCCGTCAGCAGGCGTGCGCGCCCCTCGCGGTTCAGCGCGCCGATGGAACCGCGCAGGCGGGCAATGGCGGCCGCCAGATCTTCCGATTCCGCATTCGACGCATCGAGTTCACTGCGGATTTCGTCCAGTTCGACCTCAGCGCGCAGATTGACCGGACCCATCCGTTCGCGCTCCATCTGCAGCTTTTCCAGCGCGGCGGACACAGTGCTGCTGTCCCCGGCCTCATCTTCCTCGAATCCCAGTTTCGCGGGCAGGATGTGCGGCGGCGACTGGAACTTCTCGGCAGAAATGCGCCCCATCTCCATACGGCGCAGTTCGTGATTGTCGCGGTTCGCCTCCAGCCGCCCGCGCAATTCCTTGAGTTCGGCCATCTTCTCGGCGGCTTCCCGCGCATCGGCGTCATATATGGACGCCTGCCGCTCCCCCTCGGCAAGCGCATCGGCGGCCTGCTGGCGCGCCGTTTCCGCCGCCTGCCGGTCGCCTGAAAGCGCGGCCCGCGCCGCCTCGATCTCCGCCGGACGCGCGGCCAGCGCCGCCAGCGTGGCCCGCGCGGCCTCGGCCCGTTCGGCAAGTGCCTTTGCCTGCGCGCCGCTCCCCTCCAGACGCCGCATCCAGTCCGCTTCCTCGCTGGTAATGGCGTTCAGCCGCGCCTCTCCGCCCGACAGCCCGCGCAGGAGCGTGACATGCTCGGCGCGCGCCTGGGCGAGTTTCGCGCGGAGAGTCTCTGACGCACGGCGCGCCTCCTCCGCCTTCACTGCCAGCCGATCGAGCCCGGGCAAGGCGAGGACAGCCGCCGCGGCCGCGGCCTTGGCGGTCGCAGCTTCGGCCTGTTCCTCCCGGGCGCGGACATGCGCGGCTTCGGCAGCGTCGGCCTGGGCGCGGGCGCGCTCGACGGCCCCCTCCAGCTGTGCCAGCCGCGTGGCGGCGGCGGATCGGGCATGTTCGGCGTCACGGCGAACATTGCGCGCCGCTGCAATCCTGTCGCTGATCCCCTGGAGCGCGTCCCGGTTCGCGTCCACCCGCTCCTGAGCCGTCTCAAGCGCGGCGTTCGCCGCAGGCAACGCCGCTTCGACGTCCCGCAGCCGCCCCCGCCTGACGAGCAGCTCCGCCGCGCCGTCGCTGGCATCGGGCGCAGCGATCAGACCGTCCCAGCGCCACAAATGTCCGTCCACACTGACAATGCTCTGGCCGGGTGCGAGTGCGGCCACCTGATCGGCCCCGGGTTCGCCGGTCACGACCGCGGTCTGCGCGAGGCGGCGGGCCAGCGCCGCAGGTCCATCGACATGCCGGGCGAGCGGTTGAAGGCCGCCGGGCAGGGCCGCATCCGCGCCGGCGTCCGGCGGCCGCCATTTCAGCGGCGCATCACTGTCATCGAGATCGGCCTGCACCGCGCGGCCAAAGGCGGCGGCGAAAGCGGCTTCATAGCCCTTCTCGACAGCGACGGCGTCGATCAGCGGCTGGATGGCCTCGCCGCCGACGCGGTCAGTCTGGCGCAGCAGGGACGTTTGCTCAGCCTGCAGCGCCGACAGGGCGGCCTGCGCGTCGGCACGGGCCCGCTGCGCCGCCTCGCGCTCGGCCTCGGCCTGTTCGCGCTCTGCCTCCGCCGCCTCGATATCCGCAGCGGCGGTCTCCAGCATTTCACTCGCCGCGGCATGAGCGGCCGCGGCGGCCTTCTGATCGGCAAGCAGGTCATCGACAGGGGCAATGGCGGCGAGATGTTCAGCGGCGCTGGCAAGCGCATCGTCCGCACGCGAAAGGCGCTGCGCGGCGCTGGCGTCGGCGGCCTCTGCCGCCTGCTGCTCCGCGCGGGCATCCGCATGGGCGGCCAGCGCGTCGGACAGCGCCGTTTCCGCGCGCGCCGCCTCGTTTTCCAGGTCCGTAACGAGTATCTCCGCCGCGGGAATGGCGGCGCGGCGCTCAGCAAGTTCCGTTTCGATCTGCGCGCGCTCGGCCTGCAGCCGGTCCCGCGCCGCGATGGCATCGGCACGCGATTCACCCTCGCGCGCCGCATCGGCCTCGGCGGTCCGGATTGTGCTTTCGGTTTCCTTCATGCGGCGCTCGACATCGCGCAATTCGCCCGCCAGCAGGTCGGCGCGGTGCGTGAGCGCCTGCAGCGCTGCCGCGGCCTCGGCTTCCGCCTTGCGAAGGGCGGGCAGGCCGGATTTCGCCTCCTCCTGCAATCCGTTCAGACGCGCCGATGCCCGCACCGCCTCTTCCACCTTTCGGGCGAGCCCGGACAGTTCCGCCTTCGCGGTATCCGCGTCGGCCTTCGCCGTGCGCCATTTGGCGTAAAGCAGCATGCCTTCCGCCAGCGCGATTCGCTCCGAAACCTTCTTGTAGCGTTCCGCCGCGCGCGCCTGCCGTCTCAGCGACGCGGCCTGCGATTCCATGCCCGCCAGCATGTCGGAGAGGCGCTCCAGATTGGCCTCCGCCGCGCGCAGGCGCTGCTCTGCATCCTTGCGGCGGACATGCAGGCCGGAAATCCCGGCCGCCTCCTCCAGCAGCTGCCGCCGCTCCTGCGGCTTGGCATTGATGATCGCGCCAATGCGGCCCTGGCTGACAAGCGCGGGGCTGTGCGCGCCTGTCGCCGCGTCGGCGAACAGCAGCTGCACATCCTTCTGCCGCACGTCGCGGCCGTTGATGCGATAGGCGCTGCCTAGGCCCCGCTCGATATGGCGAGAGACGTCGATGTCATCGGATTCGTTGAACTGGGCGGGTGCGCGGCGGGCGCTGTTGTCGAGTTTCAGCTGCACCTCGGCGACATCGCGGCTGGGCCGCCGGTCCGTTCCTGCGAAGATGACATCCTCCATGCCGCCGCCGCGCATGGATTTCGGGCTCGATTCGCCCATCACCCAGCGGATGGCTTCAAGAAGGTTGGATTTACCGCAGCCATTTGGACCGACGACGCCCGTCAGCCCGTCACCGATGCGCAGCTCGGCGGGATCGACGAACGACTTGAAACCGGCGAGGCGCAGCCGCCGGAATTTCATGCTTTTTCGCCTCCCCCGCCCACGCGGCTCTCCTTGTCGGGATCCCTCTTACAGGGCGGCGTCGATGGCTTCCTTGACGCCGTCCCAGCGGTTGCCTGCCACTTCCTCACCATTCAGGAAGAAGGTCGGTGTTCCCGCGACCTTGAAATCCTCGATGCCGGAGCGGCGGATTTCCTCGATCTCGTTGCGGATATTCTCGTCCTGCATGCAGCTGGCGTATTTCGACGCGGGAATGCCGCGCGCCTGCACGAACTTGTCGAGGCCGCCGAGCCGGCCATATTCGGCCATGGCGGCAACCGGATCCATCGACGCCAGGCGCTGCTGGTCTTCCGGCGTCACGCTGGAATAATTGCCCAGCCAGGTGCGCTGGTTTTCGAAAAAGGCGTCCGACAGCGCGAAAAAGGCTTCGGGCGTGGTGCATTTCGCCAATGTGGTCGCCACGAAATCCGGCGGGTTCAGAACGAACGGGCGCAGTTCGTAGCTGACCTTGCCGCCGGCGATATAGTCGCCCTTCAGCTCGGTCATGCTGGCCTCATGAAATTCCGCGCAGTGCGAGCAGGCGAGCGAGCCATATTCGACCAGCTTCACATCCGCATCGGGATTGCCGAGCAGATAGCCGCCTTCCGGCGTTTTTGTCACGGTCCGCACCCATTTGGCAGCGGTATCCGCGCCAGCGTCGGCAGGCGCGTCCGCCGCCGTCTGTGCCTGTGCGGAGCCTTCCCCGGTTTCGTTGCAGCCGGTAACGGCCAGCGCCAACGCGAAAGGCGCGGCAAGTTTAAGTGCATGATTCAACATATTGTGGGTCTGCCTTTCCGCGATACGCGAATGCTGGTGTTTGTCTTCCGGTTGGAGATTATGCCCCCGCGGGATACGAGTCAAAGGGGAAGGTGCACCCGCCCTAGCTGATCCTGGGCGGCCCTGTCGTACTGCCAATCTGCGCTGCCAGTGCTTCCAGCGCGGCGCGCAGATCGTCGTCAGCGACTGCCTTCAGTTCGGCTGTGGTTTCGGCGGAAACAGGCCCGGGCACCCGGCGCTCCGCCTCCTTGTCGCCCGGCGGCGCGGCCGCACCCTGGCGGATGGCGATGCGCGACACCGCCCCATAGCCGAAATAGCGGTTCACCCGCTCCATGATGACGGGCTCCTGATGCTGGATCGCCAGCCCATGCGCACCGTGAACCGACAACTGCAGCGTCCCTCCGGAGCGTTTCCCGCGTGGAAAGCGGATCGAATCGGGCGTCGCGCGGCGGGCAACGTCCGTGCCGACAATCTCCGGCCAGCGCGAGACGACGGCGCTTTCGACGAAGCCGAAGCGGTGAAACGCCTTTCGCCCCACGCGCGGCAGCATCTCCGACATCGACCGGGTATAGCCGATACGGGCGCCCTCACGCTTGGCGGGATATTTTGGCGGTTTCGGCATCGGGATCACCATGCCAGAAGCGCGGCATGAGCGCCATAGATGCCCGCCAGTTTCAGACAGATCTGCTCGGCTGGTACGACCGCCACGCGCGCGCGCTGCCGTGGCGCGTCCCGCCCGGGTCCAATTTGCGGCCGGATCCCTACCGCATCTGGATGTCGGAAATCATGCTGCAGCAGACCGTCGTCGCGGCGGTGAAACGCTATTTCGAGGCCTTCACGGCACGCTGGCCAACCGTCGAGGCGCTGGCGGCGGCAAGGGACGAGGATGTGTTCGCCGCCTGGGCGGGCCTCGGCTATTATGCGCGGGCGCGCAACCTGCTGGCCTGCGCGCGGG
Source organism: uncultured Alphaproteobacteria bacterium (assembly GCA_963710205.1). Classification (GTDB taxonomy): domain Bacteria; phylum Pseudomonadota; class Alphaproteobacteria; order Sphingomonadales; family Sphingomonadaceae; genus Pacificimonas. The sequence continues at coordinate 95,123 of CAVPZG010000004.1, read as the reverse complement.
CGGTGGCGGCGCGCGGCGGGTTTCCGGACACCGAGGCCGAACTTCTGACACTGCCCGGCATAGGACCCTATACGGCGGCAGCCATCGCGGCGATTGCGTTTGGCAAGGCCGCGGTCGTTGTTGACGGCAACATAGAGCGCGTCATGGCGCGCCTTTTCGCCATTGAAACGCCCATGCCCGCTGCAAAGCCGGAACTGCGCGCAGCGGCTGCCGAACTGACACCCACGACCCGGCCCGGCGATCATGCGCAGGCCCTGATGGACCTGGGCGCGACGGTCTGCAGGCCCAAGGCCGCGGCGTGCCTTGCCTGCCCCGTCCGGGCGCACTGCGCCTCATCGGGCAACGCCCCCGAACGTCTGCCGATCAAGCTAAAAAAGGCGTCGAAGCCGGAACGCCGCGGCATCGCCTACTGGCTGCGGCACGGGGAAGAGGTTCTCTTGGTCACGCGTCCCGGCAAGGGACTTCTCGGCGGCATGAAGGCATTGCCCTCCAGCGACTTCGCCGCCGACCTGCCGGATCATTTCCCCGGCGCCCCGGTGAAGGCGGACTGGCGGATGCTCGACCATCAGGTGACCCATGTCTTCACGCATTTCCGGCTGACCCTCAGCCTCGCTGTCGCCGATATCTCCGAGCGCCCGAAACCCGACGGCGAGTGGGTCGTTGTCCGCCACATGGATATCACGGCAATGCCGACCCTCTTCGCAAAGGCGGTCAGGGCAATCGGGGATGGAGAGACATGACACACAGCGATACGCGCGCACCGCTTCCCGTCCGCGCCATACTGATCGGCATCGTCCTCGTTCTGGCGACCGGCCTCGGCATCGGCTATGCGTTCGGGCCGCAGAATACGGGCGACTGGTACGCGAATCTCGCAAAGCCCGCGCTGAATCCGCCAAGCTGGCTGTTCGGTGTTGTCTGGCCGGCGCTTTATATCCTGGTCGGTGCGGCAGGCGGAATGATCTGGCACGCCAGTCATGGCCGGGCACGCTTCTGGTATCTCCTTCAGCTCGCGCTCAATTTCGCCTGGATGCCGATCTTCTTCGGTTTGCAAAGGGTGGACATCGCGCTTGGCATCATCATCGCCATGAATGTGGCCGCGATCGTCGCCGCTCTCCGTATGGGCCGCGTGCGCGCGCTCGCGGCATGGCTGATGCTGCCCTATCTCGTCTGGATTGCCTTTGCCGCAGTCCTCAATTTCCGCATCTGGCAGCTATTGCCGGGAATGCCTACATAGGCGGCGCAACGACGAGAGGATTTTCCACCATGCAGAGCCAGAACCGTTTCTTCGACGACCTCAGCCGCCTCGCCACGGGCGCGGCGGGCACGATGGCCGGTATGGGCCGGGAGATGGAAACCCGCATGAAAGAGAAATTCCAGGACATGCTGGGCGGCATGGATCTGGTGACGCGCGAGGAATTCGAGGCGGTGAAGGAAATGGCCGCCAACGCCCGCACCGAGGCGGACGCTCTTCGTGCCCGGCTCGACAAGCTGGAGGGCGCGCAGGTTCCCGCCCCGGCGAAACCGAAAAAGGCCCCCGCGAAAAAGACAGCTCCAAAGGCCGAGTAACTATATCTTGTGGGTCGGCCCGCAGGTTATCCACAGAAATCGTTCCCGTCGCCCTTGCACGGACACATATGTTCCGTGCAGGGTCAGCCAATGTTGAACAACGCTGCTACGCGGGGGTCCGGATGATCGACATCGAATATGCCGAAGGCGAGGCGGAAGCGCCGCCGCTCGACATGCTCGCGCATTATTTCGAGGCGCATGGCTGGACATTCGACCGGTTGGGCGAAGACGAAATCGTCGCGAGGGTGGAGGGCAGCTGGACCACCTATCAGTTGCGCGCGCTGTGGCGGGAGGATGAGCGCGTGCTGCAGTTCATCGCCTTCCCGGATGTGAAGGTTCCCGAGCAGAAGCGCGGCGCGCTGCACGAAACGCTCGGCATCATCAACGAGCAGATGTGGCTCGGTCATTTCGAGATGTGGTCGACCGACGGCACACTGGCCTTCCGGCACGGCGTCCTTCTGGAGGATGGCAGCGGTGAAACCGGTCTGTCGCTTGGCCAGACGGAAACCGTCGTCGAAGCTGCCATCGACGAATGCGAGCGTTATTATCCCGTGTTCCAGTTCGTCCTTTGGGGCGGCAAGAACCCGCGCGACGCGCTGGCGGCGGCGCTGGTCGACACGGCCGGAGAGGCCTGACCCCCGGACCTTCGGCTGCTTCCGTGCGTTGACGGGAAAACAGATGAAGGAATCAGCATATGAAGACGCCCGGCAAGGACGGCATGGACCCGCAGGCTTTGAAGAAGGCCGTGAAGAGCGACGGCGAGCTCATCCCCGAAGAACAGCTGAACGAAGACCTGGCGGTCACGGGCGCACCCGAAGAGAAGCGGAAACCCCAGAACGCACCGGGTTGAGACGGGGCCATGAACATTCGTCACTCCGGTGAAGGCCGGAATGACGGTCTGCTCTCCACCGTCAAATCGGTTTAAATCGGCATCCGCATGATGTCCTGATAGGCGCCGATGACCTTGTCGCGCACGGCGACCACGGTTTCCATCGCCATTTCCGCCGAGTTCATCGCCGTGACGACGTCGATCATGTCGGCCTTCCCCTGCACGGCCTGCGCGCTGACCTTTTCGGAGGCTTTCACCGCCTGCGCGGCATCGGCGACCGCGCTTTCCACCATTTTCGAGAAGCTGGTTCCGCCGGGATTGGCAGCCTCGTTCGCGCTGGTTGGCGAGGCGGCGGGTCTGATCCCGGCAGTGCGCGCATAGGCGCTCATGGCGTCGAAGGACTGGATGGACATCTTGGGGTTACCTCAGCAGGTCGATGGTACGCATGGTCAGCGCCTTGGCCGCCTCGATGGACGACAGATTGGCCTCATAGCTCCGCTGCGCCTCGGTCATGTCGGTCATCTCCACAAGCGCGTTGACGTTGGAGCTCAGCACATAGCCCTCTCCATCCGCCATCGGATGACCGGGCTCATAGCGTTTGACGAAAGGCGAGCGGTCATTGTGAACGCCGTCCACCTTCACTTTCATTCCGCCGGTGGCACGGTCCAGTTCGGCGGTAAATTCCACCATGCGGCGGCGATAGGGCGCGCCGCCCGCGCTGTCCGCGACGCTGTCCTTGTTGGCAAGGTTCTCCGCGATGATCCGCATCCGCATGGACTGTGCCTTCAGTCCCGCCGCAGAGGCGGACATGCCGTCAATCAGGTCCATCAGCGATTCCCCCGGCCGAGCGCGAGTTTGAAGAGCCCGACCTGTTTTCTGTAAAGATTGGTCATGGCGGCGTAATCCATCTGGATTTCCGCCATGGTCAGAAGCTCGTTTTCCAGGCTCACGTCATTGCCATTGGGCTTGATCTCGCCGGTCCCGCGCGCTTCGGCGACGGCCGATGACGTCCCGCCGAGGGCCTGCATCCGCGCACTGACGCGCACCCTGGGTTCGCCGCCGACCATGCGCGCAAAATCGGGCGCGCCAATATCTTTCGCCCGGTAGCCCGGCAGGTCGGCACTGGCGATGTTCTGCGCGACCGCACCCTGTCGCGCGCCAAGCCAGCGCATGCGTTCCGTCAGGGCGGTCATAAGGGTCATGTCGGCCATGGGTGCAGATTGCGGCCGATATGGTTGATTTTGGGTTAAGCATGATCCGGCGCCCGCAGACTAACGACCTGTTAACCATCTTCATTCAGATGTCGGCGCATGGATGCACTCGACTATCTTCGTTTCCTCGCCGCGCTTGCCGCGACGCTTGGCCTGCTGCTGCTCGCGGCATGGGCGCTCAGGAAATATGGCCACCGGCTCGGCGCGCTCGGCCTGCAGGGGGTCGCGCAAAAGGACCGCCGTCTTGAAATCGTCGAGACGCTCAGCGTCGGCCCCCGCCAGCGTATCGTCATCATCCGCCGGGACGACCGCGAACATCTGGTCGCCCTCTCGCCGGACCGCGCAAGCATAATCGAAAGCGGGATCGAAAGATGACCGCACGCCGCTTCAACATGTTCAGCCTGCTCGCGGGGCTCGCCTTGCTGATCTTCGCCGCCTTCCCCGCAGCGGCACAGTCGATCAGTCTCGACCTTGGCGGCGGCGACGGCGAGACCGTATCCGGCCGCGTCATTCAGCTGGTTCTGATGATTACGGTCCTCAGCCTTGCCCCCGGCATCTTGATGACCGTGACCAGTTTCACGCGCTTCATTGTCGTCCTGTCGCTTCTTCGCACCGGTCTCGGTACGCAGGGCGCGCCGCCCAATGCCGTCCTCGTCAGTCTGGCGCTGTTCCTGACCTTCTTCGTCATGGGCCCCACCTTCGAGCGCGCCTGGGAACAGGGCGTGGAACCGCTCACAAAGGGCGAAATCACCGAGGAGGTCGCTTTTGAGCGCACCTACGCGCCCTTTCAGTCCTTCATGATGACCCATGTGCGCGAGGATGATCTTGCCCTCTTCATCGATCTGAGTGGCCGCGACATCGAACAGGCCAGCGAAACCCCCATGACCGTTCTCGCCCCGGCATTCATGGTGTCGGAGCTCAGACGCGCGTTCGAAATCGGCTTCCTTCTGTTTTTGCCCTTTCTCATCATCGACCTTGTGGTCAGCGCGATCCTGATGGCGATGGGCATGATGATGCTGCCGCCCGTCACGATCAGCCTGCCCTTCAAACTCATCTTCTTCGTGCTGGTCGATGGCTGGCATCTGGTCGCGGGCAGCCTTGTGAAAAGTTTCACGGGCTAGGTGAAAGGCGCTCCGGGCCGTCCTTCGGACTAGTGCCCCACCATCTCGACCGTCGCATCGGCGACATCCACGGTGCGCGCGCGGCCCGCCGCCGCCGCGATCAGTGCAAGCACGACATAACAGGCCATGGGCACCAGCAAGGCGGTGGAATAGCTGCTTGCATCCGCCGCCAGACCGACCAGCAGCGGCACGACCGCGCCGCCCACGATGGAAAGGCACAGAAACCCCGACGTCGCCGCCGCGCTCGCCGTCGAGCGTTCCAGTGTGAGGGTGAAGATGACCGGGAACATGATCGAGTTGAACAGGCCGATACTCAGCGCCGCCCAGCCTGCCGCCACGCCAGATGTTAGAGCGACGAACAGACACAGCGCCGCCGCCACGGCGGCGGCGACCGTCATCAACCTGTGCGCGGCGAATCTTGTCATCAGCGCGGAACCCGCAAAACGCCCCACCATCGCGCCCAGCCAGTAAAGGCTGACATAATAGCCCGCGTCCTGCAGCGGAATGTCCCAGATGCTGCCGTCGTTCAGGAACAGCGCCATCTGCGTCCCGATGGCGACCTCCGCGCCGACATACAGGAAGATCGCCAGCCCGCCGATCAGCGCCCAGCGGGACGACATGACCTCGCCCAGAGTCGCCGCGAAACCCTTGGCGGGCGCGGGCGTCGGCGCGGCATTCTCGATACGTCGGCGCGACCACCAGATGAACCCGGCCAGCAGGGCAAGCAGTCCGGCGATAATGAAAAAGCTCTGGTCGACCGCGCCCAGCGCATTCGACCGCGCCAGATCGCTGATGACTTCGCCCTCCGGAACCTCGACGCCTTCCAGCAGGAATTTCGCGCCGATCAAAGGCCCGAGGACAGTGCCGAGCGAATTGAACGCCTGACTGAAGGTCAGCCGGAAATGGCTGCGTTCGGGGGCGCCCAGCGCCGCAGCCAGCGGGTTCGCGGCAACCTGCAATATGGTGATGCCGCTTGCCATCACGAACAGGCCAATGAGGACGCCGCCATAGGTTCCGAAGGTCGCGCCGCCCATGATGACGAAACAGGCCGCCACCATCAGGGCGATTGCCAATATGATCGAAGGGACGGCCTTCAGGCGCGATACGACCAGCGCGGCGGGCAGGGATACGACGAAATAGGCGATGAAAAATGCGGACGCGGTCAGCTGCGCCTCGAAATTGGACAGGCTGAAAATGCCCTTCACCGCCGCCACCAGCGGGTCGATCAGGGACGTGATGAACCCCCATGCGAAGAACAATGTCGTGACCGTCGCGAACGCGCCTGCGCTGCCGCCTTTTGCCGTACCCGTCATCCCCCGCACTCCCCAGACCCGTGTTTCCTGCCCAATCGGAAGAAAACAGAAATCTGTCAAGGTTGTCATGCAGATTGGAGCATAGCGGGGGCGGCTGGTGCCCGCGGCCGGGATCGAACCGGCAAGGAGGAAACCTCCGAGGGATTTTAAGTCCCTTGCGTCTACCAATTCCGCCACGCGGGCACATGAGCGATGCCGGGGACCGGCTGGCAGACGGACCCGCTAGCGCGAACGGAAAGCGTTGCCAATGCGGAACCCGGTCGGCCTATCGCGCGCTCTAGGCCCAGACACTTGCAGGGACCCGCATATATGGATCGCATCACCCGCCTTGAGACGTTCGCGCGCATTGGCTTTCTGGCACGCGGAATTGTTTACATCTTGCTCGGCTATTTCGCCCTCACCACGGCGGGTTCGGACGGCACCACGGGCGTTCTCGAACAGATCAAGGGCGCGCCCGGCGGCACGGTTCTCCTTATCCTCGTCGGGATCGGCCTGCTTGGCTACGGTATTTTCAGGCTGTTCGGCGCCATGGTGAACCTGGAAGGCGGAACCGGAATCAAGAATGCCGGCAAACGCGCCGGTCATGTCGGCAGCGGCCTCGCGCATCTGTTTCTCGGCTATTACGCGATTTCCGGCGCGGTCGGCATGGGCGGCATGGGATCGGGCGGCAATTCCGAGGGCGAGGCGGCAAGTACGGTCTCGACTCTTCCCGGCGGCAATTTGCTGCTCATCCTGCTGGGCGTCGCATTCCTTGTTGCCGCGCTCAATCAGGCGAAGCGCGCCTGGACCGCGGATTTCATGCACCAGCTCGATGCCGACGCGCCGCATCACGTCAGGCATATCGGCCGCGCAGGCTATGCCGCCCGCACGGTCATCTTCGCCGTCCTCGGCTGGCAGGTCATCACGGCGGCCCGTGCCAGCAACGCGGACAGCATTGGCGGGATTGGCGCCGTGCTCAATAGCCTGCGCGACACGCAATGGCTTTATATCGCGGTCGCGCTCGGCCTCCTCCTGTTCGGTGTCTTCAGCCTCGTGATGGCCAGGTACCGCCGCATTCGCGACGAGGATGTGCTCGAACGGCTGAAGGCGGAAGCGCGCGGCTGAACCTGCTTCGTCACTCCCGCAGGTGCGGGCAGTCACGATATCGGCTCTACTTTCCGGCGAAAATCTTCAGCGCCGCCGCCGTCATCGCTTCCGTTCCCGTGACGATGGTGGGCTCCGCATCCGGTGCCCATTTCGAGCTGTGCAGGCTGGGGAGCGTCGTGCCGTTCGCCTGCGCCGCCTCCCAGTCCGCCTGCGGAACGCCGCCGACCCAGAACAGCGTCGATTCGATATCATTGTCGGCGCGGTAATAGCGGCTGAAATCCTCGCCGCCCATGACGGGCCTGGCGCGGATCACACGGTCGTCGCCAAAGCGCTCGCGGAACAGCGCCTCCAGCGCCTCCGTCTGCGGGACCGTGTTATAGGTCGCGGGCGTATAGATATCTTCCCAGACGACATCCGGCAGCCTGTCTTCGGCAACGCCCGCCGCCATGGCTTCGGCGCGGGCGATGCGCCGGATGCCCTGCAGCAGGTGTTCCCGCACCTCGTCGGTATAGCTGCGAACGGTCAGCTGCAGATGCGCGCTGTTGGGGATCACATTGTAGATCTGGCCCGCGTTGAACGCGCCGACCGTCACCACGGCGGCCTCCTGCGGATCGATCTCGCGCGACACGAGGGTCTGCAGCGTGTCGACAATCCGGGCGGCGATGACGATCGGGTCTTTCGTCGTATGCGGATAGGCCCCGTGCCCGCCCTCGCCGTGAACGGTGATATCGACGCTATCGACATTGGCCATGGCAAAACCCGGCGTGATGGAGATCGTCCCCGCGGGCGCGCCGGCATTATCGTGCAGCGCCAGCGCGTGATCCGGCTTGGGAAAGCGCGTGTAGAGCCCGTCGTCCAGCATCGCCTTCGCGCCCAGGCCGCTTTCCTCCGCAGGCTGCGCAATCATCACAAGTGTTCCCGACCAGGCGTCCTTGTTGCCGGTCAGATAACGTCCCGTGCCGACCCAGCTCGACATGTGAATATCATGCCCGCACGCGTGCATGACGCCGGATGTGCTGGCAAAGGGCAGCCCGGTCTCCTCCATCACCGGCAGCCCGTCCATGTCCGCGCGGATCATCACCGTCGGGCCCTCGCCATTTTCCATCACGCCCACAACGCCCGTGCCGCCGACCCCCGTCGTCACCGCAAAGCCCATGTCCGTCAGCTCCGCCGCCATCCGCTTCGCCGTTTCGACCTCCTTGCCGGACCGTTCCGGGTTGGCGTGCAGATGCCTGTACAGATCCATCAGATAAGGCGTATCGGCCTTCACCGCGTCGGAAAGCGTGTCGGCGCTTGCCGGGGCAGCGATCAGGGCAAGGGCGAGAAGGGCATGGCGCATGACTGTTTCCTCTTGAAATCGACGGTTCTGCCGGGACCATTCGCCCAAAGCGGCCTTGCATACAATCCCGCGCGGCGCATAGGTGCGCGTGCATGATCGTCCCCGCCACCGACAGCGCCATCGCCGATGCGGCGGAGCGTCTCAGCGCGGGCGATATCGTCGCCATTCCAACCGAGACGGTCTACGGCCTCGCCGCCGACGCGGCGCAGGGCGAGGCGGTCGCGAAAATCTATGCCGCGAAGGGTCGCCCCAGCTTCAATCCCCTGATCGCGCATGTGACGGACGCCGACATGGCCGCGCGCCATGCGGAGGTCGGCCGCCTCGCCGCGAAGCTCATGGCCGCCTTCTGGCCCGGCCCCCTGACACTGGTGCTGCCAGCGCGCGGCGGCGATATCGCCAGCCTCGTCACGGCCGGCCTTGGCACCATCGCCCTCCGCGCGCCCGCGCACCCCGTCCCGCGCGCCCTGATCGCCGCGCTTGGCCGCCCGCTCGCCGCGCCCAGCGCCAATGCGTCGGGGCGCATCAGTCCCACGACGGCGCAGCATGTCGCGGCCAGCCTTGGCGACCGGGTGCCACTGATCCTCGATGGCGGCGCGTGCGACATCGGCCTTGAATCCACCATCGTCGCTGTCGAGGACGAGCGCCTGCGCCTGCTCCGCCCCGGCAGCGTCACTGCGAAGGCCCTGTCCGAACATGCCCCCGTGGACGCCGCCGGCGGGGGCATTGTCGCCCCCGGCATGATGGCCAGTCATTATGCGCCTTCGAAACCGCTGCGCCTCGATGCCGAAGCGGCGCGGGCGGGCGAATATCTGATCGGCTTTGGCGATGTGCAGGGGGACGCGAACCTCAGTCCCGCCGCCCGGCTGACGGAGGCGGCCGCGAACCTGTTCGCCTGCCTGCATGCCGCCGATGCCAGCGAAAGCCCCGGCATCGCCGTCGCCCCCATTCCGCATGACGGCCTCGGTGTGGCCATCAATGACCGGCTGGCCCGCGCGGCGACGCGCTGACTTTGCCAGGGATGGGTCTGCGGCTAAGGCTTTGGCACAAAGACCAAGGGAGCCCGTACATGATCTCACGCCTCGCCGTCACCGCCGCACTTGCGTTCGCTGCACCCGCCCTCGCCCAGGACGGCTCCGGCTTCGGCGGTACGAGCGGCCCCGACCTGACGCTGGAAGCGACCGAGCCGACGGACGAGGCCATCGACGTCGGCCGGGCGGGCGACACACCCGCCGACATCGCCCGCTATCTGCTCGCTGGCGGCGCATCGAACGGGCAGCTTTCGCCGGATGGAAAAACGGTCGCCTTCCTGCAGGACGTCACCGGCGAACCGCAGCTCTGGACCGTGCCCGCCGCGGGCGGCCAGCCGAAACAGCTCACCTTTGGCAGTGGCATCGACGGCTATCGCTGGACGCCGGACGGCAGCGGCCTTCTCTACGAGGCGGACAATAGCGGCAACGAGCAGCAGGAATATGTGCTGATCTCGGCGGACGGCCTGAACGAGCGCGTCGTCCTGCCCGCAAAGGCCGGTGCGTTCCGCGTCTTCGGCGGTTTTGTCGGGAAGGGCGGGGATTTCCTCTACGCCTCGCCCGAACGCAACGGCTCCGATTTCGACATTTACCGCGCGGCCCTGTCGGGCGGCGAAAGCCAGCGCATCGCGGAGGGCAGATATGGTCTCTTCGCTCGTGCCGTTTCGCCCGATGGCAGATATGCGGTCCTGACCGAGACCGTCGGCGAGGATGCCGACAATCTCTATCTCCTCGACCTCGCCAGCGGCGAGCGCACGACCATATCCGCGCCGGAATCGCGCGCCAATCACGGCGATGGCGGTTTCGCGTGGAAGCGGGATTCCAGCGGCTTCTACTTCGCCTCCAGCGCGGGCCGGGAATTTGCCGCGCTATCCTATTATGACGTGGCGCGCGCCAGCATCGAAACCATCAGCGAGGAAGCCCATGACGTCGGGGAAGTCACGCTCTGCGGCCCGGACAACGCCCATATCGCCTATACGATCAATCAGGATGGGTTCGATCAGCTTCGAACCTTGGAGACGTCTGGCGACGTGCCTCAAATGGAAATGTACGCCGACCTGCCGGAGGGTCGCTACAGCATCGACTGCGCGGACGGCGATTCGCGCCTTTTGCTCGGCGTCGATGGCTGGAGAACCCCTGGTTCGCTTGAAGTCATCGGGTTGGGTGACGAACCGTCCAACCCGGTCTTCGCGCCCAGTCTCGCCGGTCTTGATCCCGCCCGTTTCGTGCGCCCAAAGTCCGTGCGCTATCCCGCGCGCGACGGCGTCGACCTGCAGGGCCTGCTCTACCTGCCCGCAGGCGCGGACAGGACAACTCCGCCGCCTGTCATCTTCCTGGTCCACGGCGGCCCCTCCGCGCAGTCGGCGGCGACCTATGACGCCGTCGCGCAATATCATGTCAATCGCGGGGTTGCGGTGTTCGAGCCCAACGTACGCGGCTCGACAGGCTTTGGCCGCACCTATTCCGCGCTCGACGACCGGGAGAATCGGCTCGATTCCATCCGCGATCTCGTCGACCTGCTGGCCGCGCTCGGCAGGGATGGCCTCGTCGATGCGGACCGCGCCGCCGTCGTCGGCGGCTCCTATGGCGGCTATGCCGTCAACGCGGTCCTCGCTGCCTATCCCGGTGCGTTCAAGGCCGGTGCGTCACTGTTCGGTGTCGCCGACTGGGTGACAGCGCTCAGCGTTGCCAGCCCCGCGCTAAAGGCGTCCGACCGCATCGAATATGGCGACATCACAGAACAGAAGTGGAAGGATTTCTACACTGCCCAGTCGCCCATCCGGCAGGCGGACCGCATCCGCGTTCCGGTTCTCTATTCGCACGGCGTCATGGACCCGCGTATCGACATCGCCGAAAGCGAAACCATGGTCCGCACCCTGCGCGCCAATGGCATCGACGCGCCGTTCATCCGCATCCCCGACGAAGGCCATGGCTGGCGCAAGCTCTCGAACCAGCTCTTCTATTACCGGCGGCAGGCTGAATTTCTTGAAAAGCAGCTTGGACTGAGCGCCGATTAGACAGGCGCGCCTATAACAGCTCGTCCTCATCCAGCAGTTTCTCGGACAGGATGTCGGTGCTGATTTCGTCCACGCGCTCCGCGGCGCTCACGACCTTCCCGACTTCGGCGACGTGGATCAGCGCGTCACCCTTGTTAACGACCGGCAGCGTGGCGACGCCGATGACGATGCCGTCGATCGGACTTTTCACCATCGCCTCCGCATCGCCTGACGGGTCCGTCACCATGGCGAGCACGTCGCCCGCATGAACCGCCGCGCCCGCCTGCACGCGCATCAGGCAGACGCCGCCGCGCGGTGCGCGCAGCCAGACACTTCGCGTGGCACGCGCCGGTTCCGGCAGCGGTTTCACCAGCCGCTTCGACACCAGCATGTCCATCGCCGCCATCACGCGCATGATCCCGCGCACACCGACGCGGATGCTGAGTTCATCGAAGCGCAGCCCCTCGCCCGCTTCGTATAACAGCATCTCGACGCCCGTGTCCGCGGCGACCTTTCGCAGGGACTGATCGCGCAGCGGCGCGGTGATGATCGCCGGCGCGCCAAAGACGTCCGCCAGCGCCGCCGCCCTTTGCGATCCTGCGCTGACGCGGATCTGCGGCAGGTTGTGCCGGTGGATGGCCGCACTGTGCAGATCGATGCCGAAATCCGCCCGGCCGATGATCTCGGTATGAAAGATGTGCGCCAGCTGCGACGCCAGCGATCCCGTCGCGGACCCCGGGAAACTGCGGTTCAAATCGCGCCGGTCCGGCAGATAGCGGCTGTTCCCCACGAAGCCGTACACATTGACGATCGGCACGCAGAGCAGCGTCCCCGACAGCCGCTTTGGCGAAATCTGCTTCAGCAGTCGCCGGACGATCTCCACGCCGGTGATCTCGTCGCCATGAATGGCCGCGCTGACGAACAGCACCGGGCCCGGTTTGCGCCCATGCACGACGCGCACCGGCATCCCCACCGCATTGCCCGAAGACATGGAACTGATCGGCACATCAAAGGCGCGGGCAGTGCCGGGTGCAATATCCTCTCCCTGAAAGGAGAAGGGGGCGGATTTCGCCGCGCGGTCCCTCTTTTCATCCTTTACCATGGCTTAGGGCTAGAAGCATCGGAACGAAGATGCCAGCGTTTGTGATAATGGTGGGAAACTTAAAGTGCTGATCCGAAACGGCGGCTTTCGACCCCATTGCGGGCATTCACCAAGTCTTGGCGTGAAGATATAAGGCCAGCTCCCGTAGATGCCTTCCCCAGTGGCTGCGATAGAGTAGCTTGAAACGCCAATAGGCGTTCGTCGGCCCCGATATTGCTCAAAGCGCCAAACTACCTCGCTTAATGTCGGCCTCAATGTCCGTTAGGTCGTCGATAGCGTCTCCGCACGATTGCATCCGTCGTTGATAGCCTCAGCTGGATCGGCGACGGGCATACATGCCGAGTTGCGGGAAGCGCTCTGCCAGCGCTGCATACCGTGCTTTGAAGTCCGATCTCCGGAGGGTCGCGGATCGTCTTCTGCCGGTTCCCGCTTCTGGGCGCGTGGTGATAATGCCATCGCAAGCTCGATCGAGCGCCTCCGAAAGCCTACTCTTCGCACGGAGGCGAACCTTCTGCCGACCAGCGACAAGAAGTCGCGAACGGGTGCAATGGTATGAGTTTGTGCATCCATCTGGGCAATTTTGCACGACCGTATGCCGCGTTGTTCAATGGCAGCATTCCACCCCATAACCGACCTAAACACCACCATAGTCATAGGCCGTCCAATCACGCCCGGCGCATCCCGGTTGTCGCTAAATATATAAATCCGCTTTCCTATTCCGCCTCCAAAGCGGATAATATCGCCATGCCCTGCACACCTTTCCGGCCCCGCGCCTGTCCTGAGGCTATACATCCTCCACGTCCCGCAACTGCGGACTGTGACCCTGATCTGTGACCCATGCTCTCGGGCGAAAACGCGTTTGCGTGTGACCCTGTGACCCTGCATCGCCGCCTTCCCGCTTGGGGCTCGCCCGCTTCGGCGTTAGGACGCGCGCATGGCTGACAAGCAGAATCACCTCTATCTCGTCGATGGCTCCGGCTATATTTTTCGCGCCTATCACCGGCTGCCGCCGCTGACGAACAAACATGGCGAGCCGACCGGCGCCGTTTACGGCTTCACCTCGATGATCTGGAAACTGATCGACGAGCTGAACGAGGCCGATGGCCCGACGCATATGGCGGTCATTCTCGACCATAGCTCGCAGTCCTTCCGCAACGACATGTATGCCGACTACAAGGCGCACCGGCCCGAACCGCCGGAGGACCTGAAACCGCAATTCCCCATCATCCGCGATGCGGTGCGCGCGTTCAGTGTGCCGTGTATCGAGCAGGAGGGGATCGAGGCCGATGACATCATCGCCTGCTACACGCACGCCGCGCGGGATGCGGGCTGGAAAGTCTCAATCGTCTCCAGCGACAAGGATCTGATGCAGCTGATCGACGCGGACAGCGTCGATATGTACGACACCATGAAGAATGTCCGCATCGGCCCTGCCGAGGTGGAAGAGAAATTCGGCGTTCCGCCGGAAAAGATCGGCGAACTGCTCGCGCTGATGGGTGACAGCGTCGACAATATCCCCGGCGTGAAGGGCGTCGGTCCAAAAACGGCGGCGAAGCTGATCCTGGAATATGGTGATGTCGAGGGCGTTATCGCGAATGCCGCCGACATCAAACAGAACAAGCTGCGCGAGAATATCCAGAACTCGACCGAGGATATCCGCATCAGTCGCAAGCTGGTCGAACTTTATTGCGACTGGGACCTGACAGAACCGCTCGATGCCCTGAAACTGGCCGAGCCCGCCGTGGAGCCGCTAAGGGAATTTCTCGAACATCATGGTTTCAAGACCATGCTGGCGAAACTCGGCGTCAAATCTTCCGGTACGCCGAAACCGGCCGCGCCGGACGCGCCGGTCGTGGTCGAACAGGTGCCATTCGACGTGACCGCCTATGAATGTGTCACGACGATGGATGCGCTGGACGACTGGATCGCCGCTGCCCGCGCCGCCGGCATCGTCGCCTTCGATATCGAGACGACCGATCTCAACGCCATGCGCGCCGACCTCGTCGGCATGTCCATCGCAACCGCGCCCGGAAAGGCGTGCTATATCCCGCTGGCGCACGGCTCCGACGAGGGTCTGCTGGGCGAAAAGCCGGAGCAGCTCGACAAGGCCGCGGCGCTCGCGAAGCTGAAGCCGCTGCTGGAGGACATGTCGGTCCTGAAGGTCGGCCACAATCTGAAATATGACCTTCTCGTGCTCCTGAACCGCGAAGGCATCGACCTTGCCCCCATTGAGGATACCATGCTGATCGGCTACGCGCTGGAGGCGGGCCAGCATATTGGCGGCGCACACGGCCTCGACCCGGCGGCGAAGCGCGAATTCGACCATGAAACGATCAAGTTCAAGGCCGTCGCGGGCACGGGCAAATCCGCCGTCACCTTCGACAAGGTGGGCCTGAAGGAAGCGACGGAATACGCAGCGGAGGACGCCGATATCGCGCTCCGCCTGCATCAGGTCTGGAAACCCCGGTTGTGGCGCGAACGCATGACCAGCGTTTACGAACGGCTGGAGCGGCCGCTCGTCCCCGTCATCGCCCGCATGGAACAGCGCGGCATTGCCGTCGACAAGGCCGCGCTCAATCGCCTCTCCGCCGACTATGCCGAGCGCATGACCGGCTTTGAAGCGAAAGCCCATGAGCTCGCCGGACGCGACTTCAACATCGGCTCCCCGAAACAGCTTGGCGAAATCCTGTTTGGCGAGATGGGGCTGGAGGGCGGCAAAAAATCCTCGAAAACGGGCGCTTACTCGACCGATTCCGAAGTTCTGGAGGGCCTGGCCGCGGACGGTGTCGAGATTGCCAAGGTCGTCGTCGACTGGCGCCAGCTTTCCAAACTGAAATCCACCTACGCGGACGCGCTTGTCGCCGCCATCAACCCGGACACGGGCCGCGTCCATACCAATTTCCAGATGGCCGCGACCACGACAGGTCGCCTGTCCTCCTCCGACCCCAACCTTCAGAATATCCCCATCCGCACCGAGGAGGGCGCGAAGATCCGCGAGGCGTTCGTCGCGGAGCCGGGAAATGTCCTCCTGGCCGCCGACTATTCGCAGATCGAACTTCGCCTGCTGGCGCATATCGCCGACATTCCGCAGCTGAAACAGGCGTTCGCGGACGGCATCGACATTCACGCCCTCACCGCCAGCGAGATGTTCGGCGTGCCGGTCGATGGCATGGATCCCCTCGTCCGCCGTCAGGCCAAGGCCATTAATTTCGGCATCATCTACGGCATTTCCGCCTTTGGCCTTGCCCGCAATCTTGGCATCGACCGCAGCGAGGCGGCGGAATATATCGAGAAATATTTCGAACGCTTTCCCGGCATCAAGACCTACATGAACAATACGAAGCTGCACGCGCGCGAGAAGGGCTATGTCGAAACGCTGTTCGGTCGCCGCACGCATACGCCCAGCATCAAGTCCAGCCGCCAGAACGAGCGCGGCTTCGCCGAACGCGCCGCCATCAACGCCCCCATACAGGGCAGCGCCGCCGACATCATCCGCCGCGCCATGACGCGCATCGAGCCCGCGCTTGCAGAGGCGGGACTGGAAAGCGCGCGGATGCTGTTGCAGGTGCATGACGAACTGGTGTTCGAAGTGCCCGAAGCCGATGCGGCGGAGGCCGGAAAGATCATCGCCACAACCATGGAAACCGCCTGCGCCCCCGTGCTTGAACTCGACGTGCCCCTGGTCGTCGATGTCGGTACAGGCAAAACCTGGGGCGAGGCGCACTAAAGGAGTTGAAAATGTCAGAAGAGACCAAAGCCGAAATCACCGACACACCGCCCGATCGTCTTTCGGTGAACCCCGGTCATGAACATTATGAGCCCGAGCATCTGCAGCGCGGTATCGGCATCCGCTTCAACGGCGTCGAGAAGCATAATGTCGAGGAATATTGCGTGTCGGAGGGGTGGATCAAGGTCGCCGCCGGGAACAGCCGCGACCGCAAGGGCAATCCCATGACCATCAAGCTGAAGGGTGAAGTCGAGCCGTTCTACGAAAGTTAGAAAAGCGCGCGAGGGGACCTGCCCTCGCCGCCAGCGAAGCGGGCCTCAGGCTATCGCGCCAGCCAGCGCGACAGGAACCGGTCCACACTCGCCATGACGATGTAGGAAAGCCGCCATCTCAGGCGATTATACCATTGGCTTTCCGCCCTCACCGTTTGCGACGTGATCCGCTCGGACTGCGCCAGTTCGCCTTCGAACAGCTTGCAGACCTCCTTGCGGAACGCTTCCCGTTCCACGCGCAGCATGATCTCAAGGTTCACATACAGGCTGCGGACGTCGAAATTGCCGGAACCGATATAGACGGCATCCGTCGTCACGATCAGCTTCGTATGCAGGCGGGACGGCTGATATTCATATATTTCAGCCCCGGCTTTCAATAGCTTGCTATAGGTATGCCAGGCAGCGGCGCGGGACATCTTCACATCGGTTTTTCCCGCCGAAATCAACCGCAGCTGCCCGTCGCGGGCGATGCGGCGCACAGCGGCCAGAATGCGCCGCGTCGGCGAAAAATAGGCCATGATCATGTCGATGCCGTCCGCATTCATGAATTCATGCTCGATCTGGTGCAGATAGTGATTGCGGCCGCGCGATGGCCCGCCAATCACCCAGCGCACCGGGCCGTCCGGTTCATGCGCGTCATCCAGGATATCGCGGAGGTCGCGGATGCGGATCTTGTCGGAACGCATCCAGTCTTCCAGGCGGTCGTAATAGGCCGCAAGCCGCGCCGCCGCCGGACCTTCGATCTGGACGCCCATGTCCCTGAAACTGTCCGCGCCGCCTTCCTGCAGATGCTCGTCGGCCACGTTGAAACTGCCGACAATCGCGCGTTCCCCATCGGCAATGGTCATCTTCTGGTGGTTCCTGAGCAGATAGGCCTTCCACATGGCGGGCTGGAACTCGCAGAATCTGCCGCCGCAATCCATGAGCGGGTCAAAGAAGTCATCCGGCGTTTCCAGACTGCCGAAATCATCGACGATCAGCGCCACGGTCACGCCGCGTTTCTGCGCCGCAACCAGCCGCTCCAGCACCTTCGTGCCGCTCTCGTCGTTGGAAAAGGTGTAGTAGAGCACCCTCAGATCCGTCTTCGCGCCATCGATCAGGGCAATCAGTGCCTCAAATCCCGCCGGACCATCCGGCAGCAGCTGCAATGTCTCCTCACCGGCCTTGATGCCGGCGACGGGCGGATCGAGGTCGGGGGCTTCCGGTCGGTCATTCGGGTCCATATTGACGCTTCCTGTCATTGACCATTTCCCCGAAACACCGAATTTTCCGACATGCTAAACCCCATCTTTACTGACGTGGGTTCACAGCATCTGCAACATTCGCCCCCTTTTACGTCGGAAAGCCAAAAGTCTTGGTCAGCAAACTCGCCCGCAGACTAGCCGTTCGCCTGCTCTCGGTGCAGGCGCTGCTGCTGGTTGCCGTTACCGCGCTGGCCTGCGCGATTTCATTCTGGCTGCCCGTTTCGCTGCCCGCCTGGGCCTTCGTCGTCGCCGTCGGCATTACCGGCATCATCCTGGCGCTGGGTGCCCAGGCCTCGGTCGCGCACCTGATCCTGCCGGTTACAACCGCCATTTCCGAAATAGAAAACACGGTACAGCAGGCTACGCAGCGCATGGCGCCGCCGCGCTTTACCGAGCGCACGCGCCGGACCCTGCCCGAAGTCACGGAGGCGATCGACCGCGCCGTCAACCGTATCCGGTCATCCTACAGGGCGATGGCGGGAGCGGCGCTGACCGACCCGGTCACGGGCCTTCCAAACCGCAAGCATTTCGTCGAACTGATGGCGGGCAGTCTGCCAACGGAAAACAGCAAGGCAAGCTGTGCCCTTCTGTTCCTCGACCTCGACCAGTTCAAGGCGGTCAATGACAGTCTGGGGCATGCCATGGGCGACGAGCTGCTGCGGGCCTTTGCCCGGCGCGTATCGGGCCTGCTGCGGCAGGACGGCGCGGTTCTCGCGCGGCAGGCAGGCGACGAATTCACGATCTTGCTGCCCGGCCCCCAGGGCGTTGCTGCCGCGGACGCCGTTGCGGAGCGCATCCTGACCGCCCTCAAAAAACCCTTTCGCATTGCCGAACATCGGCTGACCATCGGCGCCAGCATCGGCATTTGCCGCGCGCCGCAGGATGGCGGTGATTTCGACACGCTGATGCGGAATGCCGACACGGCCATGTACCGGGCAAAGGCCGCAGGCCGCAATCAGGCCCAGGTCTTCGAACCAAGCATGCATGAGGATGCCCGCGAACGGCTGGATATCGAGACCTGTCTGCGCGGCGCGGCGCAGGCGGAGGAATTCACCTTGTATCTGCAACCGCAGGTCAGCTGCAGAACGGGCGAAATGATCGCCGCCGAGGCGCTGATCCGTTGGAACCATCCACAGCGTGGCCTGCTGATGCCCGGCGCGTTCATAGACATCGCTGAACAGACGGGCATCATCAAGCAGGTGGGCAGCTGGGTGTTCGAGGAGGCCATCGCCATGCTGCCGCGGCTGAACGAGGTCGGCAACACATTCAAGCTGTCGATCAATGTGTCCATGCAGCAGATCGAATCGCTGCGGTTCCTGCCCTATGTCGATGCTGTCATCGCGCGCACCGGGCTTGATCCCTCGCGAATCGAAGTGGAGATCACCGAATCGCTGGTGATGGCCGACGACTGCGACATCGCGCCGAAACTGCGACATCTGCGGGCGCTTGGCATGACCATCGCCGTCGATGATTTCGGGACGGGCTATTCCAACCTTGCCCGGCTGAAAACCCTGCCCATCGACAAGGTGAAGATCGACCGTTCCCTGATCGCCGACATCGGTCAGTCGGCCACGTCGCGCACCATCGTGCAGGCGATCATCAGTCTGGTGCAGGGCCTTGGCTATGTCAGTGTCGGCGAGGGGGTCGAAACGGACATCCAGCGCGATATCCTGACGGTCATGGGCTGCGATATCATCCAGGGCTACGGCATCGCGCGTCCCATGGAGGAAAGCGCGTTCATCGACTGGGCGAAACAGGCAAAGGCCGCCTAGGCGCGCAGGATCACGATCCTGCCCTCGGCCGGAAGCGGCACTCCCGCGCGGTAGGTCCCGCGCTCCGCATCGCGGCGGGCCCGGTCCGCGATCGCCTCGCACGCGCCCGCTTCCACCAGCACGAGGTCGGCCTGCGACAGCGCGCGCAGGTCGCGCAGGGTCAGGTCGTCCGGATCTGTCAGGCCGGGCCGGATTTCATGCCGTGACGAGCGGACATCACCCGCATTCGCCAATGCGTCCCGGATTGCCTGCCCGGGGTCGGCGACATCGCCCAAGGGATCGAGCGCCGCGCCGGGTGCCATCAGCGCATCCCAGAAGGCGCGACGACCGGCGCTGCCGTCAATCCTGATATTCACGTCCGCGCGCGCGGCCCTTACGGCGTCCGCCGTCGCCCCCAGGCCGTCCGGCAGCAGCGCCTCCAGCCGTTCGCGCAGCGTTTTCGCCAGAGTCGCCGATGCGCCTCCCGTCCCGATCGCGATGGTCACAGGCGCGCGATCGACAATCGCCGGAAAGCTGAAATCGCAGAGCGCCGGCTTGTCGACCACGTTTACGATCAGGCCCGCATCCCGCCAGCGCGCGGCTTCCCGCGCCGCCTCTTCGGCGTCATCGATGGCAAGGACGGCAATGCGCGTATCGGGCGTCGGCATGTCGACGATGATGGCCCCCGCAGCTTCCAGCAGCCTGCGTTTCGGGTCCGCGCCTTCGCCGCCGCCGCGCAGCAGGACGGGCACGCCGTCCAGCTTCACAAAGATTGGCAGCGCCTGCATGGTCAGAAGCTCGGCAATTCACTCACATCGCCGTCCACATGAATGCCGCACTCGGTCTTGTCCCAGCCGCGCCAGCGCCCAGACCGGGGATCTTCGCCGGGCTTCACCTTGGATGTGCACGGCGCGCAGCCGATCGACGGATATCCCGCGGCCAGCAGTGGATGGCGCGGCAGATCGTGCGCTTCGAAATAGGCATTCAAATCGTCCGCCGACCAATCGATGATGGGATTGATTTTCAGGCGGCCATTTTCCGCTTCCACGCGCGGCAGTGCGGCGCGGGTTTCCGCCTGGAACGCCTTGCGCCCGGTAATCGAACCGCCAAAGCCCGCCATGGCGCGCGCCAGCGGTTTCACCTTGCGCAGCTCGCAGCAGCCATCCGGGTCGTATGACCAGCGCAGGCCCTTGTCGTCTTTCGCCAGCAGATCGGCAGGATCTGGTTCGACCGAGCGCAGATCGGTGAGTCCAAGCCGCTTCTGCAAGTCATCGCGATAGGCCAGCGTTTCAGGAAAGTGCTTTCCCGTTTCCAGAAAGATGACGGGCGTGTTCGGATCGACCTGAGCGACCAGATGCAGCAGCGCCGCTGACTCCGCGCCAAATGACGACACGACCGCGATCTCGCCCGGCGCAATTTCCGACAGAAGCACATCGAGAAATGCCTGCGTATCGAGATGCGCCAGCTCCGAATTGAGCGCCGCCGCATCGGCATCGGTATAACCGATATCGATGCGGTCGCTCTTCCGGCCAGCCAGTGCGGCCTCAGCCATGCCGCTTAGCCCAGATCGGCGTCCGCGTGTCGGCGGCAGGCTGGTAAACGTCCGGCCAGTGACCGATGGCAGCCTCGGCGCGGGCCGCTTCGATGGGTTCGGCAGGCACGAAACTGTCGAAACCGCAGCGCCGCATGAAGGCGATCTGATCGAGGAGAACATCGCCCTCCGCGCGCAGTTCGCCCGCATACCCCTCTTCACGCAGGATGCGCGCGGCGGAATAACCGCGCCCGTCGCCAAAGACGGGAAAACCGACTTCCACCAGTTTTACGCGATCGAGGTGCGGGATG
Source organism: uncultured Alphaproteobacteria bacterium (assembly GCA_963710205.1). Taxonomy (GTDB): domain Bacteria; phylum Pseudomonadota; class Alphaproteobacteria; order Sphingomonadales; family Sphingomonadaceae; genus Pacificimonas. Next base: position 73,698 of record CAVPZG010000004.1, on the reverse strand, counting down.
AGTTCACGCACATCCGCGCCCGGTTCGATCCGCACGGCCACCGCATCCGGCTGTTCCAGAAATGCCTCCAGCGTGACGGCCGGCGAATTCACGGGCGCATCGTCGCGATAGCGGGGCCAGCTACTCATAGGGTCTCTCCTGGAATGCGTGCGATGACCTTGATCTCGAACAGGAACCCGCCAAGCGAACTGACACCGATCGCCGTCCAGTTCGGGTAGGGCGGGGCACCGAACACTTCGGATTTCGCATCGGCAAACGTCTTCATGTGCTCTTCGAAATCGACATGGAAGCTGGTGATGTCGACGATGTCGTCCACGGTACAGCCCGCCGCCTTCAGCACCGCAGCCAGATTCTGGAAGGCCTTGCGATACTGCACCGGCGCGTTGCCGACGGGCTTGCCGTCCTCACCGCTGCCGACCTGGCCCGACACAAACAGGAAATCGCCCGACCGGATCGCGGCGGAATAGCCGTGACGCTCGTAGATATCCTGCCGCCCCTCAGGAAATATGGCTTGCCGCTCAACCATATAGCGCCTCCTTGAATGGCTCCATGCCAAGTCGGCGATAGGTATCCAGGAACCGTTCACCGTCCTGCCGCTGCGACTGGTAGAATTTGGTGACGGTCTCGATGGCATCGACGATGCCGTTTTCGTCGAAGCCCGGTCCGGTGATCTTGGCCAGGCTGACATCCTCCGCAGCGCTGCCGCCCAAGGACAGCTGGTAGGATTCAACGCCCTTCTTGTCGACGCCGAGTACGCCGATATGGCCCGCATGATGATGCCCGCAGGCATTGATGCAGCCCGATATCTTGATCTGCAGGTCGCCAAGATCGCGCTCGATCGGGGCCAGCCGTTTCGCCACATTCTGCGCGATCGGAATTGAACGCGCGTTTGCAAGGCTGCAATAATCGAGGCCCGGGCAGGCGATGATGTCGCTCGCGCGGTCCAGATTTGCCGGGGCCAGTCCCGCCGCGTCGAGCTCCTGCCACAGGGCGTAGAGGTCTGCCTCCCGAACATGTGGCAGGACAAGATTCTGCGCATGCGTCACGCGCACCTCGTCCATCGAATAGCGCGCGGCAAGGTCGGCGATCAGGTCCATCTGATCGGCGCTCGCATCGCCCGGAATCCCGCCCACCGGTTTCAGGCTGATCGTCGCGGCGGCATAGCCGGGCTGCTTGTGCGGGAACAGGTTGGTCTCGGCCCAGATGGCAAAGTCAGGGTCAGAGCGGTCGTAACCCCCCGCGGTCTCGGGATAATCCGGCGCGGCGAAGAAAGCCTTTATCCGTTCCAGCTCCGCGCGCGGCGGATCAAGATCGAGCGGCTGCATCTTCTCAAACTCCGCGTCGACCTCGGCGCGAAAGGCATCGATGCCCATTTCATGCACGAGGATCTTGATGCGCGCCTTGTACTTGTTATCGCGCCGACCATAGCGGTTGTAGACGCGCAAAATCGCCTCAGAGAACGACACCAGCTCGTCCACCGGCACAAACTCGCGGACGCAGGGGCCGATCATGGGCGTCCGGCCCATGCCGCCACCCGCAAAGAATTTCGCGCCCAGCTCGCCCTCACGCTCGACCATCTGGATGCCGATATCGTGCAGCCGCATCGCCGCGCGGTCCTGATCCGACGCAATGACGGCGATCTTGAACTTGCGCGGCAGGAAGCTGAATTCCGGATGGAAACTCGACCATTGCCGCAGCAATTCCGCATAGGGTCGCGGATCGCAAACCTCATCAGCAGCGACACCCGCGAATTGATCGCTGGAAATGTTGCGAATGCAGTTTCCGGATGTCTGAATGGCATGCATTTCGACTGTGGCCAGATCGGCCAGGATGTCGGGCGCGTCCTGCAACTGTATCCAGTTATACTGGATATTCTGCCGCGTTGTGAAATGCCCGTAATCCTTGTCATATTTACGCGCGATGTGCGCCAGCATCCGCATCTGCGCGCCCGACAGCGTGCCATAGGGAATGGCAACGCGCAGCATGTAGGCATGCAATTGCAGATAAAGACCGTTCATCAGGCGCAGGGGCTTGAACTGGTCCTCCGTCAGTTCGCCGGCAAGGCGACGCGCCGTCTGGTCGCGAAACTCCGCAACGCGGGCGTCCACCATCGACTGGTCATAATCGTCATATTTGTACATTGTCGCCATGATCCTAAGCCCCAGCCTTCTTCTGCGCCTGCACGCCAAGGTCGGGGCGCACGGTCGGCCCCCGCCCGCGCACGCGGTCCTTTATGTGAACGGGACGCGGACCCTCGTCCGTCATCTCGCCCTCGATTTCATAGGCGGCGTTGACGCGGCGCGCCGCCTCTTCGCGCGCCAATATAGTCTCGGCCTCCGTGCCGGCGTCGACAGCATCGGACAGATGCCGCGACCAGCCCTTCCCATCCCACCAGACCACGTCGCCTGTGGGTAAATCGTTTCCGGTCAGGATGATCACGCCATCGTCTCCATCAGAATTTCCGTTTTCACGCCCAGCCGCGCCACGTCGCCGACGACAATCAGCGCGGGACTCTGGACGGCCTCGCGCGCAACCAGTTCCGGCAGGTCCGCCAGCAAGGAGCGCAAAACGCGCATGGTGGGCAGCGTCGCTCTCTCAATGATGGCGACCGGCGTGTCGGGCGACAGGCCGTCGTGCATCAGTTTCTCGGAAATCGCCGCCGATGTGGCGACGCCCATGAAGATGACCAGCGTACGCCCCTTACCCGCAAGTCCCGCCCAGTCCTGATCGCTCAGCCCCTTGCACTGCCCCGCCACGAAACTGACGGTCGAGGCGTGGTCGCGGTGCGTCAACGGCATTGCCGCCGCCGCCGCCGCGCCCAGCGCGGACGATATGCCGGGAATGATCTCGACCGGTACACCGGCAAGATTGGCCGCCTCGACTTCCTCGCCGCCGCGTCCGAAGACGAACGGATCTCCGCCCTTCAACCTGACAACGACCTGCCCGGCCTGGGCCTCGCGCACCAGCAGCAGGCCGATTTCTTCCTGCGGCAGCGTGTGCCGCGCGCGGCGCTTCGCCACAGAGATCAGCCGCGCATTCGCATTCGCCAGCGCCAGCACGTCCGCCGACACCAACCCGTCATGCACCACGACGTCGGCGCGTTCGAGTGCCCGAACCGCCTTGACGGTGAGCAGATCCGCATCGCCCGGGCCAGCGCCCACCAGTATGATTCTGCCTGTAGTCATTCCGCCAATGTGGGTCGCACGGGCGCGCGCCGCAAACAAGCCTTTCTATGACGCGGCATAGGGCGGGTTTGGACGCGGCGGATAAATGACGAACCGGTGACGGAATTTTGAATTTACCGTGACCCGATTGATGTGGACGAGGCGTGGCGTCATGGCGGCTTCGAAACATCATCCAGGGGGACATGACATGACCAGAATCGCACGCCTGCTCGCTGCCGGCGCCGTTGCCGCAACCGCAGCCACCGCCAATGCCGCCGCCCTCAGATACGATACGAACCTCAGTATCGTTGCGGGCGCGGCTGCGGAAATCCCCGCCTATGACAGCGCCGACGACCGTTTCTTCGTCGTCGGCATTGGCGATGATGAAAATAGCTTCGTTCGCATCTTCGACGCCCGGACCGGCGCACCTGCGGGCGCGCTCGATCTTGGCGCCGTTCCTGGCGGCAGTGCGAACAGCGTTGCCGTCTCCGCCACCCGCGTGGCGGTCGCGGTGGCGGCCGCGAACAGGACGGACCCCGGCAGCGTGCTTGTCTGGAACCTTACGGACCTCGGCGCGGCCCCTGCCCGCTACACCGTCGGCAGCCTGCCCGACCAACTCAGCTTCACGCCCGATGGAACGCGCCTCGTGGTCGCCAACGAGGGCGAACCCGCAGGCTATAATCCCGGCCAGATCGACCCGGAGGGGTCCATCAGCATCATCGACCTGGGCGCGGGCAGCGTCTCGACCGCGAACTTCAACGCGTTCGACGACAGCAAGGCCGCGCTCCAGGCCGCGGGCGTGCGCATTTTTGGTCCTGGAGCCAGCGTCAGTCAGGATCTGGAGCCCGAATATACCGCCATCAGCGCCGATGGCCGCACCGCCTTCGTCACCCTGCAGGAAAACAACGCCGTCGCCGTCGTCGACCTGGCGACGCGCCACGGTGACGGACATATTGCCGCTCGGCTTCAAGAATTACGGCCCCGGCAAGAACCAGCTCGACCCCAGCGACCGGGATGGCGGCCCCGGCAATTTCCAGAGTCTCGAGGGCCTGTATGGCCTCTACCAGCCGGACGCGATCATCACGGTAGAATCTGGCGGCAAGACCTATCTCATCACTGCGGACGAGGGCGATGCACGCGAGTATGACGGCTTTGAGGAGGAAATCCGCGGAAGCGCTGCGGGCCTCGCCGCACCGTTCGACCGGCTGACGCTGACAGGCACGCTCGGCGCGGACGGCCCCGCCGACGGCCAGTACTACACGCTTGGCGGGCGCGGCTTCTCGATTCGCGACACGGACGGCAATCTGGTGTTCGATTCGGGTGACATGGTCGAACGTATCGTGGCCGGCCTGCCCGGCGCGACCGATGACGGGCGCAGCGATAACAAGGGGCCAGAGCCGGAATCCGTGCTGTTCGGCATGGTCGACGGCGTCCCCGTCCTGTTTCTCGGTCTGGAGCGCGCCAATGGCGACGATCTTGGCACCATCCTGACCTTCAGCCTGCAGGGCCTGGGCCTGGGAACGGATCCCAAATTCCTCGGTGCGATCACCTCCGACCTGCTGGGCCGTCCGGAGGGTCTCAGCTTCTTCAGCCGCGGCGGCCAGGATTTCCTCGCCGCCGCCGATGAGGAAACCGGCAACCTCGTCGTCTTCGCCATCGACGTCGTCCCCGCCCCGGCGGCGCTCGGCCTGATGGCTCTTGGTCTCGGCGCCCTGCTCTACAGGCGGCGGACCCGCTAGCGCCTCAGGGCGCCAGTGGCGAAGAGCGGGACGAGAAAGCCGGCTAGCAGACCGGTGTTCGAAATGGCATTCATCCAGAAGCCAAGGCGCACCGAAAAATAGCTGTCGACCAAATACCATGCAAGGACGGCAATGGTGAGCAGCGACCAGATAGGGCGGCCCGCCTTCTGTCCCAGCGCGATGACCGCCCGGATTGCCGCAAACAGGGTGATCCCCCAGCCGATCGACACACATCCCATCAGGGACACGCTGAACCGCATATGCGCGTCGAAACTCGGTTCGCCGGGACCATCCAGAATATCGAACAGCGCCCGCGCCATCCTGTCGGTGCCCTCCTCCGCCGCTCCCGCCAAGACCAGGCCGAACAGGACAATCAGAACGCACCAGATTTCGAGCCAGCGTTGCCAGAAGGTCGTCATAAACCGTCTCCCAAAATATGTAGCAGTCGCTACATTTGTATCCTGATGTAGCGACTGCTACAAGCCCTGAAATGGGAAAACGCGAAGATCAGCGCGACCGTGCGCTCGGATATCTGGTAAATCATGTGCTTATGACGGGCTTGTCACAGACCAGCCTCAGGCAACTTGCCGAAGCCGCCGGGATCAGCGACCGGATGCTTCTTTATTATTTCGACGACAAGAATGACGTGATGACCGCCGTTCTTGAAAGGCTGGCCGCGCAGCTGACGGTTGGACTGGCAGCGGCCATTGCGGACGACAAGCCCATGCCGCCGGCCGTTCTGCTGCGGACGGCGAGCGCGCTGACCAGGCAGGGTGAAGTGAAGGCATTCATGCAGCTATGGGTGGAAATCGTCGCCGCGGCCGCGCGGGGCGAAACGCCCTATGCCGACATCGCGGCACGAATTGCCAAGGGGTTCATCCTGTGGGTGGAGGCGCGCCTCGACATCGCCGATCCGGAGAGGCGCAGATCCGCCGCTGCTGTGATCATCGCTATTATTGACGGCATGGCGATGCTGGATGCCATCGACGGCGGCGAGATGGCGGACCTTGCCGCGCCATCGCTCGAAAACCTTTTTCCCGCCTGACCGCCCTATTTCTGCAGCGCCGCCACCAGCCGCCGCACGAGGGGGCGCGGCGTGAATCGGATGGATGCGGCCATCGCCGCGTTCGCCATGCCGGAGACGTTGACCGCAGCATTTTTCTCAAGTCCTGCAATCGCATCCGCGGCGACGGCGCTGCTGTCGGCGGTCAGCGGCGTCTTGAACAGCGCCGCCGTGTTCATGTCTGCCGCTTCGGCGAATTCGCTGCGCGTCGGGCCGGGGCATAGCGCGGAAACCTTGATGCCTGTGCCTTTCAGTTCCTGATGCAGCGCCTCGGTAAAGCTCAGCACATAGGCCTTCGTCGCGTAATAAACCGCCATATAGGGCCCGGGCTGGAAGGCGGCGGTGGACGCCACATTCAAGATCCGCCCCTTGCCGCGCGCCTTCATCGCGGGCAGCACCCGTACGGTCAGATCGGTCAGCGCGCGGACGTTCAGATCGATCATCGATGTCTGCCGCTCTGGCGAGATATCCGCCACCGCGCCGCGCTGGCCAAAGCCCGCATTGTTGATGAGCCCGTCGATATTGTGCCCATCCGCCGCCAACGCCTCGATCAGCCCGGAACAGGCCGCCGCGTCCGTCAGGTCCGCCTCTTGCACGACAATTGTAACGCCGTGGGCCGCGCGCAATTCTGCCGCCAGTGCCTCCAGCCGATCCCGCCGCCGCGCCACCAGCGCCAGATCCCAGCCGCGCTTCGCGCATTCCCGCGCCATGTCCGCGCCGATCCCGGCGGAGGCACCCGTGATGATGGTAAGGTCGGCCATATTGGTTTCCTTCATGCCGCCAGTGGAAAGCGAAGCAGCTTGTCCGCGGTTGGAATCAGGGCGTTTGCTTCCCCCGCACCCATCGCTTTCAGGATCGGCGGCGCACCCGCATCAAGGCCGCCTGTCAGTGCGCCAAAGGCGGGCAGGATGATCTTCCGCGCGCTGACCACGAAACAGCGGCGCGACACGCCCCCCCGCCGTGTCCGCATGCGCAGCTTTGGATGAAAATGGCCGCTCAGTTCAGGCCGCGCTTCCCCCGGCTCGGCCTCATGCCGCAGCAGCAGGCCATCGACTTCCGCCTCCTCGACAACGCGCCCGCCGCACAGGTCGCCTTCGCCGGCCCGTGCGAGCGGGTCGTGGTTGCCGGTGATCCAGGTCCAGGCCACCCTTGCCGTCAGCCTTTCCAGCAATGCCCGCGCCTCCTCCGGCAACCGCTCGCACCCGCGCGCGTCATGAAAACTGTCGCCGAGGCACCAAAGCTCCCGCGCGTCCGTGGCATCGACGACCGCCGCGACATCCTCCAGTGTTTTCAGGCTGTCATAGGGCGGCAACATCTGCCCGCGCGCGGCATACCAGCTCGCCTTCTCCAGGTGCAGATCGGCCAAGAGCAGCGCCCGGCGCGCAGGCCACCAGATCGCAGCCTCGGCCAGCGGGATGAGCTCATGTCCTGCGAACGAAAGGGGAACCATATCCCCTTATCGAGTGTGCGGCATGTCAGGTCAATGCGTCAGCGCGCGGCTATATCTTTCCGCGCATCGCGGCTGGCGCGCTCATCCGTCACGAACGTGACCCGGCGGTTTGGAAAATCGACTTCCAGTCGCTCGAGCTGCCTGATCGCGTTCATGCCCAGCAGCAGCGCGGGACGGCGCTTCAGCCCGAGCTCCTCGAAGACAGGCGCATCGGTCAGGGCCACATGGCTTTCCGCAATGATCAGGCGACCGATTTTCAGGTCAGGCAGTTTCGCCACCTGGGCATTGACGGGCGCACCCGCCACGTCGTGGAAGGTGGCAAGACTGCTCGGGTCGTCCCCATGCCGGCGCAGCAGCAGACGGCGCAGCGCCGCATTGCCCATGCTCATTTCCGCGCCCGTGTCGATCACCACCTGCACCCGTTTGCCGGCAAGGTCCGCGGTAGAGACGACAAGCCGCCCGTGCCTGCGCTGCGCGCGCACGACGATGACATTGCGGTCGCGTGGCTGCCGGGCCGACCGATTGTCCTTCTCGGCATGCCGGACGGTGATCGCGCCATCCTTGAAATTGAAGAGCACCTTGCTGTTCTGCAGGCTGTCGAGACCGATAATGCCAGGTGCGCGCATGTGGAGGTCCTGCAGCACCGGCATCTCCAGATCGCTGACGCCGTCCAGCGACATCCGCATGTCATCCACATGGACGGTTTTCACCATGCCGCGCTGTGCCATGCTCTGCATGATGACGGGTTTGCCCGCCTTCAGGGCGAGCCGTTCCGACAGCGCCTTTCCGATCACCGAGCGTTCCGCACCGGTATCGAGGAGGAAGGGAAACGGACCCTTGCCGTTCAGATGCACGGGAACAGTGATGCGCTGATGGCGGTCAAGGCCTGTTTCCAGCGTCTCGCTTTTCGGCGCGGCTGGTGCAACGCCGGAGGGCGCCGGGTTCGGCGATGCGCCTGCCAGCAACAGGAAAGCACCGCGCGGCGCAGGCAGCGCGGAACAGGGTATCGTGCATAACTTCCCTCCCCAGAGACGATCTTGAGAGAAGACCTTTCCCGCGCCTTCGTCAAGCGAGGGCGACAGTTTACCCCATCGCCTCCGCCGCCAGCGCCTCGGCTTCGGTCAGGAGTTCGTCCTCCGCCGTGCCCGACGCGACACCTTCGCGGCCGATCAGGACCATGATCGGTACGGCGAGCGGGCTGATCCGCTCGAGTGCTTTGTGGACCATCGTGGAGGGCGCGCGCTCCAGAAGGTCAGCAAGACGTCCGATATCGGTCAGCTTGCCCTTTGCATCCTCCCACGCCGCGTTCAGCAGCATGTGATCGGGCTCATATTTCCTCAGGACATCGTAGATCAGATCGGTCGAGAAGGTGACCTGCCGCCCGGTCTTGCGTTTCCCCGGAATGTGCCGTTCGATCAGGCCGCCGATCACCGCGACCTCGCGAAATGCCCGCTTCAGGAGGGCCGAGGTCTGAATCCATTCGACCAGCTCCTCCTCCAGGATGTCGGGCGAGAACAGGGGACGCGGGTCGGTGACCGGCTTCAGGCTGTAGCAGGCAAGGGCGTAGTCGTTCGACACGAACCCCAGTGGCGACAGGCCCAGCGTCTCCATGCGCCGGGTAATCAGCATTCCGAGCGACTGGTGCGCGTTCCACCCCTCGAAACTGTAGGCGACCATATAATGCCGGTCGTCGCGCGGGAATGTTTCGACCAGCAACTCGTCCGGCGCGGGCAGCACGCTCCGCTCGCCCTGCGCCTGCAGCCATTCGCGCACGTCGGCCGGAAAACGCCGCCATTCTTCGGGTTCATGCAGGAAGGCGCGCACCCGCCGCGACAGGTTTGTTGTGAGCGGCATGCGCGCGCCGACATAGGTGGGAATGCCGCCGGGCTTTGTCGTCGCCTTGACCAGCAGGTCGGTGTCCTTCACGCCGATGACTTCGACGGGAATGCCGCTGAAGGAAAAGCTGTCTCCGGGGCGCAGCGTGGAGGCGAAATATTCCTCCACCGTTCCCAGCTTCCGGCCATTCTTGAAGCGCACATCCAGCACCGGCGCGTCGACGATAATGCCCGCATTCAGCCGATGCTGCGCGGCAAAGCGCGGGTGCGACACGCGCCACAGCCCGTCCTTACCCAGCACGATTCGCTTGTACCGGTCATAGGCGCGGAGCGCGTAACCGCCGGACTCGATGAAGCTAAGCACCGCATCGAAGGTTTCGCGTTTCAAAAGGGCATAGGGCGCTGCGGTCCGGACCTCCGCATAGATATCGTCCGCCGCGAAGGGCGCGGCGCAGGCGAGCGCCATGACATGCTGCGCCAGCACGTCAAGGCCGCCCGGACGCCACATGTCCGGGTCGAGTTCCCCCTCCGCCACTGCGTCCAGCGCCGCCTGCGCCTCAAGATATTCGAAGCGGTTGCCGGGAACGATGATCGCCTCGGACGCTTCGTCCAGCCGGTGATTGGCACGACCGATGCGCTGCAACAGGCGCGATGAGCCTTTCGGCGCGCCCATCTGGATGACCAGATCGACGTCGCCCCAGTCGACGCCAAGGTCGAGTGACGCCGTGCAGACCAGCCCGCGCAGCCTGCCGTTCGCCATTGCTGCCTCGACCTTGCGCCGCGCCTCGACACTCAGCGAGCCGTGGTGAATGGCAAGCGGCAGGTTTTCGCTATTTTCCGCCCACAAGTCCTGAAAGATCAGCTCCGCCAGCCCGCGTGTGTTGCAGAATACCAGGGTGAGCTTGTGGCTGCGGATTTCCTCCATCACCTGCGGCGCGGCATAGCGGCCCGAATGGCCCGACCAGGGCACACGGTCCTCGGGCAGCAGAATGCGGATGTCCGCCTGTACGCCCTCCTCGCCGCGGACCAGCGCCACCGCTTCATAGTCGCCGTCCGGCGACAGCCAGCCGCGAAACCCGTCCGGATCGCGGACGGTCGCCGTCAGCGCGACGCGGCGCATGTTCGGCGACAGCACCTGCAGGCGCGACATGCCGAGCGCCAGAAGGTCGCCCCGCTTGGTCGGCGCAAAGGCATGGATTTCATCGACGATCATCGTCCGCAAATTGGCGAACATCGCTTCCGACTCTGGATAGCTCAGCAGCAGCGACAGCGATTCGGGCGTCGTCAGCAGCATCTGCGGCGGCCGCGTCCGCTGCCGCGCCTTGCGGTTTGACGGCGTATCGCCCGTGCGCGTTTCCACCCGGATATCCAGGCCCATCTCCGCGATCGGCTCCAGCAGATTCCGCTGCACATCCACCGCCAGCGCCTTCAGCGGCGACACGTAAAGTGTATGCAGCCCATCGAAGTCCGGTTCCTCGATCAGCTCCGCGATCGACGCCAGAAACCCGGCCAGCGTCTTCCCCGCCCCGGTTGCGGCCACCAGCAGAGCGTCGCGCCCCGCCCGGGCCGCCTCGACCATCTCCGCCTGATGCCGCCTCAGCCGCCACCCCCGCGCGTCGAACCAGTCAGTGATTTGGGGCGGGAGTTTGGTCATCGGCGGAAGAACGGACGACGCGGGAATGAGGTCCGCCGCAGGCGCGAACGGCGTCTTCAAACCTCTACCCGCGTCCATATCCAGGGAAGCAGCAAGGCCGCCAGCGCAGGCGTGATGCCGCCCCAGGGCATCGGCACGAAAAACAGACTGAAAGCCGCACCGCCAAGCAACCCCAATGTTGCCCACCATTTGCCGATGCGGGTGATCGCGCGCCGCTCCCGCCATGCGCGGACATGGGGCCCGAAAACGGGATGCTGCATCACGCGCGCTTCCCAGGCCGGGTTCGAGCGGGCGAAGCAGGCCGCCGCGCCGATCAGGAAGATCACCGTCGGCATCACCGGCAGCACCGCGCCGATGCCGCCAAGCGCCAGACAGATCATGCCGCCCGCGAACCACAGGCGGCGGAACCGCGACCGTGCCATCATCCGCGGCGCGTCGGCGGCGTCCCCGCCGTCCTTGTCCAGATCGTCGCCGCGCTCGCTCATGCGGGATGCTCTGCCAGAAGCCCGGCGCGCGCGATAGCCACGCATGGATTTACAAGCCGCCGCCGCATTGCCTATGCAGGTGACAACGATGGACAAATCAGGGGGGAGAGGTCCGTGCAGCACCGCGCCGGTATCGACATGGCCATCGCCATGACAGGGGATCTTCCATGATCGAACTGAGGCGCGGCGCGGCGCGCTGCACCGTCCATCCGGACATAGGCGGCAGCCTCTCGTCCTGGACCGCCGGGAAGCAGCAGATATTCCGTACCGCCAGCCCTGCGGCCATCGAGCGCGCGGACCCTTTCGGCATGGCCGCCTTCCCGCTCCTGCCCTTCTCCAACCGCATCGGCGATGCCGAATTCCACTGGGCCGGAAAACGCCACCGACTGCGCGCCAACTTCCCTCCCGAACCGCACGCCCTGCATGGTACGGGCTTTGAAAGCGCCTGGTCTGTCGAGGCGCAGGAGGATGGCCGCCTCACGCTTGGCCTTGCGCACGATCCGGACGACCGCTGGCCCTTCGCCTTCGCCGCGCTTTACCGCATCCATCTTGAGACGGCGCGGCTGACGCTTTCCCTTCAGGTCCGGAATCTCGCCGATATCGCCGTGCCCATGGGCGGCGGCTTCCATCCCTATTTCCAGGCGGCGGGCGCCGCGCTCGATTTCAACGCCCGGAATGTCTGGCAAAAGGATGCGGACGGCCTTCCCGCCGAACCCGCTCCGCCGGCGGCTCTCGCCGACTTTGCCGGCGGGCGCGCCATTGCGGGCTGCGATCTCGACCATTGCTATGACGGCTGGGACGGCACGGCGCGCATCCGCTGGGCCGGGAAGCCGCACGGTCTCGATATCGCCGCAACCACGCCGCTCGGCACAGCCGTGGTTTATATCCCGCCCGGCGGCGACGCCTTTTGTTTCGAGCCGGTCAGCCATGTGAACAATGCGCTCAACATGAACCATACCGGCCTCAGCCCCATGCAGACCGTCGCGCCCGGCGAACGCTGGATGGCGAGTGCGACCTTCACCATCATGGACGACGACGCCGCGCCGCGCCAGAAGGGCGGGCATGGGGACTGACGCGCATAATCAGGTACGACGCCGCATCGTCATCGTCGGCGGCGGCACTGCGGGCTGGATGATGGCGGCGGGCCTCGGCGCGCTAATGGGAAAGCGGCTCGACATCACCCTTATCGAGTCGGAGGCGATCGGCACGGTTGGCGTAGGAGAGGCGACGCTGCCGCACATCCGCAATTTCAACAGCCGCATCGGCATTGACGAAGCCGAGTTCATGCGCGCCACGCAGGCCACCATAAAGCTCGGCATCGAATTCGTTGACTGGCGGGTGAAGGGCGAGCGTTACCTCCATCCCTTCGGCGCGTTCGGCCACGACATGGCGGGCACGGCCTTCCACCACCATTGGCTGCGGGCACGAAGGGGCGGCGATGCGCACCCGATCGGCGACTATTCGCTGCCCGTCGTCGCTGCGGCAGCGGGCAGGTTCATGCCGCCCTCGCAAAATCCCGAATCCATCTATTCGACCTACAATTACGCGTTCCAGTTCGACGCCAGCCTGTATGCGAAATTCCTTCGTACATTCTCAGAGGCACGCGGCGTCGTGCGGCAGGAGGGCAGGATCGTCAGCGTCCAGCGGGATGGAGAGACCGGCCTGATCGCCGCCATCACGCTCGAAAATGGTGGCAGCATCGCTGGCGACTTCTTCATCGACTGTTCCGGCTTTCGCGGCCTCCTGATCGAGGGTGAGCTTGAAACGGGCTATCATGAATGGACCGAATGGCTGCCCTGCGACCGCGCAGTGGCCGTCCCCTGTGCGAAGGGCGGGGATTTCGCGCCCTACACGCGCGCGACCGCACGCGATGCCGGGTGGCAGTGGCGCATCCCGCTGCAGCACCGCACGGGCAATGGTCATGTCTATTCGTCCGCGCACATCAGCGACGACGAAGCCACAGCGACATTGCTCGCAAATCTGGAAGGCGAACCCGAGGCCGATCCGCGCCTGCTGCGTTTCGTCACCGGGCAGCGCAAGCTGAACTGGAACCGCAACGTCGTCGCCGTCGGCCTGTCGGGCGGATTTCTCGAACCGCTTGAATCCACCAGCATCTACCTGATCCAGCAGGCCATCACGAACTTCATAGAGCTGCTGCCCGAACATGCCGACGATCCCGTTCCCCGCGCGGAATATAACCGGCTGATGGACCTGGAGTTTGAGCGCGTGCGCGACTTCCTGATCCTGCATTATCACGCGACGGAACGCGGCGACACGCCCTTCTGGGACCGCTGCCGGACGATGAAGGTGCCGGACTCTCTCAAGGCGAAAATGGACCTGTTCCGCAGAACGGGCCACGTCGTGAAATATAAGGATGGGCTGTTTCTTGAGGCCAGCTGGCTCGCCGTATATCTCGGCCAGGGCATCATTCCGGAGCGGCATTCGCCGCACGCGGATACGCTGCCGCAGGCGGAACTCGGCGCGCACCTCGCCCGCCTGCGGGAGATGACGGCAAAGGCCGCAGCCAACATGCCCAGCCATGCGGACTGGATCGCCAAAAACGCGGCGGCGGGCGCATGAGCCCGCCCCGCACCGTCTCCATCATAGGCGCTGGCCCCGACGCCTGGATGATCGCCGCCGGTCTTGCGGCAGGACTGAAAGGCCGCGGCTGCGCGATAACCGTCACACCGCGCGATCAGGACGAGGCTCCCGTCCTCGTCACCCTGCCCGCGCTGCGCCGCTTCCATGCCATGATCGGTCTTGCCGAGGCCGACCTGTTCCGGGACGCGAAGGCGACCTACCGCCTCGGCACGCTGACGGACGGCGCGGGTTTCGAACCCTTCGGCGCGCTGGGCCGAAAGATCGACGGCATCAGCTTCCACCACCACTGGACGCACATGCGCGCGGCAGGCGAGATGCCGCCCCTCGCCGAATTCAGCATTGCCGCCCGCGCGGCGCAGGCGGGCCGCTTCGCACCGCCTGACAATGACCCGCAGTCACCGCTGGCCGGTATGGATTATGGCTATCACCTCGAAACGGCGGCCTATACGGACCTGTTGAAGGCACGGGCAGTGGCGCTTGGCGCGGCGCAAACCCCTGCCCCCGGCGGACGCGGACCTTATCGTCGATACGGTCGGTGACGACACTCAGGACTGGCAGGACTGGTCGGCATATATCCCCGCGGCAAGTGCGACCTATGCAGCAAATACGTCCACCAGCCCGCCGCCCTATACAATCCTGTCCGCAAACCGCCGCGCCGCGCCGCTGCAGGGCGAGACGATCGAAAGCACGATCACCGACTCACCCATGCGCGTCGGCCATCACAAGCGGCCGTGGACAGGCAACAGGATCTGCATGGGCCGCGCGGCGGGTCATCCCGGACCGCATGCCAGTGCCGATCTCGACCTGACACAGTCCGCGCTCTACCATCTCCTGACCCTCTGGCCCGGTGACACGGACGACATTCCGGAGGCCGGCGAATATAACCGGATGACCACAAACGAGTGGAGCCGCGCTCTCGACTTCGAAGCCCTGCGGCACGCAGAGGAAGGCGCCATGCCCGAAACGCTTGCCCATAAGGTCCGCACTTTTCGCGGCACCGCGCGTCTCGTCACGCATGACGGCGAGCGCGCGGATCAGACCGAATGGGTGACGCGCCTCCTCGCGCGCGGCATTGTCCCTCAACATCCCGGCGCGCTCGCCAGCCTGCGCGATGCGGCCCAGCTTCGGCAAAAGGCGCTGACCCTGCACGACGCGCTTGGCCGCGTCGCCGCCAGTCTGCCGACCCACGCGCAGGCCGTGGAAAGGGCGAAGGCATGACCGTGCGGGAAAACGCCGTCCGCAGGATCGCCATCGTCGGCGGCGGCACGGCGGGGTGGATGGCCGCAGCCGCGCTTTCCCGCATGTTCGGCGGCACATCGGTCGAAATCGAGCTGGTTGAATCCGACGCCATCGGCACCGTCGGCGTGGGGGAGGCGACCATTCCCAACATCGCCCAGTTCAACGCCATGCTCGGCCTCGACGAAGCGGATTTCATGGCCAGAACCGATGGCACCTTCAAACTCGGAATCGAGTTTGTCGACTGGGGCCGCAAGGGTGACTGCTACCTTCACCCGTTCGGCAATCACGGGGTCGACATGGACGGCATCGCCTTTCATCAATACAGCCTGCGGCTGGCCGCGATGGGCGATAAAACCCCGATTCAGAACTATGCGCTCAGCGCCGTGGCGGCGAAGGCGGACAAATTCGCGCACCCCGCGCCAAACCCGCGGAATATTCTCTCGCAGATCGGCTATGCCTATCATTTCGACGCGACGAAATATGCCGCCTATCTGCGCGCCTATGCCGAGCGGAACGGCGTCAGGCGCACTGAGGGCAGGGTCGTTTCCGTGCAGCGGGACGCGGGGTCCGGCTTCATCACTGCCGTCACGCTTGAAAATGGTGCGTCCGTCAGCGGCGACCTCTTCATCGACTGCTCGGGTTTCCGCGCGCTCCTCATCGGTGACACGCTGGATGTGGGTTACGAGGACTGGTCGCACTGGCTGCCCTGCGACAGCGCGCTGGCCGTGCCCTCGGAAAGCGTAGGCCCCACACCGCCCTACACGCGCGCCACCGCGCGCGGCGCGGGATGGCAATGGAAAATCCCAACCCAGAAGCGCACCGGCAACGGCCATGTCTATGCCAGCACGTTCACGACCGATGACGAGGCGCGCGAAGTCCTGCTGGCAAATCTCGATGGCAGGCCGCTCGCCGATCCCCGCCAGCTGCGCTTCACCACTGGCAAGCGCCAGCGCCTGTGGGAGAAGAACTGCGTCGCGCTCGGTCTGTCGGGCGGGTTCCTCGAACCGCTGGAATCCACCAGCATCTATCTCATTCAGGCGGGCATCAGCCGCCTCATCGGCCTGTTTCCCGACCGCAGCATGAACGCTGTCGACCGGGACGAATATAACCGCCTGATGGACACGGAATTCGCGCAGGTCCGCGATTTCCTCATCCTCCATTACCATGCCACCAGCCGCGATGATTCCGAATTCTGGAATCATGTCCGCACCATGTCCATCCCGGACAGCCTGACCCGCAAGATCGAGCTGTTCCGGAATTGCGGCCGCTTCTTCCGCTATGACGGCGACCTCTTCACCATTACCAGCTGGGTCGCGGTCTTCCTCGGACAGGGCATCGTCCCCGCCCGCTACGACCCCATCGTCGCCGCCATGCCGCCGGACCGCATCGCCGAAAGCCTCGCCTCCATGCGCGCCGCCATGGCACGGGCGACGGAGCAGATGCCCACGCACGACGACTATCTCAGAAAGTTCTGCCCCGCATGACCACTTCCGCAGAGGACCGCCGCATCCGCCAGATCGTCATCGTGGGTGGCGGCACGGCCGGCTGGATGACCGCCGCCGCGTTCGCCCGCCTGCTGCGCGGCTACACGGGCGTCCGGCTGATAGAATCCGAAGCCATTGGCACTGTCGGCGTCGGCGAGGCGACCATTCCGCAGATCCAGATCTTCAACACCATGCTCGGCCTGGACGAGGACGATTTCGTCCGCCGCACGAAGGGCACGTTCAAGCTCGGCATCGAATTTGTCGACTGGGCGAGGAAAGGCGACCGCTACATCCACCCCTTCGGCGAATATGGCATCGCCATGGACGGCGTGAATTTCCACCATCACTGGCTTCGCGCGCGGACACTGGGCGAGACCGCGGACATTGGCGAATATTGCCTGCAGATCGTCGCCGCGCATCAGGGCAAGTTCCAGCGCCCCGAAAACATCAAGGGCTCGCCCCTGTCCGGCATCAACTACGCCTTCCATTTCGATGCGGGCCTTTATGCGAAATATCTGCGCGAATTTGCCGAGGCTCGCGGCGTCACACGCACGGAGGGCAGGATCGCCTCCGTTCAGCAGCATGGTGAAACCGGCTTTGTGGAGAGCGTCACGCTCGACTCGGGCGAGGCCATCTCCGGCGATCTCTTCATCGACTGCTCGGGTTTTCGCGGCCTCCTGATCGAGGGCGCGCTCCAAACCGGATATGAGGACTGGTCGAAATGGCTGCCCTGCGACCGCGCCATCGCCATGGCCTGCGAAAAGGTCGCCGACCCGCTGCCCTATACCCGCGCCACGGCAAGGGATGTCGGCTGGCAATGGCGCATCCCGCTGCAGCACCGGACCGGCAACGGCCATGTCTATGCCAGCGCTTTCAAATCCGACGACGATGCGCTCGAAACGCTGAAATCAGGTCTCGACGCGCCCGCTGCCAGCGATCCCAACCGCTTGCGTTTCCTCACCGGGCGCCGAAAGAAATTCTGGAACAGGAACGTCGTCTCGATCGGGCTTGCGGCGGGCTTCATGGAGCCCCTGGAATCCACCAGCATCCACCTCATCCAGTCGGGAATCTCGCGCCTGATGAGCGTCTTTCCCGACCGCCATTTCGCGGAGGCCGACATCGATCATTATAACGACCGCGTCGGCCATGAATATGAGCGCATCCGCGACTTCCTGATCCTCCACTACAAGGCGACGGAGCGCGCGGATTCCGAGTTCTGGAATTACTGCCGCGAAATGTCCGTTCCGGACACGCTCACGGAAAAGCTCGACTTTTACCGTGAGAACGCCCGCATCCACCGCCACGACAACGAGCTGTTCAACGAAACCAGTTGGTTCGCCGTCATGCACGGCCAGGGCGTCACGGCCGCGCGGCATCATCCCTTCGCCGATATCCTGGACGGGGACGAACTGAAATCGCGCCTCCTTCAGCTAAGAAGCGTCGTCGCCAATTCCGCCGACCGCATGCCGCGGCACCAGGACTTCATTGATCGGCACTGCGCGGCGGAAAGCTAGTGGCCACATTCCCGCTCTTGGCCTGCCGCAGCCTCTCCGTTACAAGATCATAATTCCGGGGAGATTCCATATGACGACATTCACACGCGCCGCTGCCATTGCCAGCATGACAACCTTGTCTGTCCTGCTCGCCAGCTGCAGCGACGAGACGGCAACCGCACAGACCGTGGCGGCCGTCGATGACGAACCCGGTGTCATCCATCCCGAACTGTGGCCCGAAGCAAAGTCGCCCATTCCGGTCGATACCGTGATCGAGGCGCGCATCGCCGATCTCATCTCGCGCATGACGGTGGAGGAAAAGGTCGGCCAGATCATTCAGGCCGATATCGGCAGCGTAACACCCGCCGAGGTGCGCGACTATAATCTCGGCTCCGTCCTGAATGGCGGCAACTCCGCGCCCGGCGGTGACAACCGCACCACGCCGCAGGCCTGGCTGGCGCTTGCCGACGAATTCTGGACCGCGTCCACCGACACATCGGACGGCGGCGTCGGCATTCCCGCGCTTTGGGGCACGGACGCGGTGCACGGCCACAACAATATCGTCGGTGCGACCGTCTTCCCGCACAATATCGGCCTCGGCGCGGCGAACGATCCCGACCTGATGCGCGAGATCGGCCATGTGACGGCGGAGGAAATCCGCATCACCGGGCAGGACTGGACCTTTGCCCCCACCATCGCCGTCGTCCGCGACGACCGTTGGGGCCGCACCTATGAAAGCTATTCCGAAGACCCCGCCATCGTCGCCGCCTACGCCCCCAAACTGGTCGAGGGCATCCAGGGGAAATGGAACGAGGACGGCTTCCTGAAGGGCGGTCAACTGATCGCCACCGTCAAGCATTTCGTCGGCGACGGCGGCACCATTGCGGGCAAGGATCAGGGCGACAACCAGATGACGGAGGCCGACCTGCGCGACCTGCAGGCGGCCGGTTACGTCCCCGCCATCAACGCCGGCGTTCAGGTCGTGATGGCCAGTTACAACAGCTGGCATGGTCAGAAAATGCATGGCTTCAAACCGCTCCTCACAGACGTGCTGCGCGGCCGTATGGGTTTCGACGGCTTTGTCGTCGGCGACTGGAACGGTCATGGCCAGGTCGAAGGCTGCACCCCCACCAGCTGCGCCGCGTCATTCAACGCTGGCCTCGACATGTTCATGGCGCCCGACAGCTGGAAGGAGCTTTACGTCAATACGCTGGCGCAGGTGAAATCCGGCGAGATCACCATGGAGCGCCTGGACGAGGCGGTTGCACGCATCCTGCGCGTCAAACTGCGCTCCGGCCTGTTCGAGGCCGGTCTGCCCTCCAAACGCGAATATGCCGGTGACTGGGACAAACTGGGCGAGGCGAAGCACCGAGAGGTCGCCCGCCGCGCCGTCCGCCAGTCGCTTGTCCTTTTGAAGAATAACGGCAGCGTGCTTCCCATCAAACCCGGCGCGAACGTCCTCGTCACCGGCGACGGCGCGGACGATATCGGCAAGCAGTCCGGCGGCTGGACGCTCAGCTGGCAGGGCACGGGGAACAAGAACAGCGACTTCCCCGGTGGCACCTCCATCTATGCCGGTCTGAATGCCGCCATTACCGCTGCGGGCGGCACGGCAACGCTGAGCAGGGATGGCAGCGTGACCGGCAAGCCCGACGTCGCCATCGTCGTTTTCGGCGAGGATCCCTATGCGGAATTCCAGGGCGATCGGCCGCACGTCGATTTCGAACCGACGGGGCCACTGGAAACGCTGAGGAAGCTGAAGGCGGCTGGTATTCCCACCGTCTCCGTATTCCTGTCGGGCCGTCCGATGTGGGTGAACCCCGAACTCAACGCTTCCGATGCCTTCGTCGCGGCCTGGCTGCCGGGAACCGCCGGCGAAGGTGTGGCCGACGTTCTCGTCGCCGATGCGTCCGGCAAGGCTCCCCACGACTTCAGGGGCCGCCTGTCCTTCAGCTGGCCGAAATCCTCCTCCGACACGGCGGTCAATCGCCCGCGCGCCGGAAATCAGGAGGATTATGACGCGCTCTTCGGCTATGGCTATGGCCTGACCTATGTGGGCGGGCCCGGCGAGCTGGCGGCGCTGCCGGAGGATGAAAGCCTTGCGGGCGCAACCACGGGCGATGTGTCCAAACTGATGATGGCGGGCGTCGCGCAGTCCCCTTGGACCATGACTGTCAGCGACGATCAGGGGCCGCGCATCCTCACGGACGGGCGCGGCAAATCGCTCGGACAGAAACTCACCGTCACTGCCGCCGACCGCGCCGCGCAGGAGGATATGCGGACGCTTACATGGACTGGCCCTGCCAGCTTCGCGCTTGCCGCCAAGCCCGTCGATCTCAGCCGTCAGGCGAATGGCGACATGGCGCTCAGCTTCCAGTACAAGGTCGAGGCCGCACCCGCCGGAAAGGTCACGCTGGGCGGCATGTGCATCGACGAGGAGCCCTGCGACGGCACGATCGACATCACGCAGGCCATGACCGCCGCCGCGGCTGGAGACTGGCAGACGGCCAGCCTCAAACTTCCCTGCCTCGCCGAGGCGGGCGTCGACATGGGCCGCCTCACCTCGCCCTTCGTCATCGAGAGCAATGGTGCCTTCTCAATATCGATTTCCGACGTCGAACTGGTCGAGGGCGCCCCTGATGGAGAATGCGCGCTCTAGAGTGCAATAGCCATATCGCCGGGAACCAAATCCGGCGATAGGACATTCTCATGTTCTGATTTCATGGGACCCGGCATTGGCAGTCATATCGGCATGGGTTGAGTCGAGTTCGGCGTGGATCGGTCTTGCAATCCTGATCCTGCTCATCGCGGGCTTCATCGCCGAGCGGTTCCCGCCTGTCGTTCTCGCCATTGTCGGCGCGGCGCTCATGCCGCTGCTCGGTTTCGTCAGTGCCGAGCGGATGACCGAAGTCTTTTCGAACACCGCGCCCATCACCATCGGCGCGATGTTCATCCTGTCGGGCGCGCTCATCCGCACCGGGGTGATCGAGGCGATGGCAGGTCTTGTCATTCGGCGCACGAGGGAGCGCCCCCGCTCCTCCATCGCGGAAATGTTCGCAGGCGTGTTCGCCGCGTCCTCGCTCGTCAACAACACGCCTGTCGTCCTCGTACTTGTCCCTATCATGAAGCGCATCGCCAGCGCGGCGGGCATCGGCGCCCGGCGGCTTCTCATTCCGCTTTCCTACATCAGTATCATGGGCGGCGGCCTGACCCTGATCGGCACGTCCACCAACCTTCTCGTCGACGGTGTCGCGCGCAAGGCGGGCGAGGCCGCGTTCGGCATCTTCGAGATCACACCCGTCGGACTGGCGGCGGCGGCGGGCGGCTTCATCACGATTATTCTGTTCGGCAAATGGCTGCTGCCGCAGGACGGTGCCGACATTGCCGAGGAGGTGCATGACGACGATTATCTCTACGTTTCGGATTTCCGGATCAGCGAGAACTCGGCCCTGATCGGCAGCGACGTGCATGACTGGCCGGTCCTGCAGCATCCCGGCACGCGCTTCATTGCGGTCCGCCGCGGACGCGACTTTCTGCGCGATACAAACACGCCCATCCTCCTCAAATCGGGCGACGTGATCGTGACGGCCGCCAGTGCGCCCGAACTCCGCTCGCTGGCGGAGAACGACCTCCATATTCTCGGCGTGGGCCGCGACCTGTCCTCGTCGCAGCGCACGCGGCGAGAGGTCGTGTTCGCGGACGCGGCCATAGGCGCGTCGCATCCCGCCATCGGGCGCCGCCTTGCCGACA
This sequence comes from uncultured Alphaproteobacteria bacterium, assembly GCA_963710205.1. Classification (GTDB taxonomy): domain Bacteria; phylum Pseudomonadota; class Alphaproteobacteria; order Sphingomonadales; family Sphingomonadaceae; genus Pacificimonas. The sequence goes on along the minus strand of CAVPZG010000004.1, from coordinate 51,741 downwards.
TTCCGTTTCTGGCCCGTCTGCATGTCCGTGTCGTCGGGCTGTCACGCGCGCGGCACGTGGCCGGACCATCTCTTGGAGAGGTCCGCCTGCGCGCGGGGGACCGCCTTCTCGTCGCGGGCGATGCCAGCGCCATCGCCGCGCTCCGGTCCAACGTCAATCTGGTCGATGTCGGCAAAAGCGCCGTCCGCCCCTTCCGCCGCGACCGCGCGCCCGTCGCCCTCGCTGCGCTCCTGGGCATCATCGCACTGGCCGCGTTCGACATCGCGCCCATCCACCTGCTCGCCATCATCGGCGTCGCGCTCGTTCTCGCCACCCGCTGCATCGATGCGGAGGAAGCGTGGCAAAGCATCGATGGCAATGTCCTCGTCCTCATTTTCGCCATGCTCGCTGTCGGCGTTGGCCTTGAAAATGCCGGGACGGTCGATCTCATCGTGTCGTGGGCCACACCCTTGATGCAGGTCGCCCCCTATTTCGTCGTCCTGCTGATCATCTACGGCATCACCTCCACGCTTACGGAAATCGTCACCAACAATGCCGTCGCCGTCATCATGGCCCCCATCGTCCTGGCGCTTGCCCCCGAAATCGGCGTCGACGCGCGGCCATTGCTGTTCGCCGTCATGTTCGGCGCCAGCGCGAGTTTCGCCACACCCATCGGCTATCAGACGAATACCATCGTCTATGCGGCCGGTAATTACCGCTTCGTCGATTTTCTGAAGATCGGCGTGCCGATGAATATCATCGTCGGGATATTCACCTGCACGGCGATTTACGTCATGGTCTGAAGCGGCTGCCTAGCGCGTGAACTCGGTGACGACATTTTCCAGCCATTCCTGCCGCCCGGTGACCGGCTCCGGCGAATGGTTGGCGGCGAGCGCGCTGTCCGCGACCTCATCCAGCGTGGCATCGCCCTTCAGCAGCTTCGCACCGATTCCCGATTTCCAACCGGCGTAGCGCTCCGATTTGAACCTGGCCATGCGGCCATCCTCGATCAGTGCCTCGGCATTCAGAAGCGCGCGGGCCAGCAGGTCCACAGCGCCGACATGCGCATGGGCGATATCATCCGCCTGGATCGACTGGCGGCGCACCTTGGCGTCGAAATTCATGCCGCCCTTGCCAAAGCCGCCATTTTCCAGGATCGACTTTATCACCAGGGTGATTTCGCGCAGGTCATTCGGAAACTGGTCGGTGTCCCAGCCATTTTGCGGATCGCCCCGATTGAGATCGAGCGAGCCGAATATGCCGAGGGCGAAGGCCATGTCGACTTCATGCTCGAAACTCAGACCCGCCAGCGTCGCGTGGTTCGCCTCGATATTGACGCGTACTTCCTTTTCCAGCCCATAGCGCTGCAGAAAGGCGTGCACGGTCTGAACGGTCGAATCATATTGATGCTTGGTCGGCTCGTGCGGCTTTGGCTCGATCAGGATATCGCCCGTGAAGCCGATCTTGTGCTTGTGCGCGACGACAGCCTCCAGGAAACGACCGAACTGATCCAGCTCCTGGCCCAGGTCGGTGTTGAGGATCGTGTCGTAACCCTCGCGCCCGCCCCAAAGGACGTAATTTTCGCCGCCCAGGCGATGCGTCGCGTTCAGCGCCTCACGCACCTGCAAACCCGCAAAGGCCGCCACATCCGGGTTTGGATTGGTCGCCGCCCCGGCCATGTAGCGTGGATGCGAGAAATTATTGGCCGTTCCCCAAAGGAGCTTGCGCCCCGTCCTGGCCATCAGTTCTTCCAGATGGTCGACGGCGACGTTCAGGTTGGCGACATGCTCTTTCGGCGTCTGTGCCGGCTGCATGACATCGACATCGTGGAAGCAGAAATAGGGCAGGTCGAGCGCGCTGAAGAGGTCGAACGCTGCGTGGCGCTTCACCCGTGCGGCTTCCTTCTGATCGTCCATGTGATGCCAGGGCCGGTTGAATGTGCCCGCGCCAAAGACGTCGAAACCGTCCCAGCAGAAGGTGTGCCAGAAACAGACGCCGATCCGCAGATGTTCTTCCATGGTCTTGCCCATGACGACGCGCGTTTTGTCATAATGGCGATAGGCCAGCTCGCTGGTGGAATCAGGCCCCTCGAACTTAACCTGCGGCAGCGATTTGAAATAATCTTCCGGTTTCATGATCCGTCTCCCATCGCCTTGCGGCTGTGTTTGTAAAGCTGTTTGAATCTCTCATGTTTTGGCTTCAGTGCCGCAGCCATTCCGGCGTCCGGCTCCACCCGCCGAACGACATCGGGCGCCGTCAGCACCTCGGCGGCATGATCGCCCGCTGCCAGTCTCGCCAGCCGCGCCGCGCCATAGGCGGGACCGCGATCCGCACCGTTCCGGTAAACCAGCGGTTTTTCCAGTGCCGCCGCCAGCACCTCGCCAAAATAACGCGACCGCGATCCGCCGCCGATCACCGTCAGTTCCGAAATCTCGTTGCCCGTCGCCGCAATTGCGTCCGCGCCATCCCTGTAGGCAAGGGCCACCCCCTCCAGCGCCGCCTGCGCCAGGGCGGCCGCGTCGGTGTCATGCGTCAGTCCGAAAAACGCACCCGTCGCATGCGGGTCGTTATGCGGCGTCCGCTCACCCGACAGATAGGGCAGGAATATCTCGCCGTCCGTCACCCGGCCGCGCGCTTCCGCCGCGCTGTGAAGCGCCTCGGCATTGCCAAAACCCGTTACGCGGGCTGCCCAGTCGATGGCACTCGCCGCACTCAGCATGACCGACATCTGGTGCCACAGCCCCGGCAATGCGTGACAGAAGGTGTGCACGCCGCCCGCCGGATTGGGCCGGTAATCCGCATCGACATGAAAGATCACGCCCGACGTGCCGATGGACAGCATCGTTTCGCCCGGTCCCACGATGCCCGCCCCGACCGCGCCCGCCGCATTGTCGCCGCCGCCCGCCGCGATCGGCATGCCCGCCGTCATGCCCCAGTGCGCGGCAAGTTCGCTCGACAGATATGCTGACACCGCGCCGCCCTCGGCCAGATCCGGCATGTGATCCCGCGTCAGCCCGCACGCCGACAGCGTATCGTCTGACCAGGTCCGCCTGCCGACGTTCAGCCACAGCGTCCCTGCGGCATCCGACATGTCGCTGACCATCGCGCCCGACATGCGGTAGCGAAGCCAGTCTTTCGGCAGCAATATTTTCGCTGTTCGTTCGAACAGGTCAGGTTCGTGTTTCCGCAGCCATAGCAGTTTCGGCGCGGTGAACCCTGGCATGGCGCGGTTGCCGGTGATGTCCGCAAGGTCCGGAACCATCGCCTCCATCTCCGCGCATTCCGCATGGCTGCGCCCGTCATTCCACAGTATCGCGGGCCGCAGGACCTCCCCCGCCGCGTCCAGCGGCACAGCGCCGTGCATCTGTCCGGTCAGGCCGATGGCTGCGATGCTCGCGCGAATGCCGCTGCCGAGTTGCAGGACCGCCGCGTCGACTGCCGCCCACCAGTCCGCCGGGTCCTGCTCGCTCATCAGCGGGCCGGGGCGCGAAATCCCGAGCGCCGCGGCGGCTTCGCCGGTCACGGCATTGCCCTCGTCCATGGCGATGACTTTGACGCCCGACGTGCCAAGGTCGATGCCCAGGTAGAGCGGCGATTCTGTCCCGGTCGCGATCTTCACTCTCCCCGAATTCACGTCACGCATGTTCTGGCGGCGCGGCATTCATGCATAGCGAAATGCCGTAATGCTTGACAACCTTGTCACGGCAGGGCCGATGGATTAGGCGAATGTGACCCGGGGGGGAGTATAAGGATGGCCAATGATGGCTGACGGTGCAGACAGAAACATGGCGTCCGATTCGCGCACCACGATGGTCGATGTCGCCCATGCGGCGGGCGTCTCGTTCAAGACCGTCAGCCGGGTTTTGAACGGAGAGGCCTATGTACGCGAATCCACCCGCGACAAGGTGCTCGCCGCCGCGCGCAGCCTCGATTACCAGTTCAACCATGCGGCCCGCAGCCTGCGCTCCGGCGCGGCCCAGATCGTCGCGCTGATCGTCGACAACCCCAGCCGTGCCTATATGGAAAGCGTCCACCTCGGCGCGTTGCAGCAATGTCAGAAGGCGGGCCTGCACGTGATGATGGAGGGCGGAACGACGGGCGCGGATATCGACCTCGACGCCCTCGAACGCAGCATCGTGCAGACCGCGCCCATGGGGGTCGTCGTCACGCCGCCGCTTTGCGACAATCCGGCGGTCATCGACATGCTCCGGCGACGCAACATCCGCCATGTCATGATCGCGTCAGGTCAGCCCGAAACGGTCGCCGCCTCCGTCAACATGGACGACGTCGCGGCTGCCAGGGACATGACCGCATATCTGATCGGCCTTGGCCATCGCCGCATCGGTTTCATCAAGGGGCATCCCGATCATGCCGCGACCGGCATGCGGCTGAAGGGCTACCGCGCCGCGCTGTCGGACGCGGGGATTGCCGCGGACGAGACACTCGTCGCACAGGGCCTGTTCGACTGGGCCTCCGGCCTTGAATCCGCCGACACCCTGCTCGATCTGAAGGATCGCCCGACGGCCATTTTCGCGTCCAACGACGACATGGCCGCCGCTGTCATCGCCGCCGCCTACCGCCGGGACCTGCACGTGCCCCGCGATCTCAGCGTGGCCGGTTTCGACGACACGCCCGTCGCCGGCGTCATCAGTCCGCAGCTGACCACCATCTATCAGCCCATCGTCGAAATGGTGTCGGAGGCGGTGCGTATCCTGACCGACCGCGTCGCGGGTGCCGGCGGCGAGACGGCACGCATAACCCTGCCTTACAAGCTGGTCGAAAGAGGCAGCACGGGCAGGGTGGGATAACAATCACTCAATCCGTCCCGCTGCCTGCGCCCTTCCTGCCATCCTACGGGTGATAGGGGGTGGACGGGGGAGAGGAGGGAGCGGGACAGGCTTCGCAGGAAGCGCAAGACACGGGGAGTATCATGAATGGCTGAATCTGCATCCATACCGGCGCAGGAGGGCGGGAATACAGGCTTCGTCGCGCTCATCGTTACCGTCGCCACCATCGGTGGCTTCCTGTTCGGCTTCGATTCCGGTGTGATCAACGGCACGGTCGATGGCCTGCAAAGCGCCTTCAATTCGGACAGCGTCGGCACGGGTTTCAATGTGGCCTCCATGCTGCTCGGCTGCGCCGTCGGTGCCTTCGCGGCTGGCCGCCTCGCGGATGTCTTCGGACGCCGCAACATGCTGTTCGTTTCCGCAATCTTCTTCCTTGTCAGTGCCTGGGGATCGGGCATCGCCGGTTCCAGCACTGAATTCGTCATCTACCGCATCCTTGGCGGTCTGGCCGTGGGTGCGGCCAGCGTCATGGCCCCGGCCTATGTGAGCGAGGTGACACCAGCCCGTCTCAGGGGCCGTCTCGCGTCCATCCAGCAGATCATGATCATCGTCGGTCTCACCGCCGCCTTCCTGTCCAACTATCTGCTTGCGGGCGCGGCGGGCGCATCGACCAATGAATTCTGGCTGGGCTATCAGGCGTGGCGCTGGATGTTCTGGATCGAGATGATCCCCGCCGGGATTTTCCTGATCGCGCTTCTCGCCATCCCCGAAAGCCCGCGCTTCCTCGTCGCCCGCGACCGGGAGCCCGAAGCCAGGTCCGTCCTCTCCCGTCTGATGGGCAGCCACCGCGCCTCCACGAAGGTCGTGGAGATCCGCGAAAGCCTCGCCAGTGATCACAAACCGCGCTTTTCCGACCTGCTGAACCGCGATACCGGCAGGGTTCGCAAGATCGTCTGGGTGGGTATTGGCCTCGCCGTCTTTCAGCAGCTCGTCGGCATCAACGTCGTCTTCTACTATGGCGCGGTCCTGTGGCAGGCCGTCGGCTTCTCGGAGGCGGACGCGCTCAAGATCAACATCCTTTCGGGCACGCTTTCCATCCTCTCCTGCCTCGCCGCGATCGCGCTCATCGACAAGATCGGCCGCAAGCCACTTCTGCTGATCGGCTCTATCGGCATGGCCATCACGCTCGGCATCATGGCGGTCAGCTTTTCATCCGGCGAACTCGTGGATGGCAAACTGGCGCTGTCCGATGACGCGGGGACCGCCGCGCTGATTGCCGCCAACGCCTATGCCGCCCTTTTCAACTTCAGCTGGGGTCCGGTCATGTGGGTCATGCTGGGGGAGATGTTCCCGAACCAGATCAGGGGCTCCGGCCTCGCCGTATCGGGCTTCGCGCAGTGGGCCGCCAATTTCGGCATCACCATGACCTTCCCGATCATGCTGGTCTCTATCGGCCTTGCGGGCGCCTATGGCTTTTATGCCGTCAGCGCCGCCGTCAGCATCGTCTTCGTCTGGATGATGGTGCACGAAACCAAGGGCCGCGAATTAGAGGACATGATTGGCTAGCAAGGCTCGGGCCGGGCGGGCGCCCTTGCCCCGCCCGCCCGTCCGGCATAGAGTTATGACAACGATGGACTTGGCCGCGATTCACCGGTCCGCAAGCAGCTTTGGGGAATATCAATGAAAACGTCACTTCTCGCCCTTTCGTCCGCATTGGTCCTCGCCGCCTGCCAGACAGCGGACACGCCTCAGCCGCAGACCGCTGCCGTCGCGGCGCCGGTCGCTGCGGATACCCACCAGGCCCGGGCCGCCGCCCTTGTCGCGCAAATGACGCTTGAGGAAAAAGTCCAGCAGATGTTCGACAAGGCGCCCGCCATCGAACGGCTGAACGTCCCCGAATATGTCTACTGGAACGAGGCGCTGCACGGCGTGGCGCGCGCGGGCGACGCGACGGTCTTCCCGCAGGCGATCGGCCTGGCCGCGACGTTCGACGAGGACCTCATGCTTCGCGTCGCGACTGCCATTTCCGACGAGGGGCGCGCCAAGCATCACGATTATCTGTCGAAGGATGTGCGCTCGATCTACACGGGCCTCACCTTCTGGTCACCCAACATCAATATCTTCCGCGACCCGCGCTGGGGCCGCGGTCAGGAAACCTACGGAGAGGATCCCTATCTGACCGGCCGCATGGCGGTGAATTTCGTAAACGGCCTGCAGGGCGATGACGCGGACTTTCTGAAATCCGTCGCCACGGTAAAGCATTATGCCGTCCACAGCGGTCCGGAAAAAAGTCGCCACAGCGACGATTACGCCGTCAGTCAGAAGGACCTGAAGGAAACGTATCTCCCCGCCTTCGCCATGGCGATCGGGGAGGCGGACCCCGAATCCCTCATGTGCGCCTACAATGCCGTGCGCGGTGAACCCGCCTGCGCCAACACCTATCTGATGCGCGACGTGCTGCGCGGCGACATGGGTTTCGACGGCTTCGTTGTCTCCGACTGCGGCGCGATCAACGACGTCTATCTGCAGGAGGGGCATCACGGCTTCACCAAAACCATGGCGGAGGGCGCGGCCGTTTCCGTCAAGGCTGGCACCGACCTTGAGTGCGAGGATCACAACGGCAAGGCGTTCCGCGGCCTGACCGAGGCCGTCCGCACCGGCCTCATCACGGAGGCCGAGATCGACACCGCCGTCACACGCCTCTTCACCGCCCGTTACAAGCTTGGCATGATGCCCGGCCAGCCTGCGACACCGTGGAGCGCGACGCCCATGTCCGTCGTCGCGTCGGACGCCCATATCGCCCTGTCGGAAGAGGCCGCGCGGAAATCGCTCGTGCTCCTCAGGAACGAGGGCATCCTGCCGCTCGCGCCCGGAACGAAAGTGGCGGTCATCGGCCCGAATGCCGACAATTACGATGTCCTCATCGGCAATTACAACGGCAATCCGACCCGCCCCATGACGCCGCTGGCGGCGCTCGTCGAACGCCTTGGCGCGGAGAACGTCAGCTACGCCCCCGGCAGCGGCCTCGCGGACGGCATGTTCACGCATTATCAGCCCGTTCCCGCCGCGGCCCTGTCGCACAACGGCCAGCCCGGCCTTGAGGCCAGCTACTGGGCAGCGGACGAACCGGCCGGAGCGCCCGCGAAGACCGAGGTCGTCCCTGACATCGACGCCAAATGGAAACTGAACCCGGCGTCGGGTACGCTCGATGCACCGCTGACCGCTGTCTGGAAGGGCACGCTCACACCGTCCGAAACCGGGCGCTACCGTTTTTCCGATGGCCTGACGGTCAGGATCGACGGACAGGAAACCGGCGCGGACGGCATCCTGCTCACTGCCGGACAGGGCTATCCGCTTGAGGTCGTGTTCCAGAAGTCGCCCGCGTGGCACAGCAACAACATCGCCCCGATGGCGACCCTTGGCTGGATCAAGATGGACCGCGACCTGACCGCCGAAGCCATGGCGGCCGCGAAAGATGCGGATGTCGTACTTTTCTTCTCGGGCCTTTCGGCAAAGCTGGAGGGCGAGGAAATGGACGTCAAAATTCCGGGCTTCGACGGCGGCGACCGCACGACGCTCGACCTGCCAAAGGTACAGACCGACTTGATGAAGGCGCTGCATGGCACCGGCAAACCCGTCGTGCAGGTCAATTTCACCGGCAGCGCGGTCAACATGAAATGGGCGGACCAGAATCTGCCCGCCATCGTGCAGGGCTTCTATCCGGGCGAACGCACCGGCCCCGCCCTCGCTGCGCTGCTGTTTGGTGACTATAGTCCGGCGGGCCGCCTGCCCGTCACCTTCTATGAAAATCTTCAGGGCATGCCCGCCTTTGACGACTACGCCATGACCAACCGCACCTATAAATATTATGGCGGCAAGCCCGTCTACGCCTTCGGTCATGGCCTCGGTTATGTCCCGTTCGGCTATTCCGCCGTTACCGCGCCCGCAACGCACGACCCCGCACAGCCGTTGACCCTGTCCGTGAACCTGACCAACGGCGGCGACATGGATGCCGAGGATGTCGTGCAGGTCTATGCCCACCGCGACGCGGACGGTGCACCGGCCCGCGAACTTGTCAGGTTCATGCGCGTCGCCGTGCCTGCGGGCGGGACGCAGACGGTAAACCTCGCCATTCCGCCCGCGCAGCTGACCTATGTCGCTGCGGACGGCACGCGTCAGCCGCTGTCGGGCAGGGTCCGCTTCACGGTCGGGTCCGGCCAGCCCGGCACGGTTCCGGACAGCGCCATCGCCATGACCGACATCGACTTCGCAGATTGATCCAGAAAGGAACCGCTTCCGATGCTGCGCCGCCTTCTTCCCCTCCTGCTCGCCGGACTGGCGCTGCCTGTGGCCGCGCAGCAGCCGACACCTGAACTGCAGGCCCTCGATGACGCCCTTCCGGGCACGCTCATCAACGACCCTTACACGTTCAACTGGGACAGCTATGGCGACACGCTAAAGACCAGGCCCATGAAGGCCCCCGACATTCCTGGCCAGGGCGCGCTCGCCTTCACCGTCCAGCGCAAGGGCGCGCAGCCCTATGACGCCGGTACGAATGTGCCCATCACCGGCGGTATCGCGAAGGGCGATCATGTTCATTTCGCCATCTGGGCGCGCGCGTCAAAGGCCGATACAGCGGACGGGAAGGGCATCCTCACCGTCCGCATCAACCGGAACAGCGGCGATTATCCCGGCTTCGGCGACCAGAGCTTCACGGTCGGTTCGGACTGGGAACTTTATGAACGCGGCGCGGTCGCCGACATGGACCTGCAGGCGGGCGAGGCCGTCCTTGGCATTCAGCTGGCAGGTGCGAAACAGGTGGTGGAGATCGGCCAGGTCTATATCATGAATGTCGGCAGGCCCGCCGCTGCCCAATAAGCCCGCATCCGCTTGCGCGCCCGCTATGGTCCAGTAGGACGTCGGGCACATTTCCCACTTACGGAGACCATCGAACATGTCCGCTGAAATTCTGGACGCCATCGGCAAAGCGGGTTTGCTGCCCGTCATCAAGATCGACGACGCCGGCAGGTCCGCCGACCTTGGCGCTGCGCTTGTCGCGGGCGGCTTGCCCGTGGCCGAAATCACGTTCCGCACCGCCGCCGCCGCTGCAGCCATCCGCGCCATGAAGGATGCGCATCCGGACATGCTGATCGGTGCGGGCACGGTGCTCACCACCGACCAGGCAAAGGCGGCGATGGATGCGGGCGCGACCTTCCTGATCTCGCCAGGTCTCAATCCGACGACGGTCGAATGGTGCCTGAAGAACGAGGTTCTCATCACCCCCGGCGTCGCCACCCCCAGCGACATAGAGCGGGGGCTGGAATATGGTCTGACGCATCTGAAATTCTTTCCCGCCGAAGCCAATGGCGGCCTGAAGACCCTGAAGGCCGTCGCTGCGCCCTATGGCGACGTGCGCTTCATTCCCACAGGCGGCATCGGCCCGGATAATTTCACCGACTATCTGAAATTCGGGCAGGTCCACGCCTGCGGCGGCAGCTGGATCGTCCCGTCGGACGCCATTGACGGCGGCGACTGGGGCCGGATCGAGGCCCTGACCCGCGACGCCGTGGCGCTGCACCAGTCCGTTCGCGGGTAAGTCGCGAGGCACCCAAAAGAAAGGGCCGGCGCGGATATTCCGCACCGGCCCTTTTCATATCCGGAATGCGCGGCCTAGAAGGTCACGCGCACGCCGCCGGTGAATGTCCGGTCATTTTCGAACAGCGAACGCAGGATGCGGTCACCATTGCGGTTGTAGATCTGGCTGGTCTCGACCGTCTCCGAAAGCAGGTTCTGGCCTTCCGCGTAAACCTGCAGCCAGTCGGTCAGGTTCAGTTTCAGCGTGGCGTCCAGCTGACCGGTCGACTCGTGTACAATCGGCAGCGTCGTGATGACGTCCGTCGTCGCCAGCAGATAGCTTGACCGCCAGTTATAGGCGACGCGCGCCTCAACCAGGTCATTCTGGAACAGGCCGACCACGTTGACCGTGTGCTTCGACAGCCCCTCCAGGCGGCCCACATCGAACTGTGCCGACCGGTCGTTGACGCCGGTGGCGCCGACAGGGCGGATACCGCCGTTCGGAATGCGCGTCTGGTCAACGAAGGTGTAGTTGGCCTCCAGACCCAGATACTGCAGCGGTCCCGGAAGGAATTCGAAGAAGTCGGCATAGGCGACCTCGAAACCCTTGACCTCGCCACGACCACCATTGACGGCGCCGAAATAGTTGAACTGAATGTCACGTCCCGGCGCGATCTCGATCGGTTCGGTCAACTGCGTCCCCGAAACGATGATGTTGTCGAGTGCCTTGTAGAAGGCCGAGAAGGTGACACGGCCCAGCTGGTCGAAATAATATTCGATCGAAGCGTCGACGTTCATCGACTCGATGGGGTCGAGATCGGGATTGCCGCCCTGCGCACGGAAATCGAGAGTATAGTCGATCGGCGGTCCCATTGGATTGGCGGGATCGTCGACGCCCGCGACGCCAGAGGACAGCTGGCGATAGGCGCGCAGGTTGCCCGTTTCCGGCCGCGAGATCGTCTTCGACGCGGCCATGCGCACATAAAGCCCGTCGTCGAGCTCGATGCGGGCATTGAAGCTCGGCAGGACCTGTGTGTCGCTCCGGTCCGCCGCGCGCGGCGTCGCCGCCGAGGTGTTGAAGAAAGCAAACAGCGCCGGGTCGTTCGCCGCGACCAGAGTCGCGACTTCGCCATCGATCTGGTCAAGCGCGTTGAAACCGTCCGCCTTCAGCTCGGTACGCACCACGCGCACGCCGATATTGCCGTCGATCTTCGGAAAACTGCCGGTGTCGCGCCCGAAATCGACGCGGACATAGCCCGCATAGGTCGTTTCGGAGGTCTCGGAAATTTCCGAGAAGTCGAACAGATTGCCTGGTCCCCGCGCCACGCGCGACTGCCACTGCCGGTTCGGGAACAGGGCGGTATCGTTATAGAAATCCGAATGCAGCTGCCGGTCCTTCACGATCCGGTCGTCGACGAACAGGAACTGCGTGTTGCCCTGCAGGATACCGCCACGGTGGAAGTTGGAACCGTAGTTGAAGACTTCGAAGGCGTCGGCCGGACCCTCCGAGAAATCGACGATATTCTGGTTGGCGTCCCCCGGACCATTCCAGGCTTCGGACACATTGCCCCAGTTATATTCCGACCAGCGGGTGGTCTGGTCGCGATCGGCATAGCGCGCACCGGCGCGCACCGACTTGAACCAGTTGTCCTCGTCGAATTCATACTCCACGTCGCCGCGGAACGCCCATTCCTCGCCCTCGCTGTCCTCGAAATGGTCCATTGCGGAACGATAGAAGGTGCTCACCGGGTCGGTGAAATCGGTGAACAGGTTACCGGGAGTGTCGCTGACCTGATAACCGACCGTCGGCTCGTCGCCATTCAGGTCCAGGGCAATATTGCCGAACGTCGCGCCATGCGCGGTCAGATCCTGCGCCACTGTCGTCGAGTCGATATATTGCGCGTCAAAGTTGAACTTCAGCCGCTCGGTCGGCGTATATTTGAAGTTGAACGCGGCATCGGTGGTCTGCGTGTCGGTGTCCGAATGGCGGACGAAATTCGTCAGCCGAACGCCATTGCGGCCATGCCAGCCGTCCGCGTCAGAAGTGATTACGCCACTCGAGAACAGCGAACCGACCGCGAACGGCGTCGGGTCGTCACGCGTTCCGGGTACAGGGCCATTGAGAGGCGTCGTCCCGAAATCGCCGAGTGCGCGAAGATTGCCGCTGCGATAGGGCGGGTCTTCCTCCGCCTGGATGGTGTGCTCGGTCCAGGCGTTCGAAGCCTCGGACCGGATGAACTGCGCCGTCGCAAGCACGGTATCGTCCGGGTTCGCCCACTGCGCGGCGACGGCCACACCGTAACGCTCACGGTTGAAATCCTGCTGGCGGACATTGGCCGAGGTCGGCGATGCGATGTTGGTCGGATCGTTCGGATCGGTCGCCGCGCCGGTATAGGCTGCGTTCTTCGGATAGAGCGGCCCCAGCTGGAAACCGTTCGACTGCGATTTCTGCTGCGAATAGTTGCCGCTGACGACCAGGCCGAATTCACCCGCATCCGTGTCCCAGCGCCCCGAATAGACACCGCTGACGGTCGGTGAGAATTCCCTGGCGAAGTCGCCCCAGTTGGCCTCGGCCGACAGGCTGATGGTCTGCTCGCGCCGGTCAAAGGGAAGCAGCGTCCGCAGATTGACGACACCGGCGATGCCGCCCTCGATCATGTCCGCGGTCTGGTTCTTGAACACATCGACGCCGCCGACCAGCTCGGGCGGGATGTCGTTGAAGTTGAGCGCGCGCCCGTTATTGGCGCTGAACGTGTCACGCCCGTTGAATTCCGACCGCACGAAGGTCAGGCCGCGAATGACGACGCCCGACCCCTCGACGCTGAAATGATCGGGATCATCGGCCGCTTCGAAGCGGGAAATGGAGACGCCCGGAACACGCTGGATGGCCTCCAGCACCGAGCGGTCCGGCAAGGCGCCGATGTCCGCGGCGGTAATCGAATCGACGAACGTGTCGGCATCGCGCTTGATATTCTGCGAGGTTTCCAGCGCGGCGCGGATGCCCGTGACAACGATAACATCGCCTTCGACCGGCGTTTCCGCCGCGGCTGCGGTCGCTTCCTGCACCGTGTCGCCGGAATCCCCCGGTTTGCCGTCCTGCGCAAAGGCCGGGCCCGCCAGCACAAAGGCCATGGCTGACGCACCGCAAAGCAGCGTCACGCCGGTTTTACGCATACGAATGTCATCGTTGTCGGATGCACGCATTAGAATAGTCCTCCCCAAATCTAGTTGCGGGCGGTTTTCTAACGGCATGACAACGAAGTCAATCCGCTTTATCCTCCCTGAGGCGGCTTTCCTGCCACGAAACTGCGCCTGCGCGGCGGAACGTGGTTTTTCGGCAACAGTCTTTTGGCCCGCCTGCCGTTCCGATTGGCGTTTCGGGTGACGGCGGATTCAGGGCCGGGCACGCGAATGGCATTGCCATGTGCGGGCCGCGCGCCGATAGTGACCGCGATGTCATCCGCATCACTGGCGAAAGGGAAAGCCCTGAATGTATCTCGATCCTTTCGCCCTCATCTTCGGGGCCGCGCTTGTCGTGGCTGGCGCGCTCTTTCTCACCTACATTCTCAAGAAACCGCGCGGTTAGGCCGAGGTAAGGTCCAGGCCCGCAGCGCCCGCAAGCCGGTCGGCGCCGTCAGTACAGCCCGCGCGTCGCCGTCCGACACCCTGACCAGCCGGTCGTTCGCCGTCAGGTAGAGCCAGTTCCGCTCCGGCCCGCCAAACGCCACATTCGCCACGGGCCCGCCCGTCCTGATGCGTCCCAGCAGTTTCCCGCCGGGCGTAAGCACCAGCACCCCGCCCGGCCCCGTGGCGAACAGATTTCCGTCCGCGTCCACAGCCAGTCCGTCCGGCAGTCCCGGCTCCGCCTCACCCACCATTCGGGTCGCATCGAAGAACACGCGCCCGTTCGCCACCGCGCCGTCCGCAGCCACATCATAGGCCATCCAGATCGCGCGATCGGGATCGCTGTTCGCCACATAAAGCGTGGTTCCGTCCGGCGACAGCGCGATGCCGTTTGGCCGCGACAGCCCGCCCTCGATCAGCGTCACCTCTCCATTCGCGCGCAGCCGGTAAACCCCGTTCACCGGCTGTACCTTCAGCGGCGACTCATCCCCGCCTTTCAGTCCATAGGGCGGGTCGGTAAAATATAGCGCGCCCTTCGCGTCGGCGATCACGTCGTTCGGACTGTTATAGCGCGCGCCCATGAAACGCTCGGTCAGCGCGGTCTTGGCCCGGGTCGCCAGGTCGATGGCGAACAGCGCCCGGCTGCCATGGTCGGCCGCCAGGATCGTCCCCGGCGTCAGTCCCGGTTTCAGCCCGTTCGTACCGTCCGTCCCGAACTCCGCATCCGGCGGTCCGTCATGGCCAGCAGGCGACAGCCACACCGCCGCGCCCGCCGCCTCGTCCCAGCGGTGGATGGCATTGCCCGGCACATCGGAAAACAGCAGATAGCCGCCGCCCGCCACATCGGCATCGTCCACCCATACCGGCCCTTCTGACCAGCCATAGCCGTCCGACAGCGTCTCGATCGCCGCCCCCGCCGGGATCAGCCCGTCCAGCGCCGGGTCCAGTCGTTCGATGCCGCCGGCACGTTCAGCCGCCGGCGCGGCCTCCGCCTGTTCGGCGCGAACGGCACTGTCGTCGGCGGGCGAACCCGCATTCTGGCACGCCGCGCCCAGCAACAGCGCCGCGCCGCAAGCAAGCGCCGGGATGGAAGGCCGCACCGCAACAGTCGAAAATCCAGCCATAAAGTGGAACATTATCCCCCTCCGTTCGATTCATGATGGCAAGCCAGACCCTGGACCGTCCGGCCCACCGGCGTCCCGCCCAGGCTCACGCCATTCGTCCAGAGAGATCAAGTTCATGAGTCCCATTTTCATCATCTTCGCCTCTGCCATCATCATCGGCACATCGCTGGCCCTCGTCATCCTGTCGAACAAAAAGGGACGTCGGCGCTAACAATCGCCGGGCCGCCAGGCCGGTCCACGCGGGGGCATTCTACTTCCCCCCAATTACCGTACCCAGCCTGGCTGCTCCTGCACCAAGCCCACTGCGCACTCCGGCTGCAAACGCACAATTCGCTTCTGCCCTTTGCGCTTTCACGCGTCGCGTATACGAGCCGGGCGAAATCCGTGTGACCGCTCGTGACCCTCATGCCGCATGGAACCCGAACCCCCTCCCACCCATATAGCTTTCATGCCCCAAGAAAAACTCGGCGACTGGATCAGGCCGCACCCGACCGGCATCTATGTCGAACCCGGCGATTTCTGGATCGACCCGTCCGAACCGCAGGCCATGGCGGTCGTCACGCACGGTCATGCCGACCACGCGCGCAGCGGCCACGGCCATGTCATGGCGACGCCCGAAACGCTCGCCATCATGCAGACCCGCTACGGCGAATATCCAAAGGCCACCCCCATGGCGCATGGCGAGGTCGCGCGCATCGGAGAGGTGGATGTCGGCTTCGTCCCCGCCGGTCACGTCCTCGGTTCGGCGCAGGTCGTCATGGACTACCGCGGGGAGCGCATCGTGGCGTCCGGCGATTACAAGCGCCGCCCCGACCCCACCTGCGCGCCGTTCGAGGTCGTCCCCTGCGACATCTTCATTACAGAGGCGACCTTCGGGCTGCCGGTCTTCCGGCATCCCGACACGGCGGCGGAGATGCAAAAGGCGCTGGACGCGCTGCACGCCAATCCCGATCGCTGCGTCCTGATCGGCGCCTATGCGCTCGGAAAGGCGCAGCGCGTCATCAGGCATCTGCGGGAGCTTGGTCATGCGGACCCCATCTACATCCACGGCGCGCAGGAAAAACTCTGCAATCTCTACGCGGAACTTGGCGTCGATCTTGGCGAACTCATCCTCGCCACGGGCAAGAAGAAGGAGGAGCTGAAGGGCAAGATCATCGTCTGCCCGCCCGGCGCCTTGAATGACCGCTGGAGCCGCCGCCTCCCCGACCCGATCACCGCCATGGCGTCGGGCTGGATGCGCATCCGCCAGCGCGCCCGCCAGCGCAACGTCGAACTGCCGCTCATCCTTTCCGACCATGCCGACTGGGACGAACTGACGACGACGATAGAACAGATCGCCCCAAAGGAGGTCTGGGTCACGCATGGCCGCGAAGACGCTCTCCTCCACTGGTGCATGACCCGCCAGATCAAGGCCCGCGCGCTCAACATGGTGGGCCGGGAGGACGAGGATGATTGATTCAGGTGCGGGAGACTGAAATCTCCGTCACCCGATCATTTTCATAATGGATCGCCATTGTCTCTAGGTCGACACCCACCGCGCTGCGCCCCAGGGCATAGCGGTCGACGGTCTCGCTTGTCCCATCGGGCGGCCCCAGCAGCGCCTGTACGTCGCCGCGCGCCATCCCGACGGTAACCGCGCCGCGCACGTCGCCAACCATTTCGATGCGCGGGTTTTCGCCCGTGTAATTGCCCGCACCGCTCGCCCATTTGCCGCTATCGAACCCCATGTCGCACCCCGTCATCGTCAACAAAAACAGGGCAAAGACCGGAAAAATCCGGATAATCTCAGGAGCCCGTCGGATTGGCGTTGCCATTCGGCACGCCTATCACGCCCGGAAAGGGCGCGGAAGGGGCCATGCCATGCTGACCGATCGCGATATTGTCGCTCCACTCCAGATGACCGGCCTGGTTGACGACTACCAGGTCGCCGTCATTCACCGCCTCCGCCACCAGATCGGCCAGCTCGGAAGAGCTGGCGTTCGGGTTCGCCTCGGCAATGGCGATACCGATGGAATTATTGTACAAATCCATCGCCTCACGGATGCCGGGATTGCCCGGAATGGCCTCATGCGCCGTCGTAAATTGCGTTGCCCATTCGGCACCGAATTCGCGGGTTAGTTCGGCGCTCCAATAGGCGTGTCGAAAGGCATCATTCTGCCCGTCATTCGTCGGCCACAGCGCCCGGGCGATATCCTGCTGGTCCGCAGGCAATGCCTGGATCTGCGCCTCGACCGCCGCCGGGATCGGACCGGCGGGCGGCGGAAAGCGCGTATTTGCCGTCTCGAACGCATCATCCTTGATATTGCGAAATTCCCGCAAGCCATTGAAACCCCGATCGGTGGTCAGCTGGTCCAGCAACTCGCCCTCGGTCACAGTCAGATGCTGTGTTCCGCCCAGTCCCAACAGCGGAATGGCTCCGAACAGCTTTGGCGACCAGTCGGCAGTCCGGTCGTCCTGGACCTGGAAATCCGTCTCGATGTCCGCAAGGTCCGGCTTGCCAGCGCCCACGCCGTTGCCCGCCGCGCCCGCTGCGGCCCCGGCAGCCATTGCCCCGGCAATCTCTCCAAAACCGCCCATCGAAAATCTCCTTAAATTCTTACGGCGGAATATAGACCATGGCACAAAGGCCGTATCTGCGGGATTTCCCTTAGTGATGATATTGACGCGAAACCGTCCTGCGGCGTGACCTCCCTCGCCGACCTCTTCGAACGCCTGGTCTAAACGCGCTCGCGCTAAGCCAGGATCAAGCTGATCGCGGACGATCCCCGCGCGGCGCCCGATGCCGAATGGGACGGCGTTGACACAGACCATCCAGGATATCGCCCCCAAAGGAGGTCTGGGTCACGCATGGCCGCGAAGACGCTTTCCTCCACTGGTGCATGACCCGTCAGATCAAGGCCCGCACGCTCAACATGGTGGGGCGGGAGGACGAGGATGATCAGGAACAGCCATAGCTGGCCACCTTCGAAAAGTTTGATTATGCAGGATTAGGAAGCGTGGAGGAGGGGTTGCGCTATGTTAATCGGTCGGCATGCGACGCATGGGACTGGACCAAGTCGTAGCGCATGAACCGTCTCGGCGAACTTGATCTTCCCGAACGCTTCGCGGGCTGGAGTCCGGCTTTCGTCACGCAGGTCATCGTCGCGGTTCTCTGCACCGCCATGGCCTTTGCCGCGCGGGAGGTCATCGACATCGTTCTGCCATCCGCGGGTCCGTTCGCGCTCACCTTTCCCTCCGTACTGCTCGCAACGCTGTTTGCCCGCTGGCAGGCGGGCCTGATGACGGAAATCCTCTGCGCCCTCTACGCCTGGTATTTCGTCCTGCCGATTTCGGGCAGTTTCGCGTTTGAAGTCCCGACGGACGGCCCACGCGTGATCGTGAACGTCATTTCGGGGCTTATCATTGTCGTGCTGGCGGAAATCTTCCGCCGCGCGGTCCGCCGCGCCGTCAATGAACGGACCGATGCCCTCAGGAAGCGCGACCTCTATCTGCAGGAGTTCGATCACCGCGTGAAAAACAATTTCGGCATGGTGATCTCGCTTCTGGAATTGCAGCGGCGGGAACTTGAGGACGGCGATCCCGCCAGCGATGTGCTGGGCGACGCCTCTCTCCGCATTGGCAGTTTCGCTCGCGCGCACCAGTCGCTCTACCGGGGCGATGGTTTGCCCACGATGGTCGACATGCAGGCCTATATGACGGAAATGTGCGATAGTCTCGCTGCCAGCCTTACCCTGCCCGATGGCGTGGTGTTCACCTGTCATGCCGACCAGATCTGGTTTCCGCGCGACCGCGCCATCGCCGTCGGCCTGATCGTCAACGAACTCGCCACCAACGCCGCGAAATATGCCTTCGTCGGACGCGATCGCGGCAGGATGCATGTGGAATTCATCCGCAATGAAACGCGCGGTATCTGCCTCATCATGACCGACGACGGTGTCGGCATGTCCAATGAACCCGCGCGCAGGGGCAGCCTCGGCAAACGCCTCATCACCGCCTTTTCCGATCAGGCCAGGGGCACACTCTCGACGACCAGCGACGCGAACGGCACACGGGTTGTTCTGGAACTTGAGCCGGAAGACGAAATGGCTGAATGAGGGACTTCGCCGACCTCCTCGAACGCCTGGTCTACACGCGCTCCCGCAATGCCAAGATCAAGCTGATCGCGGACTATCTGATCGCCACGCCCGATCCCGACCGGGGCTGGGCGCTGGCGGCCTTGAC
Source organism: uncultured Alphaproteobacteria bacterium (assembly GCA_963710205.1). Lineage (GTDB taxonomy): Bacteria > Pseudomonadota > Alphaproteobacteria > Sphingomonadales > Sphingomonadaceae > Pacificimonas. The sequence goes on along the minus strand of CAVPZG010000004.1, from coordinate 32,432 downwards.
GGGGGAACTGGACTTCAAGTCGGTCAAGGCGGGCCTCATCAAGACGCTGACCGAGGAGCGTGTCGATCCCGTCCTTTTCAAGATGAGCCGCGCCTATGTCGGCGACATGGCGGAAACCGTCAGCCTGCTGTGGGAACCAAGGCCGGGGGCGACGGCCGGTGGAACAGGACATTCGCCTCGCCTCGGTCGTCGACCGCCTGATGACGCTCAGCCGCGCCGACGCGCCTGCCGTCATGGCGGGCTATCTCGACGCGATGACACCGGGCGAACGGTTCGCCCTGATAAAGCTGGCAACGGGCGCGCTGCGCATCGGTGTCTCCGCGCGGCTGGCAAAGACGGCACTGGCGCAGGCGTTCGGGCTCGACGTCGATGCCGTCGAGGAGGTCTGGCACGGCCTCGCGCCGCCCTATCCGACGCTATTCCAGTGGGGCGAGGGCCGGATTCCGCAGCCCACCCACGAGGACATTCCCGTCTTCCGCCCCTTCATGCTCGCCCATCCCCTCGAGGATCTGCGCGTCGATCTCGCCGATTACGCCGCGGAATGGAAATGGGACGGCATCCGCGTCCAGCTCAGCCATGTGAAGGGCGAGACGAAGCTGTTCAGCCGCACCGGCGACGATGTCACCGCCAGCTTTCCCGATGTCGCCGAGGCATTTCGGGAGCATGGCGTCATCGACGGCGAGTTGCTGGTGAAGGGCGACGCGCAGGGCGGCGAGGCGGCAAGCTTCAACGCGCTGCAACAGCGTCTCGGCCGCAAAACCGTCTCGCGGAAGATGCTGGCCGAGGCCCCCGCCTTCGTCCGCGCCTATGACATCCTCTATGACGGCGCGCAGGACTTGCGCGCGCTTCCCTGGACGGAGCGGCGCAAACGGCTTGAGGCTTTCGTGCCGCGTCTGCCCGCCGACCGTTTCGACCTGTCCTCGGTCGTGGAGGCGGACGACTTCGATCATCTCGGCAAGATCCGCGAGGGGGCACGCAGCGCCGCGATCGAGGGGCTGATGCTGAAACGGAAGGACAGCCCCTATGTCGCGGGCCGCAGGACCGGCCTCTGGTACAAATGGAAGCGCGATCCGCTGACGGCGGACTGCGTCATCATGTACGCCCAGCGCGGGTCAGGACGGCGCTCCTCCTATTTCAGCGACTATACCTTCGGCTGCTGGACCGGGGAGACGTCGGGGGAGGGTGACCTGGTGCCGGTTGGCAAGGCCTATAGCGGCATTACCGACGAGGAGCTGCGTTTCCTCGACAAATTTGTGCGCGCGAACACGACGGGACGTTTCGGACCGGTGCGCGAGGTCGAAAAGTCACTCGTCCTGGAAATCGCCTTCGACAGCGTCCACCAGTCCAGACGCCACAAGAGCGGCATCGCCATGCGCTTTCCCCGCATCCACCGGATCAGGGACGACAAGCCGGCGGCGGAAGCGGATGTGGTCGCCACACTTGAAAAGATGATCGACTGAACGGAAACGGGCGCGGCATCCCGGCAAGGACGCCGCGCCCGTCATGGCGCGATCGGAATGCGCCTTACTGGCCGGTCGGGAAACCGCGGTTCTTCAGCAGCGCCTCCACCTCGGGATCGCGGCCACGGAATTCACGGTAGGCCTCGTCGCGCGGGATGGCGTCACCCGTCGCCAGAATGATCTCCTGGAACTTCTTGGCCGTCGCCGGGTCCCACGGACTGCCCGCTTCCTCGAACGCCGCCCAGGCATCGGACGCCATCACATCCGACCACAGATAGCTGTAATAGCCCGCCGAATAGGCGTCCGAAGAGAAGAGGTGATTGAAGTGCGGCAGGCGGTGCCTCAGGACGATTTCATCCGGCATTCCAAGCGCCGCCAGCGCTTCCCGCTCGTATCTGTCGGCATCGAAGTCCGCAGGCGGATTCGGGTTCATGTGCAGCTGCATGTCCAGAATGGCGTCTCCCAGATATTCGACCGTCGCGAAGCCCTGATTGAATGTCCGCGCCGCCTCCAGCTTGTCGATCAGGGACTGCGGCATCTTCTCGCCGGTTTTGTAATGGCGCGCATATTGATCGAGGATTTCCGGCGTCAGCAGCCAGTTCTCGTGCACCTGGCTGGGAAATTCAACGAAATCGCGGGGCGTTCCGCCCAGGCTGGGGTAGGTGACACTGTTCGACAGCGCATGCAGGGCGTGGCCGAATTCGTGGAACAGCGTCTCCGCATCATCCAGCGAGATCAGCGTCGGCTCGCCATTCGCACCCTCGGTGAAATTGTTGTTGTTCGAGACGATCGGATAGACCTTCTCGCCATTGATCTGGTTCTGGGACCGATAGGTGGACTGCCACGCACCTGACCGCTTGCCGCCGCGCGCATAATCATCGCGGTACAGATAGCCGACATGGCTACCCGCCTTGTCCGTCACGTGGAAAACGCGCACATCCTCGTGGAAGGTCGGGATGCTGCCGGTCACTTCCTCGAACTGGAAACCATATAGCCGATCCGCCATGTAATAGCTGGCTTCGATCATGTTGTTGAGCTCGAAGTAATTCTTGAACTCATTCTGATCGAGCGCGTAGCGGTCCTTGCGGACCTTTTCGGCATAGTAGCGGTAATCCCAGGGGGCGATCTTGAAGTCCGCGCCCTCCTTGTCGGCCAGTGCCTGCATGTCGGCGACCTCTTCGGCGACGCGCGCGACGGCGGGCTTCCAGACGCGCATCATCAGATCCATCGCCTTGGCGGGATCCTTCGCCATCGTGTCGTCCATGCGATAATGTGCATGGCTTTCAAAGCCGAGCAGCTTCGCGCGTTCGGCGCGCAGCTTGACGATCTCGGCGATCAGCGCGTTCGTATCATTCTCGTCGCCATTGTCGCCGCGGTTGACGAAGGCCTTCCAGACTTCCTCACGCGCATCGCGGTCGTCGGAAAAGGTCAGGAACGGATCGACGGAAGAGCGCGTGTTGGCAACCGCATATCCCGTCATGCCCGCTTCCTTCGCAGCCTCGGCAAAGCTGGCTTTCAGACCGTCCGGCAGGGAGGCGACGGCCTCCGCGTCGACGGCGATCAACTTGCCTTCGTCGGCGGTCACGCGGTTGGCGAAGTCGTTGTTCAGCGTCGCAAGTTCGGTGTTGATCTCGCCCACGCGCGCCTGCGGCGCATCGTCAAGCGCAGCGCCCGAACGGACGAAGCCGTCATAATATTCCTCGACCAGGCGGATCTGTTCCGCGTTCAGCCCGCTAGTGTTGCGCGCATCGTACACCGTCTTCACGCGCTGAAAGAGCGCGTCATTGAAGTTGATCTTGTTGCCCAGCTCGGCGAACTTGGGGCTGATCCGTTCCGAAACCGCCTGGATTTCCGGCGTCTTCCGGTTCGACGTGTAGACACTGTAAAGCGTCCCCACCCGGTCCAGTTCGGCACCGGCTTTCTCCATCGCCACGAGCACGTTTTCAAACGTCGCCGGCGCGCTGTTGGACGCGATCGCGTCGACATCGGCCATCTGGCGCGCAATCGCCTCGTTCAGCGCCGCCTCCAGATCCTCAGGCGAATCCGGGTTGACCTTGTCAAAGGGTGGCTGGCCCTGATTGGGACCGCTCCACTCGGCAATCAGGATGTCGTGCGGCTCGGTCATGTTGAAACTACTTTCCATCTGGCTGTCGTCGGCGGTCATCATGTCGGCGCTGCTTGCCTCCGTCGTGGTGGCACAGGCGGACAGCGCCAGTGCGCTTGCCCCGGCGAACAGGAATTTACGTGTCATTGATGTCGGCTCCCGGATGTTTCGGTCTCATATAGAAAACCAATGCGGTAAAAGCGACTTCTGTTCCGAAATCGTGACGATGTCCTCAGATCGCGCGGATACCGCTCACGAAATTCTCGTAGACCTCGCGGAATTCCGCGCCCGTCCGCGTCACGGTTTCCGCAGCGCCCAATAGCTCTCCGGACATGGACCGCGTTTCTTCCGAAATCGCCGACACCCGCCTCGCCGCGCCGGCAACGGATTGGCTGGCTTCTGCGGCTGCGCGCATCGACAGGCTCATTTCCCGCGCCGCGCCGCCATGATCGGCGATGTTGCGCGCCAGATCGGCGGTGCGGGCACTATTGCTTCGCGCCGTTCCCTCCAGACCGCCGATCCCTTCTGATATCGCGGTGCTTATCTCCTTTGCCGATTCGACGAGGGCATTGATTTCCCCCGCGCGGAACGCGGTCTGTTTGGTGAGTTCCTTGAGTTCATGCGCGATCACTCCGAATCCGCCCTGGCTCGCCCCGGCCATCGCCGCTTCGATGGTTGCGTTCAACGCCAGAAAGTTGGTCTTCACGGCGATGTCGTCGATCACGGAGACAACCAGGTCGATCTGCACGGCAAGCGTCGCCAGATCCTCCGCGCGCGCTCTTGCCTGCCCCGCCTTCGCGGCCGCCCTCGAGGCCCGGGTGCTGGTTTCGTCGATCGACTGGCGGATGGCGCCCAGGGCCATCGCCAGCCCCTCCGACGCTATGGAGACCGCCTGGACGTGCATACTCGCATCATCGGAGGCGTGGTGTGCCATCTGCGCCTCCGCGCGCGTGCTATCCGCGATCTGATCGAGTTCCCGGGCGGAGCCTTCCAGTGCCAGCGCCGCATTCTCAAGCGCGCGCATCATTTCGCTCGCCCGGCTTTCGAAACGCAGGATTTCCGCGTTCATCCGCGCGACCCTTTCCGCCTGTGCGATATGTCCGGCCCGCTCCCTTTCATGCTCACGCTCCTTGTACGCACTTGCCGCCCGCTCCAGTTCCGCACGCCTGCGTTCCGCCGCGCGGCGGGCCGCATCCGCCTTGCCAAGCGCGGTCATTGCCTCTCCCAGGCCTTTGAATTCCGGTGCGAGGCGGCTCATGTCGAACGCATCGGACCCCTCGCCGCTCGCCATGGCATGAATGCCGCTGTGGAGCGCCGACAGGGACGTCCGGACCCCGCGCAGCAGGGCATAGAAGACCGTCAGGAACAAGAGGATCGCCGCAATCGTCAGGGTTGCGGCCAGCTCGAGTCTGTGCCGCGCCCTCTCCTCGGCGGCGAGGACATAGGTTCTGAGCTCGGCAATGGCGGCATTCCGGACGCTCGCAAGCGCCTCCACCTTGCGGGACGCCGCCGCGAACCACTGTCTCGCGGTGAAACCGGCATTGACGGCGGGATCGAGCAGCTGCGCACGCATGGGCCCGAGTTCGGTGTCGATTTCCGCCGCAATCCCCGGCGGGATCACACCCACGCGCATCGACGCCGCCATATCGAGCCAGGCCGCCTGCCTGCCGCGTTCCAGGGTCAGCGCCATGGCCATGTCCCTCGTCGGCGCGGCGGCCAGCATCAGCATGCCGCCCCGCGCGCGCTCCAGACCGACATGGTTCCGGGCGCGCACGATCCCCGAAAAGGCCTGCGTGCGCCGTGCCACTTCGGTATCCGACGCCAGCAGGATCATCGTGTCCAGGATCTCGTAGGACGTATCGATAATTTCGTTATAGCCAGCCAGCACGTCCTCCGCCCGCATATGACGCCGCGTCAGGTCCGTTCGCAGCGCACCGACCTGGCTGACGGCGCGCGCGAACCCGGCCAATGGCACATTCAGGCCTTTTGCCGTCGGGCCATCGCGCACTGCGCGCTGGTCGTTCAGAAACCCGGCATAGGCTGTGTGGAAACTCTGGATGGCTGCATCGGTGCGCGGTCGCTGCGCCGCCAGTTCCGCTCTTATATCCTCAGGACGTCGCGGCCCCGCCAGCAGCATGGCCGACAGGCCGCGCTCGCGCTGCAGCTCCATCACCACCTTCCCGATGGCCGGCTTGATCGCGACCACCTGGATGACGGCGCTGTCGGCCTGCCATTTTTCGTAAAGCCCATGCATGTTCGCCGCCGCCAGAAGGATGGCCGCCGCAAGCGGCAGCAAGGACACCATCAGCAGGCGCTGCAGGATCGAAAGGCGGTTCAGCATGATGGGGCCCCCATGAACGTCATGCGGCCAGAACTCGCCCGGCACTGGTTAACGACGCAGCAACCTTCGGGCGCAAACCGGGTCCGGAATGGATATGATGCCTCATGCCCTTACGAAACCGCGCGGAAGCTGCTATTTGACCTCCGCCATGCACCGCCTTGCCAACCCCGCCCGCTTCCTGAGGATCGCCAGACCGCTCACCGGCTGGACGCTCGCCATCGGGCTTCTGGCGGTCGCTGCCGGTCTCTACTGGGGTCTGTTCATCGCGCCCGCCGACTATCTGCAGGGCGAAAGTGTCAGGATGCTCTACATCCACGTGCCGATGGCCTGGCTCGCCTCCGCTGGCTATCTCGGCCTTGGCATCGCTGCCTTCAGCGCGCTCGTCTGGAAACATCCGCTTGCCGAAGTCGCGCTCGCCGCCATCGCGCCCATCGGCGCAACCTTCGCCGCCCTCTGCCTTCTCACCGGCTCCATATGGGGAAAGCCCACCTGGGGAACCTGGTGGGTCTGGGACGGACGACTTACCTCCGTACTGGTGCTGTTTTTTCTCTACCTCGGAGTCATCGCGCTCATCCGCGCGCATGACGAGCCGCAGCGCGGCGCGAAGATGGCATCCGTTCTGGCGCTGGTCGGCCTCGTCAACCTGCCGATCATCAAATTCAGTGTCGAATGGTGGAACACGCTGCACCAGCCCGCCTCCATCACGCTCTCGGGCTCCAGCATCGACAGCAGCATGTTGTGGCCGCTTCTCATCTCGGCGTTCGGGTTTTCGCTGTTGATGGGCAGCGCGATCCTGATGCGGATGCGCGCCCTCATCGCCGAACGCAAGACGGCGGCGCGCGCCCTGCGCATGGCCCAGACCGCATGACCCAGACCGATTATGTCCTTGCCGCCTATGTCGTCACCGCCATCGGCGTCGGCGGCGTGCTGATATGGGCATGGCTGACGATGAAGGCCGCAGAAAAATGAAATCCCTGAAACCAAAGCATCAGCGACTCGTCCTTGCCGGCGCGGCCGTCGCTGCGCTTGTCGTTGCCGCGCTCCTTGCCATGCCCGCGCTAAAGGACGGCGCCTCCTATTTTTACGCTCCCACCGACCTTCAGGCGGCAAACGTCGCCCCCGGGCAGCCGCTGCGTCTTGGCGGCCTCGTGGAAGAGGACAGCGTCCGGCGGTCCGCCGACGGCCTGACGCTGGATTTCCGCGTCACCGACCGGCTCGCCACCATCCCGGTGCGCTATGCCGGCATCGTCCCCGACCTGTTCCGGGAGGGTCAGGGGGTCATCGCCGATGGCAGGCTGGATACCGCCGGCACCTTTATCGCCGACAACCTGCTGGCAAAGCATGACGAGAATTACATGCCCCCCGAGATCGCGGATGCGGTTGCAAGGGCTGAGGCTGAGGCAAAGGCGCGGACCGCCGCGCCGAAACCGCCTGCCCTGTAATTCCGCCAGGTTGCGCGCGTCCTTCCGGCTCAGGGCTGGAACGACCGACCGGGCTGAAGAGCCTTAGCCTGCCAGATCCGGGGCCAGTGCAGCCGCTTTCAACTCCGCCACCAGCTCATCCAGCGGCATCACCCGCTGATGGTCCTTCGAGCCGAGTTCGCGCACCGCGACCGTGCCTTCCTCCGCCTCGCGTTTGCCGACAACCAGCAGGTAGGGCACTTTCGCCAGCGAATGTTCGCGTACCTTGTAATTGATCTTCTCGTTGCGAAGGTCGGTCTCAACGCGAAGGCCGGCAGCCTTCAGTTTCGCCGCGACCTCCCCGGCATAACCGTCCGCGTCGGACACGATGGTCGCAACCACCGCCTGCACGGGCGCCAGCCATGGCGGCATCTTTCCCGCGAAATGTTCGATCAGGATGCCGATGAACCGCTCATAGCTGCCAAAGATCGCGCGATGCAGCATCACGGGCCGGTGCTTTTCGCCGTCCTCACCGATATAGCTGGCGTCCAGCCGCTCGGGCAGCACGCGATCGGACTGGATCGTGCCCACCTGCCAGGTCCGGCCAATCGCGTCGGTCAGGTGCCATTCCAGCTTTGGCGCATAGAATGCGCCTTCGCCCGGCAATTCCTCCCAGCCATAGTCGTCTGTCGCCATGCCCGCCTCGCGCACGGCATTCCGCAGCTCATCCTCGGCCTTGTCCCAGTCGGCATCCGAGCCGAATCGCTGATCCGGGCGCAGTGCCAGCTTGATGGCATAGGTAAAGCCGAAATCCCTGTAGACCCGCTCTGCCAGCGCGCAGAATGCGCGCACCTCCTCGACGACCTGTTTTTCGGTGCAAAAGATATGCGCGTCGTCCTGGGTGAACTGGCGCACGCGCATCAGGCCGTGCAGCGCGCCGTGCGGTTCGTTCCGGTGGCAGCAGCCCATCTCGCCCAGGCGGATCGGCAGGTCGCGGTAGGACGTGATGCCCTGTTTGAACACCAGCACATGCGCCGGACAGTTCATGGGTTTGATCGCCATCCAGTCGGCGTCCTTCGCCACGCTGGGCGCCTTGTTTTCCCCGTCCGGCACGATGTCAGGCACTGCGAACATGTTGCCCGCATATTTGCCCCAGTGGCCGGACTGTTCCCACTGCCGCACGTCCAGCAATTGCGGCGTCTTGATTTCCTGATAGCCCGCGCCGTCCATCGCGCGGCGCATATAGGCCTCCAGCTCGCGCCAGATCATGTAACCCTTGGGATGCCAGAAAACGGATCCGTGCGCCTCCTGCTGCAGGTGGAACAGGTCCATCTCCTGTCCCAGCTTGCGATGGTCGCGCTTCGCCGCTTCCTCCAGGCGCAGCATATGAGCCTTCAGCTGCTTCCTGTTCAGCCAGCCGGTGCCATAGATACGGCTCAGCTGCGCGTTCTTCTGGTCGCCGCGCCAATAGGCGCCCGACACGCGCGTCAGCTTGAAGGCGTCGGGGTCCAGCTTGCCGGTGGAGGCCAGATGCGGCCCCCGGCACAGGTCCAGCCAGTCCTCGCCGCTATGATAAACCGTCAGGGGTTCTCCCGCCGGCAGTTCCTCGGCCCATTCCGCCTTGAAACTCTCGCCCTGCTTCTTGAACCAGTCGATCAGCGCATCGCGCGTCCATTCCTCACGGATCAGCGGCTTGTCCGCCCTGATGATCCGGCGCATTTCCTCCTCGATCGCGGGCAGGTCGTCCTCGGTGAACGGTCCCCGCGCTTCGGGCGCGGCAAAGTCATAGTAGAAGCCGTCGTCCGTTGCCGGGCCAAAGGTGATCTGTGTTCCGGGATACAGCGACTGCACCGCCTCGGCCAGCACATGCGCATAGTCGTGCCGCACCAGTTCCAGCGCCTCCGCCTCGTCGCGCGCGGTGATCAGCTCCAGTTTCGCATCGCCGTCGAAGGGCCGCATGATGTCGCGCACCTCGCCATCGACGCGCGCGGCAAGCGCGGCCTTGGCGAGGCCGGGGCCGATGGCGAGGGCGATGTCGGCGGGCGTCGCGCCCGGTTCCACTTCACGGTGGGAACCATCGGGCAGGCTGATCTTGAACATTTCGGTCATGGCCAGCGCATATGGCGCAGCGGGAAAGACTGGACAAGGTGCGCGCTTCCCTGCTGGAAGAATGTGCGGAATATGGGGAAAGCATCATGGCGGTCACGGGATGGGTTTTTGATCCGAATACGGGCGCGCGGCACGCGGCCCGCATAGAGGTGCGCGGCGCGCAGTTCATCATCGAGACGGACGATCTGCCGCCGCAAACCGTCAACCCGGAAAAACTGAAGCCGGTCGAAAAACGTCGCGGCACGGAAATCTACGCTCTGCACGGTGTCACGGGCTGGCGGCTGGGCCTGACCGACATCGACGACCGGCTGATCGAGGCGCGCCTGCCGGAATTCACGCTCGGAGCGCCAGCCGGGAAGCGCGGCGGCGGGCTCGTCTGGCTGGCGGTGCTGGCGCTGATCGGCGCGGGCGTCGGCTATGCCTATATTGGCGGGCTGATATGACGGACATGGACGGCAGGGTGGCGCTGATCACAGGCGCGGCGGGAGAGATCGGCGCGGCGACAGCGATCGCGCTCGCCAGGCGGGGGGCGAAAATCGTCGCCGTCGATCTTGCGAATGCGGACTGGGCAGCCCTCGGCGCCGCCGTTCCGGATGCCGTGACGCTGCACGGCGACGTCACAAGAGAGGCGGACTGGGAGCGCCTGATGGACGACTGCGCCAGAAAGGCCGGAACGCCCGCCATGTTCTTCAACAACGCGGGCATAGAGGGGAAGGTGGCGCCGCTCCATGAAACCGCCCTTGCCGATTTCGAGGCCGTCATGGCGGTCAACGTGCGCGGGGTCTTTCTCGGTTTGAAACATGTCATTCCCGCCATGCTGGCAAATGGCGGCGGCAGCATCGTCAACACGTCCAGCGTTGCGGGCCTGCAGGGTTCTCCGGGCCTTGCGCCCTACGTCACCTCGAAACACGCCGTCGTCGGCCTGACCCGCACGGCCGCCGCAGAATATGGCGGAGCGGGCATCCGCGTGAACAGCCTCCATCCCGGTCCCATCGACAGTCGCATGATGGAGTCCCTGGAAACGGGGATGGCAAGCGCGGGCAGCAACGCCGCCGTCCGTGACCAGCTCTCCGCGCAAATTCCAATGGGCCGCTATGGCAAACCACAGGAAGTCGCGGAACTCGCCGTCTTCCTGCTGTCCGACGCGGCAAGCTACTGCAATGGCGGGCAATATACGGCGGACGGCGGGATGACACAAAGCTAGGCGGTCGTCCAAGGTAAAGGGTGCTTGACACCCGCATTCGAGTGGGTAAAGTGTCCTTGTCACTACATCAAGGAAGCTTGTCATGATTCGTACAGTTGCAAAACAGGCGCTCGTCCGCAGGCTCGTCCCGCTCGCGTTGCTCTACCTCGCAGGCGTTGCGGGCGGCGGGTTGCTGATCCGGCATTTCGATCTCGCCGGGATGCCCGCCTATCTGCTGGCCATCCTCATGTCCCTTCCCCTGCTCGCGTCGATATTCGCGCTGTTCCATTATGTTACCGAGGAAACGGACGAATATGTGCGAATGATGTTCGTGCGGGATCTGGTTGTGGCCACTGGTTTCATGCTGATGATCACCACCGTGTGGGGTGTCCTCGAACTCGCCACCGACGTCCCGCCCCTGCCCGTCTATTATGTCATGGTCATCTGGTGCGTCGGGCTCGGCCTCAGTCAGCTGTCGCGAAAGCTGCTGTCATGAAATCGCGGCTGAAGGTCCTGCGTGCCGAGCGGGACTGGAGCCAGGCCGACCTGGCCGACGCGCTCGGCGTTTCCCGGCAGAGCGTGAACGCCATAGAGACGGGAAAATATGATCCCAGCCTGCCGCTCGCCTTTCGCATTGCGCGCATATTCGGCCTCAGCATCGAAGAGGTGTTCATGGACCCGGAGGCCGAGGCCACCTAAACCCTCGTCCATGACCGACATCCAGTACAGCCTGCGCGCAGGCAACCGCCTCGCCTATCGTTACCGCCAAGCGGCGCCCGCTGCCGCCGGGCGGTCCACCATCGTCTTTCTGCCCGGCTATATGTCGGACATGGAGGGTGGGAAGGCGGCCGCGCTCGATCGCTGGGCGGAGGCGACCGGCAATGCCATGCTGCGGCTGGACTACGCGGGCTGCGGAGTCTCGGAAGGGGCGTTTGCCGAGCAGACCCTCGATAGCTGGCGTGACGATGTCCTGCATCTCGTGGGCAATGTCGTGCGCGGACCCGTTCTGCTCGTTGGCTCGTCGATGGGCGGATGGCTGATGCTGCTGGTGGCGCTGGCCTTGATTGAGGAGGCCGGGCCGGAACGCATTGCGGGCCTGGTCGGCATCGCGCCCGCGCCCGATTTCACCGGCTGGGGCTTTTCCGATGCCGACAGGGCCAGGCTGGCGCGGGGCGAAACGCTCAGCGAACCCTCCCCCTATTCCGCCGACCCCTATATCACCACCGCAGCCTTCTGGCTGTCGGGCGAGGCGAACCGGCTGCTTGGCGGTGACATCGCCATCTCGTGCCCGGTGCGACTGCTGCACGGACAGGCCGATCCGGATGTGCCGTGGGAAATCTCGCTGCAGCTTGCGGGGAAACTGGCTTCAGCGGACGTACAGGTCAGACTGGTCAAGGATGGCGATCACCGTCTCTCGCGCGATCAGGACATCGACATGCTGATCCGGACGGTATCGGATCTGATGAAGGGCTGACCCATGTTCCTCCTGACTGCGCTCGCCATCGCGGCCACCGCCCAGAGCGTCGACGCGCCGGAGCCTACCGCGAGGGAGGCTTATCGGGACTGCCTCCGCATGGCCGCCGCCGAACCTGCCAGGGCCGAACGTCTCGCAAGGCAGTGGGTGCTGCAGGAGGGCGGCGCGCCCGCGCGGCACTGCCAGGCGATGGCGGAACTGGAACTCGATAGACCCGCCGATGCCGCAGCGACATTGGAAACCGCTGCGCAGATCACCGAATCGAGCGGTGCCGCGCAGACGGCCGATCTTTACGGGCAGGCGGGCAATGCAGCGCTGATCGCGGGGGAGCCGGAACGCGCGGCAGGGCTCATCGACCGTGCGCTGGTATCGCTGGGCCAGGGCCGCGAACCGCTGCGCGCCAGCCTCCTCATCGACCGCGCCCGCGCACGCACCGACCTCGGCCAGCTGAACGAGGCCCGCGCTGACCTGTTCGCCGCGACTCAGGCCCTGCCGGACAGCCGCGACGCCTGGCTGCTGCTTGCCGCCGCCGAACGCCGCGCCGGGAATGGCGGCGGCGCGGAAACCGCCATCCGGGAGGCCATCCGCCTTGCGCCGGAAGACCCCGAAGTGCTCGCCGAAGCCGCGCGGATCGCGGCCAGCGATTAGCCGCCCCTATTCCGCCGCCAGCGTCTTCGCTTCCGGCCCGGTTTCCGCCTCCACCTCGTCGCGCTCCTGCGGTTTGGCCAGGATCAGCACCACCGCGCCCAACAGGCCCGAGAGCAGGGAGCCGCCAAGGACACCCAGCTTCACCTCCTCAAGGTAGATGTCGCTGGTATAGGCGAGGTTGCCGATGAACAGGCTCATGGTGAAACCGATGCCGCAAAGCAGCGCGACCCCGTAAACCTGCATCGTCGAGGCGCGCGACGGATAATCGACGATATTCAGTCGTTCGAGGATCCACATGGTGCAGAAGACGCCGACCTGCTTGCCGACGAACAGGCCGAGCGCGATGCCAAGCACCAGCGGCGACCACAGCATCTCCAGTTCCAGTCCGGCGAAACTCAGACCCGCATTGGCGAAACCGAAAATCGGTACGATCACAAACGCGACCCAGGGCGCGATGCCATGTTCCAGCTTGTGCAGCGGAGAATCCACATTGTCGGGCGTTCCGGGCGCAGGCGTCAGCGGGATGGTCAGCGCCACGGCCACACCCGCCAGGGTCGCATGCACACCCGATGCCAGCATCAGCACCCAGACCACCGCGCCGATGACCAGATAGGGCACGAGGCTGGTGACATGCAGCCGGTTCAGATAGGCAAGAACACCCAGCAGGGCGAAGGCCCCGATCAGCGCCGCCAGATTCAGTTCCGCCGTGTAAAACAGCGCGATGATCACGATGGCGCCCAGATCGTCAATGATGGCGACAGCGGTCAGAAAAACCTTGATCGACCCCGGCACGCGCTTTCCCAGCAGCGCCAGGACGCCAAGCGCGAAGGCGATGTCGGTCGCCGCCGGAATGGCCCAGCCCGATGCCGTCGGCTCGCCCCAGTTGAACGCCAGAAAGACGATGGCCGGGGCAACCATGCCCGCTGCCGCCGCCGCGCCGGGCATGATCCGCCGTTCCCAGGTCGAAAGCTGGCCGTCCAGCATCTCGCGTTTCACCTCCAGCCCCACAAGCAGGAAGAAGATCGCCATCAGTCCGTCATTGATCCAGTGGAGCACGCTGAGGCCGTGGAAATCCAGACCGCCGCCCTCACCCCGCGCGGTGTAACTGAATCCGCCAATATAAGTTTTCAGGACTTTCTCGTAGGTGTCCGCCCAGTCGCTGTTGGCGACGATCAGCGCCAGCGCCGCCGCGACCATCAGCACGATGCCGCCCGCGGACTCCGTCCTCAGAAAACTCCTCAGCGCCGAGCGCGGTTTGGTGATGACGGCCGTTTCGACTTTTTCAAACAGGGTCTGCATGTTGTCGGCACGGCTCCGTAGACTGTGAATATCGGCAAGTGTAACAAATGGGTGCACGGCGGGGAAGGCCGCTTCCCTCTATTTGAGCGGCAGGTCCAGCCGGACATTCAGGCCCGCGCCTGTGAAAATGAAATCGATCTTGCCGCCCTGCGCGCTCACCATCCTGTCGACGATGCTTCTGCCGCTGCGGGAGGATGCGATTTCGACATAATCCTCAAGCGGCCTGGTGGCACCGTCGTCATTGGCGCGCTCGCGCCAGTCGAGATGCAGCTTGCCGTCTTCGACATGACCCGTCACCGTCACGTCTCCCAGCGGCCAGCGCAGCGCGCCATATTTCAGGGCATTGGTCGCAAGTTCATGAAAAACCAGCGTCATGGTTTGCGTGATGCCGCCCTCCAGCCGGATATCCGGCAGATCGAGCGAGATGACCCGCCGGTCCCGGCGCCGAAAGGGGCTGATGACCGCTTCCGCGGATTCCTGCAGGCTGGCAAGCCCATCCTCCTGCATGAGTATCTTCTGGGTCCGCGCAAGCGCCTGCAGACGGGACCGGTAAAGCGTCACGAATTCCCGGATATCGTCCGTTTCCCGCGCTGTCCGCCCCGCCAGCGCATCCGCCAGCCCGATCAGGTTGTTGACGCGGTGGCGCATCTCCTGCGCGGTGGCCTCCAGCATCTCGTCATGCCGCTTCCGTTCCGTCACATTGGCCTGGACGCCCGTTACCATCTGGACCGGCCCGCTGCCGTCGCCGCCTTCCTCGTCCAGGGCATAGCCGACGGCCAGCCACCAGGTGGCCGGGTCGTTCAGCAGGCGGTATTCCGCGCGATATTCACGCTCTCCCGCCCGCGCGGATGCGATGGCGAGTTCCAGCTTCGCCCGGTCTTCGGGAACGACGGCCTCCACAAACCGCGACAGCGTCACGGTCAGCGTCTCGTCATCCGGCCCGCCGCGGCCGTAATTGCTGATGCTGTCGTCCCGCAAATCCCAGGTCCAGACCGTCATGTCGGCGGCATCCAGCGCCAGCGCGATGCGCGTCTTGATGATGCGCTGGCCGCTCTCCAGCTCGCGCGCGTGGGCACCGACCAGCCTGTCCTCAAAGGACATGCCGACGACGGACGCCAGTTCCTTCAGCATGTCGACCTGCCCGGACCCGATGTCGTGGCGCGGCTTCGTGTCGATGCAGCAAAGCGATCCGATCGCCTGTCCGCGCACGACGATGGGCGCGCCTGCGTAAAAGCGGACATGGGGATCGCCAGTCACGAGTGGATTTTCCGCGAACCGCGGATCGAGATGCGCGTCGGGCACGACCATCACCTGGTCGGGTTGCATGATGGCATGGGTGCAGAAGGAGATTTCGCGCGGGGTCTCTTTCACATCCAGCCCGACACAGGCCTTGAACCACTGCCGGTTTTCATCGACCAGACTGACCAGGGCCACGGGGGTTCCGAGCGCATGGCCGGCCGCGCGCGCGATGGCATCAGGCATCGCTTCCTTGGCGGTATCCATGATGCCAAGCGCGTCCAGCACGGACAGCCGCTTCGATTCGATTTCGGTATCTAAACTTGGAACGGTTACCATATCGCATCACTCGTCCGTCTGGCGCACGGACAAAAATACATTGGACTCATGTGCTTTCGTGGCGGAAGCCGATCTTCACCGTCACCTGGAAATGCTGCACCTCGCCATCGACGATATGGCCGCGCACACCAGTCATCTCGAACCAGTCCAGATTCTTGAGCGTCTTCGACGCGCGCCTGACCGCCCCGCGAATGGCATCGTCGACGCTTTTCTCGGACGTGCCGACCAGTTCGGTGATGGCATAGACATTATCGGACATGTGCTGCTCTCCTCTTTTGGTTTCATAGGGAACAACGCACGGAATAGGAAAAGGTCCGACCGCTATCTCCGCAGAAAATCGATCAGCGTCCGGCCCATTTCCGGTTGCGCCAGATAAGGCCCGCGCCCGCGCAGCTGTCCGTCGGCGCTCGTCACCATATCCATTTCATCCGCTTCGCCGATCAGCGCGTCCGCACCCACCCCGCGCGCGTAAAAAGGCACCAGCCGGTTGGAATGTGACGTTGACCACCATTTATGGCCCGGCAGCACGCCCCTGCCCCGCGGCTCGACGGGCTGGAAGGGGACGTCCGCGTCCGGGCCGGTCAGCAGATGGTCATGATCCGCCGTCACGATGACAAGCGTATTCGACCAGTTTTGCGGCGTTGCCGGATCGTCCAGCCATGCCTCGACGGCTTTCACGGCGTCGTTGAAATCCACATATTCCTCGATCGCACGCCCCAGCGCATTGCCGTGCATCGCCCAGTCCACCGCGCCGCCCTCGATGGAAAGAAACAGACCCTCATCGCCCGCCGCCAGATGCGTCAGCGCGGCCCGCGTCAGTTCGGGAAGCGTCGGGACGGCGGGGTTCAGCGGCACGTCGCCGGGCGCGTCGGTCGCACGGTCCGCACCGTCCGGCAAAGCCCGTTCGACCTGCAGCGTCGCCTTCACTTCGGGGATGACGATGATGCGGTCTTCACCCTTGAACTTGGCCAGATCCTGCACATCGGCACGTTTCTGGTAAAGCGTCCAGCCGCTCGTGCCGTCCTTCAGCGCAGCCCAGGCGGCTGGTGACAGCCATTCGAAGCGGTCCTGCTCCGTCGCTTCAGGTCCGAATGCCCTGCTGTCACCGTCGAAGTCTGGATTGCCGCCACCTGCAATGAAATCGAGCGTTGCCGTTCCCAGCATTTCGTCCGCGATGTCATGATAGCTGCGGCGGCTGACATTGTGCGCGCCCCCGCCCGAAGCCGGCGTTGCGTGGGTGAAGGGCACCGATGAAATGCTGCCCACCCGCCTGCCACTCGCCTTGGCGACTTCAGCGGCGGAGATCGTGTTCGCGCCCGCCCCGTCCACGTTGATCGCGCCGTTATAGGTTCTGACACCCGTCATCATTGCAGACATCGTGTTGGCGCTGTCGGGATAGGAGCAGCGATGCCATTCATAACCGGCGTAACCCAGCTCAAATCCGTCCGCGCATTTGGACGGGCCGGACAGCGGCCGCGTGTCCCACGCCTTCGCGCTGTCATAGACGATCTCGGGATCCTGGCCCTCGCCTTCGGCATCCCGGCGCAGCGCATAGGTCGCCATGGAGGTGCGCTTCCAGACCGGATGATCCACCTCAAGCGGGCCGCCCATCCACGCCCGCGCCGCACCCAGCATGTCATAGCCCGCCCCGTCGGCGATCATGACGATGATGTTCTTCGGCGTTTCCTGCGCCGCCGCGGGGGCGGCAACCAGCGCGGCGGCCAGAAACAGGTTTCGAAACATCGGCTTTGCCCTCCCGATCAGAATTGCCGTCTCGCGCGCAGCGTCCAGGTCATTGGCTTGCCCAGATAGGCATAACCGCCAAAGCCGCTGTCGACATAGGTTTTGTCCAGGCAATTGTCGCATTCCACCGACACCTGCCACCAGTCGTCATCGGTCCGCAGCGCCAGCCCCGCATTTACGAGCACGCGCGCGTCGGCGGCCTGCCCGCCGCCCGTATCCAGCAGCGGGCCGTTCGCGCCGTCCACCTGCATGTCGCCGCGATAGCTGAAACCGATGGACGGGGTCAGGAAACTCTCCGCGCCCTTGATGTACCAGTCATATGACAGCCCGCCCGCCGCCGTCACATCGGGCGCGAACACGGGATCGACGTCAATGTCATAGTCCGCATTCTGCCAGCCGAGGCTGCCGAACATGTTCAGCCCCTCGATGGGCTGCGCCGCCAGTTCCGCTTCCGCGCCGTAATTGGTCAGGTCAGCCGATCCCAGCAGCACGTCATTGGCGTCCAGATAGAAGCCTTTCAGGCGCGCATTGACCGCGCCGCCGAACAGGCCCGCCTCGATACCGCCCTCATAGGTCCAGTTCGTGCTGCCGCTGTCACGGCTGGCAAGGTCGGCCGAAACGAATCCGCGCCGTGCCGAGGCAAATAATGTGGCATTGCCGCCAATGGGCAGACGCCCCGACACATGCCCGGTCCATTCGCCATCGCCGCCATTGACCATGCCAAAGCCGGGCCCGGTCGCGGACAGGTCCACGTCCTCATCGGTATACCGGAGTCCCGCCGACAGGTCCGCCGCGCCAAGCGCATAGCCAGCCTCGGCGAACAGCGCGCGTCCCGTCACCTTCAGATCGATCCGCTGGTCGGCGGCAACGGCGCTTGTCGTCACATCGCCTGTGCGCGCGCTATTCAGAATGGCGATTTCATTGTCCTCGTCGCGCTCGTAAAGCGCGCCTCCCACTGTGTAGCTGAACCCGCCCAGCGCGCCCTCCAGCGCGACTGTCTGGCTCAGTTCTTTCAGTCGCTCCGCACCGACCCGCACATTGCCGCCAAAGACAAAGCCCTGCTCGGCGGGAAGCGTGTCCGCACTGGTCGGCGCATTGCGCCCATCGGCGAAATCAACGGCATAATCCTGATCGGTATCGACATAGCCGGTCACCAGCCGCAGACCGACCGCCCCGCCCTGCCAAAGGAAGTTGGATGTCAGCAGCCGCGTATCGGCCTCGTTTACCAGCCCCTGACGCGCCTTCTCGCCGGAAATCGCCGCGCCGCCGAAGGGCGAGACCAGATCGTCCTGTGTCGTCCTGAACCCAGTCGTCGCAAAACGATCGTCGCAGCGATCTCCACAGTCGAAATTCAGCAGGTTCAGCGTTTCATCGTGCAGGATCGCCGCGTTTATGTTCCAGTCCACATTACCGCCGGGGGACAGCCGGATGCCCAGGCGTCCGCCCCAGCGATCCTCCTGGTTCAGCGTTTCGCCCGTGGTCAGATTGTCGACATAGCCGTCCGTCGTCTCGTAATAGCCATCGACCGCGATGGCGAAGACGCCGTTCGCCGACGGCATGTCGAGCGCGCCGCGAAAGCCCTTTCGGTCAAACGCGCCGTACAGACCCTCGAACCGGCCATGCACTTCGGTGCCCGGCATGTGAAGGCCGACATGGACGGCCCCGCCGCCCGACAGGATCGCCGGCTCCGTTGTCAGCGGTCCACGCTCGAAATCGACATGATCGGCATGGAACTGGCCAAAATGATTGGCGGTCAGTTTCGGCAGGCGCACGCCGTCGACATAGGTGCCGACATCGGCAAGACCCCGCAGCGTGTAATTCACGCCGGACCCGAATCCGGGCGGCGTCACCGCCACCATGTTCGGCACCTGCCGCGCCATCTGCTCCGGCTCGTCCAGATACCGCACCTCAAGCTGATCGGCATTCAGGCGCGTGACCGTGGGCGGCACGACCTCCCGAACGAAATCTGTCGAATATGATCTGCTTCATCTTCCGACTCCGCAGCCGAAGCCATGTCCTGCGCCAGCGCAGCCTTTCCCGGCAGGAACGCAGCGGACAGGAGCAGCAGGGACACGATACGCATGGGGACATCCTGATGGGGAAGGACAATTTCGCCCTTCATAGTGGCGCGACGCGGAGGAGCAAGCGACACGTCATGGAACAAATAAGGAACACGCCCGTTATGCGCATAGCAAGACAAGGAAAACGCTCATGACCGCAGACACCCCGAACGCACATCCAAAAGCCGACCCCACCTCCAACGCCGTCAAGGACCCCGACAACTGGACCACTGGCGATGAAAGGATGACCGGCGCGCAGGCCAGCTACCTGAAAACGCTGTCAGAGGAAGCGGGTGTCGACTTCGACCCGGAAATGTCAAAAGCCGGCGCCTCCAAACGCATTGACGAACTGCAGGAGAGGACGGGCCGCGGCAAGGAGGACTAGCCCCCTTGCATCCCGCGTCCATCTCCGAAAGATAGCCTCTGGTTTCGGAGGGGTTCGCGTCGATGTTCAAAGCCTGGTTTGCCATACCGCTGTGGCAGCGCGTCATCGCCGCGCTCGTCCTTGGTGTCATCACCGGCCTGATCTGGGGACCGGGTGCGGAATCCATAAAGTTCATCGGCGACATTTTCATCAAGTCGATCAAGATGCTGGTTGTCCCGCTGATTTTCTTCAGCCTGGTGGCGGGCGTCTGCGCCATCGGCGACCTCAGGAAACTCGGCACGGTCGGCGGCCGCGCCCTGCTGCTGTTCCTGCTGACGGGCGCGGCCAGCGTCATTCTCGGGCTCGGCCTCGGCACCTTTCTGATGCCGGGGTCCGGCCTCGACATCGCCCTTCCGGACAGCTTCACGCCCTCCACCGAAACCCTTGACTGGCGCGAGATGCTTCTGCGCTTCGTGCCAGAGAATATCATCGGCACCATGGCGGGCGGCGACGTCCTGCCGCTCATCACCTTCGCCATCCTCTTCGGAATGGGCATATTGCTCGCGGAAAAGGCTGGCGCGCCAATGGTTAAGGCAATGGATTCCGGCGCGATCGTCATGCAGAAAATGACCATGATCGTGATGGAGTTGACACCATTCGGTGTCTTCGCCCTGATCGCCTGGGTCGCGGGCAGCTACGGCACCGACGCGCTGCTGCCGCTCGCAAAGCTTGTCGGCCTCAACTATTTCGGCTGCGCGCTCATCATCCTCGTCATCTACCCGATCATCATCAAGGGGTTCACCAAGCTCCCCATCGTCGACTTCTTCCGCGGCATCCTCGATGCTCAGGCCGTCGCCTATTCCACCGCCAGCAGCAACGCGACACTGCCCGTGACCATGCGCTGCTGCCAGCGCAACCTCGGCGTCTCACGCTCCGTCAGCAGCTTCGTCCTGTCACTCGGCGCAACCATCAACATGAATGGCACGGCCATGTATATGGGCCTCGCCAGCCTGTTCGGCGCGCAGGTGTTCGGCATCGACCTTTCCACCACTGACTATGTCATGATCGCCATCACCGGCACGTTGGGCGCTGTCGGCGCGGCGGGCGTACCGGGCTCCGGCCTCATCATGATGGGCCTGGTCTTCGGCGTTGCGGGCATCCCGCTCGAAACCATCGCGCTTGTCGCCGGCATCGACCGGATCATGGACATGATGCGGACCATGACCAACATCACCGGCGATGCCACCGTCGCCGTCGCCGTCGGCCACATGGTCGGTGAGATCGATGTCGAGGAATATGAGAGTGCCGACGACGTCTGACATTTCCGGCTTCTGGTCTGGCTTTTACAACTATCCCGGCCTCAGGGAGCCCACTGCCTTCTCCGCCGATTTGACGGACGATGCGGGGCTATTGTCGGGCAGCATCTCGGAACATGCGCTCGGGATGGACCTGACCGCCACCATAGACGGGGAGCGGGCCGGGCGCAGCGTCACCTTCCGCAAGCGCTACCATGTCACAGGTCCCCATTTTCGCGCGGTTGTCCATTATGGCGGGCAAGTGGATGACGACGGAAACGAAATCAGTGGTCGCTGGACCATTCCCGGCCATTGGGATGGCACATTCATCATGGTGCGGGGCGGGTCTGCAGTCACGGAGAAAATCAGCGAGGACGAAGAGGTGCCGCTGGAAACGACGCATTAGAACATGACCCTGACCGTCGATACCGCCGCCCGCACGCTCACCGCCTTTGGCCAAACCATGCCTTGCAGGATCGGGAAGAGCGGCGCCCTGCCCGCCGCCAAAAAGCGCGAGGGGGACAGCGCCACGCCGCTCGGTCGCTATACGCTGGACACGCTGCTCGTCCGACCGGATCGCAACCGTGCTCCCGTTACCCGGCTTCCCTGGCGCTGGCTGCACCCGTGCGATGGTTGGAGCGACGGCGCGAACGACCCCGCCTATAACCGCCCCGTCCGGCATCCGCATGCGTTCAGCGCCGAACAGCTATGGCGGGAGGACGGCCTCTACGACCTGATTGTCACGACCAGCCACAACACCCCGCCGGTCCCTGAGATGGGCAGCGCAATTTTCGTCCACTGCACGATCGGGGACCGCGACTATACCGAGGGCTGCGTGGCAATTGCGAAGGCGGCGCTGCTGGAAATCGTTCGCCGCTGCGAGACCGGAACCCTGCTGGAAATAAGCTGACCCTTCCGAAAGCCGTCACTGCGGCGAACATTGTGTGAAGCCGGTATTCCAAACCGGCCTCTAAAGATCCGCGCGGCTGACACCCTGAAAGCCGAGGACGAATTCCGGACCAAACGCGCTAGACGGTGTGTGATAGCCCGCCGCCACGCCGCCTGTTGCGACGCGCCGCACCGCCTCCAGAGCCGTCATGCTGGTCAGCCTGTAGCCTTCCGGCGTATCAAGCCGCGCCGCCGCGTGGCCGCCAGCATCGTCCCACGCCTCGGCCAGAATGATCGCCCGCGCCGTTTCGCGCGTCTCCGCGTCCGGTCCGGCAGGCATCCCGTCGATGGCCTTCCGCCCCAGCCATTGCCCAAGCGAGCTTCCCATGAAGCCGCGCATCAGGCCGGACATGCCCGCCACCCGCTCCAGCTCTGGCGAGGATTCGAAAAACACATCGATGTCCCCGACCCCTGTCGAATAATAGGCCGTCGCCACATCACCCCAGCCGACGCCGATCGTGCCCTTGAGCCCATGGCCCAAGTCCGCCGTTCCTCGCGGAACGGCGTCCAGCGTGACGATCTCGCCGCCGCGCCGGACCTTCGTGCCCACAGCAATGCTTTCCAGCCCGGTCTTCGCTGTCCCGCGGCTCATTTCGCTCAGGCCGCCGATAACAAGCTGCAGTGACGTCGCCGAGGGCAGTTTGCGCGCCACATGCGCGGCCAGACAGTCCGACGGCACCACATCAAATCCCGCGCCCGGCAGCAGCACGACACCAGCCGCCCGGGCGTCGTGGTCCCGCGCATACAGGGCCTCAAAGACGGAAATCTCGCCCGTGATATCGACATAATGCGTGCCCGTTCGCAGGCACGCCTCCACCATCGGCATCGCCGTCTGTGAAAATGGCCCCGCCATGTTGAGGACGGCAGCCGCATCGTCCATCTGGTCCGCCGCGTTTCCGGCATCGAAGGCCCGCCAGCGCAGGCCGTATTCCGACGCCAGCCGCTCCACCTTTGCGGGATTTCGTCCCGCCAGGATCGGCGACATGCCTAACTTCACCGCCCGCGCCGTCACCAGCCGCCCGGTATAGCCATAGGCGCCGTAGAAGATCAGCTCGCCGCTCATGCGTTCAGCTTCGCTGTTTCAGCCGCATCGCGCTCCATGGCCCGCGCATAGGCAGGCCGTGCCAGACAGCGGTCCATATACGTCTTCAATACCGCCGAAGGTTCGAGGACACCGAACATGGACATGAACTGGATGGAGCCAGCCAGCATCAGGTCGGCCATCGTAAATCGGTCCGCCGCCACCCATTCGCGCCCCTCCAGCCGCGTTTCCATCGCCGTAACCATCCTGTCGAAGCTGCCCCACGCATAGGCTGTCGGATTCGGCTCAAGCTTGGCGAACTTCTCCGCCATCGCTGGTTCAATGACCGACGGCGTGAAGAACAACCAGTATAGAAACGCCCCGCGCGAAGGCCCGTTCGGCTTTGATGCCAGCGCGCCCGGCGCATAGCGTTCGGCGAGATAGAGCGCGATCGCCGCGCTGTCCGCGACCATCACTCCATCGTCATCCAGCGCCGGCACCTTCGCCAGCGGACTCGCCGCCAGAAACCCCTTCGGATCCCGACGGTCCTCGGCGCGGATATGGATCGGCACAACCTCGTATTTCTGCGCGACTTCTTCCAGCGCCCAAAGTGCCCGCGCGCTGCGCGTCTGCGGACTCCAGTAAAGTCTGATCATCTCCCGTCCTCTCTTTCCGAAGTCAGGATGCCACAAAGCGGTTGCCGGCGCGATCCTTCCTCACCTCATCGGGCCGGAACAGTCGCCCGTTCATGGCCACATAGACCCCCGGCGGCGATATCCGCGCTGCCGCGATGGCGAAGCCCACATTGAAGATCGCATCCGTCGACCGCTGCGAGGCGGGAAGCATCGCGCCTGTGAACACCACGGCCTTGTCCTTGACGTCGCCCAGCGCAAGCGCCGACCGCACCATCGTGTCCGTCCCGTGGGTCACCAGCAGGGACTTGCAGGGCGAGGCCAGCACCGCATCCCGGATCGCCGCCCGGTCCGCGTCCGTCAGTTCAAGACTGTCCTTCCGCATCAGGGACGTAATCTCGTAATTCAGCGTGATATTCGCTTCCTTCAGGACAAACCGCATGGCCGGTTCGCCGACCTCGAACTCGCTGAGTGCGTCGAAATAGACCTTGTCGATCGTGCCCCCTGTGGTGAGGATATGCAGGTCCACCGTCACGCACGCATCCTTTCATCAAAGGCGGCCAGATGTGACGAAACCTCGTCAAAGTCATCCGCCAGCACGTCCGCGCCCGCCGCCAGCAGAGCGTCCGCATGACCGTCGCCAACATGACCGCCCGCAAGCAGCCCACAAACATACGTCCCCGCCGCCCGCGCCGCCGTCACGCCAACGGGCGAATCCTCGATCACAAAACAGCGCGAGGGTTCGGACCGCAGCGCGGATGCCGCGTGCAGGTAAAGGTCGGGCGCGGGCTTCCCGTTCGCCACATGCTCCTTGCCGCTAAAGATCAGCGGAAACATTGCGCGCCGGTCCAGATGTCCCAAATGTGTCAAGATCCAGTCGGTCGAGCTTGACGAGGCGATGGCGCGCGCCCGCGCCCGTTCCAGTCCGTCCAGAAAGGCCAGCGCTCCCGGCACCGGGTCGATCCCGTCGCGCAGCACCCGCTCGTCCTCGATACGCCGCAATTCGTGAAACCGTTCCGGGATCGGTCCACCCAGCCAGCCCTCGACCGCCGCCTGAAAATTTGGCCCGGACAGCCCGGTAAATTCACGGATGGCGTCTTCGGTCGTTGTGGGATGTCCGAGTTCGGTCAGCGCCGCGGCCAGCTGCCGGTTGCCTGCCAGTTCACTTTCGATCAGCACGCCATCGAAGTCGAAAATGATGGGCGTCATTCCGGCCGCTCTCCGAATACAGAAGTTCCCACACGCACGTGCGTCGCGCCCAGCATAACCGCCGTTTCGAAATCGCCCGACATGCCCATGGACAGCCCCGCCAGTCCATGCCGGTCCGCGAATTTTCTCAAGAGAGCGAAATAGGGCGCAGCCTCGATGCCGCCGGGCGGAATGCACATCAGGCCCGAAACCGGTACACCATGATCCGCGCACATCGCCAGAAGGTCCGGCAGCTTCGCAATCGGGCAGCCGCCCTTCTGCGGCTCATCGCCAATGTCCACCTGCACAAATCCCTGGGCGGTGCGACCGGTCTTCTCATAGGCCTTGCCCAGCGCCTTCACCAGGCTGGGCCGGTCGATCGAGTGGATCGCATCGAACAGCGCCGCTGCATCCTCCGCCTTGTTCGACTGCAACTGTCCGATCATGTGGAGCCGCACGTCCGAAAAATCCGCGCGCAAGTCCGGCCATTTCCCCGCCGCCTCCTGCACACGGTTTTCGCCGAAATCCACCTGTCCCGCCTCAAGCACCGGCCGGATCGTCTTTGCCACATGCACCTTTGACACGGCGATCAGCGTCACGTCCTCTGCCTTCCGCCCCGCCACCTTCGCGGCTTTCGCGATGCGGTCATGCACTTCATTCAGTCGTTCTGCAGCTGTCTCCATGCCGAGCAGCTATAACCGCCCCGTCCGGCCCCGCAATGCATGAAAGCACAGGCCGTGATCAGCCGCTCCGGGCTTCATCCTTGCGTTCCTGGCGAAGCTCCAGCCCAGCCGTCAGCAGCGGCGTGGGACTGGCCTCGAACTGCGCCGGAGTCATGCCGATGAAGCGCTTGAATTCCCGGGTCAGGTGCGACTGGTCGAAATAGCGCAGCTCGGCAAGGTCGGCGTCGGTCGGTTTACCAAGCCCGCGCATCGCGGCAGCCATGTCCAGAAAGCGGCTGCGGCGCATGATGGCCTTTGGTGTCTGGCCGAAATGCGTCTTGGTGAGCCGCTCCAGCTGCCGCTCCCCGACGCCGCAATGCTGCGCGACTTCGCGAATGGGCATGACGCTGTCATTGCGGGCGATACGCTCGAAAATCCGCATGGGGGCGCTGGGTGCGGCGGCGGAGGCAAGGTCGGCGCGGCGGCGTTCGATGGCAGCCTCGCAGGCGGCGATGACGGCCTCGTCGCCGACATCCTCCGTGCAGGCAGCCTTCAGGGCCTCGCCAATTTCAGCAGGCCAGATTTCGTCCAGTCGCAGCAATCTGTCGGCATAAAGGTCCGCGCCCTCAGCGAAGAGGCAGTGCCAGCCGCAGGGACGAATGGCAATGCCGATGACATGGAAGGGGCCGCGCACGCGGACTTCCATCGGGCGGCTGTTCGCGCCGAAAAACAGCACATCGCCAGGGCGTGTCCATTCACCGGGACTGGTCTCAATACCCCAGTCGCCGCGCACGAGGATACGGATGAAGGGCGTTTCCGACAACAGCCTGTCGATCATCTCGAAGTCATCGGGAAGCGCCGCGGAGAATACATAATGCCGCGCCACGATGGGTTCCAGCGCCGCTGATGGCGGATAGTTGCGGGACAGAAGAATAAGGCCGCCCCTCCCCTGGCGAAGAGCGGCCTTATGTCATATGGTTAACGCCGCGCCTAGCTGGCGCGATTCCTGATCCTCAACCAAGCACCGTCTTCAACGTCGTGCCGAGTTCCGACGGGCTGTCGACGACCGTGATGCCGGCGCTCTGCATGGCCTTTATCTTTGATTCCGCCCCGCCTTTACCGCCGGAAACAATGGCACCGGCATGGCCCATGGTACGACCCTTGGGCGCGGTACGTCCGGCGATGAAGCCCACCATGGGCTTCTTGATCGGATGTGATTTCAGGAATTCCGCAGCCTCTTCCTCGGCGCTGCCACCGATTTCGCCGATCATGATGATGGACTTGGTTTCCTCGTCGTTCAGGAACAGGTCCAGCACGTCGATGAAATTGGTGCCATTGACGGGGTCGCCGCCAATACCAACCGCCGTGGTCTGGCCGAGGCCGACATCCGTTGTCTGTTTCACGGCTTCGTAGGTCAGCGTACCCGAACGCGACAGGACGCCGACCGAACCATCGAGGAAGATGTTGCCCGGCATAATGCCGATCTTGCACTCGCCGGGCGTCAGCACGCCGGGGCAGTTGGGGCCGATCAGGCGCGATTTCGAACCGCAAAGCGCGCGCTTCACCTTCACCATGTCGAGCACCGGGATGCCCTCGGTAATGGCGATGATGAGCGGCACTTCCGCCTCGATGGCCTCCATGATGCTGTCGGCGGCGAAGGGCGGCGGGACGTAGACGACGGACGCATCGGCCTTTGTCTCGTCCATCGCCTCGCGCATGGTGGAAAAGACCGGCAGGCCGAGATGCTCCTGCCCGCCCTTGCCCGGCACGACGCCGCCGACCATTTTCGTGCCATATTCGATGGCGGCTTCCGTATGGAACGTCGCGGTGTTGCCCGTCAGGCCCTGGCAGAGAACCTTGGTGTTCTTGTTGATGAGAATGGACATGGGTTCAGGCTGCCTTCTTGACTTCAGCTACAATTTTCTTGGCCGCGTCACCGAGATTGTCGGCGCTCACGATGGGGAGGCCGCTGTCGGCGAGGATCTTCTTGCCCTTGTCGACATTGGTACCTTCGAGACGTACGACCAGAGGGACCGACAGGTTCACTTCCTTTGCCGCGGCGACAATGCCCTCCGCGATGATGTCGCAGCGCATGATGCCGCCGAAGATGTTGACGAGAATGCCTTCTACGGCGGGATCGCTGAGAATGATCTTGAACGCCGCGGTGACCTTTTCCGTCGTCGCGCCGCCGCCGACATCGAGGAAGTTGGCAGGTTCCGCGCCGTTCAGCTTGATGATGTCCATCGTCGCCATGGCAAGGCCAGCGCCGTTCACCATGCAGCCGATATTGCCGTCCAGCTTCACATAGGCGAGGTCGTATTTGCCGGCCTCCAGCTCGGCGGCATCCTCTTCGGTTTCGTCCTGCAATTCCTGAATGTCGGGATGCCGGTAGAGCGAATTGCCGTCGAAGCCCATCTTGGCATCGAGGACCAGAAGCTCGCCCGATCCGGTTTCGACGAGCGGATTGATTTCCAGCATGGCGGCGTCGGTGGCGAGGAAGGCGTCGTAAAGGATCCTGCCCAGCTTCGCAGCGCTCTTTGCCGTTTCGCCCTTCAGCTTCAGCGCGGCAGCGATGCTGCGGCCATGATGCGGCTGATAGCCGGTGGCGGGATCGACGGTGATGGTCAGGATCTTTTCGGGCGTGTCCTCGGCGACCTGCTCGATATCCATGCCGCCTTCCGTCGAGACGACAAAGGCGGGCATGCCTGAGGCGCGGTCGACGAGGACGGAGAGATAATATTCGTGCCGGATGTCCGCGCCGTCCTCGATGTAGAGGCGGTTGACCTGCTTTCCGGCGGGACCAGTCTGATGCGTGACGAGCACGCGGCCCAGCATTTCCTCGGCATTCTTCTGGACATCCTCGACCGATTTCACGACGCGCACGCCGCCCGCCGCGTCAGCGCCCAGACCCTCGAACCTGCCCTTGCCGCGTCCGCCCGCATGGATCTGCGATTTCACGACATAAACGGGGCCGGGCAGCTTCTTTGCCGCCTCGACGGCTTCGTCGGCGGTAAAGGCGGGAAAGCCTTTCGAAATGGGCGCGCCATGCTTGGCGAGCAACTGTTTGGCCTGATATTCGTGGATGTTCATGGATTACGATTCCCTGGCGGATGAAGGTTCTGCGGACGGCGATACAGAAAGAGCGGGCGAAGGACACCCCCCATTGTGGGAGAAATTCGCGTGGGCGGAAGTTGCCCGGACGGGAATGTGGGTCACAGGGGTCACACGCAATTTCGCGAAGATGGGTCACACAGGTCACACGCGTTTTGGAAACTGTGTGCGGGAGTCACGTGGTTGTTGTGGGGTTTGACCGGACGGGACTTTACGATTGAGGCTTGTATCATGGGACCTGTTTTTCGAGCTTTGAGTGCGGTCCCCGATTATGACGGATTGCCCTGCTGTAGGACAGCGGGGATTTGGAAGTTACACGTGCCTCAACCAACGCCGTCACACGGCCGCAGAGCGGTATCCAGTCCCCATCTGACCCCGCGCGTCACCACTGCATTTCATGGCTTGAAACCATGCAGGCGGACAGCGCGGGACTGGACCCCGGCCTTCGCCGGGGTGACGGGGATGGATAGGGCGGAACCTAAAGCCCCAGTTCGTACAGATCGTCCCAGTTCGGGTTCATGTCCTCAATGGCGCGCAATTTCCATTTGCGGTTCCACTGTTTGCATGCGGTGTTCGGCGGCGATGGCCTCTTCAATGGTGGGATAGTCCTCGTACCAGACAAGCCGGGTGCAATTGTGGCGTTTTGAAAATCCGTCGATCAACTTTTCACGATGTTCGTAGGCCCGGCGGGCAAGGTTGCTGGTAACGCCGATGTAGAGAGTGCCATTCTGCATGTTCGTAACGATATAGACCCAGCCGCCTTTGGGCATGTGCGAACCTTCCTCTTACTCCCTCGTCACCCCGGCGAAGGCCGGTATCCAGTCGCCGTCTCGGAAACGTGCGGTTGCGGTGAATGATGGCCCAAAATGAAGCAGGCGGTCAGCGCGGGACTGGACCCCGGCCTTCGCCGGGGTGACGGTTGAGGGAGGGGCGTGACCACACCTATTCGTCAATCTCGTCACGAAACCGTTTCGGTATCTCGTAGTGACTATCCGCGGGCCTGCGCGAAGCCCGAAAGAGAACAACAGGAATAGTCGCGAGAGCAATCGCTATCGATCCAAAAATGATCACGACGATGGATATCGCAGGAGATGAAGCCGGAAGCACGAATATCCAGTCCTCGCTCACATTAATCCAGAACAGGAATCTGAGCGCGAGAAACCATAGGAATAACAAACATATGATTAGCAGCCAGCGGTCTACCCAGCCGCGGACTGCGTAAACCCACAGGAATATGATCAGCGTGACAAGGACGATGTCCAACGCTTAGCCCAACGAGCCATCCAGTTCCTTGCACGCCGTCATCAGTTCCTTCACGGCGTCGACGCTGACCTGAAACCCCTTCTTCGCTTCGTCGCCGAGTTCGATCTCGACGACCTTCTCCACGCCCTCTTCGCCGATGATGACGGGGACGCCGACATACATGCCGTCACAGCCATATTCACCCGTCAGCCAGGCGGCGCAGGGGAGAAGGCGGCGTTTGTCCTTCAGGTAGGAGTCCGCCATGGCGATGGCGCTGGAGGCGGGCGCGTAATAGGCCGAGCCGTTGCCGAGCAGGCCGACGATCTCGCCGCCGCCCTTGCGGGTGCGGTCGACGATGGCGTCGATCTTTTCCTGCGTGGACCAGCCCATCTTGATGAGATCGGGAATGGGGATGCCCGCGACGGTGGAATATTGGGGCACGGGAACCATGGTGTCGCCGTGGCCGCCAAGGACGAAGGCGGTGACATCCTCGACACTGACGTCGAATTCATCGGCGAGGAAGTGGCGGAAGCGCGCGCTATCGAGAACGCCCGCCATGCCGACGACCTTGTTCGTGGGCAGGCCGCTGAACTTCTGCAGCGCCCAGACCATCGCGTCGAGCGGATTGGTGATGCAGATGACGAAGGCATCCGGCGCGTGCGCCTTGATGCCCTCGCCGACGGCCTTCATGACCTTCAGGTTGATACCGAGGAGATCGTCGCGGCTCATGCCCGGTTTGCGCGGGACGCCCGCAGTGACGATGCAGACATCGGCGCCCGCGATGTCGGCATAGTCTGACGTGCCCTTCAGAACGGCGTCATAGCCCTCGACCGCGCCGGCCTGGCTAAGGTCGAGCGCCTTACCCTTCGGCATCCCCTCGGCGATGTCGAACAGCACGGCATCGCCCAGTTCCTTAAGCCCGACGAGGTGCGCGAGCGTGCCGCCGATCATGCCGGAACCGATAAGGGCGATCTTGTTGCGTGCCATGAGGATGATGTCCTTTTGTCAGGGGGAATTTGAATTGCCGCGGGGGATAGCGGGGTGGCCGAGTCCGTGCAAGTTAGGCGCGCGGCGGGATCGACATTCCGGCGCTCGGCTCCGCCATAAGGGTCGACGGCCGAAGGCCATCGCCGGGGGACGGTGCGCGGTTAAGGTATCCCGATCAGCTTGTGCGTCTGCAGACTAAGCCGCCATTTCGGGTTTTCCAGGCAATAGCGCGTTGCGGCGGCAATGTTTTCGGCCTGTGCGGGACTGTCCATCGGCTGCAGGAAGAAATGCTGGAAATCCAGATGCGCGAAGTCGGCGGGCGTGTTTTCCGGCTGCGGATAGACCAGTTTCAGTTCGTTGCCGCTGGTCTGGACGAGCGGCTCCGCCGCCTTTGGACTGACGCAGATCCAGTCGATCCCGGCGGGAGCGGCGATGGTGCCATTGGTTTCGACGGCAATGCGGAAATCGCGCGCGTGCAGGGCGCCGATCAGCGGCGCATCCATTTGCAGCAGCGGTTCGCCGCCGGTGCAGACGACCAGGCGGTGGTCGGGATCATCCCCCCAGCAGGTCGCAACGGCGTCTGCCAGCGCTTCGGCGCCCGCGAATTTACCGCCGCCCTCGCCGTCGGTGCCGACAAAATCCGTATCGCAGAACCGGCAGACGGCGCTGGCGCGGCCCGATTCCAGCCCGTTCCACAAATTGCATCCGGCAAAGCGCAGGAACACGGCGCGGCTGCCCGCCTGCGCGCCTTCGCCCTGCAAGGTCAAGAAAAGTTCCTTGACGGCGTACGTCATGCGTAGCGGGTGGGGTCGGGCAGGCCAGCCTCCTGAAAGCCCTTGGCACGCAGGCGGCAGGCGTCGCAGCGGCCGCAGTGCAGCGCTTCGCCGTCCCGGACAACGGGATCATAGCACGTCCAGGTTTCGCCCGCATCGACGCCGAGATCGTGCGCCAACCGCGCGATGCCCGCCTTGTCGAGATCGAGGAGCGGCGTGTGGATGCGGAACGCCTCGCCCTCGACACCCGCCTTGGTCGCCTGCGCGGCCAGTGCCTCGAACGCGCGGATGAAATCGGGGCGGCAGTCGGGATAGCCGGAATAGTCGAGCGCGTTGACGCCGATGAAGATGTCGCGCGCGCCCGACGCCTCCGCCCATGCCAGCGCGACGGACAGGAATACCGTGTTGCGGGCGGGGACATAGGTGGCGGGAATGAGGCTGTCATCGACCGCACCGTCGCCCTTCGGCACGTCGATGTCGGCGGTCAGCGAGGAGCCGCCAAACGCCGAGAGATCCAGCGGGAGGATGACATGGCGGATCGCGTCGTGCGCGGCGGCGGCGCGCTTTGCGGCGTCCAGCTCAACCCGGTGGCGCTGGTTATAGTCGATGGTGAGCGCGAGAATATCATATCCATCCGCCCGCGCGGCGGAGGCGCAGGTGGTGGAATTGAGGCCGCCCGACAGCAGCACGACGGCTTGTCTGTTTGTCATATGGGCGCGATAATGACCCCTATTCCTATGGGCAAGGGAGAGAGTTTTTGCGTATATCCGTCATCGCCGCCGTTCTGGCAGGCAGTTTGCTGGCCGCGCCGGT
>CAVPZG010000003.1:0-58469 GCA_963710205.1 uncultured Alphaproteobacteria bacterium | reverse complement strand
CCGTGACCTGCCCCTCGTCCGATTCGCGCGCGCCCATCAGGCGCAGCAGCAGCTTTGTCGTGATGCCCAGCAGCCAGACAAGCGGTGCGGCGATGCGGGCGAGAATCTTCATCGGCGGTGCGATGATGCTGGCGATGACTTCCGGCTTTCTCAGCGCGAACTGCTTGGGAACCAGCTCACCGATGGTCAGCGTCAGATAGGTGATGCCAGTGACAACCAGTACGATTCCAAGCGTGCCCGCCGTCGCTTCCGGCACACCGAGCGCCGCCAGCCGCGCGGCGACGGGCGCACCCAGTGTTGCGCCCGAATAGGCACCCGCGACAATGCCAACCAGCGTGATGCCGATCTGCACGGTGGAGAGAAACCGTCCCGGCTCCCGCTGCAGGTCGAGCGCCGCCTCCGCGCCGCGCCGGCCATTGTTGATCATCGCCTGAAGCCGTGCCTCCCGCGAGGAGACGACGGCCATTTCCGACATGGCGAACACGCCGTTGCCGGCGATCAGCGCAAGGATGATGAGAAGGTCGGTCCAGGGAAAGGGAGGCATGCGTTCGCATATGGCGTGCAGGCATGAAAAACGGAAGGGCGCAGGCTGTATTTGCGGATATGGGGGGAGGCAGCCATGAACATGAAACCGGGTTTCGATCCTCGTTCATGCGGGCAGCATCCATGCAGGGCGACATGGGCCATGCCGCCATCGCGCGCATGGCAGCTGGAGGTCACCGCTATCGCGGCGCGCTGAAAATTACTCGTGGAACCGGCGCCGGCGAACGGTTCGGAAAGATAACATGGATCAAGGGAACCTCCCGCCCGTCTTGCGCGTAGGAGTTGCGAACAGGACCAAAAAGGGCAGGAGTTTCCCATCATGAGTAAAATCGCAAAAACCGCCGTCATCGCGGCATCGCTGAGTTTCGTTGTTTCCGGCTGCGTCACCAATCCCGAAACCGGCAACCAGCGCATCGCGCGTCCGGCGATAACGGGCGCGGCGGGTGCCGGTATCGGTGCCGCGCTGGGCGCGCTGATTGGCGGCAAGTCCAATCGCACCGAAGTGCTGGTCGGCACGGGCATCGGCGCGATCGCCGGTGCGGGCGTCGGCGTCTATCTGGACGCACAGGAGAAGAAGCTGCGCGAGCGCACGGCGGGTACGGGCATCGAGGTCGAGCGTCAGGGCGACAGCCTGAAACTCAACATGCCAAGCCAGGTGACCTTCGGTGTCGACAGCGCCATCATCAACGAGCAGTTCCGCCCCGCCCTCAACGAGGTCGCGCAGGTCCTGACCGAATATGAGAGCAGCTTCGTCGACGTCTACGGCCACACCGATTCGACCGGCAGCGACGCCTATAACATGACGCTGTCCCAGCGCCGTGCCGACAGCGTCGCCACCTATCTGGCGTCGAACGGCGTGCAGCGCGCCCGCATTGCCCAGCAGGGCTTTGGCGAAACGCAGCCGATTGCCTCCAACGACACGGCTGAGGGCCGCGCGCAGAACCGCCGCGTGGAAATCCGCATCGTGCCGATTACGGAAGGCGCCGCCAGCTAGGCGGCAGAAGGGCTGAGCCCCTTGGTATGAAGAGGTCCGTCGCTGGTCGCAGCGGCGGGCTTTTTCTTTGGTGATCGCAAGACCCGCAAATCCAGCCCCCCGAAATGGCCATTCACGACTCGATTGCGGACATCGAATAGAAGATGGAGGATGGCATTTCTTCCGCACGAACGGTCGTGCAACGAACGCTCTTATTGGAGAGTCCGCGTGAACAAAGACATCACTGACATCAACGGGGCATGCCACTGCAGGACCGTTCGCTTCCATGTAAAGCTCATCAACGGCCTGCACACGGCGAGGCGCTGCACATGTTCATACTGCCGGATGCGGGGAGCAGTCGCCGTTTCGGCCAACCTCGATGGGATCACCATCACAGCTGGCGAAGACGCTCTCACCCTATATCAATTCGGCACCATGGCAGCGCGACACTACTTCTGCTCCGAGTGCGGCATCTACACGCACCATCAGCGCCGTTCAAACCCCAACCAGTATGGCGTCAATGTCGCCTGCTTGGAGGGAGTCAGCCCATTCGACCTTGATGAGGTCTCGGTGAATGATGGCGTCCAGCACCCGACCGATGCTGCGTCGTCCAGCCCCCGTGTCGATGGCATCCTTCGATACGAGCGGAATGTCCGCTTTCCACCCCATAGCGGACGTATATCCCTGGATTTGCGAACGACGGATCGCCTTATTTCTTTTCGCGGCCCGTGCGTCCGAAATGCGCGCGGTTCGTTGAGGGCGCATGAAACTCAAGATTCAGGCCCGTCTCGACTATGATCTCGACGGCCCCTCCGACATACTCCTGCAGCTTGAAGCCGCGCCGCAGGACGACCAGAAACTGCTATCGGCGCATATCCATGTGCCGGGCGAAGGGCATTTCGCGCGCATTCCCGGCGAGGAAATGATCGGTGACCGCATCTGGGTCCGCCGCGACGACAGGCTGACTGTCGAATATCGTTCCGAAGTCGCCATAGATCGGGAAGTGCTGGACTGCGCCGACCTGGCCGAAACGCCCGTCCATATGTTGCCTGGCGACATCGTGAAATATCTGATGGGCTCGCGCTATTGCCAGCCGAACCGGTTCCAGGGCTTCATCGACGCGGAGTTCGGCGATTTGACCGGCGGCGCCAAGATCATGGCGATGCGCGACTGGATCGAGGACAAGTTCACCTACACGCCGGGGGCGAGCAACGCCGATACCACCGCGCTGGACAGTTTCGTGCAGCGCGAGGGCATCTGCCGCGACTATGCCCATGTCATGATCACCATGGCACGGGCTTCGGCCATCCCGGCGCGCATGGCGAGCGTCTATGCGGTCGGCGTCGAGCCGCAGGATTTCCACGCCGTCGCGGAGGTTTACCTGAACGGCAACTGGCGGCTGGTCGATCCCACCGGCATGGCCCCCGTCGACGGCATCGCCCGTATCGGCGTTGGCCGCGATGCCGCCGACATCAGCTTCATGACCGTCTATGGCCGCGCCAGCATGAACGCGCAAAAGGTCGAGGTGGAGCAAATCGGGTAAAGCGCCTTCCTGTTCCGGGAAGGATCACCCTGTCTAGCTGATCGTTCCCTCGACCTCGTGCGTTTTCCCCGCCTTCCGGTCCCCGCGTGCGAGTGCGAACACCACGCTGGACAGCGCAGCGAGCGCAACGAGGTTCGGCAGCGCCATCGCGGCGTTCGAGATATCGCCCAGACGCCATACGAGTTCCAGGTCGGCGGACGCCCCGATGTAGATGGCAACGCACCAGATGACGCGCCAGATCATGTGCAGCACGCGCTCGCCCCTCGGGCTTGATCCCGGCACGCGGTCATAGATGAAGGTAATTGCGCGCTCGCCATAATAGCTCCAGGTCAGGAGCGTCGTGAACACGAACAGGATCAGCGCGACGGACGCGATCAGCGTGCCGATGGGAATGCTGCCGATCGCCAGCGGAAACGCCGCCGCAAAGGCGCCCGACGTCATGGCGAAGCCATTGAGATCGGCCTGATAGGCGTGCAGCACGGCCTGTCCGCCCGCATCGACGAAATTGCCCTCCACCGTCAGGATGACGAGCGCGGTCATGGTGCAGATGACCACCGTGTCGATGAAGCAGCCGAGCATCGCCATGCGGCCCTGAAGGGCGGGATCGTCGGTCTGCGCCACGGCGTGGGCGATGGGCGTCGAGCCCTGACCGCTTTCATTCGAAAACAGCCCGCGTGCGACACCGGCGCGGATGGCGATCATGATCGCCCCGCCCAGAAAGCCGCCCGCCGCCGCGTCATAGCCGAATGCGCCCGCAAAAATGCGGCCAAAGGTTTCGGGAATGTCCTGAATATCGAGAAGGATCGCGATCAG
Organism: uncultured Alphaproteobacteria bacterium; assembly: GCA_963710205.1. Lineage (GTDB taxonomy): Bacteria > Pseudomonadota > Alphaproteobacteria > Sphingomonadales > Sphingomonadaceae > Pacificimonas. The sequence continues at coordinate 54,597 of CAVPZG010000003.1, read as the reverse complement.
CGCCATGAGGAGATAGGCCGCCGCCATGAAGGGTACGACCTTCTCGGCAACGCTGCCGATGGATTTGATCCCGCCGATGATGACGATGAAGACGGCAATGGCGACAATGAGCCCGCCGATCCATTCCTGCAGGCCCGTCAGCTCGTTGATCGAATCCGCGACACTGTTCGCCTGGATGCTGTTGCCAGTGACGAGTGCGGAAAACAGCGTGCCGAGGCAGAAAATGATCGCCAGCCAGGTCCATTTCCTGCCGAGTCCGAGCAGAATATAGGTCATCGGGCCACCGCGATACGTCCCCTCCGCGGTTTTTTCGCGGTAGCGGATGGCAAGCGACCCCTCCGCAAAGGCCAGCGCCATGCCGATCAGCGCCGTCACCCACATCCAGAAAATCGCGCCGGGACCGCCGAGCGTGATCGCCGTGGCGACGCCCGCCAGATTGCCCGTGCCGACCTGTCCCGACAATGCCGTCGAAAGGGCCGCAAAGGGCGAAATTTCACCCGAACCCGAACTTTTGCGCCCCGCGAACAGCCCCCTGAAGGCGCTGCCAAGCTGCAGGATGGGCAGGAATTTGAGGCCGGCCATCATGTAGAGGCCAATGCCGAGAAGGATGATGACCATCGGCGGGAAAGGAAGAACCTCCACACCGTTCCAGGTGCCGCCCCAGATGAAATCGCTGACATTGGTGACCCGGTCGATCAGGTTCATGGCGCGTGGGCTCCCCCAGAGTTACGCTGAAATTTGCTGCCGCGTGGGATAGCGGCTGCGGCGGACTTGTCCAGAACTACCCGCCGATGGGACTGCCCGGGGGGATATCGGGCGCGCGGGGTACGGGCGTGCGGTCCGGCGCGGGACGGGACAGATGCGCGTCGATGCGCTGCGTCCAGAGCGCGGCGAGCGGCACGTCCGCGCGCTTCGCGATGTCCCGGCGCAGCTGCGCAAGTTCCGCACGCAGGGCCGCCGATACGAGATCGCTATGACTGCCATCGTCCGCGTCGATCAGGCGGGCGACGAGGCGGCCGGTCGCGACGTCCGCAAGCGCCTGCCGCCGCTGTTCGCGCGGGCGTGCGGTCACGGTTTCGCCGATGCGGCGAAGGAGGTCCGCGGGCGCGGGATGTTCGCGATCGCGCGAATGGAAGAACGCCATGCGCTCCAGCCGTGCCGGCGCAAGGAGGGCGTCGAGCGTCAGGTCCACCGACGTTTCCGCCGCCGAGAACAGGTCGAAGGCGGGCGCGGTGCGCGCATCGAACAGCTCGGGCCGCGCCGTTCCCCAGGGGGCGGAGGGCGCGGGCGGCAGGGCGGCGAGCACGCCTTGTGGCAGGTCGAGAAACTCCGGTTCCAGCGTCTGCAGGACAAGCGCGATCGCCTGCGCCTGACGATCGGGGTGAACCACATCCAGCGCGCCGTCCGGATCGCCCGCCTTCGTATACTGGTACGTCGTCCCGCCAATCGACTTCGCCGCCGACGCCAGCTGATAGCGGTGATAAAGGTAGATGGGGACGATGACTTCGCGCAGCCGCGCCCGGTTCTGCCCGGCGCTGAGGCTGCGTTCGCCGAAATTCGCAAGTGCGATTTCACGCACGCGCAGGGTGTTTGCGAGTTCGGCGACCGGATCGTCGCCATTGTCCCAGACCGCGCCGCGCGCATGGCCGGTGCCGACGCCGCGCGCGTCGTCATCTTCCACGAAAACAAGCCCCGCCGCGCGGGTTTCGTCCGCGACCCGCTCCAGTTCGGCGGCCTCGTTGGTGCCGAAATCGCCGTAAAGCCACGTCGCCGCCGCCTTGTCCCAAGGGCCGATTCCGGCCGCATAGCTGCGCGAAAAATCGAGCGTGCCATCCTCGCGCGCGATCACCCAGGGCGCCGGATAGTCGCTGACCGAACCGCGCCCATAGGTGGAGGCTGCGAAATTATGCGCGAAGCCGAGCGCGTGGGCGACTTCATGCGCGGCCAGCTGCCTGATGCGGTCCAGCGAAAGTTCCACGGGATCGTCATCCGCGCCCGTTCCGCTTTTCGCCGTGCCCGCCAGCCCCTCGAAGATCATGCGATCCTGCCTGACGCGCTGGGAGCCGAGGATGACATGGCCCTTCACCATTTCGCCGGTGCGCGGATCGACGATGCCGCCGCCATAGGACCAGCCGCGCGTCTGGCGGTGCACCCACTGAATGACGTTGTACCGGATATCGAGTGGGTTCGCGCCGTCCGGCAGCAGCTCCACCCGGTAACCGTCCGGAAAACCGGCGGCGGCGAAGGCGTCGCGCCACCAGGATGCCCCCTCGATCAACGCGTCCCGGATCTGCGGCGGCGCACCGGGATCGACATAGAAAATGATGGGGTCCTTCGTCCCGCTGCCGGGGTCGCCGGGAATATTGTGCCGCAGCCGGTGGCGGATGGCCCAGGCCTTCACGACCTCGCCCGTCAGCGGCGCGGAAAAATCATAATAGCCGAGCGCGTTCACGCCCATGCGCGGATCATGGGCGCGCGGGCTGTAGCCATCGTCCGGCAGGCGCGACAGGCTGTGATGCACGGTCAGGGTGACGGCGCGCGGATCGGGCGCGGTGGCGCGCACTTCGGGGCCGGGTTTCTCGCTCTCGAAGGTCAGCTCGGCATCGATTTCCAGATTATCGGGAAAGCTCAGCATATCGCCGGTCAGCAGCAGCGCGCTGTCCTTGTTCAGCTTGAAATCCTTGGCATCGTCCTCGGTCAGCTGGCGCGCCAGACCCAGCGTGTCGGCAGTGAGAAGCCCGGTAATATCGACCGTGGCGCCGCCGTTCGGCAGGCGGCTGGCGATCTTGCCCGACCAGATCACCGAGCGCCCGAAACTTTCCGCGACGGCGCGCTGCTCGAGCGGATTGTCGGCGGTCGCGCGGTAAAGCTGGTTCTCGACCTCCGCCGTCACCCGGTCGCCGCGCAGGCGAAAGCGCAATATCTCTCCGCTATTGCCCCAGCCCCGGTCGAGGCCGAGCGGATTGGACCCCAACCCGTTCGACAGCCGCGCGGCGTGGAGCACCCGGAGGGATGTCCCGTCGGCTTCGGGCGCTGGCAATGTGATGACCAGGCTGCCGGCATCATCATCGGCCTCTGGCATCAGGAAAGACCGGGCCGCGGCAGGACCGCCTGCAAGCGTGCCCGTCAGCAGCAGAAGGCAGACCCCAAGCCATGTCCCCAAACCCCGCATATTCCGTCTCCCGCATCACAATCTGCGAACCGTCATATCGAGAGAGGAGAAGAGGGCAAGTGCGCTAGGCGAGCACCTCCAGCGGCAGCAGCGGGATGCGCATGTCGTGCAAAGGGCAGGACGTCCCCCGGCATGACCGCCTGCGCGTCCGCAAAGGCGGAGGCGGCAGCGACCGGCTGCGCTTCGACCTGAAAAACGACGTCCTGAAAATCGTCATCGCTGGCCGCGCCGCCGCGGATCAGGTCCTCGAAACCGATCCTGAGCGCGCCGAGGCCGGCGTCGTCGACTCCGGACAGGACATGGACCTGACCATCGGCATTGAGCGCGGCATCGTGGCTGAGGAAGATCGTCGCCCCGGAAACGGCGACGCCGCCGCTCGTCAACATGGCCGTGCCGTCCACCACAGCGATGCCGAGCGCGGTCGCCGAGATATTCTGGGGGAGGATGTTCGCGCCGTCCTGAACGAGGAAGAAACCGAGCGTGCTGCCCGCGTCGACGTCGGTGACGATCAGCGCTTCGCCCGCATCCGCCTTCACGTCGAGGGAGAGGAAACGCACATCGGCGATGCTGCCGTCGCCGCGAACCTCGTAAACGCCGAGGCTGTTGTCATAACCGGCGGCGGAGTCCTGCAACGTCACGCGGAAACGGCTGGCATTGTCGCCGTTCAGATAGAGCGTGTTCACGATTCCGTTGATGTCATCCTGCGCGGCACGCTCTCCGTCCACAAGCGAAGGCAGAAAATCGGCGTAGCGAATGTCGGTGCCCCCGCCGTGCAGCGACAGGATGACGTCGCCGTTCCCCAGATCGCTGTCCGCGAAGAACAATGCGGGTTCGGTATCGGGATCGATGCGGCGATTGCCGTTGGTATCGAAACCGATGCCGCCCTGCCCCTCGGCGACGGTCAGGATGCCCTCGCGCACGAGGCTGTGCCCGATCACGAAAATGCTGTCGCCCTCGGCGAACTGGATGATGGTGTCGCCATTGAGGTCAGCAAGCGTTCCCCGAACCTGATCGTCGCCCAGCCCCACATGGTAGCTGTCCGTGCCGAGGCCGCCGGCGACGATGTCGTTTCCGGCGCCGCCGTCGATGTCATCGTCGCCATTCGTGCCCTCGATCATGTCGTCACCGTCGGTTGCGGGCGGGCTTTCGACATCGGCGACCGCAAAGGTCACCACTTCGCGCGCGCTCGCGCCCCGCGCATCGGTGACGACTACCGTCAGTTCAACGAACGGCTCGGTTTCGAAGTCGAGATGCGCACCTTTGGCAAGCACGACGCTGTTATTGGCATCGATGGTGAACCGCGCGGCGTTGCTTCCCGCAAGCCTGAACGAAAACGCATCATTGTCCGCGTCACGCGCGCTGAGGTGCAGGACCGCCATACCCGGAGCGCTGGTTTCCGCTATGGCACCCAGCGGGGTGATGTCGAGAACGGGCGCGGCGTTGTCAGCGGTCTGACCCTGAACGGCGTCCACCTTCACATTCGACGCGGCGATGTCAGCCCGGACGCTGATGGCGGCGGCAAGGTCGCCGCCCGCAAACAGGATGTCATAGGTGCCCGCGGCCACGGCAATCTGCCAGCCCCCCGACGCCCAGCTTTTCGTGGTATACCGGTCCTGGCTGACGACGTTCGTCAGGGTAATCGTCACGCCGCCAAGTCCTTCGCCGATGTCATAAAAGCCATCGCCGTCGAAATCGTCGATCACCACACCCACAAATTGCGCCTCATAGCCCCGGCGGCTGCCCAGATCCTGCGTGACGACCCAGGGGCCGACGCTGGTGGCACTGTTCGATTCCGCGATCGCACTGATGCCGATTTCCGTGAAGGCCGCGTCGATCAGGCTGTTCCGGTGGCCCGCGGGGTCCTGGATGCCGTCGCCGATATCACGCCAGTCGGACCTGAGCGTGACTCCGTCCGCCTCGAAATCATCGGCGGTCGATCCGCCCTGCGGCCGGTCATAGCCCCAGTCGATGATGAAACCGGCATGGCCCTGAAAGGCGTCATCCGTGAACGCATAGACATTCTCGCCGGCGCGTGAAAAATCATAGCCCGCGGCCCGCAGGCGCTCGCCAAGGCCCGGCTCGCCAGGGGCCTGGTGGGTCTGGCTGTCGGTGTCGATCATGACCTGCGAGTGCGCGGCGGCGGCATTTGCCAGCTGCGCATTCCATGCCAGCGCAGGCGCGGCGGAGAGCGCGGACAGCTGCGCCTCCAGCGCGGCAAGGTTGACGCCGAAAAAGGAGACGGCACTGGCCACATTGGCCGCAATGTCGCCGCCGACCAGTCGGTCATATTCGCCCGCGGGATCACGCCGGAACCTGTTGATGAGTTCCAGCTGAAGCTGTTCGAAGGCGCTGGGCACTGACATATCGATACTTTCGCGGCTGACCTGCGTCCGCAGGATCGGCCGCCGCGCAACCATCGCCGCCCGGGGTTTAAATTTTGGTGAAGGGCCGACGCCCCGCCGTCAGCCGACGACCTCCATCCCCATCACGCGCGCGGTGGTGCCGCCCTTGCCGTCCGTGTCGAAGCGCACCCTTGCCTCAACATCCTGCTGGCAGGCGCGGAAGCTCCAGATCTCCGACCAGCCGCCAGTGAAGCGTGTCCCGGCCACCATCGGGCCGAGCGCGCGGTCGGTCGCCTCCACACGGGCGCCGTTCATGCGGACGGATTCGATGTCGCAGCCCGGCTGGCGCGCCTTTGCCATCGCATAGACGTCCGCGCCCACCTCGGCGCTCGTCTCCCGCATCATGCTGGGTGTCGTGATCGTGTTGCCGCGATTGACCACCAGCATGATATGCTCGCCGGATTTTTCCAGCACGTACATGAAACGCAGGATCCTGGCATTCGGACAGTCGGTCTCGCCGTAGAATGTCCACGCCCCCGCAAAGGCGTCGTCCAGAATACCTGCGGTCACAAGCCGGTCGGCGGTTGCGGGTTGCAGCCCGTAAAGCCGCATGGCCGACACGCTGGCCGGGCATTCCCGCGTCGTCACCGACCATTGTGCGCGAAGGAGCGCTTCCGATTGCAGCGCCGACAGGTCAGGCGCGAGCGCCGCCGCTTCCGCCGCGCGCTCCGTGAACCAGGACTGCGGGTCGCCGGGGACTTCGGCAGCCTCCTGCGCGGCAACGGGAAACGCGAGGCAGGCGATCAATGCGAAATGAGAAACGCTTCATGCTTCCGCAGATAGGCGACTGGAAAACATTGGTCGAGAGCCGATAACCGCAATTGCGAACCCGTCCCCATGGCTGCGGCGCGCCGGGCCAGCACCGCCGTTGCCGGACATTACCGCCACAGTCTGACTGTTCCCGGCGCGGGCACGGTGCTAGCGGAGCGGGCATGGCCCCTCCGCTTGGCATCATCGAAGGCTATTTCGGACCGGTCTGGTCGTGGCCGGACCGTATGCATGTCATGCGGGCGCTGTCCGCGCACGGCTATTCCCGGTTCCTTTATGCGCCAAAGGGCGACGCGCATCTTCGCCGCCGCTGGGCCGAGCCCCATCCGCCCGAAGAGGCGGCGGAACTTGCCCGCTTCGCCGCTGGCTGCCGCGCTGCGAACGTGCGCTGCGGCGTCGGGCTCAGCCCGTTCGAACTGCATCTGAACTGGACCGCGAGCGGACGCGCACGGCTGCGTGAGCGCATCGAGCAACTGTGCGGTCTCGGCCTGACCGATCTTGCCATCCTGTTCGACGACATGAAGGGCGACGTACCCGATCTGGCTGCGGTGCAGGCGGACATCATTGCGGAAGCGCGCGCCGCATCCGGCCTGAACCTGACCATGTGTCCCAGCTATTATAGCGACGACCGCGTGCTGGACCGGGTGTTCGGTCAGCGCCCCGACGGGTATCTGGAAGACCTTGGCAGGCTCCTGCCGCCCGACGTCGACATTTTCTGGACCGGGCCGGAGGTGTGCAGCCGCGAACTGTCGCCGGGCCACTTGCGGCGCATCGCGGGCACGTTGGGCCGGAAGCCCGTCCTCTGGGACAATTATCCCGTCAACGACGGCCCGCGCATGTGCGGCCATCTGCACCTGCGCGGCTTCACCGGGCGCGGCGCGATCGAAGCGCATGTCGGCGCGCACTATGTCAATCCGGCGCTGCAGCCGCATCTGACCATGATTCCGGCGCTGACGCTATCGCGGGCCTATGCCGAGAACGCGGATTATGATTATTCGCGCGCGACGGCGCAGGCGGCGCGGGCGCTGTTTCCGGGCGATCTGGCCGATGCGCTGATGGCCGACCTGCTGACGCTGCAGGACGCGGGCCGCGCACGGCTCAACACCGGGCGTCTGACCGCGAAATACGCGGCCTTCGACCACCCCGCCGCACGCGAAGTCCTGCGATTCCTGTCCGGCGATTATGAAACCAGCGCCGAAGAGGTTCAGACGCAATAGCTGGAAGCGGGGATTGCCGGCATCGCCAAGTTGAGTTATACTCAAATTGCCTTGGTGGAGACGTGAGTTGAGGACAATCGGTATCGCCCTCTTCTGCATCGTGGGTCTCATAAATCTGCTTCCGGTGATTGGCATTGTGTCCGGCGACCGCCTGCAGGCGCTTTATGACGTCACTCTGGACGGTCCCGATCTCAGGCTGCTGATGCGTCACCGCGCGCTTATGTTCGCTATCGTCGGAGGACTGCTGATAGCGGGCGCCTTCCGTTCCGACTTGCGCCTCGCCGCTGCGATTGCCGGATTTGTCAGCATGGGCGGATTCATCCTGATCGCGCTTACCGAAAATGGCTTCAACGATGCGCTGCGACGTGTTGTAATCGTCGATGCCGCGGCGATCATCATGCTTGCCGCGGGCCTCGCCATATTCTGGTTGCACAGGAACTGACATGACCAATCCCTTCCATATCGGCTTTGTCCCCTATCCCAACATGACCCAGCTCGACATGACCGGTCCCGTGCAGGTGCTGGGGCGGATGCCGGGGGCGAAGCTGCATTTCGTGTGGAAGGACATGGACCCCGTTTTCGACGATCTCGGCCTCGGCTTTTCGCCGACAGCGACATTCGCCGATTGTCCGGACCTCGACATGATCTGTGTCCCGGGCGGCTATGGCTGCGCGGCGATGATGCGCGACGAAACGGTGCTGGACTGGCTGCGCGCGCAGGCGAAGACCGCGCGATATGTCACCAGCGTCTGTACCGGCTCGCTGATTCTGGCGGCGGCGGGGCTGCTGACAGGAAGGCGCGCCGCCTGTCACTGGGCATGGCGCGATCAACTGGGCCTGTTCGGCGCCATTCCCGTGGCGGAACGAGTCGTCGAGGATGGCCGCTTCATCACGGGCGGCGGCGTCACGGCGGGCATCGATTTCGGCTTTCGCATTCTGGAAAAGCTGCACGGCCGCGATCTGGCGGAGAGCGTGCAGCTGGGTCTGGAATATGATCCCGCCCCGCTGGGCGGCGGCACGCCCGAAACCGCGCGGCCGGACATCGTGAAGCGCACGATGGCGGCGATGGACGCACGCGGGCAGGCGGAGCGGCTGGCGGAGATCGAGGCGATCGCAAAGGATTTTGCCCCGCCGTCCGAGGGAAGCCGGGTCTAGGCCAGCACCGCCATGCGCGCCTTCACAGTCCGCAAATCCTCGCAAAACCGCGCATATTCCTCGTCCGCCTTCGCCTTGTCGGGAATCCGCAAAAGATAGGAAGGGTGCACCGTTACCCAGCCTTCGGAGCCGTCGGGCAGCTCCAGCGCCTGCCCGCGCGCCCTGGTGATGGTTACAGTCCTCCCCAGCATTGCCCGCGCGGCGCTTCCGCCGAGGGCGACGGTGACCTTCGGCTGCACCAGGTCACGCTCCTGATCCAGCCACCAGGTGCAGGCGCTGATCTCGCCCACCTTCGGCGACTGGTGGATGCGCCGTTTGCCGCGCTGTTCATATTTGAAATGCTTTACCGCGTTGGTGACATAGGCGGCACTGCGCTCGATTCCCGCCTCATTCAGCGCCCGGTCGAACAGTTGTCCCGCCGGCCCCACAAAGGGTCGCCCCGCCAGATCCTCCTGATCGCCAGGCTGTTCACCGATGAACATCAGCGCTGCGTCCACAGGCCCTTCGCCAAAGACCATCTGCGTTGCCGGTTTCCACAAGTCGCAGCGGCGGCAGCCTTCCGCCTCCTCGCGCAGCGCGGCCAGCGATCTCGCGCGGTTGTCGCCCGCCTTCGCCACGCCCGTTCGCGCCGTCGCCACCATCGCCGTCTCCCGCGCCCGTGCGCCCGCGATCAAATCGGGTATGAGCGCGCTTTCCGGCATGTTCTTCCAGTATTTCCTGGGCATTTCCGATGTCATGGCCTTCACCTTCACCCGCGCCGGGTTGAAGATGCTGGCATAATAGGTCTTCCACGTCTCCTCGACCGGGTCGCCGTCCGGCGCGTCGGCCTTTGTGGCTCCCGGCGTAAAGCTCAGCGCCTTTCCATCCCAGTGCGCGCAAAGTTCCGGCGTCAGGATCGACCAGTTCATATTGGCGAAGCGCCGCTGGAAAAACGGCGCGTTGGTGCGGACGATATGATGTTCCGGCTCGAACCAGGCGACGAAGCGCCCCTCTCCCCTGGACGTGCCATCCTCGTCCATTTCCCGAAACCGCACGAAGGCCCGCATCTTGTGGATGTCACGCCCGACGGATTTGCGCAGCACTTCCAGCCGTTTCAGCAGCGGATCGGCGCGGTCCCGCATTGCCCCGCGCTCAGTCTGCAATTTCAGCAACATCGCATAGAGAAGCGCGAAGCGTTCGGGGTCACTGTGGCAGATCACGCTGCGCGCCAGCTCGATAAACGGCTTCGGCACAGTCAGCGTCATATCGGCGGGCGCATCCAGCACCGCCTCGTCACCGAACAGGTCCTGCGGTGTGTCGCCGACCTGCCAGTTGATATCGCTGGGATCGACCCCCGCCAGCGCCAGCGCGCGGGCCGCATCGCGCCAGCCGGCGAAATCCTCTTCATGTTCAAGCGTTACGCAGCGCATGAAAGGGAAAAGCGCGGGAACGCCATCACGTTCCCGCGCCAGATGGTCACTCTAGCGGAAGGTCTCTTCCAGATCGGAACCACCGCGGCCCTTGGGGTCGGGACCGAAGCGGTTGGGTCCGTGCGTGCCGTCCAGGCACATGAACACGAACACGATGAACCCGCCCACATAGGGGATAAGCCCCAGGAGCACGAACCAGCCGGACTTGTCCTGATCATGAAAGCGCCGCACCTGCACGGCGATGGAAGGGATCAAGACGGCGAGGAAGAACAGGCCGAAGACCACGAGAAATGTGCTGCCGACCAGGCCCGATCCGCCAGCGTCCAGCCCGCCAACAGCGAACAATATGCCGAACAGCACGATCGATACCAGAATCAGGAACAGCGAGAACATCCAATATTCCTTGCGCCGCGAGCGCCCGCTGAAATCGGCATAGCGCTTCAGCGGCATCAACATATATTCCATGGTGTTTCCCCCGTTTTTTGATCGCGCGCGAACCTGCCGAATCGGACCGGAAAATCAACCCCGATCAGGCCGCGAACAGTTCGAGCTGTTCCTTCCTGGGCACGATCAGGCTTTTCAGGTCCGCCACATCGGTCAGCGCGGTCGGTCGCCAGTCGGCGCAGACGATGAAGGGGCGGATTTTCCGCACCGACTGCGTCAGCCGCCCCAGATCGTCCAGCCGCAGATTGCGATACCGCCGCGAGGACAGGATCGCCCCCACCGCCTTCGTCCCCAGCCCCGGCACGCGCAGCAGCATCTCCCTTGGCGCGCGGTTCACATCGACGGGGAAATTCTCGCGGAATTTCAGCGCCCAGGCCAGTTTCGGGTCGATGTCGAGCGGCAGCATGCCATCGTCGGACGCGGCAATGACCTCCTTTGGCTGGAAGCCGTAAAAGCGCATCAGCCAGTCCGATTGATAAAGCCTGTGTTCGCGCATCAGCGGTGGCGATTTCAGCGGCAGCACGGCGCTCGCGTCGGGAATGGGACTGAACGCGCTGTAATAGACGCGGCGCATCTGAAACCGGCCATAGAGGCTCGACGCCTTCAGGATGATGTCGCCATCATTGGCCGCGTCCGCGCCGACGATCATCTGCGTCGACTGCCCCGCAGGCGCATATTTGGGCGCGTGCCTGTAGCGTTTCTTCGCATCCTGGCCGTCAAGGATGGCCGTCTTCATGCCGCCCATCGCGCCCTCGATCCGCGCCTCGCTCTTTTCGGGCGCCAGCCGCTTCAGGCCGGATGTCGTGGGCAGTTCGACATTGATCGATACCCGGTCCGCGAACAGCCCGGCCTGCCGCAGCAGTTCCTCGTCCGCGTCGGGGATCGTCTTCAAATGGATGTAACCGCGAAAATCATGCACTTCGCGCAGCTGCCGCGCGACCTCCACCAGCTGCTCCATGGTGTAATTGGACGACCGGATGATGCCCGAGGACAGGAACAGGCCCTCGATGTAATTGCGCTTGTAGAAATTCAGCGTCAGCTGCACGACCTCTTCAGGCGTGAACCGCGCACGCCGCACATTCGAGGATTTGCGGTTGATGCAATAGTGGCAGTCGAAAATGCAGCTGTTGGTAAGCAGGATTTTCAGAAGCGATATGCAGCGCCCATCGGGTGCATAGGCATGGCAGATGCCCATGCCCTCCGTGGACCCGATGCCCTTGCCGCCCACGCTGTTGCGTTTCGACGTACCCGAAGACGCGCAGGACGCATCATATTTCGCCGCGTCCGCAAGGATCGCAAGCTTTTGCTGGGTGTCGAGACGGGCCATATGTTCCTTTTACGTTCCCGTCGGAACTTGTCGACAACATAGATTGACGCGGTTAGCGGGGGGATGGAAACCGAGGGAGACGGAAATTCATGTTCAAACCGCTGATCGCGCTCGCCCTGCTTGCCAGCACCAGTGCCGCCACCACCGCCGCCGCTGCGCCCGCGGACGATTACAGGACCCTGCGCGAAAATATCTGGCAATGGACGCTGGACAACAGCCCCATCACCGCCACGAACATCGGCGACCGGCGCGGCGACGGCAAATTGTGGGACATGTCTGAGGCGGGCTATGACCGCGAGGTCGCGGAAACGGTGGACTGGCTGGCGAAACTCGACGCCATCGACCAGGCGGCCCTGCCGGAAGATCTCGCCGTCGACCACGGCGTCATCCGCCGGTCTCTCGCCGACCGGATCGAGGGCGCCGAACATGACCATAGCCGCTATATCCTGTTCACCAATCGCGGCGGCTGGCACATGTGGTTCGCCGGTCTGGCCGACAGTTCTCCCTTCTTCACGAAAGCGGATTACGAGTCCTACATAGGCCGGCTGGAGGCCTATGCCGCCGAGAATGCGAACGGCATCGCGCGCACGAAAGCCGCGGTAGCCGCGGGGCTGACACAGCCGTGCGAGCCAATGAAGAATTTCCGTTCGACCATCGAGGGGCGGCTGGCGGACAGCGCGGAAGCCTCCAGCTTCTGGACGCCGTTCGCGGCAAAACCGGACAGCATTTCGGAAAGCGACTGGACCGCGCTGAAAGCCCGCGCGAAAACGGCGATCGAGGATAGCGTCTTCCCCGCCTACCGCGACTTCGCCGCCTATTACACGACGGAATATGAGCCGAAATGCCGGCAGAGTTTCGGCATTTCCGACACACCGGGCGGGCGTGACTATTACGACTATCTGGTCGGCAGCTATACGACCACCGACATGACGGCGGATCAGGTTCACGAGCTGGGCCTGTCGGAAGTCGCCCGCATCCGCACCGAGATGGAAAGCGTCGCCGCCACAGCCGGGTTCGAAGGCGACCGCGAGGGCTTTATCGAAAAACTGCGCACCGACCCGCAATATTATCCGAAAACGGGTGAAGAGCTGCTGGAGATCACGGGCGCGATCGCCAAGCAGATCGACGGCTGGATGCCCGTCCTCTTCAACACGCTGCCACGCCTGCCCTACACCGTGAAACCCATTCCCATGGACGAGGCGGTTGGCAACACCACCGCCTATTATGAAAGCGGTTCTCTGGCGACCGGAAAGGCGGGCATCTACCGCGTCAACCTGACCGAGCTCGACCAGCGCCCCCTATGGGAAATTCCCGCGCTGACCGTGCATGAGGCGGTACCCGGTCACCATCACCAGATTTCGCTGCAGCAGGAACTCGATATTCATCCGATCCGCCAGCACGGCATCAATTTCACGGCGTTTGTCGAGGGATGGGGACTTTATTCGGAACGCCTCGGGATCGAGATGGGCCTCTACGACACACCCGAAAAGGAAATGGGCCGCCTCAGCTACGAGATGTGGCGCGCGTCGCGGCTGGTCGTCGACACCGGTATTCACGCCAAGGGCTGGACGAAGCAGCAGGCCGTCCAGTTCATGCTCGACAACACCGCGCTGTCGGCCGGCAATATCGACGCCGAGGTCAACCGCTACATCACCTGGCCCGGACAGGCGCTGGCCTACAAGATCGGTGAGCTAAAGATACGCGAGCTGCGGAGCAGGGCGGAGGCGGCGCTGGGCGCGGGCTTCGACCTGCGGCTGTTCCATGACGCCGTCCTTGAAAACGGCCCGATCCCGCTCGACGTGCTCGACGCGCATATCGACCGCTGGATTGCGGAACAGGCTGCAGGCTAGGGGTCCCGCTTCCTCCCACATGCGGGCCCGGCCTTCGGGCCGGGCTGACGCGCACCGGGAACCAGGGTCTACGCGTCCGGTCCCAGCTCCGGATCCAGATCGCGCGGGCGCACCAGCACCGTCAGCCGGCCCGGCGTATCGCTGTCGATATCGTCCCAGCTGTCCACGTCGAATTCCATCTCCGCATAGGTCGCGGTCGGGTATTTCACGTCCACCGCCTGCCGGTGCGCCGATCCGTCGGCGGGTGTCAGCAGGAAGATCAGATCCTCCAGCCCCGGATTGTGCCCGACGAGCAGCAGTCTGTCCGCGCCGTCATCGACATCCGAAACCACGTCCATCAGCGTCGTCGCGCCCGCCATGTAAATGCGCTTGTCAAAGGCGGGCGCGAGCTTCCGCTCCAGCCCCTCCTCCACACCGTCCAGCGTCTCGATCACGCGGACGGCGGGCGAGGCGACGACGGCATCCCAGGCCAGATCCGCCGTCCTGAAATGCCGTCCCATGGTGACGGCGGCGCGGCGGCCCTTCGCATTGAGCGGCCTGTCGAAGTCGCGCTCCACCGGATCGTCCCAGCTGGACTTGGCGTGACGCAGGATGGCGATGGTCTTCATATCCGCTTTCCGTAGCGCGCGGACGGCGCGGCGTCATGTGAAAGATTGATATCCGCCCGCCGCAATGCCACCTTGTTTCCATGAGCATCGAAGCCGCCATCGCCGCAGCGCCCTATGCGACGCCCCAGCAGGTCTCTCCGCTGGTCCGCCGCGTGCTGGCGAAGAACCCCAGCGCCTTCACCTATCTGGGTACGGGAACCTATATCGTGGGAACCGGAACGGTTGCCGTCATCGACCCCGGCCCGGACGATGACGCGCATCTGGCCGCCATCCTCGCCGCGGCGGCGGGCGAGACGATCAGCCACCTGTTCGTCACCCACACCCACCGCGATCACAGTCCGCTCGCCGTCCGGTTGCGCGCCGCGACTGGCGCAAAGGTCGTGGGATGCGCGGAACTGGTTCTGTCCGACGATGGCCCGCGTTCAGATGCGGGATTCGATCCCACCTACGCGCCCGATCATGTCATGCGCGACGGGGAGAGCATATCCGGACCGGACTGGACCCTGACGGCCGTTCACACCCCCGGCCATACGTCCAACCATCTCTGTTTCGCGCTGGAGGAAGAGCGCGCCCTGTTTTCCGGCGATCACATCATGGGCTGGTCGACCACCGTCGTCTCGCCGCCGGACGGCGACATGACCGCCTATATGCAAAGCCTGGAAAAGCTGAAGGCGCGCGATGACGCCGTCTATTATCCCACGCACGGCGATCCCGTCACGAATCCGCAAAAGCTCGTTCGCGGCTATATCGTCCACCGCCGCCAGCGGGAGGGGCAGATCCTGAAACTGCTGGCGGACGGTCCAAAGGACATTGGCGGGCTGGTCGCGGCCATGTACGCCCTGGTTTCGAGGAAACTGCACCCCGCCGCCGGACGGTCCGTGCTGGCGCACCTGATCGACATGCAGGGGAAAGGGCAGGTCGCCCATGTCGCGGGCGACACCTGGAGGCTGGAAAGCTGATGCGTACCGTTATTGCTCTCATCGCCGGACTTTTGCTGGGCGCGGGCGCGCTGTTCTTCTGGCAGCAGCAGACACCCGCGAAGCCGGACGTGCGGACCATCGCCTCCGCCAGCCTGAACGCGGTCCGGGCGCAGAACCGGCTCAGCGTGTTCGCGGGCCGCTTCACCGTCGCCGTCACCTCGCGTGCCACGAAATTCGGGCTGGCGGCGGAAAAGACCATGATCGTGCCCGCCACGGTCCGCTATGAAATCGATTATGCGAAACTGACCCCGGAAGACCTCAGCTGGGATGAAACCACCGGCACGCTTCAGGTCGACCTGCCCGCCATCGAAATCTCCGATCCCGAAATCGACATGGCCAGAGTGCGCGATTATGGCGAGGGCGCGGTCTTGATGACGCTGGGGAATGCCGAGGATGCGCTCGACGCCGCCAACCGCAACAAGGTCGCAGGCGCGGTGAGGCAGGAGGCGGAAGCTCCCGTCATGCTCGATATGGCCCGCACGGCGGCCAGGGACGCCGTGGCGCGCGGCTTCCGTCTGCCGCTTGAAGCCGCCGGCGTAGACGCCACCGTCAACGTCCGCTTCCCCGACGAGGCCGGGTCTGGTAGCTAGAAACCGAAAACGACAAGGTTCACGTCATCCCGGCGACGGCCTGAAAATGGAGGAATTACATGGACGCCCGCCACGCAGACTCGCTCACCGGCCTTGACCTGGTCGCCGAGATCAAGCGCCTGAAGAAAGAGCGCAACGCCGTCATCCTCGGCCATTATTATCAGGATCCGGCCATTCAGGACATTTCCGATTTCGTCGGCGACAGCCTCGACCTGAGCCGCAAGGCCGCGGAAACCGACGCGGACGTCATCGCGTTCTGCGGCGTGCGTTTCATGGCGGAAACCGCGAAAATCCTCAGCCCCGACAAGACCGTCATTCTGCCCGATATGGACGCGGGCTGCAGTCTGGAGGATTCCTGCCCGCCCGAAGCGTTCCGCAAGTTCCGCGAGGCGCATCCCGATCACATCGCGCTCACCTACATCAACTGCTCGGCGGAGGTGAAAGCGCTCAGCGACATCATCGTGACGTCGTCATCGACGGAAACCATTCTCGGCCAGCTGCCCAGGGACCAGAAGATCATCTTCGCCCCCGACCGGCACCTGGGCGGTTATTTCGCGCGCAAGACCGGCCGCGACATGCTGCTGTGGCCGGGCGCGTGCATCGTGCACGAGGCGTTCAGCGAGAAGGAACTCATCAAGCTGAAGGCCGAGCATCCGGAAGCCCCGGTCGCCGCGCACCCCGAATGCCCAGTCCACATCCTTGACCATGCCGACCATGTCGGTTCGACGTCGTCCATCCTCAGCTGGGTTCTGGCGCACGAGTCCGAAAAGATCATCATCGCCACCGAGCCCCACATCATCCACCAGATGGAAAAGGCCGCCCCCCACAAGACCTTCATCGGTGCCCCCGGCGCGGACGGCAATTGCAACTGCAACATGTGCCCGTTCATGGCGATGAACACGATGGAGAAGCTCTATCTCGCGCTGCGCGACCTGGAGCCGAAGATCGAAATGTCGGAAGACGTGCGCCTGAGAGCCCTGAAGCCGCTGGAGCGCATGCTGGAAATGGCCGGCAACAAGGTCGGCCAGGGCGATCTGGGGCCGAAGGATATCAACAGCGTGGACGGGGACTGAGGTCTGTGCCGGCACTGCGGCGGCACGCTTCTGCCGCAGTTTGGAACGCCGTCTGATCGGCGGCTAACGCGCCCGCTTTCGCGTTCGCGTTGCAGCTCGCCCCTTGCCAACTTACGCCGTCTGGGCAAGACATTGCGCCATGACACGCACACCCCTGATCGCGGCGCTGATGCTCGCCGCCTGCGCCGCCAATCCTTCCGCCGATGCCGACCTGACCGCCGGAGCCGCCATGACCGATATGGACGATCCCTATCTGTGGCTTGAGGAGGTGGAGAGCGAGCGCGCGCTGACGCAGGTCAGGGCCTGGAACAAGGATACGGCGGACGAACTGACCGCCGATCCGATGTTCGAGACCTACCGCAAACGCGCCGAAACGATCCTTTCCAATCCCGACCGCATCGAGGAGCCGTACCAGATTCTCGGCGACCGGGTGACGAACTTCTGGACCGACGCGACGAACACGCACGGCCTGTGGCGCATCGCCGCGATCGACGATTATCTGGCGGGCACGCCGGGGTGGGAGACATTGCTCGACCTCGATGCGCTGTCGGAGGCCGAGGGCAAGAACTGGGTCTGGCAGAGCGTCCGCTGCCTGGCCCCCGACTATGACCGCTGCCTGATTTTGATGTCGGATGGCGGCAGCGACGCCGCGGTGATCCGGGAATTCGATGTCTCGGCACGCGCCTTTGTCGAGGACGGTTTCAACGCGCCGACGGCAAAGCACGACATGACCTGGCTGGATGAGGACCATGTCCTTCTCGCCAGCGATTTCGGCCCCGGCACGCTGACGGAATCGGGCTATGGGCGGCAGGTCAGGCTGTGGACGCGCGGCGAGGCACCGGGCGCCGGCCGGGTATTGAAGGAAATCCCCGAAACCGAGACCGGCTACGGCCTTTCCATGGGCCGGACACAGGACCGGAACTATCCGCTGATCGTCCGCAACATGACCTTCTGGGATTATGAATATAATCATGTGAAGGCCGACGGGACGCTGGTTCCCGTGCCGATCCCGGCGACGGCGACCGTCAGCGAACTGTTCGCGGGCCATGGCATTGTCGAGCTGAACGCCGACTGGGGTGAGTACAAGTCCGGCACTTTGCTGGCCTATGATCTCGACGCGCTGATCGAGCGCGGTGAATTTGGCGTAAAGCCGATCTTCACGCCGTCTGCCAGTCAGGCCGTCCGCCAGATCGAGGCGGGGACCGACCGGCTTTATATTTCGCTGCTCGACGATGTGAACGGCAAGCTGATCGCGCTGGACAGCCAGTTCCGCGCCGCCGATGTCGAGGTTCCTCGGAACAGCGTCGTCTCGCTGCAGGCGGCGGGCGGGAAGCGCGACATCGCCTTCTTCACGGCGGAAAATTTCGCGACGCCGCCAACGCTTTATGCGACGCAAAGCGGCGGCGAACCGGCGGCCATAGACAGTCTGGACGCGGTTTTCGACCCCAAGTCCATCGACGTGCGACAGCGCTTCGCCACCTCACCGGATGGCACGAAAATCCCCTATTTCGTCGTGCGTCCTGCGGGCGCGACCGGCCCGCTCCCGACGGTCATGCACGCCTATGGCGGCTTTCGCGCCCCGACGCTGCCCGACTATCTGACCAGCCACCCCTCGCGGCTTGGCCCGATGGGGCTGTTCTGGGTCGAAGCCGGCAACAGCTATGTCATCGCCAACATCAGGGGCGGCGGCGAATATGGCCCGAAATGGCATGAGGCGGTGCTGAAGGAAAACCGTCAGAAGGTGTTCGACGATCTATACGCGGTTTCAGAAGACCTGAAGGCGTCGGGCCTGACGTCGACCCTTGCCGCCTCCGGTCGCTCCAATGGCGGGCTTCTGGTCGGCGTCGCCTACACGCAGCGCCCGGACCTGTTCGACGGCATCATCATGGGCGTGCCGCTCTCTGACATGAAGCGTTACAACAAACTTCTCGCCGGGGCGTCCTGGATGGGGGAATATGGCAATCCCGACATTCCGGCCGAGTGGGCCTATATCCGTAAATATTCGCCCTATCAGAACCTTCGCCCCGATGCGAAATATCCACCCGTGATGATGTACACATCGACGAAGGACGACCGCGTGCATCCCGGCCATGCCCGCAAGATGGCGGCGCGGATGGCGGAATATGGCCAGCGCTTCTATTATTACGAGAATATCGAGGGCGGACATGCCGGAGCGGCGAATACCGAGGAAGAAGCCTATCGCGCCGCGCTGATGACGATCTATGCCAAGGACGTTCTGACAGGAGCGGACTAGACCGCCGCGATGCTGAAACACGGCGCCCGCATCATCGACCGGCTCTCGCAGCTGAGGTCGAGCTACGGCTTCGTTCCCGGCTGCATGGCGACCGGTGCCCTGATCGTGGCGGTCATTGTCCTGGCGCTTCCGGCGGAATGGGGGCCGGCGCTGGCGGAAGCCGTGGGTTTGCCGCCCGCGCCCGACGCAGAGGCGATGAGGGATCTGATGAGCCTGATCGCCGGCAGCACCATCGGTACCGGCGCGGTGGTCTTCTCGGTGATCGTCGCCGCCTCCGTGAACGCGGCGG
This sequence comes from uncultured Alphaproteobacteria bacterium, assembly GCA_963710205.1. Classification (GTDB taxonomy): domain Bacteria; phylum Pseudomonadota; class Alphaproteobacteria; order Sphingomonadales; family Sphingomonadaceae; genus Pacificimonas. Next base: position 35,060 of record CAVPZG010000003.1, on the reverse strand, counting down.
GCCAATATGGTCCGCGCCTTCTGACGAACTTCCTGGCCGACCGCGCCATACAGCTAACGCTGGGCGTGTTCGTATCCAGCTTCGTATATGCCATCATCATCTACGCCATGATCCGCGAAGGCGAACGCGATTTCGGCCTTGCCGGCATGGTGGGCATGGGTTTTGCCCTCGGCCAGCATAGCGGCGCTGATCTTCTTCCTGCACCACGCCCCCGCCGCGCTCAGGATCAACCATGTCATTTCCCGAATTGGCGAAAGTCTGTTCAGGAATGTACCAAGCCGGTTTCCCGGCAATTGCGGTCATGCCGTAAGGGACAGCGATATCGACGCTGCGAAAACCACCTATCGAAACCGCGGGCGGGCGGTTCCGCTGCTTGCCGGGACTGCGGGGCTGGTGTCGATCATCGATGGCGAACAGCTGGCGAAAACGGCACAGAAGGCAGATGTGCTGATCGAGCTTCATATCCGTCCGGGACAGTTTCAGGTTCCGGGGCAGGTCGTTGCCGCCATTTACGGCGGCGATCCGGGCGACACCTGCCGCGCGGAATTCGGGAAGGCATTCGCCATCGCGAAGCTGCGGACGCCCTCGCAGGACAATGAATTTCTGGCCGATGAGCTGACGGAGATCGCCATGCGCGCCCTGTCGCCGGGCATAAACGACCCCTATACCGCCATCGCCTGCATGGAATGGCTGGGCGCGGCGTTGTCCCGCATGGCGGAAACGGACGATCCCCTGCCGTTTCGCCGCGCCGAACATGGCGATTTCCGTCTTTACGCCGAACCCTATGGCTTCGCCGAATATCTGCAGGGCACGCTCGGCCGTATCCGCCAGGTCAGCGCGGTCAATGTTCGCGCCGCGGAAGGGCATTTGCAGGCACTGGCCTCCGCCGCGGTCGGCGCGCAGGGGAACGAAGCGGCGATGGCGGCGCTGCGGTCGGAAGCGGCGGCGCTGGTGGATCAGGCGGAGATCGCCCTTGCGGGTCCGGACCTTGAGGCGGTCAGGCGCGCAGCCGACCTGTTGCGGCAGGCGCTCGAATCGTGCCCGCCCGCGCTGGACAAATTCCGCTAGGACATGAAAACGGCGGATATGACCTTTCAAATAGACGGCTTCGACCTCGAGGATTTCATCACGCGCACGCTGGCCGAGGATGCCGGTGAAGGCGGCGACGTCACGTCGGCGGCGGTCATTCCCGCCGAAGCCCGGCTGACCGCCATAATGGACAGCCGCGATGCGATTGTCGTTTGCGGCCTTCCCATCGCCGCCGCCTTCTTCCGCAGATTGGACCCGGGCTGCGAAATCGACATGCTGGTCGATGACGGTACGGCGGTGGAGAGGGGCGCGGACCTGATGCGCGTCAGCGGCAGTGCGCGGGCGGTTCTGACCGCGGAGCGTCCCGCCCTCAACACCGTCCAGCACCTGAGCGGCATCGCAACGGTAGCGCGGGCCTATGCGGACGCCGTTGCGGGAACGGGCGCAATCGTGCTCGATACCCGCAAATCGCATCCCGGGCTGCGCCGTCTGCAGAAATATGCGACGCGCACGGGCGGCATCACCAATCACCGCATGGACCTGAGCGACCAGCCGATGATCAAGGACAATCATGTCGCTATCGCCGGGTCGGTCGGCGAGGCGATGAGCCGCGCCAAGGCGGCAGGGTTGACCGATGTCGTTGTGGAGGTCGACCGGCTCGACCAGATCGAACCGGCGCTTGCTGCGGGCGCGGACCGGCTGCTTCTCGACAATATGGGACCGGATGTCTTGCGGGAGGCCCTGAAAATCGTCGCAGGGCGCGTCCCCACCGAGGCATCGGGCGGCGTCAATCTGGATACCATCCGAGAAATTGCCGAAACCGGCGTCACCTTCATCAGCGTCGGCCGCATCATCCAGTCGTCGCCAGCCGCGGATATCGGGCTCGATTTTGTGGATGCATAGGGGCATCGCCGCTGGTCTGTTGCTCATGGGCTGCGACAGCGCGGTTCCCACCGCCCCGCCTGCCGCCCCCGGCCAGGCCATCTCCTGCGTCATACCCGGCGACCTGAGCGCTGCCACACGGGCAACGCCGCCCGACAAGCGCGCGGACGCGCCGACGGCGGGTTATGTTCTCGCGCTGTCCTGGTCGCCGGAATATTGCCGTTTTCGGGGCGATGACCGCGCCAGTCAGGGGCAGTGCCAGGACAACCGTTTCGGGCTGATCGTCCATGGGCTGTGGCCGCAGGCGGCGCGCGAGCCGCATCCGCGCTCATGCGCCCTTGCCACGCCTGTCCCGGAGGCGGTCCTGCGCCAGCATTACTGCATGTCGCCGTCGGCAAAACTGATGCAGGATGAATGGGCGAAGCACGGCACCTGCCAGTGGGACAGCCCCGACGCCTATTTCGAGGCCGCCGCCGACCTGTGGGAGGATGTAAGGCAGCCGGACCTGTTCACGCTGAGCCGCGAACCGGACCTGACCGCAGGGCGTATCCGCGCGGCATTTCGGGAGGCCAATCCGGATCTGCCCGCCGACGCCATTGGTATCGACCGGAACGGGCGCGGATGGCTGGACGAAATCAAGCTCTGCTTCGGGAGGGATTTTGCGCCTCGCGCCTGCTCACCGCGTGAACTTGGCGCACCTGATCGCGAACCGATCAGCATCTGGCGCGGCGGACGTTAGGACGGGCGGGCGCGGCGAGAACCGGCCCTGATGCCTGGCGGGCGCGGGGCCGTGGTGCCCGGGGACGGATTCGAACCGCCGACACTGCGATTTTCAGTCGCATGCTCTACCAACTGAGCTACCCGGGCGCGCGTCGGAAGGCGGGGCTATAAGCGGGGGTTCAGGGCTTGTCCAGCATTTCGCCAAGGCCGTCCGCGGGTTCCTCTTCGGGCGCGACCGGCACGCGGTAATCCTCACCCAGCCATTTCAGCAGATCACGATCGCGGCAGACGCGCGAGCAGAACGGTTTTTCGGCCTGAGTTGCAGGCTTGCGGCAGATCGGACAGGCGTCGGCCCGGGATCGAGACGGAGCGGTTTCAGAGAGCATGGACATCGCCCCACCATAAGGGGTCGGAGCCATGAACTTTCAAGAGCGGCGCAAGACCGACACGGCGGGCAAGCGCGGCCATGAGCGCGGGATCCTCCCGCAACTCCTCCACAAGCCGGCGTCCAGCCCTAAGTTCCAGGCCTTGCCGTGCGCCCGCCATTTCCGCGCGCCGTAGCAGATCGAGCGCGCCGCTGCGGATCGGCTGGTTCTGCACACGCTCCATCAGCGATGCGCGGCGGCGCGGACGGACGACCTGCAACAGTCCAAAGCCATTGACGGCGGTGCGTTCATAGGGCTGCACCAAGCCGGCATCGAAGGCTTCGGCGGCAGCGGCGCGGACAGCCCTGCCTTCGAGACTTGGGAGGTCGATGAGGACGGAGCCGGTCAGGCCGAGGCGGCGAATGGCCCGCGCGGATGCCCGGGCGCCCGCGATGGCGAGCTCTTGCGGCGCGAGGTTGCCGTCAACATCGATCGTCGTGCCCGCCGGTGTCGGCACGATCGAGAGCAGGCCGCCCCGAAAGGCAATGATTCCGGATCGCGCCTCTTCGACCAACTCCGACCAGCCATAGCTTTCCACCGCGCCCTCGGTCAGTGCGGCCGCCGTGCCGCCATGACCGGCGATCGCCACCTTGGCGCTTCGCAGGCGTCCGCGCTCCGGAATGGCCTCCCGGATGACTTCCAGACGGGCTGCCGCCCCTTCGGCCATTCCCCTGGGCCATGGATCGATCAGGCAGGTCTCGCCGTCAATCTGCGCTTCTCCGCCAGAACCGTGCCTGCGCGTCAGTCGCCCCTCATGCACGCTGCCGGCGCGCAATTCACCCGGGCGTTCGACATAGGCCTCGACAATTTCGCCATTCCGGATCAGCGCGTACCGGTCCTCGCCGATGCCGCGCTCGACGAGCCAGGTTTCAGACATCGAATCCGGCGGACAGCAGAAGGGCGCGCGTTTCATAAAGTGGCAGGCCGACCACGCCCGTGTAGCTGCCCGACAAAAACGACACGAACCCGGCAGCGCGGCCCTGAATGGCATAGCCGCCCGCCTTGCCAAGGCCTTCGCCACTGGCGACATAGGCGTCGATTTCAGAGGCCGACAGCCGCTTGAACTTCACGATGGTTTCCGACAGCCGGTGCCGCAGCGCACCATCCGAGTCGATCAGCGCGACACCCGAATAGACGCGGTGGCGGCGTCCGGACATGAAATTCAGACAGGAACGAACGATGGCGTCGTCGTCGGCGGGCGGCAGAATGCGGCGACCGACGGCGACTGTCGTATCGCCGGCAAGAACGCATTCCCCGGCGCCGCGCGGCACGGCAGCCGCCTTTTCCGCAGCGAGGCGCGCCGCATATGCGCGGGGTAGTTCCGCCTTCAGGGGCGTTTCATCTATGTCGGGGGCATGGATCCGCGTCGGCACGATGCCAATCTGTTCAAGAAGCTGCCGCCTGCGCGGGCTTGAGGAGGCAAGCACGAGTCGGGGACCAGCGCCATCCGCGCCCGTGCGGCCCGCACTCATTTGAAGCGGTAGGTGATACGGCCCTTGGTGAGATCATAAGGGGTCAGTTCGACAAGCACTTCATCGCCCACAAGGACGCGGATACGGTTTTTCCGCATCTTGCCCGCCGTGTGGCCAAGCACTTCATGGCCGTTTTCGAGCGTGACACGGAACATCGCATTCGGAAGCAGCTCCGTGATCTTGCCGTTCATCTCGATCAGTTCTTCTTTGGCCAAACTCAGTCCTTTTATCATGCTGCGCCGCTAAGAATGGGCGGCGCTTCCCTTGCCGAAATGGGGGCAAAAGGCAAGAATTTCAATTTTTGGACGCGGCGGGCGTGATATCCGTGGCGGCATGCGCCGGTCGCGCAGGCTATTTGCGCCGCAACCGCCTGGCATTCGACGTGGCACGCGCATGAACCGGCTTCAACAGCCGCTCGGCGGCCTCCAGCGGTGTCGATGCCTTGCCCATATCGGACAGACCTTTTCCAAAGGCCTCCATCTTTTCCGGGATCATGCGACCGATTTCGGCCATATCGGCCATCAGCGGATTTTCCGCCGCGCCGTAAAGGATGTTCGCCCGCCGCGAGATGACATAGGCACTGGCGGTCACCGTCTCACCCCACATCAGCGTCACGTCCATCGCCTGGGTCATGCAGTCAAACGGATTGACGAATTTCATCATATGCGAACTTCCCCCTTGTCTGACGACGCCGCCTTGCGACATCGATAGCGGTAGCTATAGCGACGCCGCCTTAATAAGCGAGAGCCGATGAACGAGACGTTGACCTTTGCCGTACCGAAAGGACGCATCCTCGATGAAGCGCTGCCGCTGATGGCGCGCGCGGGCATCGAGCCGGAAGCGGCCTTTCACGATCCGAAAAACCGCGCGCTGCAGTTCGGGACCAACATTCCCGGCCTGTCGATCATCCGGGTGCGCGCCTTTGACGCCGCGACCTTCGTGGCGCACGGCGCGGCGGATTTCGGCATTGTCGGGTCGGATGTGATCGACGAGTTTGGCTATGAGGCAATCTATGCACCTGTCGATCTGGGGATCGGCGCGTGCCGTCTGTCCGTCGCCGAACCGCGCGAGCTTGCCGAGGATGACGACCCGCGCAGCTGGAGCCATGTGCGCGTCGCCACCAAATATCCCAACATCACCAGCCGCCACTTTGCCGCGCGCGGTGTGCAGGCGGAATGCGTGAAACTGAACGGCGCGATGGAACTGGCACCGCGGCTTGGCCTCACCAACCGCATCGTCGATCTGGTTTCGTCCGGGCAGACACTGAAGGATAATGGCCTGGTTGAAGTGGAGGTCATCGCCGAGGTGTCGAGCCGTCTGATCGTCAGCCGCCCCAGCTTCAAGCGCAAGGCGGAGGCGATGACCGACTGGCTGGCGAAATTCCGCGCCGCCGCTGCGAAGAGCGGAGGCGAACATGCTTAGGCTGGATGCCGGAGATGCCGATTTCGAGGTCCGGTTCCGGGCCTTTGTCGAGGCAGGCCGCGAAACCGGTACCGATATCTCCGATGTCGTGCGGAACATCCTGGCGCGGGTTCGGGACGAGGGCGATGCCGCCCTGTTCGCACTGACAAAAACATTCGACCGGATCGATGTCACCGCGCAAAACATCGCCATCACAGCGGAGGAGATCGACGGCGCGGTCGCTGCGGTGGCGCCCGACCTGATGGCGGCGCTGGAACTTGCCGCGGAACGTATTCGCGATTTCCATGCGGCGCAGCGGCCGTCCGACCATGAGCAGGTGGATGCGGACGGGAACCGCACGGGCTGGCGCTATACGGCGGTCGAGGCTGCGGGTCTTTACATACCGGGCGGACGGGCGACCTATCCCTCCTCGGTGCTGATGAACGCCATCCCGGCCAAGGTCGCAGGCGTGGACCGGCTGGTCATGGTGACACCGACACCGGACGGACGTTTAAACCCGCTCGTGCTCGCCGCCGCGAAACTGGCGGGTGTCGATGAAATCTACCGCGTCGGCGGCGCGCAGGCGGTCGCGGCGCTGGCCTACGGGACCGAAAGCATCGCGCCCGTCGATGTCATTACCGGCCCCGGCAATGCCTATGTCGCCGAAGCGAAACGTCAGCTTTACGGCCGGGTCGGCATCGACATGGTCGCGGGGCCGTCCGAAATCCTTGTCCTCGCCGATAGCGGCGCGGATGCCGACATCGTCGCCGCCGATCTGCTGAGCCAGGCAGAACATGATCCGAGCGCACAGGCAATCCTGATCACCGACAGCATGGATCTGGCGAACGCAATCGGTGATCGCATTCAATCCAATCTGAACCAGATAAGCACAAGAGAGGCGGCGTCGAAAAGCTGGGACGACCACGGGGCGATCATCACTGTCCCGAGCCTCGACGCGGCACTGCCGCTGGTCGACGCGCTGGCGCCCGAGCATCTTGCGCTGGCCGTCGCCGATCCCCAGGCGATTTTCGCGCGCGTCCGTCATGCGGGCAGCGTCTTCATGGGCTATCTGACGCCCGAGGCGATCGGTGACTATGTCGCCGGGCCGAACCATACGTTGCCGACGGGTCGGCGCGCGCGCTTTTCGAGCGGGCTGGGCGTTGCTGATTTCATGAAGCGGACGACCTGGCTGGACTGTTCACCCGATGGCTTTGCCGCCATCGGTCCGGCGGCGGCCCGGCTGGCGGAGGCGGAGGGCCTGCCCGCCCACGCGCTGTCGGTCACGAAACGGCTGAACCGCTAGAAGCGCGTTCCCAGTCTGACGGCGACGCCTGCATCATCCGGCGCGGCGGCGATATGGCCAGGCTGGTGCCGCCAGAAGGCATTGGCCTGCAGATAGCCGCCCGCGAGGGGACGCTCATAGGCGGTTTCGACAGCCACTTCGCGTCCCGACGGCGACAGGCTGGTGGCCGTCAACGTGTAGATCGGCGCGCGCGCGGCATAATCATAGCCGGTCGGGAGACGGAGCGTGACCGCGCCGCCCTCGATCCTGAGCGGCTGAGATATCCTGAGGCCGAGCATGTCCCCTGCCAGAAACGCGCCGCGCCGGGTGAGGTCCACGGCAAAGGCGCTGCTTTTGAGGCGTTCCGCGGAAAGCGCGACGCCGCCCGCGTCAATGCCGAGCCCGGTCAGCCCGCCGCGCGCGTCAAGGCCAAGCGCCCAGCCGCCGCCAAGCAGAACGTCGGCGCCCGCGCTGACGAAATCGCTGTTCGCGCCGTTGAGGCCGAGCAATGCCGAGCCGCGAGAGCCGAGAAAGCTGTCCTGCTCGCCCAGCCGCTCATAGCCGAGAGTGAAGCGGACCGGGCCAAGCGTGCGGGCGGCGTGGAGGGCGAAACGCGCCGTCTCTCCCCCATCCTCGTCCCTGCCCACAGCCAGCGAGCGGCCCTGCCCGGCTGCGAAACCCAGTGTCCAGCGGCCAAGGCGGTGCGAGACCGCCGCCGCGCTGCCGCTGACGATGCCGTCGTCGCCAAGGCGCTGATCCGCGCCCAGCCATGACGGCTGACGCTGCGACGCAAATACCGTCGCGAGAAGGGCATCCGGGGCAAGACCGTAGCCGAAGGCGGCATTCATGCCTTTTCCCACCGCGCCGGACACATAGCCGGTGCGCACTGTTCCGCCATTGCCGCCGCGCGCATCCAGACCCCGTGCCTCGAGGCTGCCCGCGAACGCGTTCCTTTCGCCGCCGACCATGGATAATGACAGCGCGGCGGGACCGAAAGCGGCCCGGCCTGACCGATGGTCCGCCATGATCGGTCCGATCAGCTTTCCCAGCGCCGCGCGGGCGGCGACACGGTCGCTGATATCGAGGCCGTAGGCGCGGCCAAATTCATCGAGAACGACGACAGCGCCGAGCGCACTGCCGAACCCGCCGCCATCGCCCGCGGCTCCGCCAGTCGTCAGGAGGGGGTCGCCGCCGACAGAGAGCGGCTGCCTCGACCCGGCCAGACTGGTCTGGCCCTGCGCGCGAAACGCCGCGGCAATGTCGAGCGCGCCATGCCCGTAAATGGCATCGACACCGGCGGCGCCAAGGTCGCGTGCGCTGCGTTCCAGGATCGCGATGGCATCATCGGCGGTCAGGTTGGGAAAAGCGGAAAACAGGAGCGCCAGCGCGCCTGCCACACCCGGCGCGGCGTAGGAGGTGCCGCTGTAGAGAAACTGTTCGCCGGTCTGATCGAAGCTGAGAACACGGACGCCAAGTGTGCCGAAATAGTGATTCCGTCCGCTGCCCGCACGATTGGAAAAGTCGGCCGGCAGGCCATTGTCGTCGAGAGCCCCGGCGATGAGCACACGGCCCCTTGCAACGGGGTCATTCGCAACGAGGGCGAGCGGGTCGGGATCGTCTTCCGAATCATTGCCGGAACTGATGACGATGATGATGTCCGCCGCCGTCGCCCGGTCGATGGCCCGGCGAAGGACGGGCAGGGCCGGGGACCCGCCCAGCGAAATGTTGATCACCTTCGCCCCGGCAAGGCGGGCGGCGTCGACGCCCTCCGCAATGTTGGTGTCTGGATATTTGCAGCCGTCTTCTTCGCCGCAGGTGCCCGGATCGTCCGCCCGAAAGGCGACGATCGTCGCCTGCGGAGCCACGCCCTGACTGCCACTGCCATTGGCGGCGGCGGCGATCACGCCTGAGACCGACGTACCATGACCGTCGGTGTCGCGCACCGATATGCCATTCGCACCGCGACTGGCGGTATCGATGCGGCCCGCAAATTCAGGCGAGTCCGGATTGATGCCGCTGTCGATCACGCCGACCCTGATACCCGCGCCAAGCGCGCCGGCCCGATAGGCCGTCAGAGCGCCAACCGCCGTCGCTGCGTTGGACCGGCGATATTCCGCCGTGTCCAGGCTGGTGGGCGTTGGCGTGGGGGTCGGCGCCGGTGTTGGGGTGGGTGTGGGAGTCGGGGTCGGTATCGGCTGCACGGGCCGAAAACTGCCGGCACCGCCGCCACCGCCGCAAGCGGTCAGCAAGGCTGCCGCCGCCGCCGTCAGGAACAGGTTTGCAATACGGAGCGTCATGGCAGACTCGCGCTTTAGAACGGGAACAAGACTGCCCTAGTGAAGAGAATATGTCGAATTGCTGAATGCGGACGGGGTCATTATGCGCGCGTGATGGATTTGACGCACATCGACACCTGGCTGTTCGACATGGACAACACGCTTTATCCGGCAAGCGCGAACCTGTTCGCGCGGATCGACGAGCGCATGGGACAGTTCATCGCGGAAGAACTGAATGTGAGCCGCACCGAGGCGCATCGCATCCAGAAGCAGTTTTTTCACGCCCATGGCACGACCCTGCGCGGGCTGATGGACGGCCACGGCGTCGAACCCCAGCGATTCCTTGATTTTGTCCATGACATCGAAATGGACATTCTGGCTGAAGATCCGCGTGTCGTGGACGGGATCGCTGCCCTGCCGGGGCGCAAGCTGGTCTTTACAAATGGCGACGCCGCCTATGCGGAAAAGGTGCTCACCCGGCTTGGGCTGGGCCAGTCGTTCGAAGCGATCCACGACATCCATGCCATGAACTACCGCCCCAAACCGGAACCCGGCGTTTACACGCAGATGTGCGAGACGCTGGGCATCGTTCCCGCACGCAGCGTCTTCGTCGAGGACATGGCACGCAACCTTGCCCCGGCCAAGGCGCTGGGCATGACGACGGTCTGGATCGACAATGGCAGCGAGGCGGGCGGCCTGCACGCCGACATGGACAGCGTCGATCTGGTCATTAAAGACCTGGGTGACTGGCTGGCCGACATTACGAAAGACCTGACATGAGCCTTGCAAACGCCCTTGAACAAGCCATTGAGAGCGCGTGGGACGACCGCGCGCAGCTGACCGTCACGACCATGGGCGAGGTCCGCGATGCCGTGGACGAAGCGCTTGCCGGACTTGATGCCGGAACACTGCGCGTCGCGGAGAAGGACAGCGGCGGCTGGAAGGTCAACGAATGGCTGAAAAAGGCTGTACTTCTGTCCTTTCGGCTGAACGACAACCGGCTTTCCGACGGCACGACTGCGGGCGGCAACGGGTTTGACAAGGTGCCATCGAAATTTGCCGGATGGGACGAGAACCGCTTTCGCAAAGCGGGATTTCGCGCCGTGCCCGGCGCAATCGTCAGGCAGGGCGCGCATATTGGCAAGAACTGTGTTCTGATGCCCAGCTTCGTCAACATCGGCGCGTTTGTCGACGAGGGCACGATGGTCGACACCTGGGCGACCGTCGGCAGCTGCGCCCAGATCGGCAGAAACGTGCACCTGTCCGGCGGCGCAGGCATTGGCGGCGTGCTCGAGCCGCTTCAGGCGAGCCCGACCATCATCGAAGATGACTGTTTCATCGGCGCGCGGTCCGAAGTCGCCGAAGGCGTTGTCGTCGAAAAAGGCGCGGTCCTGTCGATGGGTGTCTATCTCAGCGCCTCTACCAAGATTGTCGATCGCGCGACTGGCGAGGTCATGCGCGGCCGGGTTCCCGCCTACAGCGTCGTCGTACCGGGTACATTACCGGGCAGGGACGGCGGCCCCGGCCTCTACTGCGCGGTCATCGTCAAGCGTGTCGATGCGCAGACGCGGTCGAAGACGTCGATCAACGAGTTGCTGCGTGACTAGACCCGAAGCGGGCAGCCGCGCGCTGGACCTGGCGCGCGACCTGATCCGCTGCCCCAGTGTCACGCCCGCCGATGCAGGCGCGCAGGACCTTCTGGTGGCCGCTCTCGAAGCGGCGGGCTTTACCGTCTGGCGTCATATATGGGGCGAGGCGCCGGACGGCCCCGTCAGCAATATCTTCGCAAGACGCGGAACAGCCGGTCCGCATTTCGCCTTTGCCGGACATACCGATGTCGTGCCGCCGGGCGACATGGCGGCATGGGAAGTCGATCCCTTCGCGGCGGAGGTTCAGGACGGTTTCCTGATCGGACGCGGCGCCTCGGACATGAAATCGGCCATCGCCTGCTTCATCTCCGCCGCGCACGAGGTACGTCCCGATACCGGTTCCATCAGCCTGATCATCACGGGCGACGAAGAGGGCCCTGCCACTTTCGGCACGAAGCCGCTCCTCGAATGGATGGAAGCGAACGGCCATGTGCCGGACCATTGCCTGGTCGGCGAACCGACCAGCCGGGCCAGTCTGGGCGACATGGTCAAGATCGGCAGGCGCGGGAGCGTCAATGTCTGGATACGGGTCAGAGGCGCGCAGGGCCATGTCGCCTATCCGCACCAGGCTGACAATCCGATCACGCATCTGGTCACCATTCTCGCGGCACTGAAGGCGCGCGTACTGGACAAGGGCAATGACTGGTTCCAGCCGTCAAATCTGGAAGTCACCGACCTGACCGCGCCCAATCCCGCACATAATATCATTCCCGGTCATGCCGAGGCGCGGCTCAACATCCGCTTCAACGACATGCACAGGGGCGCGGATCTTGTGCGCTGGATCGAGGAGACAGCGCATGGCGTGACGCCGGGGGCGGATGTCGAGGCGAAAATCTCCGGTGAAGCCTTTTTCACCCCGCCCGGAAAGCTGTCCAGGCTGGTTTCCGATGCCATCGAATCGGTGGCGGGCCAGACGCCCGAACTCTCAACGAGCGGCGGTACGTCCGACGCCCGCTTCATCCGGCGCCTGTGCCCTGTCGTGGAATTCGGTCTGCCGGGGGCCTCCATGCATAAGGTCGGAGAGCATGTGGCGGTCGCCGATATAGAGGCGCTGACCCTTATCTACAGGGGCCTGCTGGAACGCTATTTCGCGCGCTGAGGCGTTACTGGCCCCTTAACCCTTTTTGTAACGGTCCCGTGAAGATTCGGTTCGTATAGCGTCATCAAGCAGAGGCGGGGATGCCAATGCCGACTAGATACCGAATCATTGCAAGGAACCACCAAAATGAACGCAGTTTTCAAGGGCGCGCTTGTCGCTGTCACCGCACTTTCCGCAACCGCCGCTGTCGCAGCCGACGGCACGGGCAGCGCAACCGTCGAGCTGGTCGAGAACCTGACCATCGCGCAGGCTTCCGGCCTCGATTTCGGTTATGTCCTGCAGGGTGCGACCGGTACCGTCGTTGTCGCACCTGACGGCACCGTGACTGGCGCTGCCTATTTGAACAATGCAGCAGCGGGCGTCTGGAACCTCGAAGGCCAGAACGGCAAGACGGTTACAGTCACGCTGCCAGCATCTGTCGACCTCGCCAACGGTACCAACACGCTGACCGTCAACGGCTTTACCCGCGACGGCGCAGTGAACCCGACACTTCTGGGCACAGGAACCAGCGTGCCGTTCAACCTTGGCGCCACGCTGAACCTGAACGCTGCCGCTCCTCTTGGCGTATACAGCGGCACCTATACGGTGACGGCTGAATATCAGTAAGCATCGCGCTGACTGACATGAGCGAGGGCCCGCCGGGAAACCGGCGGGCCCTTTCTATTTGGGCCTGCGGGGAAGGTCTTAGCGATTCTTCAACCTTGGCGGGTGCATGGTGAATGGGCCGGTAGGGATGTCTTCTGCCGGTAACTGCCGTCAGACGCGCCTGCCATTCGAACGGGGATTCGGGGGCTGGCGGGCGGGCCTGACGACAGTCCATCGGTGGGTTCCGGCCCGGCCGCGTGAAAACGGGGATGTCCACGCGACCGGACCGGAAAACCGCTCCATGTTTACAAATACAGGCTGGTCAAAAGTATCAGCAAGGAACCGGGTATGATCCAGATGAACAGCAAGACTTGCAAGACGGGGTTCTGGCGGCGGAACGTGAAGATCGGGTTAACGGCGCAACTGCTGGTTGCGGCCCTTTTCACAAGTCTGCCGACAGGCGCGCACGCGACGGATCTTCTGGTCGCGCCGACGCGGCTGATGTTCGATGGGCGCGAGCGCTCCACCGAGATCATCCTGAAAAACATCGGCGTGAAGGCTGCCACCTACCGCGTCTCCCTCGTTGCCCGGCGAATGACGCCCGAAGGTGGCATTTCGGAGCCTGAGACGCTGAACGAGGCCGAAAAGCTGGCAGAGCAGATGATTCGCTTCGCCCCGCGGCGCGTCCGGCTCGACCCCAACCAGCCGCAGGCCGTGCGTGTCGCGGTCCGGAAGCCCGCTGACCTCGCCAGCGGCGAGTACCGCATTCACATGCTGTTTCGCGCGATCCCCGAAGTCGAGGACCTTTCCGACGTCGCCGCAAAAGCTGAGGCGGAAAAGGCGCTCGCCATTCGCCTGACTGCGATTTACGGCATCACGATTCCGCTGATCGTTCGACATGGCGAGCTGGAGGGCGGTGCCGTCATCGACAACGCCAGCCTGGTCATGGCCGATGCGGAGCGCGTCTTCGACGTGAAGCTGCAGCGTCTGGGCGATCGCTCCGTCTATGGTGACCTTGTCATCGAAAAAGATGGCAGCAACGAACCGGTCGCGCAGCTGCGCGGTATTGCCGTCTATCCCGAAGTGCAGGGGCGCACCGTACAGATTCCGGTCAATCCCGCCTATGACGGTCCTATGAGCGGCAGTGCCATGGTCCGCTATTATGAAGAACAGGACGGCAAACGCGTCCTGCTGGCCGAACATGCCGTGACGCTGGGCTAAGGCCGAGAGGCACATCCCGGCTGGCCATGGCCCGCGTTTCCCTCCTGACCAGCCTGAAAGCGCCGGTGCTGGCCGCACTGGCGTTTTCCATGTCCGCGTCTGCATTCGCGCCCGCTTATGCACAGACGGCAGATCAGGATGATGCGCGTGCGGAATCCGGTCTGCCGGAAGTTGACGAGGAAAATTACCTGCTGCTCTCGGTTGAGAAGGGCAGTTACCTGCTCGGCGATTCGGTTGAGGCCTATCGACTGGAAACCGGCAGCTACTGTCTGGATCTGCGCCAGATGCTGGCAGCGCTCGACTTTCCGATAAAGGTCGATGCACCTGCGGCAACGGCGAGCGGCTGGTTTCTGAACGAACGTAATAGGTTCGTCCTGTCGCCTTCCAGCGTCGAATATGGAAAATCCAGCGAAAATATAGAAGGCGGCGAGTTATATCGTCATAGTGGCGGCCTGTGTGCCGAAGCGGACGCCGTTTCGCGCTGGTTCGGTCTGACCATGACGCCGAAATTCGGTGAGGCGCGACTGCGGCTTTCCACCAGGGAAAAACTGCCTGTCGAGCTGGCCGCCGACCGCGAACGCATGCGGGCGGGCCTCAGGAACCGCAGCGAAGAGGAAAATCTGCTCCAGACGTTGCCGGAAAAGACGGCGCCTTATGCGATGTGGCGGACACCGTCGCTGGACCTGGTGGCCTCGTTCGGCGCTACGCGGGACGTGAGACGCGGCAAGACACAGGGACAGGCGCGCTATGCGCTTTACGGCGCTGGAGAGGCGGCCAAACTATCCTATGACGCCCGTCTTTCCTCGAACGAGGACGGCATTCCGCAGGCCTTGCGGTTACGCGCCTACCGTCAGGACGCAGATGGCCGGCTGTTCGGGGGCCTGGGCGCGACGGAGGCCGTAGTTGGCGATGTCCGCACCAATTCCAACGGCCTGATCTCCACAAGCGCGGCGGGCCGGGGGGTCTGGCTGACCAACATGCCGCTGACCCGGTCGACCGATTTCGACGTGACCGCACTTTACGGTGAACTCCCGGTCGGCTGGGAAGCGGAATTGTACCGCAATGGCGCGCTGATCGCGTTTACGGAACCCGGCGAGACGGGACGTTACGCTTTCGAGGAAATACCCCTTCTTTATGGCGAGAATATCTTTGAAGTGAGACTATTCGGTCCGCAGGGTCAGGATCGGCGTGAAATCTTCATTCGCCGCGTCGGTGACGAAGCGGTCCCCGCAGGCAGGACCTGGTACCGGGCCGGGGCCGTCGAGGATGGCCGCGATCTGATCGTCATTGACGCGGACCGTGTCGGCGAGACGCCGTTGCAGGCCGTCATCGGGGCCGAACACGGCGTGTCGAAGAGCTTTTCCGTCGGTCTGGCCGCGCATGCCGTCGAAGACGACCAAGGGAGAATGCGCGGCTATCTGGAGGCCTCCGCAACGAAGTCCATTGCCGGTGCGGTTATAGAGCTCGATGCCGTGCGCGGCCTTTCCGGCGGCACTGCTCTTGGCGCGCGACTTTCCGGGCGGACGGGAAAAACGTCCTATTTTGCGTCCAGCACCTTCCAGAAGGGTATATTGACGGACCAGATCGCCAACGACACGCGCAGCGTGCACGAGGCGCGCGTCATTCATGATGCCTCCTCCCAAAGCCGCCCGCTCGTCTTTTCGCTCAGCGCGAGACACAGAAACAATCGTGCGGCGGACGACGTCACGGAAGTCAGCGCGCAAGTCGCCTCCCGTCTGGCGGGACTGTCCGTGACGCAGGGCGTCGAATGGGAAAAAAGGTCGGGCACCGGCCTTGCCACGGATGGCCTTTCCGGACGAACGCAGGTTGGCGGCCGTGTCGGCAGGATGAGCCTTCGCGGCGAGGCGCGGTATCGCCTCTCAGGGCGCGCCAAACTGGAAGAGACGCGGCTGACAGCGACATACCGCCTCAACGATCGCGGGACCGTGCGGGGTGAGGCAAGCTATGACGAGCGCCGGCGCCTTGGCGCTTTCAGTGCGGGCTATGCCCAGCGCTTCGACCGGTTCGCGCTGGGCGCAGAAGTCGAGGCGGATACGGACGGCGGCGTCGCCGCCGGCCTCAACCTGGCCATGAGTTTCGGGCCCGGGCCGACCGGGCGCTTCGCGAATGTCAGTTCCGACAGGCTGGCCTCGCGCGGGCAGGTGGCGGCGCGGGTCTTCACCGATCTGAATGGCGACGAGACCTGGCAGGAGAATGAGCCCGTGCACGAGGGCGTGCGGGTTTCGGCGGATCGCCGCGCGACACGGGCGGAGACCGGCGCTGATGGCGCGGCGCTGGTGGCGGGACTCTCATCGGGCAAGAAAACCCTGCTGAAAGTCGATGCGGCATCACTGGAAGACCCGCTGCTGCTGCCTGCAACGGACGGCGTGGTCATCGTGCCCCGCCGCGGCATTGCCATGCCCGTCGACCTGCCGCTGACGCCCACGGGCGAAGTGGAAGGGACATTATACCGTCAGGGCGGCCCGCTGGCGGGCGCGTTGCTGCAGCTGATTGGTGCGGACGGGCGCGTCGCGGCGGAAACAAAGACCGATTTCGATGGCTTCATTCTTTTCGAGCTGGTGCGCTATGGCCGCTATACCCTGCGTCTCGCCCCGGAAACCGCTGCCGTGATCGGACATGACGCGCCGCTGGCTGTGGGCATCACGGTGGGCGGCGACAAGCCGATCATCAATCTGGGCGCGGTCAATTTCCAGCCTTCGGGGGCGCCACGCATCGTGACAGGCAGCGCGCCTGAACCCGCTGCCGAGTGACGAAAGTCGTCTGAGACAACTAAGGTTTACCGCTCCACCCGGGTCCTGAGCCTATCGAGACGTTCCAGATGCCGGGCCCGGAAGGCCGTCAGGCGCGCATCCAGCCGCGCCACCTCATCAGGGATCAGCGCGGGCGACATGAATTCCGCAAGCAGGGCCGCCATCCGTGTCTCCAGGGGCGCGGCGCGGCCATAAACGGCCTCCAGTCTGCTGAGCGCGATCTGCGCGCCGCCCCAGACCGGTCCCTCCTTCCGGCCGGCGGCGGCAGCTACCGCCGTTTCCGTGCGCGCGGCCTGCGCCGCCCACTCCGCCTCAATCTCTGCAAGGCTGCTCTCGAGGGCCGTCAGACTGGCATCGGAAGGAACGGTCGGCGGCAACATGACGTCAGCTGGTTTCGCCTCCGAAATCATGTCCGCCGTCTGCGTGCCGCGTGGATCGCACGGTCCCTGCAGCACATTCTCGCCCGGGCGATAGGCCAGGCTTGGCCACTCCCCATCCGCACCGCGACTGGCGCAGGCCGAAGACGCAAAAACCAACAGGATGGGAATGACGACGCGCATGGGGCGCTCATAGCCCGGCCCGACTCATCCCGCGAGACACTTTTCCGACATGTATCTGGGCCGCGCATGTCAGACGGGGCTTGATTGCCCGCGATTCCCGCCCTAACAGCCACGCCTTCCCCGCGCGCCCGTAGCTCAGCTGGATAGAGTACCTGACTACGAATCAGGGGGTCGGAGGTTCGAATCCTTCCGGGCGCGCCATTTTCCAGACATCCCGGCACAGCGAGTCTTTCCCCCGCCAGGGGCGGCGGATTGGCATTTCCAGGAGCGGAATAACGCCGCTCCCGCAACGCGCGGCATCCGTTGAACCTGCGTTGAGGGCAATTCAACGCAGCCGTAATCATCTCGCACGCCGATATTCCCGGACAGAAATGTCTTGCATGTCAGATGGCTGTTCCGCGGCCGGCGATACCCGGCCTGTCGTCCCTGTGGCTCCGCCCGCAAAACGGCTGCCCGCCCTTTAGGGTTTGTAAACCTCCTCGGCGCATCATGCCCAAATCGAGACGAAACGAGCGTCTGATTCCGTTCATCGTTACACCGTAACGGCCCAACGCTCGCTCACTTTCAACGGCGCCAATAGATTCTATTAGGCGTGTCATACGGGGGCGTAGAAAACACGAAAGTCTCATCATCGCGTAGCGGATCAATATCTGACGCGCGGTCCATCCGACATATCAGTAATTCTTTATGAGGGGCCTCATAATGGCGATTAATAGTGCTTTAGTAGATCAGCTTAATAGTGGCGCAACGTGGCGCACTTCTAGCGGTTCGATAGCGAAAACCGTAACTTTTGGTATCACGACCAGCTCGGCATTTGCATCCGGCTATGGTGAGCAGGCAGGGTGGTCGGCGTTTAATTCGCAGCAGGCAGCCGCCGCGCGTCAGGCGATTACGCTTTGGGACGACATTATTGCCCCAAGCTTCGTCGAGGCCTCCAATCCCAACGCCGCCGATATCAAATTTTCGAATACGAGCACGAACATCAGCTATGCCCATGCGTATTTTCCAAGCCGCGTAGGTGACGAAAGCTACAGCTATGCGCGCGTGTCGGGTTCCGTCTGGCTGAACACCAGCCGCTACGGCGCCCTGAAGACGCCGGACGCTGGCGATTATGAATTCCAGACGATCGTCCATGAAATCGGCCATGCGATCGGCCTGAACCATGCAGGCAGCTATAATGGTGGCAGCCCGCGCTATGGCGATCGGTCGACCGGCTGGGAACATGCCGAGGACAGCTGGCAGTATACCATCATGTCCTATTTCAATGCCTCGAACACCGGCGCGGACTGGTATTCGGGCGGCTATGTGCGCGTGCAGACGCCGATGGTTTACGACATCCTTGCCGCGCAGGAAATGTATGGCGCGGACTTCACGACGCGCGCTGGCAACACCGTCTATGGCTTCAACGCCAATGCGGGCAACGAGCTTTATGATTTTACGGTCAATGCCACCCCCGTCCTTACCATCTGGGACGGCGCGGGTACGGACACGATTGATCTGAGCGGTTTCACGACCACGCAGCGCCTCGATCTGCGCGAGGGTGCCTATTCCGACGTCGGCGACGGCCTGACACAGAATGTCGGCATCGCCTATGGCGCCAAGATCGAGAACGGCACTGGCGGCAGCGGCAATGACAGCCTGACCGGCAATGCCCTCAACAACATACTGAAAGGCGGCGCGGGCAATGACGACCTGTATGGCCTGGCTGGCAACGACACGCTGGAGGGCGGCGCAGGCAACGATCATTTCTATGGCGGTGCAGGCAACGATATCATTCGCGGCGGCAGCGGCACGGACATCGTCACCATCGACGCATCCTCAACGACGGTAACCGTGGGACGCGTTTCCGGCGGCCTGACCATTCTGGGTGACGGCAAGGACACGGTCTACAATGACGTCGAGAGCTTCGTCTTCACCGACAAGACGCTGAGCTATGCAGAAGTCGATGCGCTGTTCGATGGTGGGACGGCACCAACGCCTTCTCCGACACCGACACCAACCCCGACGCCGACGCCAACCCCGACACCGACGCCGACGCCGACACCAACACCGGACGGCGCGGCGATCGATTTCAGCAAGGTTGCGCTGGCCAGCTATGGCGGACAGGACGTTGCGAAGACGGCGTTTTCCGCGTCCGGCACGACGCTGCTGATCGACGGCAACAGCTGGAAGAAAGCCACGGTCGATTATGACGTGACCGATGACACCATCCTGACGTTCAGCTTCCGCAGCACGAAACAGGGCGAGATCCAGGGCATCGGCTGGGACAGTGACAACAGCATCAGTTCCAAGCAGGCATTCAACCTCGCCGGCTCACAGAACTGGGGAAGCCGGGACTTCGAATATACCGGCAACGGCGACTGGCAGACGTTCAACATCCGCCTTGGTGACTATACCAGTGGCAATATCGACGTGCTGACCTTCATCAACGATGACGACAGCTCCAAAAACGGCATCGGCAATTCCGAATTCCGCGACGTCAGAATTTATGAGGAAGGCGATGCGACGACGCCGACGCCAACCCCGACACCGACGCCGACGCCGACACCCGGCAGTGGTACGCCCATCGATTTCGATAGCGCCGCTGTCGAAAGCTACAGCACGGAGGACCGTGCCGAGGCCGCCTTCTCAACGGATGGCAACAGCCTGCTGATCGACGGCAATACCTGGAAGAAGACAGCCGTCGATTACGACGTAACCGACGACACGGTTCTGAGCTTCAGCTTCCGCAGCACGGCGCAGGGTGAAATCCAGGGCATTGGCTGGGACACCGACGACAGCATCAGCTCGAAACAGGCCTTCAATCTGGCCGGTACGCAGAGCTGGGGAAGCCGGGATTTCGAATATACCGGCGACGGCGAATGGCAGACCTTCACGATCAACCTTGGTGATTACACCAGCGGTCAGATCGACTGGCTGACGTTCATCAACGATGACGACAAGAGCTCTGACGGGATTGGCAATTCGGAATTCCGCGATGTCATCCTTTATGAAGCTGCTGGCGGACTGCAGCCGGTCGATCCGCTGGCCGACACGGTGCCCTATTTCGATGATGGCTATGACCACGATCACGGCGACCACGAATTCGGGCCCCGCGACGTGTTCGCGCCGGTCACCGGCAATGGCGGCAACGTACCCGCTGACCTTGCGGATCTGCCGTTCCTGACGGCGCATATGCCGCAGGAGCTGTTCGGAACGGACTATTTCATCGCCTGAGCCCTCTCAAGGCTGGTGACACGGAACCCTGGCGCGCTTTCCAATCGGGAAAGCGCGCCATTTTCCGTTCTCCGGGCTTCCGTCCATCCCCGCATCGCTCTAGGAGCCTGTTCCCGTGAGCGATATGTCCGCCTCCCACCGCATCATCGACGTTCAGCTGGACGAGCGCACGATCCTGTGGCGCAGCGCCGATATCGAACAGGAACGCCGGGTCGCCATTTTCGACCTGCTGGAGGGCAACAGCTTTCGCGTGACCACGGATGCCGCCGGTGATTATCCCGGCCCCTATCGCATCCTGCTGCGCGTCGAAGACGGGCGTCTGGCAGTCGATGTCAATCGGGAGAACGGCGGGAAGCTCGACAGCATCGTCATCCCGCTAAGCCCCTTCCGCCGCACCGTGCGCGACTATTTCGCCATTTGCGAAAGCTATTATCAGGCCATTCGCCAATCGACGCCGCACGAGATCGAGACCATCGACATGGCCCGCCGCGGCATCCACAACGACGCCGCCGAGCTGCTGAAAGAGCGCCTGTCCGGGAAGATCGAGGTCGATTTCGACACCGCAAGACGTCTATTCACGCTGATCTGCGTGCTACATATCCGGGGATAAGCATCAATGTCCGTCATGTCCGACAAGTGGATTCGCGCACAGGCGCAGGATCATGCCATGATCGAACCGTTCGTGGATGGACAGAGGCGCGAGGGGACGATTTCCTACGGGCTTTCCTCATACGGTTATGATGCGCGGGTCGCGGACGAGTTCAAGATTTTCACCAATGTGAACAGTGCCGTCGTCGATCCA
This sequence comes from uncultured Alphaproteobacteria bacterium, assembly GCA_963710205.1. GTDB lineage: Bacteria > Pseudomonadota > Alphaproteobacteria > Sphingomonadales > Sphingomonadaceae > Pacificimonas. Next base: position 13,670 of record CAVPZG010000003.1, on the reverse strand, counting down.
AAGAATTTCGACGCGAACAGCTTCGTCGACCGGAAGACGGACTGCTGCATCATTCCGCCGAACAGCTTCGCGCTGGCGCGGACGGTCGAGTATTTCCGCGTACCGAAGGATGTTCTTGTGATCTGCCTTGGCAAATCCACCTATGCCCGCTGCGGCATCATCGTGAACGTCACGCCGCTGGAGCCGGGGTGGGAAGGGCATGTCACACTGGAATTTTCAAACACGACGCCGCTGCCCGCGAAGGTCTATGCCAATGAGGGCGCGTGCCAGTTCCTGTTCCTGCGGGGCAACGAACCCTGCGAGACGACCTATGCCGACCGCGCCGGTAAATATCAGGGCCAGCGCGGCGTGACGCTGCCGAAGCTGTAGGCGCTTGACCACAACAGGGATCGTGGAGCGGGACAGGTCGGGACTCTACGCGGCGCTTGGTGCCTATCTGATCTGGGGCATGATGCCCGTTTACCTAAAGCTGTTCGAGGGCCTGTCTGCGGCCGCCGTCCTTGCTCACAGGGTCTTCTGGTCGGCGGTGCTCCTCCTGATCGTCGTGCTCGTGATGAGGAAAGGCGCGGCTGTCGCGGCGGCGCTGAAAACACCCGCCGTGATTGGCTGGCTGCTGTTCTCCGCCGTCATGATCGGCGTGAACTGGTATATTTATACCTGGGCCGTGCTGAACGAACGCGTGCTTGACACCAGCCTTGGCTATTTCATCCAGCCACTCATCAACACCGCGCTGGGTGTCGTCCTGCTGAAAGAACGTCTTGGCAGATGGCAGATTGCCGCCATCGCGCTCGCGTCGATCGGAATTGGCATCATGACCATCGCACGCGGGAACCTGCCGCTGTTGTCGCTGGGACTGGCAGCCGCATTCGCGTTTTACAGTTTTGCGCGCAACCGCGCGGCCGTGGATGCCATCACGGGGCTGCTGGTGGAAACCGTGCTGCTCGCCCCCATCGCGCTCTGGTGGCTGATGGCACATGAAGGGGGGGTGTTCTCCCAGCCGCTTGTCATGACGCTTCTGCTGATGCTGTCCGGGGTCGTGACGTCAGTGCCGCTGGCCCTGTTTGGCCATGCCGCGCGCCGCATGAGCCTGACCGCGCTCGGTTTCCTGCAATATCTCGCGCCGACCTGCGTCTTCCTGCTGGGCGTGTTTCTCTACGACGAGCCCATGGACGGTCCGCGCCTCACCGCGTTCCTGTTCATCTGGGCGGGTCTGGCGGCTTTCTCCATCGGCGGCTTTCGCGGACGCAGTCGCATCGCTAAGGCCTGACACCATGGACAAGATCATCATTCGCGGCGGACGCCCGCTCTCCGGCAAAATCCAGATTTCCGGCGCGAAGAACGCCGCGCTGACGCTGATTCCGGCGGCGCTTCTGACCGAGGAACCGCTGACGCTGCGCAACCTCCCACGCCTCGCCGATGTCGACATGTTCGGCCATATGGTCAACCAGATGGGCGTATCGACCGAGATCGAGGGCAAGCGCCCCGAAGTCTTTGGCCGGGTCATGACGCTGAAGGCGGGGCGCATCACCTCCACCGAAGCGCCCGCGGACATCAACCGCAAGATGCGGGCGTCCATTCTGGTTCTGGGGCCGCTGCTCGCCCGATGCGGCCGGGCGCGCGTACCATTGCCGGGCGGCTGCCAGATCGGCGCGCGGCCCATCGACCTGCACCTGAAGGCGATGCAAGCGCTGGGCGCGAAGATCGAGATTGGCGATGACAGCGTCGTCGCCACGGCAAAAAAGGGCCTGAAGGGGGGCCGAATCAAATTTCCGGTCGTGTCTGTCGGCGCGACCGAAAACGCGCTGATGGCCGCAACTCTTGCCGAGGGTGAGACCATAATCGAGAATGCCGCGCAGGAACCGGAGATCACCGACCTCGCCCAGTGCCTGGTTGGTATGGGCGCGAAGATCACGGGCATCGGCACGTCTACGCTGACCGTCAAGGGCGTCACCAGCCTGCACGGCGATACCTATGCCGTCATGTCCGACCGCATCGAGGCCGGCAGCTATGCCTGCGCCGCCGCCATTACCGGCGGCGATGTCGAGCTGGTCGGCGCAATGCCGGAAACGCTGGGCGTCGTCCTCGACAAATTGCGTGAGGCTGGCGTCACCATCGCGCCGACGGAGACGGGGATCCGCGTCAGTCGCAGCGGTCCTATCCGTCCGGTCAATATCGAAACCCAGCCCTTCCCCGATTTTCCCACGGACATGCAGGCGCAGATGATGGCCATGCTCAGCCTTGCCGAAGGGACGAGCGTCTTGACTGAAACCATCTTCGAGAACCGCTTCATGCATGTCAGCGAGCTGGAGCGCATGGGTGCGGAAATCGACGTCGTGGGCCGAACCGCCACAGTGCAGGGCGTGAGCGAACTGGCCGGCGCCCCGGTCATGGCCACCGACCTGCGCGCGTCCATGAGCCTCGTTATCGCCGGTCTGGCCGCAAGGGGCGAAACCCAGGTGCTGCGCGTCCACCATCTGGACCGGGGCTATGAGCGACTGGAAGAAAAGCTGAGTGCCGTCGGTGCCGACATCGAACGCGCCAGCGGGGATTAGCGGGCAGCGCCCGTGACGAAAGACAACGAGCCCAGCCTCTGGCGGCATCTGCTTCCCCGTCCAGCGGCGGATGGCCACAAATATGACCGCGGGCACGCCGTCATTCTGGGTGCGCCAGCGCTGACCGGGGCAACGCGTCTGGCGGCTGAGGCCTGTTCGCGAATGGGGGCCGGACTTGTGAGCGTGCTGGCGAGCGAACGCGGCGATGTGTACCGTGCCAGCCTGCCCCCTGACATCATGGTGAGCGAGGGCGGTCTCGCCGACATCCGGAGGCCCATGGCGGTGCTTGCGGGATGCGGGGGCGTGGCTGCCGAACACGAGACTGTCCTGCGAAATCTGTCCGGCGACTTCGCCGCGATCTGTGATGCCGACGCGATCGGGCTGCCGGATTTTCCAGTCGCAAGGGACAGGACCGCCATCCTGACACCGCATGAAGGCGAATTTGCCCGCTTTTTCCCGAATATCGTCGGCGACCGGGAAAGCCGCGCCCGCGCTGCCGCAGCGCACACCGGAGCCATCGTCGTGCTGAAGGGTCCCGATACCGTCATCGCCGCGCCGGACGGGCGCGCCGTCGTGAACCGTCACGCCAGCGAATGGCTTGCCAAGGCGGGAACGGGCGACGTGCTGGCGGGAATGATCGCAGGTCTCGCCGCGCAGGCCATGCCGCCGTTCGGCGCCGCCTGCGCGGCCGTCTGGATTCACGGCGAAGCGGGGCGGCGGATCGGACCCGGACTGGTCGCAGGGGATCTGGCGGGCGCGATGCGGGAAATTTTGGGAGACTTGTTCGACCAGCGCGATATTTCATCCTGAAACAGATTCAGGATGACGCATCTCCCGATGCGCCGCGGTTGATCCTCATGTCTTCAGCACCAGTTTCCCGAAGTTGTCGCCCGAGAACAGCATGTTCAGAACCTCGACATAACGACTGACGCCGCCCTCGCGGATGTCCTCCTTGGCGACCATCTTTCCTTCGGACAGCCATTTCGCCATGTCGGCGATGCCCTCGGCGTAACGGTCCCGATAATCGAACACGACGAAGCCCTCCATGCGGGCATGCTGCACAAGGAGATTGAGGTAATTGCGCGGACCCTGGATCTTGGAAAAGTCGTTATAGCCCGCGATCGCGCCGCAGATGACGACGCGGGCATGGCGCGCGAGCAGTGTCATCGCTGCCTCCAGTATCGGTCCGCCGACATTGTCGAAGTAGACATCGACGCCTTTGGGGCAGGCGGTCGCCATCGCTTTCAGCACATCATCCTTCTTGTAGTCGATGGCAGCGTCCACGCCGAGTTCGTCCGTCAGATATTTGCATTTTTCCGGACCGCCCGCGATGCCGATAACGCGGCAGTTCTTGATCTTGGCGATCTGGCAGACAAGCGCTCCGACCGCACCCGACGCGGCGGAGACGACGACGGTTTCACCCTCCTTCAGCGCGCCCACGTCCAGAATGCCGAAATAGGCGGTCATGCCTGGCATACCGAGCGCCGACAGATAACGCTCTGGCGGCGCAAGCGACGTATCGATTTTCGTCAGGTCGGCGGGCTTCATCACGGCATGCGTCTGCACGCCCATCGTGCCCTGCACCCAGTCGCCCTTCGCGAACTCGTCCGCAAGCGAATCCAGAACCTCCCCCACTGCGCCTGCGCGCATGACCTCGCCGATGCCGACGGGCGGAATGTAGCTTTTGCCCTCGTTCATCCAGCCGCGCATGGCGGGGTCGAGGGAGATATGACTGATCTTCACAAGAACCTCACCGGCGCCGGGCGAGGGCACGTCACCCTCACGCAGTTCGAAATCCGCTGTTTGCACCATACCCTTGGGGCGGCTGACGAGATGCATGCTCTGATGGGTCATGAGGCTTCCTTTGCTTTGGAGAGTCGGGAAAAGAGTAGCCGGTCAGGCCCGCGAAAGCCAAAATTCCAGATCAGCCCGCCATAAAGCGCGACGAGCACGGGCAGGCCGAGCGCCAGTTGCCAGAAAGGTGTCAGGTAGTTCAGGACGGCATAACCGGCGATCGACGTGGCGATGGTCGCAGGGACGAAAATCCAGCGCAGTCCGCTCACCCGCTCCGGGATCAGGTGGTGCAGCAGCATCACCTTCAGCATGCTGGAAAAGAGTGCCGCCAGCGCCAGCGCCAGCGCCGCGCCGATGCCCTGCACCGGCCGGTTCTCATCGACACCCGGAAACAGGATGTCGAACAGGTGGATGAAGCCGATGGTCATCATGATCTGCGCCGCGAGTACGGTCAGTGACGTCATCAGGTTCCGGTGCCGCGCCATATAGACGAGCGCACCCTCGCTGACCGCGCCCGTGACATAGAAAACTTCCGCCGCCAGCAGCAGGAACAATATGCCGGCACCTGCGCCGAAGCCGTCGCCAATCAGTCCCATCGACGCCTCGCCCGTGAAACCGAGGCAAAGGGCGATGCCGAGTTGCGCCGAGATGATCCAGAAGCCGACCTGGCGCAGCTGCTGCGCGATGTTGCCATAGTCCTTCGCCTTGACGCCGTGCGCGATGACAGGAGCGAGAATTGGATCGAAGGTGACTTTCAGCTTTTGCGGCAGAGAGGCGAATTGCTGCGCCACATAATAGACGCCCAGTACGGCGGGGCTGGCAAACTGCCCGAGAATGATGACGTCAATACGCCGCATCGCCCAGTCGATCGCGTCCGCGCCCGCAAGCGGCCAGTTGTCCTTCATCAAGACGAACAGCTGCGCCGGGTGGGGGCGCCATTTGCGCGGCATGCCGTACATGCGCACGCAGGGAATGACGGAAGCGACAAAGGCAGTGGCCATGGAAGCGGCATAGGCCATGATGAGCGCATCCGGCTTCCACGCCGGGATCAGCGCAAGCAGCGCGGCGACAATCGTTATCGTCCAGGGTTCGACGATGGCGCGCGCATTCACGGACGCCTTTACATTATGGCGATAGGCCAGCGCGGCAAGCGTGACTTCCGATCCAACGAGGAACAGGGCGGATAGCGGAAACAATCGGTCAAGACCGCTGATCTTGGACGCCGGAAAGACAATTTCCGGCACGGCGACCATGATGAGCGCGCCCGCCAGTGCCAGGCCGCAGGCCAGAAGAAGCGCATCGCCGATGACGTGGGCGGGCGGCCGTTCTTCCTTGGCGAGTTCGGCCGCGATCCCGCGCCGGAGGCCGAGCGTCGCCAGCGCGGCCATCATCTCAACGATCATCACGGCATAGGCGAAGCGGCCCAAGGCCTCCGCGCCATAGACCTGACCGGCGATCACGAGAAACGGGATCCGCGCCATCAGGCGCAGCACGAAGCCAAAGAAATTCGTGCGTCCGCCCTTGGCCAGCGCCCGGGTGTCCATGGCGCGGCCATCATCGACACCGGGCTGGGGTTCGCTGGGAAGGTCGGGACCGCTCACCCACCACGTTATGACGCCGGACAGGGGGCGGGGCAATGTCGCGGCGTATCCGGACTGCCGCTTTTCACGCCCCGTACATCATTTCTGCACGATAAGTGAACTTGCCCGCTTCTCCGCAACCGTTAGATCGGCGCATTATGGCCAGACGCAAATCCCCATCGAAACTTCGCAAGGCCTGGGGCATTGCGTGGAAAAGCACGCTGGGGCTGACATTGCTGGGCGTGATCCTGCTGGTGGTCGCCGTTGGCATCACGATGGCGTCGATTCCCAGCTTTGAAGAGCTGAAGAAATCCCCCATCGGTCAGTCCGTACGCGTCAAGAGCGCCGATGGCGCGATCCTGGTCAACCAGGGACCGTCCTATGGCGGCTGGCTGAGTTATGACGAGACGCCGCCCGTCATGGTGCAGACGATGCTGGCGGTCGAGGATCGCCGGTACATGAGCCATCCGGGTGTCGATATCCTCGGTCTGGGCCGCGCCGTTTATTATGCCGCGAAAGGGGATGGGCGCGCAAAGGCCACCTCGACCATCACACAGCAGCTGGCGCGCAATATCTTCCTGTCGAATGAGCGAACCTACAGCCGCAAGGCGCGCGAGGCCGTGCTGGCGCTGGCCATGGAGCGCAAATTCACGAAGCAGCAGATCGTCGAGCTTTATCTGAACCGCGTCTATTTCGGCGGCGGTGCCTACGGCATCGATGCCGCCAGCCGCCGCTTTTTCGGGCATAGTGCGGCAAGGCTTGAACCCGCCGAGGCTGCGATTATCGCCGGCCTGGTCAAGGCCCCCTCTCGCTTCGCCCCCTCTGCCGACCCCGAGCGCGCACGCGAACGCGCACGCGTGGTCGCCAGCCTGATGCAGCGAAGCGGCGTGACCGACGACGCGGAGGCTGTCCGCGCAGCTGTAGCGAAGCTGACATTCGCGCCGCAACCCAAGCAGAATGACGTGCGCTATTTCACCGACTGGGTACTGGCGCAGGTGGACCGGCTGACCGACGAGACGCAGGAACCGCTGGTGGTCACGACCACACTTCTCAGCGGCATGCAGGTCGCGGCGGAAAGGGCGGTAAAGGAACAGACGCCGCAGGGTGTGCAGGCCGCGCTTCTCGCCATGAGCCATGACGGTGCGGTGCGCGCCATGATGGGCGGCAAGGATTATGTGGATTCGAACTACAACCGCGCCACCGTCGCCGAGCGGCAGCCGGGATCGGCCTGGAAACTGTTCGTCTATCTGGCGGCAATCGAGGGCGGTGTGTTGCCCGATGATCTGGTCAATGATGCGCCCGTGACGATAGAGGGCTGGAGTCCGCGCAATTACGGTCGTTCCTATCGCGGGGAAATGACGGTACGCGAAGCCTTTGCCCGCAGTTCCAACACCGTTGCCGCGCAGCTGGGCGCACGGCAGGGTTTTGGCACCGTCGCGGACATGGCGCGGCGCTTTGGCATCGATACGGAGATCAGCCGCCGACCCGCCATGACGCTGGGAACATCAAGCGTGCGCCTGATCGAGATGACCAGCGCCTATGCCGCCATCGCACGGGGCGGTGTCGCCGTCGAACCCTATGGCATCACGCGCATCGAAACCGCCAACGGACGGCTGCTTTACGAGCGCGACGCCCGCAGCCCGCGCGTTCTGGTCGCCCCCTGGGTCGCCACCAATATGACCAATCTTCTCGCAGCCGTGACGACGTCGGGCACGGGCCGCGCAGCGCAGATCGACCGCCCGGTCGCGGGCAAGACGGGCACGACCAGCGATTACCGCGACGGTTATTTCGTCGGCTTCACCGGCGACCTGACCGCGGGCGTCTGGATGGGCCGGGATGACAATGCCCCGGTTCCCGGCCTGACCGGCGGTGCGGCCCCCGCACGGGCCTTTGCCGCCTTTATGAAGGCGGCGACGAAGGGGATGCCTGTACAGGAACTGGACAGCGAAATCCGCATCGATGACATGTTCGCCGAACCGGATGCGGAAGTTTATGGCCTGGATGGCGAATGGCCGCCCGCCGAAGACCCCTATTATGACGATGTTCAGGACTTTAGCGACATTGACGGCAATGACCGTTTCAGTGACGCGGGCCGCGATGCCCGCCTGAACCAGCCCTATGCGCCTTCGGCGGCGGACGTGGGCGTGGGTTATGGTGGTCCGGAGCCGCGCCGGCCGCCGCCTTCCAACATGACGGCGGCCGATGTTCCGACACGGCCGCGGCCCGCTGACGACAGCTGGCTGGACGAACCCGCGCCCGTTCCGGCGCCCGCCGCGAAGCCGCGCACGGCGCCGCCGCCTGCCGCGCCCGCAAGACCGGCCGCGGCAGGCGGCCCGACAAGCCTATTGCCGTCCGATTCCATGTAACGCGCTGCCGTGGGCGCGCAGCCACGCATCGCTTTCGCTCTGGGTTCCCCCTGCCAGTTCATCCGCAAGCGCGTGGAACGCTTTCCCGTGACCGCGATGCACCAGATGTGCGACTTCATGCGCGGCAACCGCCCGGCGCACCATCACCGGGGCCAGGATCAGCCGCCAGCTGAAACTGATATTGCCATTGCGAACGGTACAGCTGCCCCACTGCCGACGCGTATCACGCACCGAAATCCGGCCCAGCCGGTTTCCCAGCCCGCCGCGATCCGCAGCGGCCGCCGCATCCGCCTTCAACTTCGCCAGCGCCTCGCCGCGCAGCCAGCGTTCCACCCGTGCCGGTACGTAGGCGGCGGGGCCGCCCAGCATCAGCAGGTCGCCGTCGCGTATCGGCATGCGCGCCAGACTGACGTCATGGCGGATTTCCAACGCCTTGTCCTCAAAGGGAAACCGCATCCCGTTCTCGAACGGCCGCCGCGCCGGATAGGCCGCGACCTTTTCTTCCAGCCAGCCCTGTCGATCGGCGAAAAACGCCGCCGCCTTCGCCATCGATGCCCGTTTCGGGACCGTCAGCCGTACAAGCCCGCGCGCGCTGTCCGCCGTGATGGATATGCGCCGCGCACGGACGGAATGGTTCAGCTCGACAGGGACGATACGGCCACCCGCCTCGATATGACCGGGGATTTTCGCCGGTATCATAATGTGCGCGTTGTCAGATGATGTTCCATCGGACCGGCATCCAGCTCCGACACGGTCCAGCCGCGCACCGACATTCCGGCCTCGTGCACGCTTTCGGGATCACCGGTCACCAGCGGATGCCATTCCGGAAGCGGATCGCCCTGCGCCAGAAGGCGGTAGGCGCAGGTCGTCGGCAGCCAGCTGAACGTCTCGATCTTGGCTGGAGTGAGCTGCGCGCAGTCCGGCACATGCGCCCTTCGCTGGCGATAATTGGAACAGCGGCCACTGTTTCGGTCAAGCAGGCGGCAGGCGATATTGGTGGGCGTCACCTCGCCGGTGTCCTCGTCCTCCAGCTTCATCAGACAGCATTTTCCGCAGCCGTCGCAAAGCGATTCCCACTCCGCGCTGGTCATCTCAACCAGAGCCTTCGTTTTCCAGAAAGGCCCGGTGACCTGGCCGTCGCTCACGTCGCCGTCATCCAGTGCATCACATCAGCAGCCATTTTCTCGACGGATATGTCACGGCCGTAAAAACTGACGGGCAGGCCTTCGGCATCAAACAGATAAATATTGGCGCTATGGTCCATCAGGTAAAAACCGTCGGCCCGCACGTCGCCCTTGCCCTTGTAGACGTGGAAGGTGTTGGCGGCATCGTCCACAGCCTGCTGGCTGCCCGACAGGCCGATCATGTCCGGATGGAAATTGGCAGCGAACGCACCCGCGACGTCAGGCGTGTCGCGTTCCGGATCCACCGTGATGAAGATGGGCGTCAGTCTCGCGGCCAGTGCCGGCGCTTCCGTCTCTATTTCCGCATAAGCGCGGCCCATGCGCTCGGCATCGACCGGGCAGACGTCGGGGCAAAAGGTATAACCGAAATAGATCAGCCGCCACTGGCCCTTCAGGCTGTCATTGCTGACCGTCTCTCCGGCCGCGTTCTGCAACGCGAAGTCGCCGCCGATGGCAGCACCTGCCAGGGGAGGCTCTGCCGGATAGCTGGTTTCGTGGGAGGGCGCGGCCTGCTGTCCGCATCCGGACAGGATGAGCGCAATGGCAAGCGTGAGCGGTTGTTTGGCGTTCATACAGCCTCGTCTATATAGAATGCCGACAGAACGCACGACCGAACAGGGACTCGCAATCATGAAATGGCATTTGGCCGCAGCGCTGGCGCTGGCTCTCTCCACTCCCGCCGCAGCGCAGTTTTCCGAGCAGTTCGAATTTTTCAAGGCGGTTGAAAAGGGCGACGGCGGGGAAGTGAAGACATTTCTGGACCGCCCCGGCTCGGTCATCGTCAATGCCCGGAAACGCGACGGCGGCCAGACGGCACTGCACATCGTGACGGAACGCCGCGACGCGCCCTGGATAAATTTCCTCAAGCAGGGCGGCGCGGATGTGAATCTGCGCGACGACGACGGCAATACGCCGCTGATGGTGGCGGCAAACAAGCGCTTCACGGACGGCGTGCAGCTGCTGCTGGCCTATGGCGCGAACGTCAATCTGGCCAACAACAGCGGCGAAACGCCCTTGATCCGCGCCGTTCAGCTAAAGGATGCCAACAGCGTCCGCATGTTGCTGGCCGCAGGCGCGGATCCCGATCAGGCCGATCACATCGCCGGCATGAGCGCGCGCGACTATGCGACCCGCGACCGGCGCGCCGCGCACATCCTGCGCCTGATCGACGAAAATGAGGTCGAAGCGAAAAGCGTCATGGGGCCAACGCGCTAGCGCTAACCCGGCCTGCGATTGACATAGACCGTTCGCCAGTCGCCGCCCGCCCCCGCTCCCGGCCGGTGATCCACGCGGGTCACGCTGAGATTGTCGACGCTGATCGTCAGCGCCCGCTCGGAATCCAGACCCATGGCGTGCGCCAGGCAGGCGCGGAACGTGCCGCCATGGCCCACCAGCACGATATTTCGCCCCGCAGCACGGGCGCTCCAGTCATCGAGCGCCGCCGAAACCCGTTCCCGGACCTCAAGGAAGGACTCGCCGCCTGGGGGCTGTTCCGCCGCGCTATGGAACCAGAAATTATGCATGGGCGCCGTGCGGATCATGTTGGAATGGCCCGATCCGTGCCAATCACCATAAAACTGTTCCTCGAAGCGCGCGTCGACATGGCGTTCGGCAGCGACATAACCTTCCGCAACGAACGCGTCCGCCGTCGCTTCGGTTCGTTTCAGACCGCTGGTAATCAGCACGGCGTCTTTGGGAAGCCATGACGCCAGCCACTGGTAACTTGGCCGGTCCGAAGTATCGGCAGGATCGTCATGCGTTTTGTAAAGCAGGCCTAGAGCGCCCTTGCCGGCCCCGATCACCGGTGCATGACGCACCAGGTGCCAGCGTGTAACGGCAGCCGCAGCCATGTCCGCCCGCCGCGGCGCGCGGCCCTGTGCGCTTTGGTCCATTATGTGTCTCCTTCGGGGTGCGCTATAGCATCCGTCATGCAAGGCGCGACCCCGCTTCCCGAAACCCTTGGCCTGCCGGGCGTGCGTGTTCGGACGCTGATCGTCATTCGGTGGATGGCGATTGGCGGGCAGGCGCTGACACTGGCACTGGTCGCCTTTGGCCTGGGCTATGATTTCAACATGCTGGCGGCAGGGGCGGCGATCCTGGCATCGGTGATCCTGAACCTGAGCCTCTCCTTTCTTTATGAACGAAAGGCGCGTCTCGTGGGGACGGAGGCGCTGCTGCATCTGGGCTTTGACCTGGTGCAGCTGGGTGTGCTGCTGTTTCTGACGGGCGGTATCGGCAATCCCTTCGTGATCCTGATGATCGTTCCCGTGGTGATCTCGGCCACGCTGCTGTCGCGCCGCGCAACCTACACGCTGATGGCACTGGCGGTCGCGATCCTGGTCCCGCTGTGGAACTGGGCGCGGCCGCTGCCATGGAACGGCGCACCGCCGGAAATGCCGCCAACCCTGCAGATTGCCGCCTTCACCGCCCTCGCGTTCACGCTCGTGTTCATCGCGCTCTATGTCTTGCGCGTCAGTCTTGAAGCGCGACGGTGGCAGCAGGCGCTGGTGACGACGCAGGCCGTCCTGGAACGCGAGACGAAAATGTCGGCGCTCGGCGCGCTCGCCGCCGCCGCCGCGCATGAACTCGGCGGACCGCTCGGCACCATCACGCTTATCGCCAAGGACCTGCAGAACGAACTGTCGGGCGATCCCGATTTCGGTGCCGATGTCGAATTGCTGACGCGCGAGGCGGAACGCTGCCGCGCCATCCTGACCGGCATCGCCCAGCGGTCGGAAGCGGACGCGCCTTTCCCGGATCTGCCGCTGGAAACCCTGTTGCACGAGGTCGCGGCCAGTTTCGATGGCGCGCGCGTCAATGTCCGCGTGGCACCCGCGGCGGAACCGCTTCCCGTCGTGCCGCGTACGCCCGAACTGCGCCACGGCCTGCTCAACCTGGTCGACAATGCCGTTCGCTTCGCCCGCCATGACGTCGTGCTGGCGGGAACGGCGGATACCGACCGGCTGGCTGTCCATATCGAGGATGACGGCCCCGGTTTCGGCGCGGATATATTGCCGCACCTGGGGGAACCCTATCTGGGTCCGTCTCGCTCGAAAAGCGGCGGGACCGGTCTTGGCATCTTCATCGCCACGACGCTGCTGGAACGAACCGGCGCGCGCGTGCGCTTTCGCAACAGGGCGAGCGGCGGCGCGCGCGTGGAAATCAGCTGGCCGCAGGAAGACCGGCAGCAAAAGGAGACTTTGTTATGACAGACACCGAAAACACATCCGGACGCCTGCTGTTGGTGGACGACGATCAGAATTTCCGCCAGCGGCTGGAACTGACCCTGTCGCGGCGCGGCTATGAAGTGTTTGCCGCAGAAGGCGTCATGGCGGCACGGACGCTGGCCGGGCAGGCGAAACCGACGCATGCGGTCCTGGACATGAAGCTGGAGGACGGCACGGGTCTGGAACTGGTCAGCGAACTGCGCGCGCAGAATCCCGATATCCGCATCGTCATGCTGACAGGCTATGGCAATCTTGCCACCGCTGTCGCCGCCATCAAGGCGGGTGCAGTCGATTATCTCGCCAAGCCCGCCGATCCAGACGATATCGTCAAGGCCCTGAGCGTCGGCGTCGGTGACAGGCCGGAACCGCCGGAAGATCCGATGAGCGCCGACCGCGTGCGCTGGGAACATATTCAGCGGGTCTATGAACTGTGCGATCGAAACGTCTCAGAAACCGCGCGGCGGCTGAAAATGCACCGCCGGACGCTTCAGCGCATTTTGGCGAAGCGCAGTCCGCGTTAGCTGAAACCCTCCAGAAACGGGTCGTTCGCACGCATCATGCGGGCGGACGCTGTACGGGCAAATAGCAGCGTGGCCCGCTTTCGGCGGGGGGCGGAAAGCCTGTCCTCGCACGGAGGGCGCAGAATTGCCGCTTCGAACCGATCCGCGACAATGAGCCCGCAGCTGCCAGGGGAAAAGCATTCCTCCTCAAGCAGGGCAGGATCGAAGCCCGCGGGGATGCCCCAGTAGAATTCGTCGCACCAGTCCAGATAGTCGGGCCATTTCCGGTCGCCGCGCAAGTCCGCCACTGACACCTTGATTTCCACGACCGTGAGACGGCCATCCGCGCCGAGAGCCATGATGTCGACGCGGCGGCCACCCGGTAACATGACCTCGGTCAACATGCTGCGCTTTTGATTCCAGAACAGGCGGCCAATGCCGCGCGCGACATCCTGTGCCGTCAGGGG
>CAVPZG010000002.1:47500-151276 GCA_963710205.1 uncultured Alphaproteobacteria bacterium | reverse complement strand
CTGGAGGACTGGGCCGAGACACTGCCGAAATTCGTGCAGGTCGTGCCGAAGGAAGTCCTGCACACGCTGGAAGCCCCGCTGGACGAGGACGAAATGGTGGCGGCGGAGTGAAACCTTGAAAATGACGCCCGTCTGACCGGATTGTTTCGGTCACATCACCGGATATCGGGCTCTGGCCAGCCCGATATCGTGAAACACGACCGCGGTGCGTGGGTTTCGAAACCCATTTTGCTTCACGAAGGATGCCTCAGCCGTTACGGCTGCCGCGCATGACAAGCGATTCCATGCCAGCCACTGGCCTCTCACGCTCCCTTTTCGTCATTTCCGTATTTTACGGCGGTATGACCTGCATTGCGGGCGTGCTTGGCAACAAGCTGGTCGCGCTGGGGCCGCTGGCCGTGGAGGCGGGCATTTTCGCATTTCTGCTGCTGGTCGTTATGTCCAGCGTCGCTGCCGAGACGTCGGGACAGAAAACCGCCAACCGTCTGGTCCTGTTCGGGTTCGTCCCGCTGATCGTGTCCATGCTGCTGATCCAGCTGGTACTGGCGCTGCCGCCCGCACCCTTCTGGGAGGAGGAAAAGCGCACCGCCTTCGACCTGATCCTGAACCAGTCTGCGCGGCTGATGCTGGCGGGTATGGTCGCCTATGGCGTGTCGCAGCTGCTCAACGTCTCGATATTCGCGGCCCTGAAACGACGGGCGGCGGCGGGTGGGCGCTTTGCCTGGCTGCGCGGCATGATCGCGGGCGTCATCAGTCAGAGCGTCGATACCGTCCTCTTCATCACCATCGCCTTTTACGGCGTTGAACCCATCGAACTGATCATGCCCGGACAGCTGCTCGCGAAGATCGTCCTGACCGCCCTCCTGGTGCCGCCGCTCATTCAGCTTGGAGTGGCCGGGGCAAGGCGCATCGACCGCAGCTGAACGTAAAAAGGCCCGCCTTCCGGAGAAGACGGGCCCTTTTTACGGTTGGTCGTTGCCGCCTAGAATTCGTAGCGGGCACCAAGCTGAATGCGCCAGGTCGATGCCGTCACGCCGATGAAACGCTCATCGTCAGGATCGACATTGCTGATCACATAGCGGTTGTCACCATCGAGGCGGACATCAGCGACCGGCACAAGCTGGCTGCGCGTCCGGAACGCATTCCAGTCACCATCGAGGAAGTTGAGGAAGTTGTCGAAGTCGGCAAACAGTTCGATCTTGTCCTCCACACCGAACAGCCGGCCCGGTCCCGGCAGTTCCTGCGACAGGCGCAGGTCGAGATCGTAATACCAGTCATTGCGGCAGCTATTGGCTGCGATCGACTGACCCGGCGTATAGCTGCAATTGGTGCCATCGACATAGCTGATGAGCGCAGCGATCGCCGCAGGGCTGGAGTCGGGGGAGACATTGGGGTCGCCCACGCCCGTCGGGACATAGAGAAGCGCATTGTCGTTGCCGGACGAGCTGTCGCCAAACACGCCGCCACCCGCGAAGGTCAGGCTGTAGGGACGGCCGGAACGCGCAATGAAAGCGGCTGCCAGCGATGTGTCGAATTCATCGACGAACTGTTCCTTCAGATTAAGGGCGAACGTGATGTTGTGCTTCGACGCATAGCTGGACGTGCGTACCGCCGGATCCTGGCGGTCAAAGGCCGCGGTCCGGTCATAGCCCGACGTGGCCGTCGAGTTGTCGTTGGTCCGGCGCTCCTCGGCATCGGTATAGGCATAGCCAAAGCTGATGCCGACATCGCCGCCGTCGGTGAAAATGCCGCGGCCCGTATTCTTCTGGATCAGGAACGACGCGACATGACTGTCATAGCTGCCCGCGTTGGTCAGCTGGATTTCGTCGTCACGGCCGATCCGGTTGAAACACGCATCCGTAACCCCTGTCCAGATCGGCGTACCGCCGGTTGTCGTGAGCGAAGCGTTACAGCCAGCCGCGTCAGGATCGGTCGGGTCGATCGCTGCATAAATGGGGCGACCATCAGGCGTGAAGCCGCGCGGCGTCTGTGCCAGATCGACGAAGTTGAACGGGTTTTTGAAGTGGCTGTAGATATAGTCCAGCTTCAGGCGCCAGTTGTCGAAGACGCCGTCGCTGCCGTCGCCAAAGCGCGTGTCAAAGCCAATATTGGCACGCACGACCGTGGGTGTCTTGATGTCAGGCGAGGTCGACTGCGTGTCGGCCTGACCTGCGGCCGCTGTTTCCGATCCGGCCTGACGGGCGCAGTCCGGGAAGCCGGTGAAGACACCATTCACGACCACGTCGACCTGGCCAGCCGGGGCGTTGAGCGCGTCGCATGTGCCCGAAACGAGCGTTCCAAGTCCGGTGGAGAAACCATTGTTGGAAAAGGCGTTCGAGAACCACACGGTGGGATCGCCACCGGAGAAGATACCGACGCCGCCCTTCAGCTGGCTGTTGTAGAAAAAGCCCTCATTGTCGAAATCATAGGTCAGCGCGGCGCGCGGCAGGAACACAGGGTCCAGTTTCGAGAACGGAACGGCATTGGTGAAGCCATAGCGGTTCTGGAATGCCGGGTTCACCCGCGGCGCATCGCCGTCGAAGATATCGACGCGCGCACCGATGAGCAGGCCGAGCTGGTCGGTAATCTGCCAGTCGTCCTGACCGTAGAACGTATAGATGTCGCGCTTGAAGGTCGCCGCCGCCTCGTTGATGTCGCCTGTGGGTGTGGCGTTGATGTCCGCGCCATAGGCCGCGCCGTTTCCGATCTCGTCAGCATCCGGGAAGAATTCGCTGCCATCCGAAAGCAGGCCTTCGCGGAAGTCGTCAAGATTGTTGAAGTAGAGCGTGCCCGTCGCATTGATTGCGAAGAGGTTGAAGACCTTCAGTTTGTTGAGTTCCGTACCGAGCGTGAAGCTGTGGTTGCCGACGTCGAGATGCGCCGCGACCTTCAGCTGGTCAATTCGCGTGTCGAGCTGGTTGGCGGAGCGGAAAATACCGGGGCCGTCGCTCAGGATGCCATTGTCGCTCGGCCCTGTTACGCCGACCGAAAGACGGGTGCGCGGGTTTTCGGACTGCGCTTCACCGCCGCCGACAGGACCCTGGACGTCGCCGACTTCCGAGCGTGACAGACGCACCTCGGTGGAGAAATTGTCACTCCAGTCGGAATAGAGGCGCAGCGAATAATAATCGCTGATCGTGCCCTCATCCTCGAAGCTGTTGAGGCCGGTATATTCGTCCGTACCGAAGTCGGGTTCTACATTGGTCTCCTCAAGGCGCTGGTATGTCCCCTCGAGGCGCTGCGTGTCGGAGAGATAGGCATCGAGACGACCGAAATAGCGGACACTCGATTCCGGCGTCGAGCGCGGGGAGCCGCCCGAATCGCGGCCATAGACGTCACTGAGAATCTGCGAGAATTCGTCGAACTGCGCCTGCGTGACGAAATCGGCCTCGTTCGGGAAACCGCCGCCCGTGGGGCCGAAATCCTGGCTGCCGCCGAGATCAGTTTCCTCATACGCACCATAGAAGAACAGGCGGTCCTTGATGATCGGACCGGAGAAGCTGGCACCCCAGCGCTTCTCGTCGAAAGCGGGCGGGACGAAGGATTCGCCGCCAGCCGTGTCGCCGCGCAGATCCTCGTTGCGGAATGTGAAGAACGCGCCGCCATGGAAATCATTCTGGCCGGATTTCGTGACGACATTGATGGCACAGCCCGTGAAACTGCCATATTCGACGTCGAACGGCGCGAATTCGACCGCGGTTTCGCGGATCGCGTCATAGGGAATGGGCAGCGAGTTGCGCGACGCGAACGGCGTGCCGTTCAGGCCGAACACGTCAGCCTGGGCGATACCGTCGACCGTGAAGCTGTTGGTGCGGTCGTTGCCGCCAAGGCAGGAAATGCGGTCGACTTCGTTGGACCGCTCCAGGCTGACACGCGGGTCGAGGCGAATGATGTCGCGCACGTCGCGGCTGATCGACGGGAAGCTTTCCAGGATATCCTGGTCGAACGCCTGGCCGGGACCCACGGCGAGCTGGGTCGCCGAAGCGCGCGCGCCGGTGATGACGATGACATCGCTCGACACATCGGCCGATGCGGATGTCAGTTCGAAGCTGAGTTCCGTAGCGCCGCCGAGGTTCAGCTGGATGTCGGGGATGGTCTGCCCCTGATAGCCGTCCGCTGTCGCCGTGACGCTGTACGGGCCGCCCGTGGTCAGGTTGCCGACCTGAAAGCGTCCCTGACCGCCCGTCGTGACCGTGCGCTGTGTGCCCGTGCGCTCATCGCGGACAACCACGGTTGCGCCGGGAACGATCGCGCCGCTGGCGTCCGCGACCGTACCCTCGACGCTGGAGGTGATCTGCTGCGCGGCGGCAGGGGCGGCAATCATGACCGCGGCGGGCACGGTCAGTGCGCTGGCGGCAAGCAGGAACGAAATGTGACGCATGGCGTTGGGCCTCTCTGTAATGTTGTCTGTGGCGGCGCTGGCGACCGCATCTGTTACGCTGATGAACTGGTATTTGCGCGAACAATGCTGCACCGCACCCAATAACGGCGGTCCTAGATTCGGCATATGACAATTTGGGGAAAAAGCGTGGCATTGAAGCAACACCTGCCTGTAATTCCAATTCGCCCTGCCATTTTGTCGCACTCTTTCCAAAGCGCTCCACCAGCGGCAAGAGCGCGTGCATGACCGCGATCCAAATTGACGAACTGGTTGCCCTCGCCATCGACGCGGCGGCCCGCGCGCACGCCCCCTATTCCGATTTCCACGTCGGCTGCGCGGTGCAGTCAGGGGATGGCCGCGTGGCCGTCGGGGCAAATATGGAGAATGCCTGCTACCGCCTGGGCGTCTGCGCGGAACAATCGGCGCTGACCGCTGCGCAGCAGGCCTTCGGTCTGGGCGAAATTGTGCGCATCGCCGTCAGCGGCGGCCCGAAACGCACGGATGCCAGCGGCGACACCGTCATCACACCGTGCGGGGGCTGCCGTCAGGCCATTCTGGAAGCGGCGCGGATCGCCGGCCGTAATCTCGAGATCATCTGCGCCAATCGCGATGGCAGCCTGAGGCAGACATACCGGATATCCGACCTATTGCCGCACGCCTTTGACGTGGACAGTCTGCAAAAGGACTGACGCCTATCCAATCGTGGAGCGGCACAAGTCCGCGCGCCGCCCTAGTGTCCGGACGCATATCAATTCCAGGGAGACACATGATGAAATTGGAAGGCACATCCGCAGTCGTGACCGGCGGCGCATCCGGTCTTGGCTTTGCCACGGCGAAACTGCTCGGCAAGCATGGCGTGAAGGTCGCCATTTTCGACATGAACGAAGAAAAGGGCCAGGCCGTCGCCAGCGAACACGGCTTCACCTTCTGCAACGTCGATGTGACCAGCGACGACAGCGTCGATGCCGGTTTCAAGGCGGCACGCGCCGCCAACGGTCAGGAACGTATCCTGATAAACTGTGCCGGGACGGGCAATGCGGCAAAGACCGCCAGCCGGTCGAAAAGCGATGGCACGATCCGGCATTTCCCGATGGATGCCTTTGAAATGATCATCCAGATCAACCTGATCGGCACCTTCCGCTGCGTCGCCAAGTCCGCTGCCGGCATGCTGACGCTGGATCCGGTTGGCGATTTTGGCGAGCGCGGCGCGATCGTGAACACGGCATCGGTCGCTGCCGAAGATGGCCAGATGGGCCAGGCCGCCTATTCCGCGTCGAAGGGCGGGGTCGTCGGCATGACGCTGCCCATCGCGCGCGACCTGATGTCAGAGGGCATTCGCGTGAACACCATATTGCCAGGCATTTTCGACACGCCGCTGATGCAGGGCGCGCCGCAGCAGGTGAAGGACGCGCTCGCCGCCTCCGTTCCCTTCCCCAAGCGCCTCGGCGATCCCGCCGAATATGCGTCGCTGGCGCTGGAAATGTGCCGCAACAGCTATTTCAACGGCGAGGATGTCCGCATCGACGGGGCGATCCGGATGGCACCTCGATAGGTCGTGGCCGCCCCGCTTGCCTTTGACCCGAAACATGCCATCGCCATTGTCACGGGCGGTGCGAGAGGCATTGGTCTCGCGCTCGCCCGCAAACTGAAAGCGCGCGGCGCCGCGCATGTCGCGCTCGCCGACATGGACGCCGCCGCGCTGGAAAGCGCAGGCGCGGAAATTGGCGGCCTGACCTTCGCGATCGACATTTCCGACGAGGAGGCCGTGAAAGCCATGGTGCGGAAGGTAGAGGGCGTGGCGGGTCCGCTTGCCCTCTATGCCGCCAATGCCGGCATTGGCGGCGGCGGCGATCCCGACCCCGACGATCCGGCGTCGGCTGACCTCGGCACCTTTCGGCGCGCGCTGGAAGTCAACACGCTCGCGCATATCGTCGCCGCAAAGGCCGCGCTGCCGCTGTTCCGGCAGCGCGGATCGGGATGGTTCCTGAACACGGTCAGCGCCGCGGGCCTTCTCAGCCAGATCGGCAGCGCGCCTTATTCCGTTTCGAAACACGCGGCCATCGGCTTTGCGGAGTCGCTGGCCTATACCGTCAGGGACCACGGCGTCGGCGTCTCCATCCTTTGTCCGCAGGCGGTCCGCACCGACATGCTGGGGCCAAATCCCGACGAAGACCTGAAGGGCGGCGCGGACGTCGATGGCATCATGGAGCCCGCCGAGGTCGCGCGTGTCACGCTGGATGCCATGGCGCGAGGCGATTTCCTGATCACGCCGCACGAGAGTGTGCGCGGTTACATGCAGGTAAAGGCCGCGAATTATGAACGCTGGATCGGCGGCATGGCGAAGCTGCGGCGCGCCGTGACCTGACACGCCCGCATGTCCCCTTGGGGAATGCCGGACCGGAATATGTCCTTCGAACGGAGAACGACCGGACCTTTCGGGCCGCGGACGGCCCGGCGCGCCGGGCGGATCGGGTAGCTGCAAGCCGCCCCATAGGCTTCGCCGACATCTGCGCCCGTTCGACGCAGCTGAAACCCGCGCGGCAGGTGACGGGTTGTCTGGTCAGTGTTCCGAGACACAGCCAGGGGGCTGAACCAAGGAGATAGATCATGCGTAAATTCTTTATTGCCGCCGCAACGGCAGGGGCGCTCGCCATGGGAACGGCAGCCACCGCGAATCATCATGAAGAGAAATCGGGCGAGGAAATGACCGCCGGCACGATCGTCGATGTCGCGGCCGGAAATCCGGACTTCTCGACCCTTGTGGCCGCAGTCACAAAGGCGGGTCTGGTGGAGACCTTGTCGGGCGACGGTCCGTTCACGGTTTTCGCGCCAACCGACGAAGCATTTGCCAAGCTGCCTGAAGGCACTCTGGACGGCCTGACCGACGAGCAGCTGACCGCGATCCTGACCTACCATGTGGTGCCGGGCAAGATCATGGCAGCGGACATCGCGGGCCAGGAGCTTAGCGTCGATGCCGTCAGCGGAAAGGCGCTTGCGGTCAACGCGGCCGACGGCGTGAAGATCAATGACGCGAATGTGGTGGCAGCGGACGTCCCTGCCTCAAATGGTGTCATTCACGTGATCGACACCGTGCTGATGCCGCCGATGTAAGCGCTATTCACAGGCAGAAGATAACGGGCTCCGGTTGCGAAACCGGGGCCCGTTTTTTCTAGCGGAACAGCAGCACCGGCACCTTGCAGTCGCGCAGCATGTGTGTCGTCGTCGATCCGACCAGCAGCGAGCGGAGCGGCGCGTGACTATAGGCGCCCATCAGCAGCATGTCCGCGTCGAAGCTGGCGACGCCTTCGACTATCGCATCCTCGACATCGCCCTTGATGAAGGCGCTCGTCACCTCATGACCAGGCATGGATGCCACCGCCGCGGCAAGCCTGCCACGGGTCTTGTCGCTGTCCTTGCCCGCCATCACCAGATGGATCGCACAGCCCTTCGCCAGCGGTGAGGTTGCCGCCAGCGCCACGGCTGCGTCGGCCGTTTTGCCGCCGTCATAGGCAATGACGATGCGGTTCACGTCGCGGTAGGTCCGGCTGGCGACAAAGACAGGCCTGTCGCTGGCGCGGACGACCCGCTCGACATTGCTGCCAAGGTGACCCTTGGCAAAGTCGGCCGAACCGCCGCGCTTTCCGATGACCACCAGACGCGCATCCGCCTCGCGCTCAACGATGGTTTCGACGATCCCGCCATGCCGGTGCGTCAGCGTGACGTCGGTGATGCCCTGTTCATGCAAACGGTCTTTCGCCGTTTGCAGCAGCAGATCGCCGCGCTGGCGGGCCAGCTTCGCTTCCGCAGCGTCGATGTCGGCCAGTTCCGTCAGCAGGTCGGTTTTCGCACCCAGCCCCACCGCGCCCGACCAGTCGCGGCGCCTGGCGACCGCATCCGTGCGCTGAATGACGTGAAGCACCTCGACGCCAATGCCCAGACGACGGGCGGCGAGCGCAGCATTGTCGACGACGCTGGTGGCATATTCGGAAGCGTCAATGCAGGCGAGGATTTGGTCCATCAGATGGCCCCTATCATGGCGTCGCGGTCCGCGCCCGACGTTTCGGTGAACTTCCCGATCATTGCGGCGCTGGCGTCATTGAGGCCGATAACCTCGACCTCCGCGCCCTCGCGGCGGAACTTCAGCACCACCTTGTCGAGCGCACCGATGGCGGAGATGTCCCAGAAATGCGCGCGCGTCACATCAATACGAACGGTCTCCACGACTTCGCGGAAATCGAAGGCGGCAAGAAAGCGTTCCACGGAAGCGAAGAACACCTCGCCGCGCACGGTATAGAGCCGAACGCCCGCCTCCGGCTGGGTCGCCTCGACGCCGAACAGGCGGCGCACCTTGTTGGCGAAGAAGATACCGGAAAGGAGCACGCCCGCACCGACACCCTGCGCCAGATCGTGCGTCCAGACCGTGACGATGACGGTGACCAGCATGACCGCGCTCGAATGTTTCGGGTTGACGGTCAGATTGCGGATGCTGGTCCAGCTGAACGTGCCGATCGAGACCATGATCATCACGGCGACGAGCGCGGGCATCGGGATCTGCGCGACCCAGGTGCCAAGCGCGACGATCAGGAACAGGAGGACGAGACCCGCCGTCATGGTGGAGAGCCGCGTATGGCCGCCCGATTTCACATTGATGACGGACTGCCCGATCATGGCGCAGCCGCCCATCCCGCCGAAAAAACCGGTGACGAAATTGGCGATGCCCTGGCCCTTCACTTCGCGGGCCTTGTCGGACGGCGTGTCCGTCAGGTCATCGACGATCTGCGCGGTCAGAAGGGATTCGAGCAGCCCGACCGCAGCCATGGTGACGCTGTAGGGAAGGATGATGAGCAGTGTTTCCAGCGTCAGCGGCACCTGCGGCAGCGCAAAGACCGGCAGCGTGTCGGGGAGTTCGCCCATATCGCCGACGGTGCTGACCGGCAGGGCGAACCAGATGCTGAGGCCGCTGAGTACCAGAATGGCCACCAGCGGACTGGGAACCGTCCTCGTGATGTAGGGAAACAGATAGATGATGCCGAGGCCGCCGGCGACCATGGCATAGGTGGTCATCGTGAAATTATCGCCGGTCAGTTGCGGCAGCTGCGCGACGAAGATCAATATGGCGAGCGCGTTGACGAAGCCGGTGACGACACTGCGCGAGACGAACTGCATCAGCTGATCGATCTTCAGAAAGCCGCCAATGCCCTGAATGACACCCATCAGGATCGTCGCGGCGAAAAGATATTCGACGCCGTGGTCACGGACCAGCGGCACGACCAGAACCGCCACGGCGGCGGTCGCGGCGGAGATCATGCCGGGACGTCCGCCTACCAGCGCGATGATCACGGCGATGGAGAAACTGGCATAAAGCCCGACACGCGGATCGACGCCCGCGATGATCGAGAAGCCGATGGCCTCTGGGATCAGCGCCAGCGCGACAACGATGCCGGCCAGCACATCGGCGCGGACATTGGAGAACCAGTCGCGGCGAAGCGCGGCAAGATCGAACATGGGTTTTCGCCTGCTGGAAGAGGCGCGCATGCGGGCGCGCGGGAATTGCCGGTCCCTATGCGCGAAAGCAGGTTAAAACTCAACCCTGATGCTGCGGTGCAGCATAGGCTGCCTTCACAGCTCGTCGATTGCCCTTGCCAGGTCGATATCGCGCATCGACAGTCCGTCCGCGTCGTGCGTCGTCAGGGCAATGTCCACGCGGTTATAGACGTTCGACCATTCGGGGTGATGGTCCGCCTTTTCCGCCAGCAGCGCCACGCGCGTCATGAAGCCGAAGGCAGCGACGAAATCGTCGAATTTGAAACTCTTCTCGATCGCGTCCCGGTCGGCCGCCATCGCCCAGCCGGCGAGTTCCGGCAGCAGTTTCGCACGTTCGGCCTGTGTCAGTTTCTGCATCATGTCTTCCCTATTCCTATCGCCATATCTATCTGACAGCGCATGACCCCGCCTTATGGTTTCGCCCCGTCCCTCGCCGATATCGAGCGGCTTGCCCGCGAAGCGATTGCCAGCCTGCCGGAGATGTTCCGGAAGCATCTGGACGGCGTGGTCCTTCGCATTCAGGATTTTCCGGACGAGGATGTGGAGCGGGAGATGGAACTGGAGTCCCCATTCGGCATCCTCGGCCTCTATCACGGCCATGAAGTCGGACGGTCGGTCGAAGTATCCGGCGCGCTTCCGGACAGCGTCTATCTCTACCGGCGTCCGCTGCTCGATTACTGGGCGGAGCATGAGGAAACGCTGGAACATCTCGTCGCCCATGTCCTGATCCACGAAGTCGGTCATCATTTCGGTCTCAGCGACGACGATATGCACGGACTTGAGGACATGGTGGACTGAGTTTCTTAACCTCCCCGGGACTAGAATAAGCTCCCACTATCCGAGGGAGAGGGACATGCTGGGATTTCTGAAACCGAAGCCCGCACCGCAGGGACCCGTTGACATCGACCGTGACCGTGTCATCGAAAAACCCGCTGCCGACGTTTTCGCCCTGATCGACTGGACCAGCCCGGACAATGCCCAGCGCGCGCTCGGCAATCATGTCGAGCAGGTTTCGACATCTCCGGAACGGTTCCGCCTGACCCTGCCCTTCCTGCCCGGCCATGACTTCGACATGACCGTGACGGCGAATATTCAGGGCCGTAAATATGCCTTTACGACCGAAATCACGCCCGTCATCGGCAACATGGTGAGGAGCCATGAAACCTACACGTTGGAACCACTGGACGACCACAGCTGCCGCCTGCGTCTTGAAATGAGCACCACCCTCAGGGACGGGCTCGGGCGGAAAGCGCATGAGCATGAAGTCGCCGTCCTCTCGGCATCCGTGCACAACAATCTTTCCAAGCTGAAAGCCCATGCGGAAAAGGGCGTTGAAACGGTCCTTGCGATCGAGGCCGCGCAGCGGGGCTGAAACGGCACGAGCCGGCTCTGCCCACAGGCGAACGCGACAGTTCCTAGGCCAGCAGGCTCTCCACCCACTCAGGCACGAGCGTGCCTGCGGGGCCATGCCGCGCCTCGTCAAAGATCGGGGTCCCTTCGCTGGGCTCCAGATTCAGTTCCAGCGTCGCCGCGCCGCAGGCCGCCGCCATCTGCACGAAACCCGCCGCGGGATAGACCGCGCCCGACGTACCGATGGAGACAAACAGATCAGCGGCGGAAAGTGCCGTCTCGATCTCGCCCATGCGGTACGGCATTTCCCCGAACCAGACGATGTCCGGCCGCAGCGCCGCCGCACCGCATGCGGCGCACGCCGGACCATCCAGCATCGTCGCAGGCGCATCCTGCCGAATGCCGCATTGCAGGCACAAGGCCCGCTTCAGTTCGCCATGCATGTGAATCAGCCGCCGCGACCCGGCGCGTTCGTGCAGGTCATCGACGTTCTGCGTAACGAGGAGCAGGTCGCCGTCCCACTCCGCATCCAGCCGCGCAAGCGCCAGATGCGCCGCGTTCGGTTCCACCCGTGCCAGTGCCGCGCGGCGCGCATCGTAAAAGGTCTGCACCAGTTCCGGGTCGCGCGCGAAGGCTTCCGGCGTCGCCACATCCTCGACCCTGTGCCCCTCCCACAGGCCGTCCGGCCCGCGAAAGGTCGGCACGCCCGATTCCGCCGACACGCCCGCGCCCGTCAGGATGACGATGTTTCCCGGCTTGCCACTCATGCTCCGCTCCTGCATCCTGCGATGCTTAGCAGAAACGGGACCGGACATGACCAGCCGAATCGGCATATTGGGCGCGGGCGGCCGCATGGGCGGCGCGATCATCGCGGAGGTGCTGCGTGTCGAGGGCGCGGTCCTGACGGGCGCCGCCGAACGGCCGGGTCATCCCGCAATGGGAGAGGCGATCGGCAAGACCGGCCTCAGCATCTGCGCCAATCCCTCCGCGCTGGCGCACCAGGTCGATGTGCTGGTGGATTTCACCACGCCGGATGCGCTGGCGGGGAATCTGGAGGCGGCCATCGACGGCGGCTGCGCGCTCGTCATCGGCACGACCGGCCTGACGCACGACCACAGCCTTGCCATTGACGAGGCGGCCAGACACATCGCCGTGCTGCAAACGGCGAATACCAGCCTTGGCATCAACATGCTGGCAGCGCTCGTCCGGCAGGCGGCGGCGGCACTGGGCGAAGACTGGGACATCGAAATCACCGAAATGCACCACCGGCACAAGGTCGATGCGCCGTCCGGGACAGCGCTGCTGCTCGGCGAAGCGGCGGCCGAAGGGCGGGGCGGCAGACTGGCGGACCTCGCCGAACGCGGACGCGATGGTGCTGACGCGAAGCGCGCACCCGGCGCCATCGGCATGGCGTCCTTACGCGGCGGCTCGGTCGCCGGAGACCATCAGGTCATCTTCGCGGCGGACGGCGAGCGGCTGGAGCTGGGCCACCGCGCGGAAAGCCGGGAAATCTTCGCGCGCGGCGCGGTGCGCGCGGCCTGCTGGCTGAGCGGGAAACCGGCCGGGCGGTATGGGATGAGTGACGTGCTGGGGCTCTAACCGCCCAGTTCCCGCGCAATCACTTTATAAACTTCTTCCTTCTCGCGCCCGTTCAGATGCTTGCCGATCAGCAGCTTGCGTCCCCTGTGCGTTAGCCAGAGGCGGCTGACGGGCGGCGACAGGCGTTCCAGTTCCACGCGCGTCCAGGCGCGCGGGAGGGTGAGATGCTGGCTGTGGCCCGATGGCAGGCGGCGTTCGAGGAGGAGTTCGGAGGCCGTGACGCGCAGCCGCTCATAGGCCTTTGATCCACGCGCGCTGGCGCGAAAGGCCCAGATGAGGAGCGCCATGTCGATCAGCAGGAACGGCACGACCATCCAGGCACCGACGATCCAGAAGCGCAGGCCCGCGAACAGCATGACGAACGCCGTCGCGCCCAGCACGATCAGCGCCGCCCTTGAGCCGAGCGGCGGCGGCGGGCGCAGGGTCAGGTCGAGTGTGGCGGCGGGAGTCGTCATCATTTTCCATTATTCACGATGCCCGCCCGGGGCTAGGGCGGGCGTCATGAAGCCGCAGGACCGCATCACCTTTTTCGAACGTCTGGCCCAGGACCGTCCGAACCCGCAGACGGAACTCGATTTCGTCAACGACTACACCCTGCTGGTCGCCGTCGTGCTGTCGGCGCAGGCGACCGACGTGGGCGTCAACAAGGCGACGGCAGAACTGTTCAGGACCGTGCGGGACCCGGCCGCCATGGTCGAACTGGGCGAGGAAAGGCTGCGCCAGCACATAAAGACCATCGGCCTTTACAATGCCAAGGCGAAGAACGTCATCGCCCTGTCCGAAATCCTGCTGGCGAAACATGATGGCCGGGTTCCCGAGACGCGCGCGGAGCTGGAGGCCCTGCCCGGCGTGGGCCGGAAAACCGCGAACGTCGTCCTGAACGAGGCCTTTGGCCAGCCGACACTTGCCGTCGATACGCATGTTTTTCGCGTGGCGAACCGGACTGGCCTTGCGCCCGGCAAAACCGTCGATGCCGTTGAAAAAAAGCTGATGAAAGTCGTCCCCAAGGAATTTCTGATGGGGGCGCATCATTGGCTGATCCTGCACGGAAGACACCTCTGCAAGGCGCGAAAACCGGAATGTCATCGTTGTCCGGTCGTGGAAATCTGCCGTTTTGGCGCAAAAAACGTCAAAGACTAATCTGCGTTCAGAGACAGTTCACCAACTTTCCGCTATTCCTTCTCCTGTCACTTGCGTGACGTGTTGCGTATCAGTGCCCATCGGGCCTGCCAGAGTATGGGCAGGTCCGGTGCGGCATCCAGCCGAAAGGGCGGATGAATGATGCGGACCCCGCTGACATTGGTTGTGGCAATCCTGGCTTCGGCGCCGACGATCGCCGAAACGACACCCGCGAGCGCCGCAGACAGCGACACCAGGCAAAGCTGCGTTCAGCTTTCTGATATCCGCAGCACCAACGTCGTCGATAGCCGCACGATCGACTTCATCATGCGCGGTGGCAGAACCTATCGGAACACCCTCAGAAACCGCTGCGCCGGCCTCACCCGCCAGGACGCCTTCAGCTACCGGACATCGCTGCCCAGGCTGTGTTCGGTCGACATCATCCGCGTGCTCGACACGGCCGGCGGCGCTGTGCGCGAGGGCGCGGCCTGCGCCCTTGGCGCGTTCGTCCTGCACGACCCTGATGCCGACAATGTCGGCACCGGCGCTTCGCCCGACGAATAGACGCTGGCAGCCGCCCGCACCCTTTGCTACAGGACGGCGCAGGCACCCGTAGCTCAGCTGGATAGAGCGCTGCCCTCCGAAGGCAGAGGTCACAGGTTCGAATCCTGTCGGGTGCGCCATTTGCGGGTGCGTCTGGCCCGTTTTTCCGTTAGCTGACGACAACATGCTCTCCGTTCTTGACCTTTTCCGCATCGGTATCGGGCCATCCAGCTCGCATACCGTCGGTCCGATGCGCGTCGGGCGCCGGTTTCTGATCGACCTCAAGAAGAAGGCGCGGCTGGACCGGGTTCACCGGATAAGCGTGGAACTGCAGGGCTCGCTCGCGCTGACAGGGCATGGCCATGCGACACCAAAGGCCGTCATTCTCGGTCTGCTGGGGCTGAAACCGGAGACGCTCGATCCCGAAACCGCCGATGCCGACGTCGCGCGGGTTCATCACGAGAAGCGCCTGCGCCTGAACGGCGAACGGGACATCAGCTTCGATCCCGACATCGACATCGTCTTTTCCTATGATGCGGTCCCGGACCTGCATCCCAACGGCATGGTGATGACGGCCGCTGACGAGGCGGGCGAAACGCTGGCGACACGCACCTACTATTCGACCGGCGGCGGCTTTATCGCATCGCGCGCGCAGCTCCTGCGGCCGGCGAAGGATGACCTGATCCCCAGCGCGGCGGATGTGCCCTATCCCTTTGCATCGGCGGCGGACGTTCTCGATTATTGCGCGCGGGACGGGCTTGCCATCCATGAACTGATCTACGCCAATGAGGATGCGCGGCGTTCGCGCGCGGAAACCGATGCCGCGCTCGACCGGATTGCCGATGTCATGATGGCCTGCATCGACCGCGGCCTGTCGCGCGAGGGCATCCTGCCCGGGTCGCTGAAGGTTAAGCGCCGCGCGCCCGCGCTGTGGGCGAAGCTGTCCGGCAATCCGCAGTCGAACGAGGCGGAACAGCTGTTCGACTGGCTGAACGTCTATGCCATGGCCGTGAACGAGGAAAACGCCGCTGGCGGACAGGTGGTCACCGCCCCGACGAACGGCGCGGCGGGCATCATTCCCGCCGTTCTTCGGCACTACTGCACGCATAGCGATGCCTGCCCGAAGGACCGGCGAAAATTCCTGGCAACGGCGGGAGGCATCGGCATGCTTTATAAACAGCGCGCGTCCATTTCAGGGGCGGAAATGGGCTGTCAGGGGGAAGTCGGCGTGGCCTGCTCGATGGCGGCGGGCGGGCTTGCCGCCGTCTGGAACGGAACGCCCATGCAGGTCACCGCGGCGGCGGAAATCGGCATGGAGCATAACCTGGGACTGACCTGCGATCCCGTGGGCGGCCTGGTGCAAATCCCCTGTATCGAACGGAACGCAATCGGCGCGGTCAAGGCGGTCAATGCCGCGCGCCTCGCCCTTCACGCGCCCGAACAGATGCGCGTCAGTCTGGATCAGGTGATCGAGACGATGCGCCAGACCGGTCTCGACATGTCGTCGAAATACAAGGAAACGAGCCAGGGCGGCCTGGCGGTGAACGTGGTGGAATGCTGAGATATGAACATGGCAGCCCCCACTGTCTGAATCGTGAGGCTGTTCGCGCCGCCGCGATGTTTTTGGAAGCCAGTTCAACAAACGGAGCCCTGCCATGACCATCCCCGCCCTGTTCGACATGACTGGCCAGACGGCTGTGATTACGGGCTCCAGCCGCGGCATTGGCAAGGCCATCGCGCACCGCATGGCCGAGCATGGCGCGAACGTCGTCGTTTCAAGCCGCAAGATCGACGCGTGCGAGGCGGCGGTCGCCGAAATCAATTCCGCGGTCGGCCGTGAAGCCGCGATCGCGCGGGCGTGCAATATCTCTTCCAAGGACGATCTGTCGGCGCTGGTCGATGCGGCCATGTCGAAATGGGGGCAGATCGATGCGCTGGTCTGCAACGCCGCATCGAACCCCTATTATGGTCCGCTCGCGGAAATCGGTGACGAGCAGTTCGAGAAAATTCTGCATAACAACATCGTTTCGAATCACTGGCTGATCCAGCTGGTCGCGCCGCAGATGAAGGCGCGCAAGGACGGTTCGATCACGGTCGTATCCTCGATTGGCGGCCTGAAGGCCTCGACCGTCATTGGGGCCTACAACATTTCCAAGGCCGCCGACCTGCAGCTGGTCCGCAACTATGCGGCCGAGCTTGGCCCGGACAATATCCGCGTCAACGCCATCTGCCCCGGCCTTATCAAGACCGACTTCGCCCGCGCCCTGTGGGAAAACCCCGACACGCTGAAAATGGCGACGGCGCAGTCGACGCTGCGGCGCATTGGCGAGCCGGACGAAATTGCCGGCATGGCCGTATTCCTCGCGACAAGGGCGGGCGCGTTCACGAGCGGGCAGGGAATGGTGATCGACGGCGGCGCGACCATCGTCTAGGAATCACTGCTTTACCTAAGCAACACACTCCGCTATCCCGCTGCGCATCATAGCGGAGGTTAGCACATGCTCAGCATCACCGGCGTCAGCCATGTATATCCGAACGGCACCAAGGCGCTGGACGGTGTTTCGCTGGAGGTGCCGACGGGAATGTACGGCCTGCTTGGCCCGAACGGCGCCGGCAAGTCTTCGCTGATGCGCTGTATCGCAACGCTGCAGACGCCCACGTCGGGCGGCATCCATTTTGGCGATATCGACGTGATCGCCGCACCGGAAAAACTGCGCGAACGGCTGGGCTATCTGCCGCAGGATTTCGGCGTCTATCCGCGCGTCTCCGCCTATGACATGCTGGACCACATGGCGGTCCTGAAGGGCGTTGCGTCGAGCGCCGACCGCAGGGCAACGGTCGAAACCCTGCTCAACCAGACCAACTTATGGGACGTGCGCAAGAAGGCCATTGCGGGCTTTTCCGGCGGCATGCGGCAGCGGTTCGGGATCGCGCAGGCGCTGATCGGCAATCCCGACCTGATCATCGTCGACGAACCGACGGCGGGCCTGGACCCGGAGGAGCGCAACCGGTTCCTCAACCTGCTGGCGGAAATCGGCGAGCGCGTCGTCGTCATCCTGTCCACCCATATCGTCGAGGATGTCGCCGACCTCTGCCCGCGCATGGCCGTGCTGGCGGCGGGGCGGATCGAGCTGGAAGGAGCGCCGCGCGACCTGATGGCGCGCGCCAGGGGCACGGTCTGGGCGAAGACCATCGCACGCGGGGAGCTGGACGCCGTCCGCGCGCGGCATGAGGTAATCTCGACGCGCCTGTTCGCGGGCGAAACCATTGTCCACATCCTGTCGGAAAGCGACCCCGGCGATGGTTATCGCAGCGTCGATGGCGGCCTGGAAGATGTGTATTTCTCAACGCTCGCCAAGACCCGGCGCGGTGTTCCCGCAGAGGCGGTCGCCGCCTGATGTTCGCGAAAATCGCCGCTTTCGAGCTTCGCTACCAGCTGACCAGCCCGGTCTTCTGGGTCGTCACCATCCTGTTTGGCCTGCTCACCTTTGGCGCGGTCACCGTCGAGCAGATCCAGATCGGTTCCGGCGGCAACGTGAACGTCAACAGCCCGCAGGCGCTGATGCAGATCCAGCAGATCATGACGCTGTTCTTCATGTTCGTGACGACCGCCTTTGTCGCCAATGTGATCGTGCGCGACGACGAAAGCGGCTTTGGCCCGATGGTCAGGTCCACGCGCGTGACGAAGTCCGCCTATCTGCTCGGCCGGTTTACCGGCGCGTTCGGCGTTGCGGCCATTGCCTTTCTGATCGTCCCCTTCGCCATCTGGTTCGGTTCGCTCATGCCATGGCTCGACAGCGAGACGGTCGGCCCGAACCGCGTCGGTGATTATGTCTGGTCGTATCTTGTCCTCGCGCTTCCCAACATCTTCCTGACCTCGGCCATCTTCTTCGCCGTCGCCACGCTCACCCGTTCGATGATGTACAGCTATCTGGGCGTCGTCGTCTTCACCGTGCTGTACGTTGTCTTCGGCGCCGTGACGGGATCGCAGCCCGAACTGCGCGATGTGGCGGCGCTGTTCGATCCCTTCGCGCTGAGCACCGTCGGTGAGGCGACACGCTATTGGACAGCGTCGGACGCGAATACGCGCCTGCCCGATCTTGCGGGACTGCTGCTGTGGAACCGGCTGATCTGGATTGCAGTCGCCCTGGCTGCCGTCGCACTGGCCTATGCGCTGTTCAGCTTTACCGGGCGCGGCGCATCGAAGCGCAAACTTCGCCGCCTTGAAAAACGGAAGGCCAGGCTGGCCCGCACCGCGCCGGTTCTTGCGGAAACCCTGCCCGCCGCCAATCCCCGGCAGGCCCGCCGGGCCCAGTTATGGGCGCGGACGGAGTTCGAGATGGTGCAGGTATTCCGGTCGCCCGCCTTCGCGGTGCTGCTGATTATCGGTCTGTTCAATGCCGGCGGCGCGATCTGGTACGCTAACGAGCTGTTTGGAACGCCAGCCCTGCCGCTGACCTTTGCGCTCGTCGGGCCCCTGATGGGCAGCTTTGCCATCATCCCCATCATCATCGCCATTTATTATGCGGGGGAGCTGGTCTGGCGCGACCGTGAGCGCGGCATGCACGAGATCATCGACGCCACGCCGCTGCCGAACTGGGCCTATATGGTGCCAAAGACGCTGGCGGTCGCGGGCGTTTTGCTCGCTACGCTGCTGATTGGCGTCCTCGCCGCCATGCTGATCCAGATGGCGCGTGGCTGGATGGACGTGGAGCCGCTGAGATGGCTGACCTGGTTCGTGCTGCCCCAGGCGGCGTCGATGATGCTGATCGCGGTTCTCGCGGTGTTCGTTCAGGCGCTCAGCCCCAATAAATATGTCGGCTGGGCCATCATGGTCCTCTACCTGGTGGCGTCGATCACGCTTTCGACCATTGGCCTCAACCACCCGCTCTACGACTATGCATCGAGCGTCATCCCGGCGATTTCGGACATGAACGGCGACCGGACCTTTGCGCCGCTCAGCTGGTGGCTGAACCTCTACTGGGGCGGCGTTGCACTGGTGCTGGCGGTACTGGCGCATCTGCTCTGGCGGCGCGGCAACGAAACGAGGCTGATGCCGCGCCTGAGGAGGATGCCCGCGCGGCTGAAGGGTGCCCCCGGTGTCCTGATCGCGGGCGGGCTGGCGGTGACGATCGCGACAGGCATCTTCCTGTTCGACAATCTCAACATCAGGAACGACTATCGCACCAGCGACGACCGCGATCAGCTGGCGGCGGATTATGAAAAGACATATCTGAAATATGAAACGCTGCTGCAGCCGTCGATCACGGACGTGACGCTGAGGGTGGACCTGTATCCAGAAGAGACCCGCGCTGAGATCGAAGGTCGCTATGCCTGGGTCAACGACACCGGCGCGCCGCTGGAAGTGCTGCACGTCCGGCTGGTGGACCAGGATACGAACATTGTCGCCATCGACGTCCCCGGCGCAAAGCTGGAAATGAACGATGAGGTCAACAAATACCGCATTTACCGGTTCACCGCGCCGGTCGCACCCGGTGCAACCGGCACGCTCCTGTTCCGCACGCAGCGCTGGCAGCGGGGTATGCGCGCGGGCGGCAACGATACGCGGCTTGTCAGGAATGGCACGTTCCTGAACAACAGCGAGATCGCGCCGCAGATCGGCATGGACCGGTCTGGGCTGCTGAACGACCGCGCCAAGCGCCGCAAATATGGCCTGCCGCCCGAGCTTCGCCTGCCCAAGCTGGAAGACGAGGGCGCGCGGAAACGAAACTATATTGCC
Organism: uncultured Alphaproteobacteria bacterium; assembly: GCA_963710205.1. GTDB lineage: Bacteria > Pseudomonadota > Alphaproteobacteria > Sphingomonadales > Sphingomonadaceae > Pacificimonas. Next base: position 131,000 of record CAVPZG010000002.1, on the reverse strand, counting down.
AACGCCGCCTGGGTGAACGCGGACATCACCGTTTCGACTGTCGCCGATCAGACGCCCGTCGCGCCCGGCAGCCTTGTTTCCGAAGAGGTCGCGGACGGTCGCCGCACGGCGCGCTTCGTCGCGGCGAGCCCGATCCTGAATTTCTTTTCCATACAGTCCGCCGACTATGCCGTGACATCGCGCGAGCACCAGGGCGTCAGGCTGAGCGTTTATTCACATCCCCGTCACAGCTACAATGTCGACCGGATGCTGGATGCGATGGCGGCATCGCTCGACTATTTCCGTGCGAATTTCGGGCCGTACCAGTTCGATTATGCCCGCATCATAGAATTTCCGAATTATGCGCAGTTCGCACAGGCGTTCGCCGGGACGATCCCCTATTCGGAAGGACTGGGCTTCATCGCCGATACCAGTGACGCGGACGAGATCGATTATGTCTATTACGTCACCGCGCATGAGCTGGGCCACCAATATTGGGGGCATCAGCTGGTCGGTGCGGAAATGCAGGGCGGGACGATGCTGGTCGAAACCATGGCGCAATATTCCGCCCTGATGGTGATGAAGAAACGCTATGGCGAAGACAAGATGCGCCGGTTCCTGAAATATGAGCTGGATTCTTATCTGTCGGCGCGCGGATCGGAAGCGATCGAGGAACTGCCGCTGAACCGGGTGGAGGACCAGGGCTATATCCATTACCGCAAGGGCAGCGTCGTCATGTACCTGCTGGCAGAGCGGCTGGGCGAGGACAGGGTCAACGCCATGCTCGCGGCCCTGCTGGACAAATATCGCTTCAAGGGCGCGCCCTATGCGACCTCAATCGATCTGGTGGATGGATTTCGGTCGCTGGCGCGCACCGGTGAAGAGCGCCAGCTGGTCGAGGATCTTCTGACCCGCATCACCATCTACGACTTCAAGGTGAAGAGCGCCGAAACGAAAAAACTGCCGAGCGGCCTCTGGCAGACCACATTGACGCTTGAAACCGGCAAAGCCTATGCCGATGGCAAGGGCGTGGAGACCGTCGCGCCATTGCAGGCGAGCCTGCCTGTCGGGCTGTTCGCGGCGCGCCCCGGCTATGGTACCTTTTCGAAAGACGATGTGCTGCTGATCGAGCAGCGTGATTTCAGATCCGGCGAGAAGACGATCACCATCACGACGGACGAGAAGCCCGCTTTCGCAGGTGTGGACCCCTATAATTTCTACATCGACCGCAACAGCGACGACAACGTGCTGGACGTCACGGAAGGTTAACGCTTCCCCCGGCTCCCACTCTGTGGTGAAGGCGGCGGCATGAGCACCGCCGCCCGACAGCTTGCCAAAGACCGCCGCGCCTGGGCCCTGCCGGGTTCGCGCTGGGACCGGATGACGAAAATCCTGCGCCGTGCCTTTCCCGTCGCGGCGGCGCTGATCCTCTTGGCCGGCCTGATCTGGCCGCTGACGCAGGACCGCGAATTTTCCTTCATCCTGTCAAAGGACCGGGTCGAGATGGCCGGCGACCGGATGCGGCTGGATCAGGCCGTCTATCGCGGCGAGGATTCGCGCGGACGTCCCTTCATGATCCGGGCGGAAAGCGGCCTGCAGCAGTCGAGCGCCGATCCAAAGGTCGCGCTGATCGCCCTGCGTGCCCAGATCGAAATGGACGATGGCCTGGCCACGGTCACATCGCCCAAGGGAATATATGATCTTGAAAAGGAACGGTTGATCGTTTCCGGTCCCGTCAGGATCAACCGTCCGAGCGGATACCGCGTGGTGACCTCTGACGTGATTGTCGACATTCCCTCTCGAACCGTGCGGTCGAACGAGCGGGTCGTCGGTGCGGTGCCCCTGGGAACATTTGCCGCCGACACGCTTGCCATAGACGTCGAAACCCGCACATTGGTGCTGGAAGGCAATACGAAAATGAGGATCAATCCGAGATGACCCGCCCGCCCCTTGTTCTTGGCACAACCGCGCTCGGACTGTCCGCAGCGCTGGCCGTCGCCGTTGCCGCGCAGACGCTGCCGGGCTCCTCGCTCAGAAATTATGACCGGGATGCGCCCATCGACTTCGATGCGGGCCGCATCGAGGTGCGCGACGCGGAATCGCAGGCCATCATTTCCGGCAATGTGAAGGTGAAGCAGGGTAGCCTCAACCTCGACGCCGATCGCATCCGCGTCTTTTACCAGTCGAACGGCGGCGACATAAAGGTTGACCGGCTGGACGCCGAAGGCGGCGTCCGCGTGGTCACGCCCGCTGAAACCGCGCGCGCCACCAACGCCATTTACGACGTGCCCTCCAGCCAGATCACGATGATCGGCAATGTCGTTCTGGAACGCGGCCCCGATGAATTGCGCGGGCAGCGGCTGGTCATCAACCTGGCGAGCGGACGCTCAACCTTTGACGCTGCCGTGGACGCGGGAACGGGCGAGCGCGGACGCGTGACCGGACGCTTCACGCCGACGGACAACACCCGCTAGGCAAATCCCTGCATAAACCGGGCCAATTCGCAAGAAACGCTGTTTATCGTTATGGCCCGCTGCGCTAGTGTCCGCGCCATGAGCGAAATCGACACACTGGACGAAGCGCAGAAGATCGTCGCCGAAGCCGAAGCCGCACCCGAAGGCGTGGGCGGCCTTGCCGTCATCTCCATCGGCAAAAGCTATGACAAGCGCGTTGTCCTGCGTGACGTGTCGCTGGGCGTCCGGCGCGGGGAAGTCGTCGGCCTGCTCGGCCCCAACGGCGCGGGAAAGACGACCTGCTTCTATTCCGTCATGGGCCTCGTGAAGCCCGATCATGGCCGCATCATGCTGGACGGCATCGATATCACTGGCCTGCCCATGTATCGCCGTGCCGCGCTTGGCCTTGGCTATCTGCCGCAGGAAACGAGCATTTTCCGCGGCATGACGGTCGAGCAGAATATCATGGCGGTCCTTGAAATCGTCGAACCGAACAAAACGGCGCGGCGCGACCGGCTGGATCAGTTGCTGGAGGAATTTTCCATCACGCGCCTGCGCGCGTCACCCGCCATGGCGCTGTCGGGCGGTGAGCGCCGCCGCTGCGAGATCGCCCGCGCACTGGCCGCCGAACCGTCCATCATGCTGCTGGACGAACCGTTTGCGGGCATCGACCCCATTTCAATCAGCGACATTCGGGAACTGGTCTATCACCTGAAGGACCGCGACATCGGCGTCCTCATCACGGACCATAATGTGAAAGAGACGCTGGAGATCGTCGATCGCGGCTGCATCATTTTCGATGGCCGCGTCCTGTTCGAGGGCACACCGACAGCACTGGTCGAGGACCCGGAGGTCCGCCGCGTTTACCTTGGCGAAGGTTATGGGAAGTAACAGAAACGCTTAATGGCCCTCGGACCCCGCCTTGACCTGAGACAATCCCAGTCGCTGGTGATGACGCCGCAGTTGCAGCAGGCGATCAAGCTCTTGGCGCTTTCGAATGTCGAGCTGGAAGCCTATCTGCAGGACGAACTGGAAAAGAACCCGCTGCTCGACGTGCGGGAAAATGATACCGGCGAAAGCAGGACCGAAAGCGAATCGCGGGACGAGACCGCAGGCGCCGACGAACTGATGAGCGGCGGCGGCAACGAGGCGGAATCCCCGCTCGATGTCGATCATTCGGAAGAAACCTTCCACCATGACAGCGTCAGCGATCAGCCGGAACCTGTAATGGGGGCGCTGGATGGCGGGCTAAGCCTGAACGGCACCGCCCCCGGCGTGGGCGGCGATGAACCCTTTGACATCGGCGAGAGTGCCGCGGCGGGAAAGTCGCTGCATGACGTGCTGATCGAACAGACGGCGCGCTTCGGTCAGGCGGAACAGATGGTCGCGCGCCACATCATCGACCTGATCGACGATGCGGGATATTTCACGGGCAGCTGCGAGGAAATTGGCTGGCGGCTCGATCTGGGGGAAGCGGCCGTCGAGGCGGTTCTGGAACAGATCCAGACGTTCGAACCGACCGGCGTCGGCGCGCGCGACCTGGGGGAATGCCTGGCGCTGCAGGCCAAGGAGGCCGACCGCTACGATCCGTGCATGGAGGCGATGCTGAAGCGGCTCGACCTGCTGGCACGCGGCGACCTGGCAGCGCTGAAGCGGCTTTGCCGGGTCGATTCAGAGGATCTGGCCGACATGATCCAGGAAATCCGCAGCTATAATCCGAAACCGGGCCTGATCTTTGGCGGCGGTGAAGCGCTGCCGATCGTGCCCGATGTCTTTGTGGCGCGAAAGCCGGATGGCGGCTGGAAGGTGGAGGTAAACTCGGCCACGCTGCCGCGCCTCCTCGTCAACCGCAGCTATGCCGCGGAACTGGAAGCCGGCGGCCTGAAATCAAAGGAATCGAAGGCGTTCCTGTCGGAATGCATGCAATCCGCCAACTGGCTGATGAACGCTCTCGATCAGCGCCAGAGGACGATCGTCAAGGTCGCCAGCGAGATCGTCAAGCAGCAGGAGGAGTTCTTCCTGCACGGTGTGTCACGCCTCAAGCCGCTGACCTTGCGGATCGTTGCCGACGAGATCGAGATGCACGAGTCCACCGTCAGCCGCGTCACCAGCAACAAGTACATGATGTCGGAACGCGGACTCCTGGAACTCAAATATTTCTTCACCAGCGCCATTCAGTCGTCGGACGGCGGCGATGCCGTCAGCGCCGAAGCGGTCAAGGACCGCATCGCGGCGCTGGTCGCCGAGGAACATCCCAAGAAGGTCCTGTCGGACGACAAGCTGGTCACGCTGCTGAACGATGAGGGGTTCGATATCGCCCGCAGGACGGTCGCCAAATATCGGGAGGCGCTGGGGATTGGCTCCAGCGTGCAGCGGCGGCGGTCCTACGCACTCAACAAGACGAGTGCGGCGGCCTAGTTCAGCATCTCCACCGCCATGGCGGTCGCCTCGCCGCCGCCGATGCAAAGGCTGGCGACACCCTTCGTGCCGCCGCGTCGCCTGAGCGCATTCAGCAACGTCACCAGGATGCGCGCGCCCGATGCGCCGATGGGATGGCCGAGCGCGCACGCGCCGCCGTTCACATTGACGCGCGCATCATCAAGACCAAGATCGCGGATTGCGGCCATGGCGACGACGGCAAAGGCCTCGTTCACTTCCCAAAGATCGACATCGCCCGCCCGCCAGCCGGTTTTTTCGAGAAGTTTCTCACAGGCCGGAATGGGCGCAGTGGCAAACCAGTTCGGCGCATGGGCATGGGTCGCATGGCCGACAATGCGGGCAATGGGCGCAATGCCGCGCCTTTCCGCCTCGGATTCGCGCATGAGCACAAGGGCCGCCGCGCCGTCCGAGATGGAGGACGCGTTGGCGGCCGTGACCGTGCCGTCCTTGCGAAAGGCCGGTTTCAGCGAGGGAATCTTTTCAGGTCGCGCCTTGCCCGGCTGTTCATCGGTATCGACGACCGTCTCGCCGCCGCGTCCGGAAATCGTCACGGGCGCGACCTCGTCGGCAAACGCCCCACCCGAAATCGCCGCCTGCGCACGCTCAAGCGAGCGGATCGCATAAGCGTCCTGCGCCGCCCGGGTGAACTGGTATTTCTCAGCGCAATCCTCGGCAAAGCTGCCCATGAGACGCCCCGGTTCATAGGCGTCCTCCAGCCCGTCGAGGAACATGTGGTCCTTCACTTCCGCATGACCCATGCGGAAACCGCCGCGTGCCTTGGGCAGCAGGTAGGGCGCGTTCGTCATGGACTCCATGCCGCCCGCAACCATGATATCGGCACTGCCCGCCAGGATCATGTCATGCGCGTCCATCACCGCCTTCATGCCGGAGCCGCACATCTTGTTGACGGTCGCCGCGCCGACGGATTGCGGCAGCCCCGCACCCAGCAGCGCCTGCCGCGCCGGGGCCTGTCCCTGTCCGGCGGGAAGTACGCAGCCCATGACGCCCTGGTCGACGTCTCCGCCGCTCAGATTGGCCTCTGCCATGGCGGCCGCGATGGCGGCGCTGCCAAGTTCGCTTGCGCTCGCCCCCGACAGGTCGCCCTGAAATCCGCCCATGGGGGTGCGTTTCGCTGCTACGATGACAATGGGGTCGGTCATGTCAATTTCCTTCACGTCCTAGATATTCGGGCGGATGCGCGCCCACGATATTGGTTTCCCATCCCGTTATGCCAGGCCTTACCAAAGCCCAGCGCACCGGCGAAAAGAGTGGGATCACGGGCGCATCCTCGGCGATCAAACGCGCGGCGCGGCGAATGCGCTGCACGCGCTCGCTGTAATCCTCCATCGCCTGCGCCTCGTCCATCAAGCGGTCGGCGTCCCTGTTGCAATAACCGCCAAGCCGCTGGATGCAGTCAAAGGGGCGCAGAAAAAAGAAGGGCAGCGCCGCAGGCGCGATGCGCTGAATGACGGCCAGATCGAAATCGCCGCTTTCGATGGCTTCCCGGTGCAAGGAGGCCGGCCGCACATAGGCGCGGATCTGAATACCGAGCGGACGCCAGCCTTCGGAAATCACCTGCAATACGCCCGCATGTTCGTCGCCCTGCGGGATGGCGACGTCGAGGGCGAGCGGGGCATCGGGACCAAAACCGGCTTCGCTGAGGAGGCGCGCCGCTTCGGTGAAACGAACATCCGGCGTCCAGACTGCCCAGTCCGGCACCGCGCCCGCATAGGCCTCTGGCAGGGTCGGGGCGAGCGGACCGTAAGCGGGCTGCATCCCGGCGAGGGAGAAATATTCGTCCGGCACCGCTTCCCTTGCCGCCGTCATCGCCAGCGCGCGGCGGATACGGATATCCGCCAGCGGTCCCGCCGATGTTCGCGCCAGATAGCCATAAAGCCCGATCGTCGGTTCCATTCTCAGCGCGGCCTCAAGCGCGGGCGCGCGGGCGCGGCGAAGGCCGGACGTCGTGCCGCCCATGACGATGTCGCTGTCTCCGGCTTCATACGCCGCAAGGGCGGTCCCGACATCCTGATCGGACAAAAGGAAGGACGGCAGGCCGTCATTCGCAGCAGCCGCATACCAGTCCGGGTTCGGCTGCAACCGGTCCTCCTGTGCGATCAGGAATGGCCCCGATGGCGGCGGCGGCGTGTCGCGCCGGACGATCGCCATGGACGGATGCGCCAGCATGGCGAGCAGTGCCGGGTTCGGCTGGTCGAGCGTGATGGCGACCACGTCGCTCAGCGGGTCATCGACGCCCAGCATTCGCGGCGGCTTGCGGTTGGCGGCAACGGCCTCAGCCTCATGCAGATCCATCAGATAGGGCTTCAGCGGCATCCTGCTGCCCGGCGCCATCTGGCGGCGGAGCACGGCAACCACATCGCCCGCCGTTATCCTGCGCCCGTCGGACCAGGCGGCTGGGCGCAGTTTGAAAATATAGGAGCGCCCGTCGTCAAGCACGCGCCAGCTTGTCGCCAGCGCGGGGACAATGCGCCCATCTGCGGCATAGGCCGTCAGTCCGAGCTGCGTGGCGCCCTGTTCCCAGCTTTCGCGGCCGTAGAGCGCGGTGTCGCCGGTCCCGTCGTCCGCGACAAAGCTGACGCGGATGGCGTCCGCGCCGCTGCCGGTCGCCATATCGCATCCGGCCAGCAACAGAACGAACAGGATAAGGGCAAAACGCATGTCCGCCTGATAGACAGCGGGAAAGGTCAGGACTAGACCCTGCCGCACAATGTCAGTCACTTCCCCCCGGAGCGCGAAATCCAGCGCGAAATCCAGTTTGAACCTGATCGGCAACACGCGCCTGGTGCGCCTGGCTGGACCGTCTCAACGGACGGGATGCGATATCTGGGGCAAATGCGAATTTGAAAATCCGGGCGGCAGCGTGAAGGACCGCGCGGCACTCTACATGATCGAGGCGGCGGAACGCGATGGACGCCTGCAGCCGGGCGGGACGGTCGTCGAGGGGACGGCGGGCAATACAGGCATCGGCATCGCCACCGTGGCCAATGCCAAGGGTTACAAAACCGTCATCGTCATGCCGGAGGGCCAGTCGCCAGAGAAAATGGCCACCCTGCGCGCGCTGGGGGCTGAGCTCGTGCTGGTTCCGCCGACAAAATATGCCGACCCCGCGCATTTCCAGCACCATAGTCGGCGTCTGGGCGAGGAAACGCCGGGCGCGATCTGGGCCGGACAGTTCGACAATATCGCCAACCGGCAGGCGCATGTCGAAACGACCGCACCGGAAATCTGGGATGCGCTCGACGGGCGTATCGACGGCTTCACCTGCGCGGCGGGAACAGGCGGAACGATAGCGGGCGTGGGCATCGGCCTGAAGGCGAAATCGCCCGATATCACCATCGCCCTCACCGATCCGCACGGCGCAGCGCTCTACAGCTGGATCGAAACCGGCGAACTGAAATCCGAAGGTTCGTCCGTTGCCGAAGGCATTGGACAGGGCCGGATCACCGCAAATCTGGAAGGCGCGCCCATCGACTGCGCCTTCCGCGTTTCCGACCAGCAGGGGATGGATGTCATTCACCAGCTGAACGACGAGGAAGGCCTTTGTCTTGGCCTGTCATCGGGGATCAACGTCGCCGGCGCGGAGCTGCTGGCGCGAAAGCTGGGCAAGGGCAGCACGGTCGTGACCATCCTTTGCGACAGCGGCTTTCGCTATCTGTCGACCGTCTGGAACCCGGACTGGCTGGCGGAAAAGGGGCTCCGTTGATGCTCGGTCCGCTCGCGCGCTTTGAAAATGTCGGTTTGCGCTATGGTACGGATGCGGAGGTGCTGCGCGATATCAGTTTCCGCCTCGATCCGGGCGCATTCATGTTCCTTGTCGGTGCCTCCGGTGCGGGCAAGACATCGCTTCTGAAGCTCCTCTATCTCAATCGCCGGGCGACGCGCGGGCGCGTCAACCTGTTCGGCGAGGACATCGGCACATTGCCGCGCGCGAGACTGCCCGCGCTGAGACGGCGCGTAGGGGTCGTTTTCCAGGACTTCCGCCTCGTCGATCACCTCAGCAGCTTCGACAATGTCGCACTGCCACTCAGGATCGAGGGCGTCGCGGAAAGCGAAGTGAAGGCGCATGTGAACGAGCTGCTGGACTGGGTGGGCCTGACACGCCGCGCCGATGCGCGCCCGCGCACCCTGTCCGGCGGGGAGCAGCAGCGCCTTGCCATTGCCCGCGCCGTTATTGCCCGCCCCGACCTGCTGCTGGCCGACGAGCCCACCGGCAATGTCGATCCCGAGATGGCGGGACGGCTGCTGCACCTGTTTCACGAGCTGAACCGGCTGGGGACGACCGTGGTCGTCGCCACGCACGCCATGCACCTGCTCCCGCGCGTCCCCGCCGCCACCGTCCTGAGGCTGGAACGCGGCGAAATGAAGGATCCGACAGGCAGCATCCGCAATCCGCCAGCACCTGTGAGCGCGAGCGCGCGGACATGATCCCGGAATCGCTGCAGCCGCGCGCGGAACGCTTCCGCTTCCTGCCACAGGAAAAGGTCGCCTCGAGCGCATTGCCGTGGATCATTGCGCTGATGGTCTTGCTGGCCGTCCTCGGTCTGGCGACCGGCCTGTCCCTGGCCTCTGGCGTCGGTGTTCTGGACGAGGGGCTGTCGCGCAGCTTCACTGTACAGATCGTCGAACCCAATCCCGACGAGATGACCCGAAAAGTCGACGCCGCCGAGACGCTGCTGGCGAAAACAGAAGGCATTTCGGACATCGACCGGCTTTCGGAAGACAGGCTGCGCGGGCTTCTGGAACCCTGGCTGGGTACCGGGAATGTCGGCGAGGACCTGCCGCTCCCCATGATGATTGACGCGAAAGCCGCCGAAGGCGTGGACATCGATGCGCTCGGCGTGCGCCTGGCGCGCGAGATTGAGGGCGCGCGCCTCGACGATCATGCCAGCTGGCTGGCACCCGTTGGCCGTGTGGCCTGGGCACTTGCGACGGTCGCGCTGATCGCGGCCCTGCTGGTCGCCGTCGCAACGGCGGCCATCGTCATTCTCGGTGTGCGCGCGGGGCTGGGCCGTCACCGGGAAACCATCGACGTGCTGCATTTGATGGGGGCGGAGGACCGGCACATTTCCGCGCTGTTCCAGTACCGTTTCGCCATGATCGCCTGCCTGGGGGCGGCGATCGGATTCGGGCTGGGCCTCATCGTGCTCATCGTTGTCGGTCAGCTGATCGGGGCGGTTGGCGGCGGCCTGGCTGGGGCGGCGGGCCTCCCCTGGTGGGGCTGGATGATCATTTGTGCCGTTCCCTTCGGTGCGGTGCTGCTGTCTATGTCGACGGCCCGCATCACGGTCGAAAACACATTGAAGGACGTGCTGTGAGGCTGATCCTGAGATTCCTGACCGGCATCGCGCTGACGTGGGTGCTTGGCTTCGTCTGGTTCATGCTGGCGCTGCCCGGACCTGCGGATGACGAAGTGAAAACGGATGGCATCGTCGTGCTGACCGGCGGTCCCGCACGGGTCGCACGCGGTGTCGAGCTGATCGCCGAGGGACGGGCGCAGCGGCTGCTGGTTTCCGGCGTCGATCCCGCCGTGCGCCCCGGCGAGCTGGCGGCCGAACTGGACGCCGAAAAGCGTCTGTTTGACTGCTGCATCGACCTTGGGAAGCGCGCCGCCGACACGGCGGGCAACGGGACCGAGGCCGCCGACTGGGCGATAGCGCGGGGTTATACATCGCTGCGGATCATCACCGCCGCCGACCATATGCGCCGCGCCCGGCTGGAACTTGATGCGCATCTGCCCGCGACGATGACCGTTGTGGAGGATGCGGTGCCTTCGACCGGCGGTCTCAATTCGCTGGTGCGCGAATATGGCAAATTCACCGCGCGGCTGTTCGCGTCACTGATCGGCCGCGCATGATCCTTCTCCGCAATATCGTTTTCGCCCTTCTATTCTATACGACCAGCACGGTTTTCGTGCTGGTCGCCGCCTTCCGCACATTGTTTTCCAGGCGGCAGGCGCAGAAGGGCGCGTCGATGTGGTCGAAATACAGCGTGTGGCTGGCGCGCGTCGTGCTCGGCATTCATTTCCGCATCGAAGGCGACATTCCGGACGGTACGGTCATCATCGCGCCCAAGCATCAGTCCAACCTGGAAACCATCGCGCTTCCCGGCATGTTCGACTGGCCCGCCGTCGTCATGAAGCGCGAACTTGAAAGGATACCCGTCTGGGGCTGGATCGCGCGCAGACATGGCGCCATCTTCGTCGACCGTGACGCGCAGGCCAGCGCCATGCGGTCGATGCTGCGCGCCGCCGAACGTGCGAAGGCTGAGGAACGCCAGATCGTGATTTTCCCGGAGGGCACACGCATTCCCGCGGGCGAAGCGCCGCCGCTGCGCTCGGGCGTTGCGGGACTTTACCGCCTGCTCAAGCTCCCCGTTATACCCGTTGCCCTCGAAAGCGCGCATGTCTGGCCGAAATCCGGTCTGAAACGCCCCGGCGAACTCAGGATGCGATTTCTGCCCGAAATTCCGCCCGGCCTGAAACGCGAAGAGTTCGAGGCGCGCCTGCACGCCGCGATCAACGAAACGCCCTGAAGAACGGAGCATCATGAAAAATGCGCGCCCCTTCCTGCTCGCCCTCGCCCCGCTGCTGATCGGGCTGAGTGTCTATTATTTCTACTGGCGCGGTGAAGCCGATGGACTGGGCGCGGCGATCGAGAGTGTCACTGGTCAGAAGGTAACGGTGACGGGGTTCCCCTACCGCCTGAATGCGCACATGCAGGGACTGAATGTCGAACGCGGCGGGGCGGAGACGTCGGCACGCTTCGTCGCCGGGGAAAGCGAGATTGGCAGCGGTCCGTTTCGCAGCGGCCTTTATGTCGGGTATATGCGCGATGTCCGGATCGACGCCGACGGCGGACTTCCGAATATTTCCGCCAGAATAAGCGCGCCGGAAGCGCGCGGAAGCCTGCGCGTCGGGGATCTGATCGAGCGCATGTCGGTTCGCTTCGAACGCGCGGCGGTGGAAATGCCGCTGTTCACTGCGCCCGTGCCGGCGCGGGAACTGGAATTGCATTTCCGGGAAACGCCCAATCCAACGCCTTCGGCGGGGGCGACGCCGCCCGGACAGGCCGAAGCCCGCATTGCCGGCATTTTCGATTTGCCGGCCGCGCGAAACGTCCGCCTTGGCCTGCCGCTGGTCGTCACCGCGTCCGCCCCTCTGCTATCGCTGACACAGTGGCGCGATGGCGGCACGGTCGAGATCAGAAACGGCGATATCGGCATTGGTGATGCCCAGCTTGCGATCTTCGATGCGACGATTGCCGCGCTCCCGGATGGCAGCCTGTCAATCGCGGGAACTGTCACGACCGACTGTCCCGCAACCGTCGAAGCGCTATTTGCCGGGCAGCCCGCACCAGCCGAGGAATTCCGGACCCGCCGCCCCGCCAAACTGGCGCTCGGCGGAGCCCTTGCCGAACCTAGCCTTCGCCGTCTGGAGACCGCTTCGGGGGGCCGCGTCCGAAATCAGGAGCCGCCGTGTCCTGTCCTGCGTCAATGACGCGGCGACGCGTGTCGCGCGTGCGCGTGAAATGATCGAACAGCGCATCGCCGTCGTCCCAGCGGATGGCGCGCTGCAAGGCGGTCAGGTCTTCGGTGAAGCGCTGTAGAACCTCCAGCACCGCCGTCTTGTTGCCCAGAAACACGTCGCGCCACATGGTCGGGTCGCTGGCGGCGATGCGGGTGAAGTCCCGAAAGCCGCCCGCGGAATATTTGATGACTTCCGAGCGGGTGACTTCCTCGACATCGGATGCCGTGCCGACGATGGTATAGGCGATCAGATGCGGCAGGTGGCTGGTGACGGCCAGCACCACATCATGATGTTCGGCGTCCATCACCTCGACGTCGCTGCCAAGCCGCCGCCAGAAATCGGACAATCGCTCCACGGCCAGGGCGTCAGCGGAATCGGGCGGCGTCAGGATGCACCATCGACTCTCGAAAAGCTCGGCAAAACCCGCGTCGGGACCACTATTTTCAGTGCCCGCGACGGGATGGGCCGGAATGATACGTTGGGGGCCCGGGATGTTCGCCGTCAGCCATTCCACGACCTTCGCCTTGACGCTGCCGACATCGCTGATGACGGCGTCGTCCGGCACATCGGCCGCGATGTCCTTCGCGACGGCTTCGGTTGCCTGCACCGGAACGGCAAGGATGACCAGGTCCGCATCGGAAACCGCAGCGCCCGCACTGTCGGCAATGTCGTCAAACAGCCTGAGCTGGTCGGCGCGCGCCCTGACGGCGGGATCGGCGTCATATCCCGTCAGCCGCGCACCCGCCATGTTCGCACGGACGGCCCGCGCCACGCTGGACCCGATCAGGCCGAAGCCGATGATGCAGACACGCGCGAAAGGCAGCACTAGGCGGCGGTCCTGACAAAGTCCTGCAGCGCCGCGATCACGATGCCATTCTCTTCCGCCGTCCCAACGGAAATCCTGAGGGCATGCGGAAGGTCCTGTTTTGGCAGCCAGCGGCAAAGGATGCCCTTGTCCGTCAGATAATCATTTGCTGCCTCCGCCGTCACCGGCCCGGTTTCGGGAAACTCGACAAGCACGAAATTCGCCGCCGAGGGGATGGGCCTGAGGCCGTGATTGCCAAGCGCCGACACCGCATCCGACAGGCGCGCGCGCTCACGCGCATTCTCCTCCCGGCAGCGGACGACGAAATCCTGATCCTTCAGCGCGGCAATGGCCGCCGCCTGCGCCTGACTGGTGACGTTGAAGGGACCGCGAATGCGGTTCAGGGCATCAATGATGGGCGGCGCGCCATAGGCCCAGCCGACGCGCGCAGCGGCAAGGCCGTAAATCTTTGAAAAGGTGCGCGTCGTGACGACATTCTCATGTTGACGGGCAAGCGCGATGCCATCCTCATAAGCGGCATCGTCGACATATTCGGCATAGGCCGCGTCAAGAACCAGCAGCACATCGGAGGGCAGACCCGCATGCAGGCGCTGAACCTCCCCCCGATCAATCATGGTTCCCGTGGGATTGTTGGGGTTCGCCAGATAGACCAGCCGCGTTTTCGGCGTCACCGCCGCCAGCATGGCGTCGACATCGGCGGTGTAGTCCGCGTCCATTGCGGCGACCGGCTCCGCCCCCGCCTTCCGCGCCGCGATGGGATAGACCATGAACCCGCGCCGCACATAAAGCACCTCGTCACCCGGGCCCGCATAGGCCTGCGCCAGCAGGTTCAGAAGTTCATCGGAGCCAGTGCCACAAACCACACGATGGGGCTCAAGTCCGTGCACCTCCGCAATGGCATCGCGCAGCATGTTCGAGGCGGGGTCGGGATAGCGGTTTGAGCCTTCCGCAGCCGCGCGCATGGCCTCCAGCGCCGCCGCGCTTGAACCCAGCGGATTCTCGTTCGATGACAATTTTATCACCCGCCCACCGGATTTTCCCGCCCGGCCCGGCACATAGGCATCGATAGCGGCGATCCAGGGCTTCAGGGCGGGCGCGGGCATATGAGGCATTCCTTGCTTTTCAGAATCAGCCCATCGCATAAGCGCCATGCAACCAAGGTGCAATCAGCGCGTTGGGGGCGGACCATAACGAGTAAAAGGGGTGTAATTCATGGCCGAAAATACCGGCGGTAGCAAAACCATTATCATTGTCGTCGTCGTGCTGATCGCGCTGGCGGCCATCGCCTACGCAATGGGCCTCTTCAATGTCGACGCCAGCGGCGGCGACCTGCCCGACGTGGACGTGAGCGCCACTGGCGGCGAACTTCCTGACGTTCAGGTTGAGACCGCCGATATCGAAGTCGAAGGCGGCGATATCGACATGGATGTCGATCTGCCGGAAGTATCGGTCGACAGCGCCGATGACGACGGTTCGGCAAACCAGTAAGTAAAGCGTATCAGGAGCATACTCGAATGTTAGGTCAAATTGTTGTTCTAATCTGCAGCATACTCCTGCCGCCTCTTGGCGTTCTTCTGAAACACGGCCTTGACCGGGATTTCTGGATCAATTTGATCCTGACCCTGATCTTCTTCGTGCCTGGCGTGATCCACGCGATCTACGTCAATTTCCTGAGATAGCCGAGGCTAGCGTAACGGCGATCACAAATCGCTACATGGCGGCGGCCCTGGCAGAAGCCAGGGCCGCCGCTTCGCGTTCGGAGGTTCCCGTCGGCGCTGCGCTGGTTCTGGACGGTGATATCATCGCCGCGGACGGCAATCGAACGCGGGAACTGTCCGACCCGACCGCCCATGCCGAAATGCGGGTCATTCGCGCCGCATCCGCCACACTGGCGCAGGAACGGCTTGCGGGCGCGGACCTTTATGTCACGCTGGAACCCTGCGCCATGTGCGCCGGCGCCATTGCCCATGCCCGCATCCGCCGTCTCTATTTCGCCGCCGACGATCCCAAGGGGGGCGGCGTGGTCAATGGCGCGCGGGTGTTCACGCATCCAACCTGCCATCACAGACCAGAGCTCTATCCCGGTATCGGCGAGGCCGAGGCGTCGCTCCTTCTGAAGGATTTCTTCGCCGCCCGCAGATGATCGGCGATATCGACGAAGCGGCGCTGGACTGCTACGCCGCCAAAATGACCATGACGCCCTTCCATCTCGCCTTTCCCGTCGATGACCTTGCCGCCGCGCGTGCCTTTTACGGCGGCGTGCTCGGCTGCGCCGAGGCGCGGTCGTCGGACCACTGGGTCGATTTCAATTTCTTCGGCCATCAGATCGTCACGCACCTTGCGCCGCGCGGGGCCATCCACCGGAATCCGGTCGATGGCGATCAGGTGCCGGTTCCGCATTTCGGCGCGGTCCTTGGCTGGGATGAGTTCGAGACCTTGGCGGCAAGGCTCCGCGCGGCGGCCACCACCTTCGAGATCGAACCGCATATCCGGTTTGCCGGACAGGTTGGCGAGCAGATGACCATGTTCCTGTTCGACCCGGCCGGAAACGCCCTGGAATTCAAGGCCATGCGCCATCCCGAAAACCTGTTCGCAAAGGATATCGCATGATCGACGACCCCAAACGCAATATCGCGCTGCTCATCGACGCCGACAATGCCAGCCACAATCATCTGGATCCCGTGCTGACGGTGCTCGCCGAGCTGGGCGAAGTCAATGTGCGCCGCGCCTATGGCAACTGGCGCAAGCAGGGCCTCAAGAGCTGGGCCGACAAGACGCTGGAATATGCCATCGAGCCCTATCAGCAGTTCGATATCGTCAAGGGCAAGAACGCCACGGACATGCGTATCGTCATCGATGCGATGGACCTGATGTACGGCGGCAGGATCGGCGGCTTTGGCATCATGTCGTCCGACAGCGATTTCATGCCGCTCGCCCAGCGCATCCGTCAGGAGGGCATACCGGTCTATGGGTTCGGCACCGAACGCGCACCCGAAGCCTTTCGCGCCGCCTGCACCCGCTTCATCGACGTCGCCGCCCTGCGACGCGAGGAAAATGGCAGCGCCAGCGATTCCGGCGGCCGCGCACCGACGACCAAGAAGGCCATCGACAACGATCTCCTCACGCTTCTCGTGGATGCCTATAATTCCGTGAAGCGCGACGACGAAGGGTGGGCGCGCCTGAGTGAAGTCGGCCAGCGCGCCAACAACCGTTCCAGCTTCGATGCCCGCAATTACGGCTACTCGCGGCTGAGCGACCTGATGAAGGACGTGCCGCAATTCGCCGTCGAGACCGACAAGGACGATGGTCAGCAATATGTAAAGCGGTTGCGGTAGCTTAACCTAAATTCAATTATACTAAGCAAAAAATGCCTCTATGTTCGCTCTATTAGTCGTCGTCGGTCTTGTCCTGGTCAATGCCTGGACATTTTTCCTTTTTCGAGCAGACAAATTGCGCGCAGTTGCTGGCGAGCGCCGGATAGCGGAAGCAGACCTGTTGTTCTTTGCGAAAATTGGCGGAACTCCAGCCGCCTTTTTTGCAAGGCAGGTTTTTCGTCACAAAACGCGGAAACAGCCTTTTGGTGACAGGCTATGGATCATAGCTATCATGCAGGTGGCGGCAATCTTCGGTTATGGCGTCTTTCTATTCACGGGTTGATCTAGAATCCCCTCGACGACCTTCTGCGTCAGCGGATGATAACCCGGTTTCGCCGCGGCATAGGAATTGTCCGCGATTGCGCGGCCCCAGCCCTCCTGTTCCACCAGTGCCGTGTATAGTGGACGGTTGAGGAGGATGCGGCCGACATTCTTCAGATAGGCCTTCAGCGGCTCCACAGCCGGTTCGTAGCGGTTGGCGATGGCGATTTCGTACCAGGCCGACTGCACATAGGCATTGGGGGAGGCGGATAGATTCAGGCCCTCATCCAGCTCCTTCAACCGCGCCGGGCTCTGCTCGCGGGGAATGCCGCGCAGGAACCGCAGCCACTGCTGCGTGGCCCAGCCGCCCGTATCGATATCGGCCACTGCGCCGCCGGCATTGAAAGCCGCCAGCTGGGCATCGACCGCGTTCAGCGTTTCCGATTCCGGTGCGACGGCGTTGTCCGGCAGGCCGGTTTCATAGGACCACCGGTCCAGCTGCAGCTTCGCCTCCAGATCCGCGTCACCCTGGATCAGATGTTCGCGGATATCCCGCAAAAATCCGGCTGTCGTCTGCGGCTGGAAGGCGTTGCGGTCGAAATAGGAGGTCAGATAGGCATCGAAGCGTTCGCGCCCGACGGCCTGTTCGATCGTTCGCAGGAATGCCGCACCCTTGAAATACTGTATGGTGGCAGGGCCATCGCTCGGCTCCGCGTGAAGCGCGGTTCCCGGTGCGCCTTCCCCCGCCTCGCCCAGGATACGCAGCATTTCCTGATAGTCGAGATCGGCGTACATCGCCGCGCGCTCGTCGCCGTAGAGCGCCTGCATGACGCGATTCTCGAAATAGGTGGTGAAGCCCTCATTCAGCCACCCATCGCGCCAGGTCGCGTTGGTGACGAGGTTACCCGACCAGCTGTGCGCCAGCTCATGTGCGACAACATCCGTGTTCGACCGGTCGCCCGTGATGAGCGTCGGTGTCAGGAAGGTCATGTTGGGATTTTCCATACCGCCATAGGGAAAGCTTGGCGGCAAGACGAGCATGTCATAGCGGCCCCAGCGATACGGACCATAGAGCCCCTCCGCCGCGTCGATCATCCTTTCCACATCCGCGAATTCCTCCGCTGCGGCGTCCACCATTTCCGGTTCGGCATAAACGCCCGAACGGGGGCCGAGCGCGCGGAAATCGAGATCGCCGATGGCGAGCGCGATGAGATAGGGCGGCACGGGATTGTTCATTTCGAAACGGTACGCCTTGCCGCCTTCGACCGTCTCGCCCGCCTGGGACAGGCTCAGCCCGCTCATCACGGGGATGACGCCGTCCGGCACGGTGATGCGGGCCGACCAGGTCTGCCGGATACCGGGGCTGTCCTGTGTCGGAATCCAGGTCCGGTTGGCGATCGCCTGCCCCTGACTGAACAGGAAGGGCTGGCGTCCGCCTGCCGTCGCTTCCTTCGGCAGCCATTGCAGCGCGGCGGCGTCCGGCGCGGATGTATAGTCGATGACGATCCGCCTGGCCCCATCCAGCTGCACGGTCAGGGGCGCACCAAGCAGGTCGTCAGGCACGCCGACAGTCCATTCGAGCGCATTTCCAGCGGCGTCCGTGATGCTGTCGATCAGCAGCCCGCCATCATCGAGCACGACCTGGTCCGCGCCGTCCGCCACCTGGAGTTCAAGGGTCGCCGTCCCCGACATGCGCTTCGCCTCGAAATCCGCCACGAGGTCGAGATCGACATGCGTGACCCGCGCTTCGCCGGGCACGGCATAGGTCCACTCATCGACCGCTTCCGGCGTCGTCAGCACGGCAGCGGGTTCCGCGCGCTGCGCCGTCTTCGCCGCTGGCGACAGCTGGTGCGAACAGGCGGCAACCAGGGCCAGCATCACCACGGCAATGAAACGCATCAGTTTTTCCCCACGGCATAGAGCGCGACAGCCGCGGCATTGGATACATTCAGGCTTTCGACGGCATCGCTGATCGGCAGGCGCGCAAGGACGTCGCAATGCGCCGCAACATTCTGCCTCAACCCGTCGCCCTCGGCACCCAGCACAAGACAGGTCGGCATGTCGCGCGTCGCTTCGGTCAGCGTTTTCTCCGCCTCCCCCGCCATGCCGATGCGCCAGTAGCCGGCCTCGGCGATTTCCTCGAGCGCGCGGCTGAGATTCGTGACGCGCACCCAAGGCAGGCGTTCGAGCGCGCCCGACGCCGCCTTGGCGAGCGCCCCCGATTCGGGCGGCGAATGGCGGTCCTGCGTCACGATTCCCGCTGCCCCGAACGCCGCAGCGCTTCTGATGATCGCGCCGACATTATGCGGGTCGGTGACCTGATCCAGCACCAGAATCGGTTTCCGTCCGCCCAGAAGTTCGTCCAGATGCACCGTCGGCAGCGCATCGACTTCCAGCACCAGCCCCTGGTGCGGCGCATCGCCAGGCACCATCCGGCCCAGCGCGGCGCCATCGCCGCGTTCCACCGGCAAATGGCTTGGCAGATGATATTTCTCTGCGATTTCAGCGGTCGCGAACAGTTTTCGTGCGATCCGGTCCGGATTGTCCAGCGCCGCCTCGACCGCATGACGTCCATAAAGCCGGATCGAACCCGCGCCCCGCCGCGCCTTGGACGCCTCGCGTCCCGCTCTTCCTCGTTTTGCCATAATGCGCGTCGCTACCCTAGTCTGGTTGACAGGAAAAGCCCGCTCCGCCACATAGCGCGACCTTGCCGTTGCAGCGCTCCGTGGAGGGGTGGCCGAGTGGTTAAAGGCATCAGACTGTAAATCTGACCGCGTATGCGTACACAGGTTCGAATCCTGTCCCCTCCACCAGAATTAGCTGTTATAGCGGTGAGGACCGGCTCTGCCGGCGGGCGTAGTTCAATGGTAGAACCCCAGCCTTCCAAGCTGATGATGCCGGTTCGATCCCGGTCGCCCGCTCCAGCCGCCCGCTACGGCACGCGGTTTACGATCCTGCTGACCGGCGCAGCCATGGGCCGCCTGTTTTCCCGATCGAGAAGTTAAGATGGCGGCCATGTTTGCTGTCGGCCGGGAAGCCGCCCCACGATGGCGGAAAAACCTGAAGACGCCTGCGTTGAACTCTTGCCCGACTAGGTCGTTGGAGGGAAAACCAGCCAGGAGAAATTCCCCCATGTCCATTGCCAAGATGATTGCCGCGCATCCCGATGTCGACGGCCACCTCAACGATCCGCTCGCCGAGACCGTCAAACACGCGATGTGGACCGCGGCCCTGGCGACCTCGAACGCCGATGCCTGCGTCGCGGAAGAGCATATTATCAAGATGCGGCAATGTTTCCGCAAATGCAGCGACCTTGCCGACGTCGCGCGCATGTTCACTTCTGTCGCCTCGCGGCGGACGGGCAGCAATGTCGAGGTCATCAAGAGCGCGATGGCGCTGCTGAAGCTTGCGGCGACGGAATGCCGGACGGAGTGCGAACGCCACGACAACGACCATTGCAAGCGGATGCACAAGATGTGCGGTGAATTGCTGGACGATATCGAGGCGGCCTCGGTCTGATCCAGGTCCGGCCGCCTCTTTTGAGGCGGCGGGTTTCAGCAACCGCCGCCCCGGGTCGCCATCCTTCCCGTCGTTGCGGGATTGACCTTTTGTGGGTTCGTTAACCCTGTCTGTTGACGGGATCTCGTCCGGCGTACGGCTAGGTTCGCTGCCATGCGGCTGCGTTTTCCCTATCTGGTCGGCGGACTGGCGCTGATCGCCTCTTTGACGGCGACGGCATCGGCCTATGCCGATGCGCCGGACCGGGATGCCGTCCCCGAATATGTGCGCTTCGAACCCCTGATCGTTCCCATCTTCGATGGCGGCGCAAGCGCGGGGCTGATCGGCGTGCAGATCACCCTCAACACGGGCAGCTCGGGCGAGCGCCGCCGCCTTGAACAGTTGAGACCCCGCCTGACGGATGCCTGGCTACACGCCCTTGCCGAGCATGGCCGCCTGCATGTCGAAGCGGACAGGGCCATCGACGTCGAGGCTCTGCGATCCGTCCTCATGACCGCGGCCAGCCCCTATCTGGACAGCGATACCGAACTGCTCGTCGTCGAAGCCATGGCCTACGCGGCCTGACACCCGCTATCTGCCGGAACTACCAGCGTTGTGACGTTGGACCGCCTGCGCTACATAGCCATGCGAACCCACGGCCAAACCGGCACGAAATGACTGACAGAGGGTAAGATATGGCAATGGATCTGACCGTGAAACTGGCAGCCATTGGCGCCATCGGTATTTCGGCGCAGTGGATCGCATGGCGCACCGGCTGGCCTGCCATCGCCTTGATGCTGGCAGGCGGTATCATGGCCGGCGCGACCGGGCTCATCGATCCGGTCAACGATTTCGGCGGACTATATCAACCGGCCATCAAGCTGGCCGTCGCCATCATTCTGTTCGAGGGCGGGCTCAGTCTTGATTTCCGCGAACTGAAACACGCGGGCTGGGCGGTCGGCAGGCTTGTCCTGATCGGCGTCCCCGTGGCCTGGGTCCTCGGCACGCTGGCACTTGTTTATGGTGCCGGGATCGCGCTGGAGCCGTCGATTCTGTTCGCCGGCATCCTCGTCGTGACGGGGCCGACCGTCATCGGGCCGATGCTCAGACAGCTGCGGATCACGAACCGGTCGCGCGACATTCTGAAATGGGAAGGCATCGTCAACGATCCCATTGGCGCGCTTCTGGCCGTTATGACGCTTGCCTGGATCAATTTCTCCGACGTGGAGGGCGGCAATGCCTTTGCCGATATCGGCCTTCATGTCGGCCTCGCCTCGCTGTTCGCGATCGCGCTCGGCATTGGCCTTGCATTCCTGATCGGCTGGCTGTTCCCGCGCGGTCTGGTGCCGGAATT
Organism: uncultured Alphaproteobacteria bacterium; assembly: GCA_963710205.1. GTDB lineage: Bacteria > Pseudomonadota > Alphaproteobacteria > Sphingomonadales > Sphingomonadaceae > Pacificimonas. Next base: position 109,270 of record CAVPZG010000002.1, on the reverse strand, counting down.
CCTGAAGGTTCCCGTCGTCTTTGGACTTGTCATCGTCGGCTTTGTGATCGCCGATGTCATCGAGCATGAGACGGGCCTCCTCACGGTGACCGCAATGGGCATCGCGCTCGCCAACATGCACCTCGACAGCTTTGGGGAGATGCGACGCTTCAAGGAGAGTGTCACGATCCTGCTGATCTCAGGCGTGTTCGTGATTCTGTCGGCAACCTTGGACTGGGAGCTGATCCAGCGCTTCGAATTCCGCTATATCCTGTTCCTGATCCTGCTCCTTTTCGTGGTGCGCCCGGCCTCGGTCCTGATATCGCTCGCCTTTTCCAGCGTGCCGTGGAAGGAGCGGCTCTTCATCAGCTGGATCGCACCCCGCGGTGTGGTCTGTGTGGCCATCACCGGGCTGTTCGCGATCCGCCTTGAGGAACTCAATTTCGAGGATGCCTCCGCGCTCATGCCGCTGGCTTTCGCCGTTGTCATCGTCACCATCATCGCGCACGGATTTTCCGCCAGATGGCTGGCGCAGAAACTCGACATCGACCAGGGTCCGGGACGGGACGTGCTGATCGTCGGGGCAACGCCCTGGTCGATCGAGCTGGCCGAGGAACTGACCAAGCGTGAAGTTCCCATAACGCTGACCGACAGCAGCTTCCTGATGCTGCGCCGCGCGCGGCAAAAGGGTATCAAGACCTTCCACGGCGAGGCTCTGGAGGCGATCCACGAGGATCATCTCGATATTTTCGGGCATCAGGCCGTCATCGCTGCGACGGACAATGACGCTTATAACGCCCTGATCAGTGCCGAACTGGGACCGGAAATCGGCCGCAATGCCGTCTTCCAGCTGGGCAATGAGGACGATGCCGGCATTGCCGGTCTGCCCTCCGGGCTGAAAGGTCAGATGCTGATGAATTCGGCGGCTGGCCTTCTCGAGCTGCTGTCGCGGCAGGAAAAGGGCTGGTCCTTCAAGCAGACCCGCATCGGCGAGAAATACACGCTCGACGATCTGAAGGAACGACTGTCGGCAAAGAGCGAGCTTCTGGCCGTGGTCAAACCCAACAAGCGCGTCGCCTTCTTCACCAGTGCCGCAAAACCCAATGTGAGCGAGGGCGATTATGTGATTGCCTATGTCCCGCCCGGCGGCGACGCTGCCGAGGAAGAGGAAAAGATGGCGATCAAAGAGCGTGCGCGGGAAGCCAAGGCGGCGAAGACCGCGGAGGCCGACAAGGCCGGTGAAAGCGGCGGCGAGGATGGCCCGCTGCCCCAGCCAGCCTAGGCTTTTCGCCTTAGGCCGCTTTCCGTTCCTCTTCCGCCAGTTTCGCGGCATTCAGAAGCCGCGTCTCGATACCACGCAGGCGCTGCGTGCCGTCCAGCTTCTGGCCCATCAGGTCGGTCAGGTAGAAGGTGTCCACGACGCGCTCGCCATAGGTCATGATGTGCGCCGAGCGGATGGTGACGCGGGCATCATATAGCGCGCGGGCGAGGGCATAGAGCAGGCCGGGCCGGTCGGCGGCGTTGACCTCCACAACGGTGAACCGGTTGGAGGCGTTTGGCTGCACGATCACGCGCGGCTCGACGGCGAAGTTATCGGCGCGGATCAAGGCGAGCGGGCGCTTGGCAAGGCGCTCGCGCAGGCGGATGCGGCCCTCCAGCGTGTCAATGATGGTCCGACGCAGACGGCTGAGCTGACCAGGGTCGTTGAAGGGTTCTCCGCTCGGACCGGTGATGGCGATATTGTCCAGTGCCTTGCCGTCGCGCGTCGTGTGGACCCGGGCATCGAGAATATTCGCACCGGACAGGCTGATCGCCCCGGCCAGCCGCATGAAAATGCCCGGATGGTCACCGGCATAGGTGGTGACATGCGTTAGCCCGGTATCGGCGTCGACCGTGGTCGCCACGCTGAGCTCGCCCTCGCGGTTTTCGATCTGCCGCGCATTGGCCGCGAGCGTCGCGACCGGCTCGGCAAGCCAGTAGGCGTCCGTCATGCGCGCGGCGTAGCTGGCCATTTTCGCGTCCGACCAGCCAAGGTCGGCCTGAACATTTTCCTGCTTCGCCGCGATACGATGCGCACGGCCCTGCTCCTGATGGCCGAGCAGCAGGCGCGATTCCCCCGCCTCGAACAGGTCGCGCAGCAGCTGCGCTTTCCAGGCGGTCCAGGTGCCTGGGCCAACAGCGCGGATGTCGACGACGGTGAGGATGAGGAGCAGACGCAGCCGCTCCGGGCTTTGCACCTGGGCAGCGAAATCCTCGATGGTCTTGGGATCGGCCAGGTCACGTTTGAAGGCGATGGAGGACATCAGGAGATGATGCCTGACCAGCCAGGCGACGGTTTCGGTCTGCGCCGCCGTCAGGCCCAGACGTGGGCAAAGTTCCTCGGCGACCTCGCCGCCAAGTTCGCTGTGATCGCCGCCGCGTCCCTTGGCGATATCGTGCAGCAGCACCGCGACATAGAGAACCTCGCGGCTGGCGATCTTGTGGATAAGCGCACTCGATACCGGATGGTCGTTCGCCAGTTCGCCCTTCTCGATCCTCGCCAGCAGGCCGATCGCCCGAATGGTGTGCTCGTCGACGGTATAATGGTGGTACATGTCATATTGCATGCGGGCCACGACCCGGCCGAAATCCGGCATGAAACGACCGAAAACGCCCGCCTCGTTCATCCAGCGCAGCACCAGTTCGGGATCGCGCGGACTTGAAAGGATGTCGAGAAACATCCGGTTGGTTTTCTCATCGTCCTGATAGTCAGCGATGGCGAGCGCATCCTGTCCGGCCTGCCGCATGGCGAGGGGGTGGATCTCGTAGCCGTATCGGTCCGCAAGCCAGAACAGCTTCATCAGGCGGCGCGGCTTTTCCTGAAAGAAACCGTCGGACGGTATGCCGATCCGCCCCCGGTCGAGCGTGAAGCCCTTGAGCCGCTTCGGCGCGCGTGTGCGGGTCGGCAGCCGCAGCCGCGCCGCGGCATGCTGTTCCTCCAGATGCGCCAGGAAGAGCCCGGTAAGATCGCCGACGGATTTCGCGATCAGGAAGTAATGCCGCATGAAGCGCTCGACCGGCGCGGTTCCTGCGCGCTCCTGATAACCGAGCCGTTCGGCCAATTCTCTCTGCAGGTCGAAGGTCAGCCGTTCCTCGGCGCGGCCGGAAATGCGGTGCATCTGGATGCGGACGGCCCAGAGGAAATTCTCGGCGCGGTTGAACTGGCGATACTCCTCGGGCTCGAACACGCCCTTGTCGATCAGTTCCACCGCGCGCTGAACGCGGTAGACATATTTGCCGATCCAGAACAGCGTATGCAGATCGCGCAGCGATCCCTTGCCCTCCTTCACATTGGGTTCGACGACATAGCGGCTGCCGCCCATGCGTTCATGCCGCGCTTCACGCTCGGCAAGCTTCTGCAAAATGAAGTCGCGTTCCGTTCCCATCGTGACATCGCGTGTAAAGGCTGCGGATGCCTCGTCATAAAGCGGCTGGTCGCCCCAGAGGAAACGCGCCTCCAGCATCGCCGTGCGGATGGTGATGTCGGCCAGCGACAGTTTCACCATTTCGGAAACGGAGCGGGTCGCATGGCCGACCTTCCAGCCAAAATCCCAAAGCGTGTAGAGAACCGTCTCCACGATCTGTTCCGCCCATGGCGACAATTTGCCGGGGGTCAGGAACAGCAGATCGACATCGCTGTTCGGCGCCATTTCGCGGCGGCCATAGCCACCGACGGCACAAATGGTCAGGCGCTGGCCGCTGGTCGGATTTTGCGCGGGATAAAGCCGCTGCACCGCGAAATCATAGGTCAGACGGATGATCTGATCGGTCAGAAAGGCCTGCGCATTGGCATGGGCAAGGCCGCTGCCGGGGTCGGCGTCGATACGGCGGCCAAGTTCCTTGCAGCCCGCTTCATAGGCGGCGCGCAGGATCGTCGTGGCCGCCTTTCGTTCGGCGGGAATGGCCTGCAATTCCGTCCAGAGCGCGCGGCGGTCAATGATGGCGCGCCGCTCGGTGACGCGCGCGTAAATATCGGTCACTGCCTGCCACCTTCTGGGTGAAGAGATGCCATCCCGGCTTTGCCCGCCTCTGCCGACAGAAAGGCAAACAGACGCGGGTAGCATCGGCGCTGCTTGTGCAGAGCGCCAGGAAACACGGGGCGGACAGTCGATCAGGGTCATGCGCGCATCATTCCAGATCGGAGCGCAAGAAGACAGGGCTGTCGCGAGATTAATCGACCGGGATTTTCTCACGCTTCTTCTTCAGCTCACGTTCCTTCTTCCACTGACGGAATTCGTCGAACGCGCAAGCGGACGCACCGCCCGGGCCGATCTGGCTGCAGGTCATGGGTGTCTGCGCGCCGGTGTTGGCGAGCGTTGCGCGTTCGGACTGGACATCGAGCTGGCGGTCGCCGGGATCGGGCGTCGTGTCTTCCTCTTCCTCGATTTCCGGGCGACCCGTGACGCAGATTTCGCCGGGGGCAAGGTCTTCGCAGCCTTTTGGAACCATGAACTGGTCGAGGGGTATGCGCTTCTGTTTCGGGGCAACGATGATTCCGCTGTCGGTGGGGGACGCAGCCGGCGCGGTGACGGCATCCTGCGCGTTGGCAGCGCATGGGCAGACGGTCAGCGCAAAGCCGCCTAGGGCGATTAAGAGAAAGCGTCTGTCCATGATCTTGTCCCTAATGACTTCGCATTGAATACGGAGTGAACGGAGCGGCGCACCCGCAGGTTCCGGCGGCATTCCCCTCACGCGGCCAGAAGGCTTCTGGCCTGACTGGCGAGATGTGCAAGCATTGCTGTCGTCACCGCCCCCGATTGCCGCGCCCGGTCGACGCTCGCGCGCAGCCGGTCGGCGCGGTCGCGATGTTCCGCCAGCCATGCGCGGACGGCTTCGGACGGATCCTCACCCTTCGATGCGATCTTGCGAATCAGCGCCATGCGCAGCGCCTCGAAATCGCGGACAAGGCCGGACACCAGCAGGCGCTCCCACGGGTCGGTCGGGTTCATGCGGGCCGCGGCGGCCTTGGCCCAGTCCATTCCGACCTCCTCGCCCAGCAGGGTGTAGGCGGCGGCGACAACGCGCTCTTTCGCACCAAGCTCATAGGACAGTTTGGACGTGGCGATCGCCCCGTCAAGCGCCTGGATGTCGACAAGCCGCTCGGCAATGTCATCCGGCGCGCCGCCCGCGACCAGATCCTGCCGCACCCGCTCCAGATGCGCGCGCGGCTCTGCGCGAAGCAGTTGATCGACGTCGGACGCCAGTTCCGCGACACCGGATTTAAGCGCCTTGACCGTATCCGAAGCCATGTCGGCAGCGGCGGTTTCCCGCAACAGGTCGGACATGTGCAGACGCAGACCGTCGATGGAGCGGGCGTGCAGCATGATATGCGCCTGCGGGTCCACTTCCGCCGCGTCGATGGAGCGCCACAGGTTCCGGAAACCGAACAGTTCCCGTGCCGCCACGAACGCCGCGCCGACATGTGCGAGCGTCGTGCCGTGTTCTTCCGACAGTTCAAAGGCAAGCGAGATGCCGCCCCTGTTGACGATCTGGTTGGCGAGCTTCGTGGCGATGATCTCGCGGCGCAGCTTGTGCGCATCCACTTCCGCTCCGAACTTCGCCATCAGCGTGTCCGGAAAAGCCATATGCAGGTCTTCGACGAGGATGGCGTCGTCCGGCACGCCTGATTCCACCAGCGAGTTGTAAATGACCATCTTGGCATAGGCGAGCAGCACCGCCAGTTCCGGGCGGACCAGGCCATGCCCCGAAGCCGCGCGCTGGGTCAGCTGCTCGTCATTCGGCAGCTGTTCCACCTCGCGGTTCAGCTTGCCGCGCGCTTCCAGCAGCTGAATGACGCGCTGCAGCGCCGGAAGTGCCGCCGCCCCGCCCGATTCCGCCACCGAAATCGCCTGTGTCTGCATGACATTGTCGCGCAGCACGAGATCGGCCACCTCGTCCGTCATGGAGGCGAGGAAGGCATTGCGCTCGTCTTCCGTCAGTGATCCTGACCGCAGCGGTCCCTGCAGGGCGATCTTGATATTGACCTCGTTGTCCGAACAGTCGACGCCCGCGCTATTGTCGATGAAGTCCGTATTGATGCGGCCGCCACTCCGGGCAAAGGCGATGCGCGCAGGTTGCGTGATGCCGAGATTCGCACCTTCGCCGATGACTTTCACACGCAGCTCGGTCGCGGTCACGCGGATATCGTCATTGGCCCGGTCGCCGACATCCGTGTCGCTTTCGCCCGGTCCCTTCACATAGGTGCCGATACCGCCAAACCACATCAGGTCTGCCGGTGCCTTCAGAATGGCCCGCATCAGGTCGGCGGGGGCGAGTTCCTTTTTCTCGGTCCCCAGCAGATCCTGTATCTGCTTCGAGATCCTGATCGATTTCTGGTCGCGCGGGAACACACCGCCGCCTTTGGAGATCAGTTTTGGATCATAATCCTCCCAGCTGGACCGGGGCAGCTGGAACAGCCGCTCACGTTCCGCCCAGCTCTTCGCCGGGTCGGGATCGGGGTCGATGAAGATATGGCGATGATCGAAGGCCGCGACCAGCTTCAGCGCCTTTGACAGCAGCATTCCATTGCCAAAGACATCGCCCGACATGTCGCCGACGCCGATGACCGTGACCGGCTCGCTCTGCACATCGACGCCCATCTCCCGGAAATGCCGCTGGACGCTGACCCAGCCGCCCTTCGCGGTGATCCCCATCGCCTTGTGGTCATAACCGTTCGCGCCGCCCGATGCGAACGCGTCGCCCAGCCAGAAGCCGCGCTCGACGCTGATGGCGTTGGCGATATCGCTGAATGTCGCCGTGCCCTTGTCGGCCGCGACGACCAGATAGGGGTCCGGCTCGTCGTGACAGACAATCCCTTTTGGCGGCACGGTCTTGCCGTCCACGACATTGTCGGTCAGCGACAGCAGCGAGGATATGAAGGTCCTGTAGCAGGCAATGCCTTCCGCCAGCCACGCCTCCCGGTCAGAGCTCGGCGGCAGATGCTTGGGATAGAATCCGCCCTTCGATCCCGTCGGCACGATGACGGCGTTCTTCACCATCTGCGCCTTCACGAGGCCAAGCACTTCGGTGCGGAAATCGTCGCGCCGGTCGGACCAGCGCAGGCCGCCGCGGGCGATGGGACCGCCGCGCAGGTGGATGCCCTCGACCCGCGGCGAATAGACCCAGATTTCGCGGTAGGGAACGGGCGGCGGCAGGCCGGGAATGGCCGCCGAATTCAGCTTGAAGGCCAGCGCCTCCTGACCCTTTGCAAAAGCGTTGGTGCGAAGCGTTGCCTCGATCGCGTCGCGGTACAGCCGCAGGATGCGGTCCTCGTCGATGGCGGCAACCTCGCGCAGACCCCGGGCCACCGCCTTTTGCCGCTTTTCGACTTCGGCCTCGCGCTTTTTCTGCTTCGGATCGAACCGGGCATAGAATAGCCCGATCAGATCGGCGGCCAGCTTTGGATGACGGCGCAGCGCCTCCACCACGGTCGGCAGGCCATAGGTAAGGCCGGTCTGCCTCAGATAGCGGAAATAGGCGCGCAGCCAGGCAACATGCTCGATCTTCAGGGAGGCGCCGGTGACAAGGCCGTTGAAGCCGTCATTTTCCTGCGCGCCCGTCAATACGGCACGAAGCGCGGGTTCGGCCTGCGCCTTCAGGAAATCGATATCGAGCGCTTCGCCATGGGCGCTGGCGACCAGGAAATCATGGACCCAGCCAAGGCGGCCCGACGCGAGGTCGAAGGGATATTCCTCGATGACATGAAAGCCGAAGGCCTCCAGCACCGGAACCACTTCCGACAGCGGGATGATCTGGCCCATGCGGTAAATCTTGATCCGCAGCCGGTCGTCGGGATCTCCCGGCTTCCGGTAGAAATGCACGTCGCGATCCTGCTCATTCTCAAGGTCGGCAAGGCGGCGCACATCCTCGGCGGCCTCGGACGGGCCGAACTGGTCGCGATAACTGGCGGAAAAGGCATCCGCATATTGCAGCGACAGCCGCCCGCCGCGCGGACCGCCGAGACTGTCGATCAACTCCGCCGACAGCGCCTCGCCCCAGCCGCGCACAAGGCGCTTCAGCCGATGATTCAGGTCATGTTCGTCGATGTCGGGCACCTGGCCGGGCGTCGTCGCCAGATAATATTGCACACGCGCCAGCCCCTCGGACCGCAGCTCCACGTCGAAACGCGACAGGCGCGCCTGAAAGGCGTCCTCCAGCATCGCGCCGATGCGGGCGCGGATGCCGGTATTGTAACTTTCCCGCGGCACATAGACGATGGCGCTGACAAAGCGGCCAAAGGGGTCGGCGCGGGCGAAAATCTTGGGCCGCGGGCGGTCGAGCAGGGAAAGCATCCCTTTCGCCATCTCGGCAAGCCGGTCCGCGTCCGTCAGGAACAGGTCGGTGCGCGGAAACGTCTCGATGATGTGGGTGAGCGCCTTTCCCGAATGGCTGCGGGGGTCGAAGCCCAGCGTTTCGCGGACGGCCTCCACCTTCTGCCGCATGATGGGAACCTCGGCAGGGGATTTCGAAAGCGCGGCGGAGGTGAACAGGCCGATGAAGCGATATTCGCCGCACACCCTGCCCTTCTCGCTGTAGCGCTTCACGCTGACGACATCGTAATAGGTCGAGCGGTGCACGCGGCTGACCGCATTCGCCTTCGTGATCAGGATGGGTTCCGCCGTCGCCATGAAGCCGCGCAATGCGGACGGCAGCACTTCAAAGCCCTCGGCACCGCGCCAGAGCGGGAATTCAGGCTCGACAAGCAGGCCAAGGGACTCGCTGCGCGTGGGCTGGATCGATTCATCGTCCAGCGACGCGCCGAACTCATAGGCGGCGGAACCAAGCAGCGTGAAATTATCGTCGGCCAGCCAGTCAAGAAACGCCTTTGCCTCCATGACATCCTGGGCGGGCACGGGAATCTTGGCGCTGAGCAGCGAATTGGCGGCGACTTCCAGTGCAGCCAGCATGGCACGCCAGTCGGTGACGGCGGCACGCACGTCGCCAAGGACAGCGGCAAGTTCAGTGGCAAGGTCACTGCGCCGCCGCGCGCCAATGCGGTCCGCTTCGATATAGATCAGCGATTCCCGCGCGTGGCCGTCCTCGACGTCCGCACCGTTCGCGGGTGCGAGCGTCTTCAGCTTGCCGCCCTTCGTCCGCTCCACATCGACAATGGGGTGGAGCAGTCGGTGAATGGCCATGTTCTGCGCCGTCAGGGCATTGGTGACGGAATCGACCAGGAACGGCATGTCGTCATTGTTGATGACAATGCCGGTCCGGCGGTGGCCGGATTCAGGCTCTATGCTTTCGACCGTGATGGTCGCCGCACCTGGTTCGCGCGCCTTCAGCGTTCCGCGGACGAAGGCGGCAATCCGTTTTGCCGCCTTGGGGTCGAGGTCGTCCGCTTCCCCCGGCAGTGCGCCTGTGAACAGAGCGTTTTCGAGAGGATCCTTTGCGGGGGATTTGCTATCCGCGCGGGCCATGCAGCACCTTTCGCCAGCGTATGACTATTCGCCGGCGTCTATGCGCTTATCGCGCGGGCCGTGCAACGACGGAAACCGGCTATTTCAGCTTGCGAAGCGCCCCTGCCAGCAGTGATTCCGCATCGGGAACGGCAGCCATCACGCCGAATTGTCCATTTTCGAGGCGTTTTGCGACCATAAGGACAAATTCCTCGTCGCCCGGAAAATCGAGCGCCAGCTGCGCGACCGGCGCAGCCGCACGCAGCGCGGCCCGGCTCGCCGCGGCACTGTCGACCTTTGGCTTCCGTGTTTCCGCGCGGCGCGCGGCGCGCTCGGCCTTCACAAGGGCCTTCACGCCGCCATCCTGCGCCTCGGCGAAAGCGGCGAATGCGCCGTGCGCGACATCCTGCCGCCTGGCATAGGACAGGGCTGCGGCAAATTCCGTCAGCCGGGTCTTGTCGTAATCCGCCCCGAAGATGAGCTTCACCACCGGCGTCATCGGCGCGCGTGCCTGCACCTTCAGGCCGTTGTCGGAAAGAAGTTCGGCATAATCCGCCGGCGCGTCCACCGTACCCAGATAGAAATCCCAGGCCTCGGACAAGGCCGCGTAAAGCGCGGCGCGGCTGCGATCGTTCGCCCCCTTCAGACCTTCGGCGGCGTCACGCGCCTGCGCCAGACGGTCATAGAGGCCCGCATCGGCGGGCAGTGGCAGGAAGGGCTGGGGCGCAGGCTCGGCAGCATTGCCGAACAGCATTTCCTCGATATCGTCGGCGGGCGGCGCATTTTCGATGGGTGTCGCACCTAGCGACAATTCTTCCAGTACATCCTCGTCGGCGACTTCCTTCCAGTTGATGACGCCGTAGATCGTGTCGATGGTGCCGCCGTCGGTGGACAGTGGCATCAGGATGCCGCGGTACATCGTGGTGTTGCCGCGTCGTGATGTGAATTCCGCCTCGAAGCCGATGGGCGCGCGATTCGCGATAATTTCGAAATAATGGTCGGTCAGGCGCGACAGCAGGGACCGCGACGGCACCTTGTCATAGCCGATTTCCGCGTCGTCGAGGTCGCATTCAGACCTCAGGCGGCTGCCGATATAGCGCAGGATGGGATTTTCCTTGTCCGCGCCAAAGTCGATCAGGACGCTATTGGGTCCGAAATCGTCGATCTCGTCAGGGTGAAGATCGCCCGGTGCCGGAAATTCCCGTCCGCGCAGCAAGGCGGCCCAGTGATTATACGCACGCACATGCATGCGGCGCTCGTCCTGTTCGGCGAACACGGGCGGCGCGTCGAATTCCGGCTCGTCCGCACCCGCATAAGTGCCGCTGGCATCGTCCATCACTGATTCACCCCGTCTGTATGGATTTCGTCATATCCGCCCCGTTTCGCACGCCGCGCTTTAAGGATGGTTAACGCCGGGCAACGTTTCTGACATGTGGGAACGCTTGTCACGGCACCCGCGCACTGTTATGTCCCGCGCCTTCGCACCGCCCCGGTACGGGCCGGTCACGGGCCGCTTTAGCTCAGTTGGTAGAGCACATCATTCGTAATGATGGGGTCAGGTGTTCGAGTCACCTAAGCGGCACCACTCCCAACACCGGCCTTTGGCGTGCGCGGGTGTTTTGACGACACCGGTCTAATTTTTTACTTATCAATGTATTGCCTGGCGCGGGAGCGGCCATGATCCGGCCGTCGCCCGCCAGGATCAGCGAGCATGCCGGGCAGCAGACATCCGTTTCCGCGGCCCGGACTGATTGCCTCAATCCGCTAGCCACAGCTCATGACTGTCGATGCGCAGGTTGGTTATGGCACGCATCGCCTCGGCGCGGGTTTCGGCTTCGATGCGGAAGGCGTCGTGCACCATACGCTCGCCCAGCAGCAGGTCCGCGAGGTCGATCTCGCCCAGTTCGTGCCTGCGGCGCAGTTTTAGGAGCGCGGCCGTTTGCGCTTCGACGGCTTCGCGCGAGCGCTGCCACGCGGTGATGCGATAGCGCGCCTCGGCCACATCGGCGTCGGCGGTTTCCTGTACGGCGAAACGCGCAAGCTGCTCCTCTGCGCGCGCCGCAGAGGCCCCGGCCCCGGCTTCATCGGCCAGCGCCCTGCGATGGCCGCCGCCGACCTGGCGCTTTCGCCAGACGATCTCGCCGCCATAGAGGCTGCCGCCCCGCGCGGCGCCACACATGGTCCCCGCTACGGCGAAAAGGCGCTCAGCATGACGCGCATCTGACGAAAGCCTTACGCAAATTCGGCGCCGCGCGGCCTCCTCGATCAGTGGCGGGCGGACAGCGCAGAACCCTCCTTATATTCCTGTCTGCCCGTAACGTCCCGGTGCTGATATGCGTATGGCTGATCCGACAGGAGATTCGATCATGGCCGATAGCGATACTTACACCCCGCCCAGCGTCTGGACCTGGGACAAGGCCTCCGGCGGGAAATTCGCCAATATCAACCGGCCCATATCGGGCGCGACGTCGGAAAAGGATCTGCCGGTCGGAAAGCACCCGATGCAGCTCTATTCGCTGGCGACGCCCAATGGCGTGAAGGTGACGGTGATGCTGGAGGAGCTGCTGGCACTCGGTCATGCCGGCGCGGAATATGACGCCTGGCTGATCAATATCGGAGAGGGCGACCAGTTCACGTCTGGCTTTGTCGCTGCGAATCCGAACAGCAAGATCCCGGCGCTGATGGACCATAGCGGCGGCGGCGCGCCGCTGCGTGTCTTCGAATCGGGGTCCATCCTCATTCATCTGGCGGAGAAATTCGGCGCCTTTTTGCCGACATCGCAGCCTGCCCGCGCGGAATGCCTGTCCTGGCTGATGTGGCAGATGGGGAGCGCGCCTTATCTTGGCGGCGGATTCGGACATTTCTATGCCTACGCGCCTGAGAAATACGAATATCCCATCAATCGCTTCGCCATGGAGGTGAAGCGGCAGTTGCATGTGCTCGACACCCATCTCGGTTCCCATGAATATATGGCGGGGCCGGACTACAGCATCGCCGACATGGCCATCTGGCCCTGGTATGGCGGCCTGGCGAAAGGACTGCTCTACGAGTCCGCGGAATTCCTGCAGGTTCACGAATACACCAATGTCATCCGCTGGGCCGACGAGATCGGCGCGCGCACGCCGGTACAGCGCGGGCGCATGGTGAACAGGCCCTTTGGTGAGCCGTCTAGCCAGCTTCACGAGCGGCACGACGCCAGCGACTTCGACACGAAAACGCAGGACAAGATCGAAGCGGGAGACTGAGCGACTTTCTCTAGGCCGCGTAATAAAATTACGTTATCGGGATGGCATCTCTCCAGACGTCAGGAACTCTGCCATGCGAATCGGTGTCCCAAAGGAAATCAAGGTCCATGAATATCGCGTCGGCATGACGCCAACGTCCGTTTTCGAACTGACAGGCGCGGGCGGGCACGAGGTGTTCGTCGAAACGGGCGCGGGCGCGGGCATCGACTTTTCCGATGCGGACTACGAGGCGGCCGGCGCGAAGATCCTGCCCGGCCCCGAGGCCATTTTCGACGTTGCCGACATGATCGTGAAGGTCAAGGAACCACAGCTGCATGAATGCGCGTGGCTGAAACCGCACCAGACGCTGTTCACCTATCTTCACCTCGCCGCCGACAAGCCGCAGGCCGAGGCGCTGATGGCGTCGGGCGCGACCTGCATCGCCTATGAAACCGTCACCGACAAGACCGGTGCGTTGCCGCTGCTGAGGCCCATGAGCCAGGTCGCCGGAAGGCTGTCGGTACAGGCGGGCGCGCATTATCTGGAAAAGGAAAATGGCGGGCGCGGGATCCTGCTGGGCGGTGTGCCGGGTGTCGCCCCGGCCAAGGTTGCCATTCTGGGTGGCGGCATTTCAGGCTTCAACGCGGCGCAGATGGCGGTCGGGCTGGGCGCGGATGTGACGATCTACGATGTGTCAACGACGCGCCTCGCCGAACTGGACGAACTGTTCCAGAACCGCGTGAAGACCGTCTTCGCCAGTGTCGCCGCCGTCGCGCGCGCGGTCGAAACCTCGCACCTGCTGATCGGCTGCGTCCTGATACCGGGGGCTGCCGCACCGAAACTCGTAACGCGCGAGATGCTGAAGACGATGAAGCGCGGCTCCGTTCTGGTGGATGTCGCCATCGATCAGGGTGGCTGTTTCGAAACCTCCCGTCCGACCACGCACAACGACCCCGTCTATGTCGAGGAGGATGTCATTCACTACTGCGTCGCCAACATGCCGGGCGCAGTGGCGCGCACGTCGACCTTCGCGCTCAACAACGCCACCCTGCCCTATATCGTGAAGCTGGCGAATCTGGGCGCGGACGCGGCCATGGCGGCGGACTCCGGACTGGCCGAGGGGCTGAATGTGAAGGGCGGACAGATCACGCATGACGCGGTGAAGACGGCGCTGGAATTATAGTCCCGATTCCCCCCCCCCCCGCGTTCAGGGGGAAGGGAAAAACACTACCCCGCGGGCAGGTGCGCGCGGGGATCGACCGCCTTGCGCCCCTGCCGCAGCTCGAAATGCAGCTGCGGGCTGGTGACCGATCCCGTCTGGCCGACCTCGGCGATGACCTCACCCCGGTTCACCTGATCGCCGCGTTCGACATAAAAGGCATCGGCATGGGCATAGGCGCTGACCCAGTCATCGCTGTGCTTCAGAAGGACGAGATTGCCCCAGCCCTCGACGCCATTGCCGGCATAAATGACCGTGCCGGACGCGGCGGCGCGGACGGGCGTCCCCTTGGCGGCGGCGATGTTGAGGCCGTCATTGTAAAGCCCCCCCGCCTTCGCGCCAAAGCTGGAGACGAGCTTGCCATCGACTGGCCATTGAAAGCGGCCGTCGAACGGCGTGATTGGCGCGGCGCGCGGCGTGGGGACCGGGGCGCTGGCCTCCACGACCGCCGGTTCACCGCCCGAAATGATGTCGTCGATGTCGATATCGAATGCGGCCTGTTCGGCGGCCGACGGGACCGCGGCCCTGGCAACCTCGCGCTGCGGCGGAGCGCCTGAAGGCAGCAGCAGCTTTTCCCCGACCCGCAGCAGGAACGGCGGCTCAAGACCGTTGGCGCGGACGATGCTGTCCCAGTCCACCCTGTAGGCCAGCGCGATGGCGATGCCGGTCTCGCCGCGATGGACGCGGTGATAGCGCCCGCCCGGAATGACGAGGCGCTGGCCGGGGCGGATGACATAGGGCGGTGCGATGCCATTGGCGCGGGCGATGGCCTGCACACTGCTCCCGGTTCGTTCGGCGATGCGCGACAGGGAATCGCCTGATGCCACCACATAGCTTTGCGCCTCCACCATGCGCGCATCCGTCTGCACGGCGCGCGGCTGCCAGCGTTCGCGGGTGGCCGGTGGTTCCGGCACCACCATGGGCGTGCGGGGCGCTGCCGCCGGCGTCTGAAAGGGCGGCTCACTTTGTGGCGGAACACAGGCGGCAAGGAAGACAAGGGCAAGACACGGGAAACGGTACATGGCGCTGTCATAGCACCAGCCTCTCGCTGCCGGAAAGCGCCGTTTATGCAATGTCCGACATGGCCGCGCGCAAGGCTTCCATGGTGGGATAATGCGTCATGTCGAGATGCAGAGGCGTCACTGACACATGGCCCTCGCGCATGGCTTTCAGATCGGTTTCATGGCCGGGTTCCGTCGCATCCCGCCCTAGTCCGAACCAGAAATAGTCAAATCCGCGCGTATCGGTGCGCTGCTCGATCATCGTGCGGCCAAGGTCGCGGAAGCCCTGTTCACAGACCCTGACACCCTTGACCGCATCCGGCGCGACAGGCGGGAAATTGACGTTCAATAGCGTACCCCGCTCCCAGTCCATTTCGATCAGCGGCCGCAAAATCTTCGCGCCCCAGGCGCGCGCGGTGGCGAAGGCATCGAGGTCCTGCAGGCTGCCCATCGCCTGGCTGAGCGCGATCGAGCGAATGCCGTACAGCGTGCCCTCCATCGCCGCGGACACGGTTCCCGAATAGGTCACATCCTCGGCGATATTCGCGCCCCGATTGACGCCCGACAGGACCAGGTCGGGCGCATGGTTCTTCATCACATGGCCAAGCCCCATCATCACGCTGTCCGTCGGCGTACCAACGACGGAGAAGCGTTTCTCGCCGTGTTTCCGCAGGCGAACGGGCGTCGTCAGCGTCAGGCTGTGTCCCGCGCCCGACATTTCCTCCGCCGGCGCGCAGATCCAGACGTCGTCCGACAGCGCGCCGGCAATCTCCTCCAGAACTTCGAAGCCGGGGGCGTTATAGCCATCGTCATTGGTCAGGAGGATGCGCATCTGTCTCGGCCTTTTCGTATCTCGGGGCATGACCTATAGGCGCGCATAGGAAAAAGGGGAGACGTTTCGGTGACACAGCCATCCATCATTGTCGGCAAGGGCCATGAGCATCTGCAGGAAATGCTGCTGGGCCGCGCCAACCGGCACGGCCTGATCGCGGGCGCGACCGGAACGGGCAAGACCGTGACGCTGCAGATCCTGGCGGAGGGGTTTTCAAAGGCAGGTGTGCCAACCTTCCTGTCCGACGTGAAGGGTGACCTTTCCGGCCTCGCCATGCCGGGGACGGAAAGTTTCAAATATCATGACAAGCTGGTTGAACGGGCCAAGGCCATCGGCCTCGACGATTATAAATATGAACCCATGCCCGTCACTTTCTGGGACCTGTTCGGCGAACAGGGACACCCCGTGCGCGCCACCATCAGCGAGATGGGGCCGCTGCTACTCGCGCGGCTGATGAACCTGAACGACACGCAGGAGGGCATATTGACCATCGCCTTCCGGATCGCGGACGAGGAGAAGATGCTGCTCCTCGACCTGAAGGACCTGCGCGCCATGCTGACCTGGCTGGCCGAGAATGCGGCGGACGTCAAAACCAAATATGGCAATGTGTCGAAGGCCTCGATCGGCGCCATCCAGCGCCAGCTGCTGCAACTGGAGGAAGAAGGCGGCGACAGTTTCTTTGCGGAGCCCGCGCTCGACATCATGGACTTCATCCGCACCGCCGATGACGGGCGCGGCATGGTCAACATCCTCGCCGCTGACAAGCTGATGATGAGCCCGCGCCTCTACGCGACGTTCCTGCTGTGGCTGCTGTCGGAACTCTTCGAAATGCTTCCCGAAGTGGGCGATCCCGACAAACCGAAGATGGTGTTCTTCTTCGACGAGGCGCATCTCCTCTTCGACGAGGCCCCCACCGCGCTCGTCGACAAGATCGAACAGGTCGTGCGGCTGATCCGGTCAAAGGGCGTCGGCGTCTTCTTCATCACGCAGAACCCGGCCGACGTGCCGGATGAAGTCTCCGGCCAGCTCGCGCACCGCGTGCAGCACGCCCTGCGTGCCTTCACGCCGAAAGAACAGAAGGCCATTCGCGCGGTCGCCGATACCTTCCGTCCCAATCCCAGCGTCGATGTGCGCGCGGTGGTGACGGAACTGAAGACGGGATATGCCCTCACCTCCATGCTCACGGACGACGGCGCGCCGACGCCTGTCGAACAGACGATGGTCCGCCCGCCATCGTCCCGTCTTGGTCCGCTGACGAAGGCAGAGCGGACGGCCATCATCGCATCGAGCGATCTCGGGGCGAAATATCGCGACACGATAGACCGGGAGTCGGCCTACGAACTGCTGGCGGATCGCGCTGTGGACGCCGCCGCGGCGGAAGAGCTTGAAAAGGCCGAGGACGAGGCAAAGGCGGCGCGCAGGCCGGCCGGGCGGGCGGCATCGACGTCGTCCGGCGGCTGGCTGGGCGGCGTGTTCGGCAAGATCGCCGCGACGGTCGCCGGCGCGGTGGTTGCCGATCAGGCCCGCGACTTCGGCGAAAAAATGGCCGGTGCCAAACCGAGCGGGCGCAGGCGGCAGTCGACCACGGCAAAGACGGTCGGCACGGCGGGCAGCACGATCGGCGCGGAAATCGGCCGGGCGCTCGGCGGGACGACCGGCGCTCGCATTGGCCGCGGCGTTCTCGGCGGATTTTCGCGGACACTGGCGAAAAATTTCAAGCTGTAGCTTGGCACCACCTTTATTCCGGCGGCGACCGGAAGCCGGATCCCGGGTCTGCCCCGGATTCCCCCCTTTTTGCGATCATCGGTCCCCGGCCCTTGCCGGGGGGGCCGGATGTTCCGACAGGCCCGTCCTATCGCCGAACGCCTAGCCAGATCACGTGCCGCGCCCCCCGTCCGCCCCGCTTCCCATCGACATGCGCGCGCGCGGGCAACTCCTTCGTGTCGAACCCGCATTTGATCATCCGGCGCGTAAATGCGGGGTCCGACTGCGCCGACCATATGGCAAGGACGCCGCCAGGTTTCAGCGCGGATTTCGCGCTGTGCAGCCCGCGTCCGCTATATAGCCAGTCATTTTCCGCCTGCGAGATCCCGTCCGGGCCATTGTCGACGTCCAGCAGGATGGCGTCATACGCGCCCTTTTCGGGTTCGATGAGATGCCGCACATCGTCGAGTTCGATCCGCACGCGCCTGTCCGTCAGACTGCCCTCGAACAGGTGCGCGAGCGGACCCTGCGCCCATTTATAGACGGCGGGCACCAGCTCGGCGACGGTCACCCGCGCTTTTGGGCCCAGCGCCGCCAGCGCCGCCTTCAGCGTGAAGCCCATGCCAAGACCGCCGATAAGGACGTGCGGCGCGGCAGTTTCCGGCATGGCATCGATGCCAAGGGTTGCCAGCGCTTCCTCCGATCCCGACAGACGGCTGTTCATCAACTCGTTCGCGCCGAGCATGATGGAATATTCGTCGCCGCGCCGGATCAGGCGGAGGGATTCACCGCCCGGCAGGTCGGCGGTGTCAAGGAGTTCGCGCTTCAGCATCCCCTCTCTTACCCTACATCGTCAGTCCGGCGAAGGCCGGAATCCATCGCCTGCGCGTGGACCTGCCTGCGCACCGGGGAAAAGCACTCCGCGCTTGGGCGCGGTGACAGAGAGACGGGCGTTCATTCCGCCGCCATCTCGCCCATCGTCACATAATCCAGCTTTCCCGTCCCCAGCACCGGCAGGTCGTCCACGACGCGGATATCGCGCGGCAGCATCAATTCGGTCACGCCATTCTCCTTGCCCCAGGCCAGCAGCGCCTTTGGCTCCGCGTCCTTCGCGGTGGTAAACATGACGAGCTGTTCGCCTTTCCGCGCATCGGGCCGCGTCACGACGGCATGGTCGGCGTCGGGCCATAATTTCGCGGCATAGCCTTCCACCGCGGGCAGGCTGACCATCTCGCCGCCGATCTTCGCAAAGCGTTTGGCGCGGCCCCGGATGGTGATGAAGCCGGGTTCGTCGATGGTGACGATGTCGCCGGTATCGTGCCAACCGCCCTCCGGCGGTTGCAGGACCCCGGGCCTCTCCACCTTCAGATAGCCCGCCATCACGTTCGGGCCGCGAATGAACAGGCGGCCACCCTCCTCGATGCCGGGTACGGGATCGAGCTGGGTCTTGATCCCCGGCAACGGACGTCCGACCGTTCCCGCCTGAAAATGCATCGGCGTGTTGACGGCGATGACCGGGCCTGCCTCCGTCGCGCCATAGCCCTCAAGGATGCGAAGGCCGAATTTCTCGGCATAGGCCTTGCGCGTTTCATCCCGCACGCGCTCGGCTCCGGCGAAGATGTAGCGCAGCGAATAGAAGTCATAGCTGTGCGCCATGCGGGCATAGCCCGACAGGAACGTGTCGGTGCCGAACAGGATGGTCGCATTGGCGTCATAGGCGAGCGCCGGGACGATGCGGTAGTGCAGCGGACTGGGATAAAGCACGGTCTTGATGCCGTTCAGGATCGGCAACAGCGTCCCGCCGGTCAGCCCGAAACTGTGGAACACCGGCAGCGCGTTGAGAACGATATCTTCCGAATTGAAGTCGATCCGCGCGGCCAGCTGGTGACAGTTGGCGAGAAGATTGCGGTGCGTCAGGACGACGCCCTTCGGCACACCCTCCGACCCGCTGGTGAACAGAATTACGGCGGGTGCGTCGGGCGCGATATTGCGGCGCGCATGGCCGCGGTGCGCGAACAGGCTTCTTATGGCTGCGAACAGCTTCTCCCTTGCGCCGATTCGTCCGGCGATATCCTCAAGATAAAGGAATGTCCGGCCGTTCGCCTCAAGCCCGGACACGATGTCCTGCAACTTGCCCTGCTCGATAAAGGCACGCGCCGTCACAATGGTCCCGACCTCCGCCGCCGTGCAGGCCGCCTTCATGGCGCCAAGGCCCGCCGTATAGTTCAGCATGGCCGGGACGCGCCCTTCGGCCTGCAGTGCGAAGAAGGCCGCCGCGACGCCGTTCACATTCGGAAGCAGCAGCCCGACATTCTCACCTTGGCGCGTCGGTTTTGCCAGCTCGCGGCCCAGCGCCAGGCTGCCGATCACCAGTTTCGCATAGGTCAGCGGATCGCGTTTCACATCCTCCACGACCGGCACCCTGCCGCCGTGCGTGCGCTTTGCGTCGAGAAGCGCCGTAAACAGCGTCCGGTCAAGGTCGGCGGTCGCGAAGATCATGCCCGACATCTCGTCGTACAGCCGCCGTCCGGCGATGGCGCGGCGTTCGCGCGCGCTGTGCTTGCCCTCGATGGCGAATTTGCGCGGTTCGAGGATCGTGAGCGTGATTTTCGGAAACCAGTGCTGGCGCAACTTTCCCTTCAGGCGGGAGAAGCGCGAGAACTGCGCGCCGTCGATACGCACGGGAATGATCGGCGCGTCGGCCTTGTCAGCCACCATGCCGGGCCCGTCGAAGACCTTCATCAGCGCGCCTGTGACCGTGATCCGCCCCTCGGGAAAGATGACAAGCGTGCGGCCCTCCTTCACTGCCTTCACCATTGCCTTCGCCGCCATCGGATTGGTCGGATCGACGGGAAAGGCGCGGAACAGCTTCAGCGCGGGCCTTACCCACCACCGCGTGGCGACATGGCTGTTGATGGCAAAGGTGGGCTTGCCCGGCAGGAACGCCGCCAGCAGCAGACCGTCCAGCCAGGACACGTGGTTGACGACGATGACCGCCTTTTCACCCGGCTGCGGCATGTTCTCCACGCCATCGACGCGCACGCGGTAAAGGGTCGTCAGCACCGTCCTGACAAGCGATTTCAGCACGGTCTCCGGCAGCAGCCAGCAGGAAATCGCGGCGACAGCGAGCGTCGCGAAGCCAAGCGTACCGATCAGTCCCGGAAGCGGCATGCCGACAGCCAGAAGCAGCGTCATGACGAGAATGACGAGGACGATGACGCCCGAATTGACAATATTGTTCGCGGCGATGACGCGGGCGCGCTCCTCTGGCGGGCTTTCGGTCTGCAGGATGGCGTAGAGGGGCACGATGAACATGCCGCCAAAGAAACTCGTTCCCGCGAGCGCGAACAGGATGTGCAGGCTGCCCGGCGTCGCCAGGAACGCGCCGATGTTCGCGCCCGCTTCGCGCACGGCGAAGCCCGACGTGGAAATCCAGATGTCGATGATGAACAGCGCCAGAATTAGCGCCGATATCGGCACGAAGCGCGCGGACACGTCGCCCTTCAGCAGGCGGTTGACCACCAGCGAACCGGCCGCGATGCCGATGGAGAAGACGAGCAGGAACAGCGTCGCCACGCCCTGCGAGGCGCCAAGCGTGTTGGACACCAGCGGCGCGAACAGCGACAGGAGCACGGCACCGATGGCAAAGAACCAGCTGATGCCGAGGATGGACAGCCACACCCCGCGCCCGTGTTTCGCCGCGGCCAGCACCTGTTTCGTCCCGCGCCAGATATTATAGTCGATCCTGGTCGCCGCGCCGAGCGGCGGCGCAGCCGGAACGCGCCATGCCGCGACCAGCCCGGCGACAGAGGCCGCGACGGCGACCACGCCCGCCGTCCAGGCGGGGATGATGCCGGCAAGCAGCTGGCCTGCGAGGATGGCCAGGAACGTGCCCGCCTCGACGAGGCCGGTGCCGCCCATGATCTCGTCATCGCGCAGGTGCTGCGGCAGAATCGCGTATTTGACCGGGCCGAACAGCGTCGACTGCATCCCCATCAGGAACAGGCAGAACAGCAGGATCGGAATGGAGGACAGCCAGAAGCCGCCCAGCGCCAGCACCATGATGCCGATTTCCGCCGCCTTCACGCCGCGCACCAGCTTCGCCTTGTCCATGGTGTCGGCGATCTGACCGGATATGGCGGAGAACAGGAAATAGGGCAGCATGAAGATGCCGGTGGCAACCGTCGCCAGCAGCTCCGCCTGCTCGGGATTGGCCGCCAGGATGCCGAAATTCGCCAGGAACAGCAGCGCGAATTTCAGAAGGTTGTCGTTGAACGCGCCCAGAAACTGGACGGTGAAGATCGGACCGAAACGGCGCGTCTTCAGAAGCGATAGATTTGAGGTGGCCATGATTCGGACCCTTTATCGTTGTAGCGCTTAAATTTTCCCTGCGGACGCGGACTGAAGCTGCCGGCTGTAAAACCAGCCGATTCCGATCAGACTGAAACCGAGGAGTGCGAAGGAGGCGATGCGGAGGAGGCCGTCGAGGCCGGATGCATCGAGGAGAAACACCTTGAGCACGGCAAGAAGAATGAGGACGAGCGAACCGATGCGCCATGTCCTGAGGCCGCGCCGCGCGCCCCATAGCAGGAACCCGACCGCGAGGAGGATGCCGAGTATGGAATAGCCGATATCCTCGAGCGCGCCCACGGGCTCACGGTTTAGCAATGTTCCGGCGAACAGCTGGCGCAGCTCCGTCGCGGCGAAAAGCGTGATGACGGCCATGGCGACGACATCCAGTCCGCGCCGCCAAAGCGCCTCATCCGGACTGGTGCGGCGCAGCAGCCAGACTGCCAGCAGGGCGATGCCGAACGACGGCAGCAATAGGTTCAGGACAGGCAGCGCGCCGACCTGCACGTCGCCAACCAGCGGGCTGTTCATGATCATGCTGAACCAGATGCCATGCGTCAGCGCGGCCGCCGCCAGAAGCGGAGCGGTCAGCGCGGGCAGTTGCAGGCCGAAGATCGCGCGATCGCGCCATTTGTAGGCCGCGAACGCCGCTGCCAGCAGCAGGCCCTGCCAGATGGTCCGCTCCGCGAGCGCCATTTGCATGAAATTGCCATCCTCTAGCGCAAAGACATGCTTGTAGGCGGAATGCACGGCCACAAGCCCGAGCAGGCCGAGCGTGCCGGCAACCGGCAGCCACGCGCCGTGACGGCGCAAAATGGTGCGATAGCGGAGCGCGGCATAGCCGCCCGCCAGTGCGGGAATGACAATGCGCAGGGCGATATCGGAGAGGGCGGGCACATCACTCACCTGCATCCCGATCCCGGCGGCCGCCGCCAGCGCGCCGCCCGTCCAGATGACCAGGGGCTCGATGGCCCATAGCAGCGCGAGCGCAAGGGCTGTTCCCGGCGCCGCCACATGCACGGACCTGGCCCAGGCCGAACCGGCCAGCATCGCGGCGGGAACCAGCGGCAGGAATGGTACCGGAACCAGCTGCGCCGCCGCCCCGTAAGCCAGCAGGGCCGCCAGGATCCCGACACCGGTGCGCGGCCACAGGCCTTCGGCCTTGTACGCCAGCCAGGAGGCGGAGGCGGCGACGACCGCCCAGCAGGCGAAGGATGCGAAGACCGTACCCGCCCCGCGTTCGCCGAACAGGCGGAGCAGCTCGTCCGCGAACCCATGGCTGGCCATCAACAGGGCCACGCCGGCGGCCAGGAAACCGCCCGCGCTCACCTGCAGGCGTGCGTCCCTTGCGGCGTCGCGGCCCGTGATCAGGGCCGCCGCAATCAGTGCGACGGCCGGTCCCGTGATGGCATGTGGCAGCAGGAAGCCCAGCGCGAAGGCGAAAAGGACCGCCGCTGTCGTGACGAAAAGCGTGAAGCGAAAATCCGCATGGCGGGCGTCCTTCGGCCAGCCCCTCCAGGCCGCCCATGCGGGCAGGACGGACAGTCCGGCGGCAAGCGCGGCAAAGGGGACGGACACCGCATCGGCGAAATCATGGAAATGAAACGCCGTCACGGCCAGCGCGCCAAGGCTGGCGCCGCAGAGCTGCAGCGCGGTGATCAGGGGCAGGTCCGTCTTCCATGCCTTTTGCAGGGCGTCGCCCGCAAACAGCGCCAGAAGCGCAGCGCCGACCAGTGCGAATTGGCCGCCCGGCGCATCCATCCACTGCGCCAGCATGGCGAGCGACAGGACCGTTCCGATGGCAGGGGCAAGGGCCATGGCCGTGTGGCGGCGCGCCAGCCACAGGATCGCTGCCGCCAGCAGGACGTAAAGCCCCCAGGTCAGCATGGTGAAGCCGCCCAGCGACAGGAGCGCGCTGATCTGCACGGTGGCCATCGCGGCGGCGGCGGGGCGCAGCAGCGTTGGTGCGCGCATGCGTTCGGTCAGGAACGGGACGGCAACGCCGAGCAGCAGCAGGTAGATGCCCACCGAAAGGACATCGCCGGTGCCGGTCAGGCTGCCGATCAGCAGCACAGCGCCCCAGCCGAAGCCGCCGACCAGGGAGGCAATGCCCAGCCAGGCCCAGCGCTGGCGTGCCGCGACGGCGCTGAGACCGCCGACCGTCAGCGCCAGATAGACGCTGAGAAGCGGGATATTCGGGTCGGCGCTGCCAGCAAGCGCGGGCGCGGCAAGGCCGCCCACCAGACCGAGGATCGCGCTCGGCATCCCGAAACGCAGGGACAGGACAAGAGCACCAGCCGTCACGGCGGCAAGGCCCAGGAGCGCCGTCAGCCCGCCGATCAGGCCGTACATGTTCCCGGCGATCAGGATGCTCGCGTAAAGCGTGGCGAGGCCCGCACCGGAGAGCGCCTGGCGGACGCGCGGATCGCGCACCCGCTCTTCCCTCCGGTACGCGACTTCGGCGGCGGCGATCAGACCGCTGCCAAAGATCAGGCCGCACATGATGCGCAGGGTCGGCGTCAGCAGGCCCGCGTCGATGGAGTAGCGCACCAGAAAGAACCCGGCCACGGCAAGCGTGATGCCGCCCGCCCAGATGGGAAGCAGACGACCGAAAAGTTCCTCGAAATTGATTGCGGGGCGCGCGCGCTTCGTTGCGGGCGCAGGCGCAGGCGCTGTCGCTGGCCTGGCAACGGGTCGCTGCGCGGGGGCAACGGCCTGCGGCGGCGGCGCGGACGGTTCTCGGGCCGGGGGTTCCGTGGCCGCACTGGGGACTGAGGGCGCCGCCGGCGGCACCGCTGATGGCGGGGCCGTGTCGCGCGCGGGACCTGCCGGAATATCGCGCATGGCCGGACGACCGGCGGATGCCGCGACCAGCGCCCGGTCCAGCCGCGCCTCCGTCTCGCCCAGCCTGTAGTCCAGCACCTTCATGCGGTTCCACAGAAGGAGCGCGACCGCACCCAGTATGATGACGCCAATTTCAAACATCGCAACCTGTCTCCAGTGAGTCGCAGCCGGTCCTAATGAGGAATTACACACTGTTCAATTAAAATATTGGACGCTGTTCAATTAAATTCGTAGATGGTCTCCCCATGGCACGCCGATCCGATCACACACCGCAGGAATTGCGCGCGCTGCTGGTGGCGAAAGGGCATGAATTGCTGGCGGAAGTCGGCTTTGCGCGCTTTTCCGCACGGGAGGTCGCAAAGCGGGCGGGATATAGCGTCGGCACGATCTACAATGTATTCGGATCGCTGGATGCGCTGCTGATCGCAATCAATACGCACACATTCGGGCTATGGGCGGCGCACCTGACGGCGGCGCTCCAACAGGCGGGCAACGACCGTATCGCGGCGCTCGTGCACGGCTATTTCAGCTTTGCCGAGGCGAACGGGCATCTATGGATGGCCATCTATGACCATCGTCTGCCGGACGGCATGGCCATGCCCGAAGACGATGCCCGCGCGCGCGCCGCGTTGACGCAGATCGTCGAGGAGGAAGTCGCCCGCGCGCTGCCCGACGATACGGCGGAAGACGTCCACCGCCTGACACGTTCGCTGATCGCCGTGGTCCATGGCCATTGCAGCTTTGCCCTGACAGGGACATTCGCGTTGCTTGAGGAGCGCGACCCAGCCGGAAGCGCGCTGGCCCGCGTCCGGGAAACCCTGGCCGTCGTCGGCGGTTAACCCGCGAACGGGTCCGTTACCAGAATCGTGTCCTCGCGCTCCGGGCTGGTCGACACGAGCGCAACGGGACAGCCGACCAGTTCCTCGATACGGCGGACATATTTGATTGCCTGCGCGGGCAGGTCGTTCCAGCTCCGCGCGCCCGCCGTGGTGCCTTCCCAGCCTTCGAATTCCTCATAGATCGGCTCCGCCACCTGCTGCGCCTGCGCGCTGGCGGGCAGATAGTCATAGGTCCGGCCGTCGACGCGGTAGCCAGTGCAGATCCTGAGGTTGGGAAAGGTATCCAGCACATCCAGCTTGGTCAGCGCGATGCCGCTGACCCCCGAAACCGCGATCGACTGGCGCACGAGCGCCGCGTCGAACCAGCCGCAGCGGCGCTGGCGGCCGGTCACGGTGCCGAATTCATGGCCGCGTTCGCCAAGCTTCTGACCATCCGCATCGTCAAGTTCGCTCGGAAAGGGTCCGGAACCGACGCGCGTCGTATAGGCCTTGACGATACCGAGCACATAGCCCGCCGCGCACGGTCCCAGACCGGAACCCGACGCCGCCGTCCCGCTGACCGTGTTGGAACTGGTGACGAAGGGATAGGTCCCGTGGTCGACATCCAGCAGCACGCCCTGTGCCCCCTCGAACAGGATTCTCCGGCCATCCGACCGCGCTTCGTTGAGGTCGCGCCACACCGGCCCCGCATAGGGCAGGACCTTCGGTGCGATCTTCTCCAGCTCGGCAACCAGGGCATTCCGGTCGATAGGATCGACGCCGAACCCGGCCCGCAGGGCATTGTGATGCGCCTCGATGCGGTCGAGCTGCGGCCCGATCCGGCTCAGGTCGGCAAGGTCGCACACGCGCAGTGCCCGCCTGCCCGCCTTGTCCTCATAGGCGGGACCGATCCCGCGCCGCGTCGTGCCGATCTTGCCCGACCCCGATGCATCCTCGCGCAGACCATCGAGGTCGCTGTGAAACGGCAGGATCAGCGGGCAGGTCTCGCTCAGCCGCAACTCATTCGGCGTGATGGTCACCCCTTGCGCGCGCAATTTCTCGATCTCCGCGTCCAGCGCCCAGGGGTCGAGCACGACGCCGTTGCCGATTACGCTGAGCGTCCCGCGCACGATGCCGGAGGGCAGCAGGCTGAGTTTGTAGACATTCCCGTCGACGACCAGCGTGTGTCCGGCATTGTGCCCGCCCTGAAAGCGGACGACCACATCGGCGCGCGCCGACAGCCAGTCGACAATCTTGCCCTTGCCCTCGTCGCCCCACTGCGCGCCGATCACGGTAACGTTGGTCATCTTGGGAAACTCTCTACGGCTGAATGAAAAGGGCCGTGCGCCTGCCTAGAGCCGAGGGCGCATCAGGTCCAATATCTTCTTGGCGCAGTCGCTGGGCGATGAGTTGGTTGTGTCAACCTCAAGATCATAAGCCAACCCTCTGTGAACGCGATCAACTTGCGCCCGCGCCTGACCGATCATTCTGTCGCCGCGCTCCTGCTCGCGGCGCTCCAGTACCGGCAACTCGCAGTGAACGCCGACAACCAGACTTGGAATCAGGCCAGCGGCACTTTGCCAATCCGGCCAAAAGCGGGGATCGAACATCACATGGTCGACAATGACGTTTGCCTTTGCCGTCATAGCAACCGCGGCGCGATGAAAGGCTTGAATCATCGCAAAACCGGCAGGTCCAAATTCCAGGTGCACCGTCTCGGCGTCGTCATTCTTCACGATTTTGATCCCGTCTGCGTCGTCCCGCAGACCGAGGGGCATCATATTGATAAAATCGTCTATACTGGCATTCAGCCACAAGCCCGGAAGCTGCGCCTGCAGACGCCGGGCAAGGCTTGTTTTCCCAGCTGAGGTGGCTCCGTTTAACAGGATGAGCTTCGGCTGGCTCATCGCGATAACGGCAGGAAGAGGCCAAGGATCGCAAGGGCAAGCCCGATAACGGCGACGAACAGCGCGACCTTGGCGAAGGCCGCGGCACGGAAGGCCTCCGCGCGCAGTTCCTCTGCCTCATCCTCGGTCATAAAGGCACGGGCTCACCGGCCCAGATGTGCGTGCAGGCATTTGCCGAGGCGGAGTCGGCTTCAGACAGAGCCGCGACCGTCACCCAGCCTTCCGCGCGCAGCTTCACCCCGACAGAGGCGTCGCTGTCCAGCGGCAGGAAGATGCGCGGTGTTTCCAGATGGCCATGACCCGCATCGACCAGCGCATCGAGGTAAAGCGAAAAGCCGACGGCGCTCTCTTCCGTTCCGTCGGGGTGCCGGATCGTATAGGTGCCGCCGCGGCCGATTTCGGCGGGTATCTCGTCCGCG
Source organism: uncultured Alphaproteobacteria bacterium (assembly GCA_963710205.1). GTDB lineage: Bacteria > Pseudomonadota > Alphaproteobacteria > Sphingomonadales > Sphingomonadaceae > Pacificimonas. Next base: position 81,536 of record CAVPZG010000002.1, on the reverse strand, counting down.
AACAGACTGAACCCGGCCCAGGTCTGATATTCGAAACCCTGGCGCTCTGTCGGGTCAAGCGTCACGCGCGCCGACCTGCCGGCCAGCGCGGCGAGCGATTCCACGGCGTCGATGCGGGCATCATAATGCGCGCCAAGCGCCGCTTCTCGAAGGGCGGCGATCGCGCGCGGGGCCGGTCCGGCGGCATCGATCAGCGGCGCATAGGCGTCACCGCCGGCCGCGACCAGCGCAGCCTTGTCCTTGCCATCTAGCGCGGTTCGCACCGCCTCCAGATTCGCGACCGGCCAGACCCCGGCCGCCAGGTCGTCGACCAGGGACGGCAGGGTGAGATCGACGGAAAGCGTCGTGCAGCCCGCCGCCTTCAGCGCGTCGAGCGCGACCATCAGGATTTCGCTGACGGCACGCACATGATCGCTGCCGATCAGCTCGGCGCCCAACTGGAGCGATTCGCGCGCGCGTCCCGTCTGCGATGCCCGCACGCGCAGCACGGGCCCGGCATAGGAAAGCCTGAGCGGGCGCGGACGATGCGCAAGGCGCGTCGCGGCGATGCGCCCGACCTGGGCGGTAATATCGGGGCGAAGCGCCAGCGTGCGCTGCGACAGCGGGTCGATGAGGCGCAGCAGATCGAGCTGCGCGCTGCCCGCGAGGCGGCTGACCAGACTGTCCTCGAACTCCACGAGCGGCGGCGCGACGCGGTCATAGCCGTGCGGCCGGATTGCCTCCAGCATGTCGGTCGTCAGGCGCACGGCGGACCCGGCGCGCGGGAACAGCCGGTCGTGGAAACCTTCCGGCAGCAGGCCGAGAGCGATGGGGTCGGGACTGGTCATGATGCGGTCTTTATTCAGAACCTCATCCAACACAAACCGTCATTCCGGCGAAGGCCGGAATGACGCTGTTCCTTCAAAGCCCTAAAAGCTCAGCGCCTTCACATTCTTGACGCCGTCGAGCTGGCATATCTTCCAGAGGAGCGGCTCGGAAATCGGCTCATCCACAGCCACCAGCATGACGGCATCATTGCCGCCCGTCCGTCGTCCCAGGTTGAAGGTCGCGATATTGACGCCCGCCTCGCCCAGCGAGGAGCCGACCGCGCCGATGAAGCCCGGCTTGTCCTCATTCTCGATGAACAGCATGGACCCGTCCAGCTCCGCTTCCATGCGAATCCCGTACAGTTCCACCAGGCGGGGCGCATTGTCACCGAACAATGTGCCCGCGACCGAACGTGTGCCGTGCGCGGTTTCCACGGTCAGGCGCAGCAGGCTGGCATAATCGCCCTCCCGGTCATGCCGGACTTCGGCGACGTCGATGTCGCGTTCACGCGCCATGAAGGGCGCGTTGACCATGTTGACGCTGTCCGAAATCGGCCGCAGCATTCCTGCCAGAACGGCGGCCGTCACGGGCTTCATGTTGAGTTCGGCCAGCGCGCCTTCCGCCTCGACGGATACGCGCGTCACGCCCTCGGTCATCAACTGCCCGGCGAGAAGGCCGAGCTTTTCCGCCAGCACCATATAGGGCTTCAGCTTCGGCGCTTCCTCGGCGCTTACGGACGGCGTGTTGAGCGCATTGGTGACAGCGCCCGTCAGCAGGAAATCCGCCATCTGCTCGGCGACCTGAATGGCGACATTCACCTGCGCCTCGTCCGTCGAGGCGCCCAGGTGCGGCGTCGCCACGAAACCGGGCGTGCCGAACAGGGGGCTGCTCTTGGCGGGTTCCTCCACGAAGACATCCAGCGCCGCGCCCGCGACATGGCCGGAATCGAGCATGTCCTTCAGCGCCGCCTCGTCGATCAGCCCGCCGCGCGCACAGTTGACGATGCGGACGCCGGGCTTGGTCTTCGCCAGATTTTCGCGGCTCAGGATATTGCGCGTCTGGTCGGTCAGCGGCGTGTGCAGCGTGATGAAATCCGCCCGCGCCAGCACGGTATCGAGATCCGCCTTCTCGACACCGATATCCGTCGCGCGGTCCTCGGTCAGGAAGGGGTCGAAGGCGATCACCTTCATTTTCAGGCCATGCGCGCGGTCGGCAACGATGGAGCCGATATTGCCCGCGCCGATCAGGCCGAGCGTCTTGCCGGTCAGCTCGACGCCCATGAACTTCGACTTTTCCCATTTGCCCGCCTGCGTGGACGCGTCGGCTTCGGGCAGCTGACGCGCCAGCGCAAACATCATCGCAATCGCGTGTTCCGCGGTCGTGATGGAGTTGCCGAAGGGCGTGTTCATCACAACGATGCCGCGCGCACTGGCGGCGTCCTTGTCGATATTGTCCGTGCCGATACCCGCACGTCCGATGACCTTCAGGTTCGGCGCGGCATCCATGATGTCGGCATCGGGCCTGGTGGAGGAGCGGACGGCCAGGCCGTCATAATCGCCGATGATGGCGATCAGTTCGTCCTTCGAAAGGCCGGTCCTTTCATCGACCTCGATTCCGCGTTCACGGAAAATCTCGGCGGCCTTCGGGGACATCGAATCGGAAATGAGAACTTTGGGCATGGAAAACTCCTGACGTCTTCCCTCCCGGTCGGGGGGAGGGGCAAGGGGGTGGGGGCGGTGCTGCGGCGGGCGCGACTGCGGGGGCGGGAGCGGCATGCCCCGGCCCCTCCCCCCCGGAAGAAGGGGGGAAAAGCAGACGTCAGCCCTTGGCCTTCACCTCTTCATAGGCCCACTCGATCCACGGCAGCAGGCGGCGCAGGTCCTCCTCCTCCACGGTCGAGCCGCACCAGATGCGCAGCGACGGCGGCGCATCGCGATAGCCATTGAAATCATAGCCGACATCGCGCGCTTCCAGCATTTTGGCGATGGTCTTCGGCACGGCGGCCTGCGCGTCCGCGTCCAGCGATTCGTACCAGTCGCCCTGAAACACCATGCAGACGCCGGTGTTCGTGCGCTGCGCCGGATCGGGAACCATGTTGCGCAGCCACGGCGTCGATTCGATCCAGTCGGTCACAATCTTCGCATTGGCGTCGGCGCGGGCGTGAAGGGCAGGCAGCCCGCCAATCGATTTTGCCCATTCCAAGGAGGCGATGTAATCCTCGGTCGCCAGCAGGGACGGCGTGTTGATCGTCGCGCCCTCGAAAATGTCGCGATTCAGTTGTCCGCCCTTCTTGATGCGGAACAGCTTTGGCAGTGGCCAGTCAGGGTCATAGCTTTCGATCCGCTCGACGGCCTTGGGGCTCAGGATCAGCATGCCGTGCGCGGCCTCGGAGCCCATCACCTTCTGCCAGCTATAGGTGGTGGCATCCAGTTTCGGCCAGTCCATCGGCTGGGCGAACAGCGCGGAGGTTGCATCGTTGATCGTGATGCCCTTGCGTCCCGGTTCCAGCCAGTCGGTGTTGGCGATGCGCGCGCCCGACGTCGTACCGTTCCAGGTAAAGACGACGTCATGGTCCTGCGGGATCGACGCCAGATCGGGAATCTCGCCATAGTCCGCATCCAGCGTGGTCAGGTTCGGCAGCTTCAGTTGCTTGACCGCGTCCTGGATCCAGACATTGCCGAAACTTTCCCACGCCGCGACTGTCGCCGGACCGGCGCCCAGCATCGTCCACATGGCGCATTCCAGGGCGCCGGTGTCGGACCCCGGCATGATGCCGATCAGATAATCGCCGGGAATGTCCAGCAGCTCGCGCGACAGGTCGATGGCGTATTTCAGCCGTGCCTTGCCCACCGCGGACCGGTGGGAACGCCCAAGCGCTTCGGTATTCAGCTTATCCGCCGACCAGCCGGGAAATTTGGCGGTGGGCCCAGACGAAAAATAGGGGCGCTCGGGTTTCAGAGCGGGTTCATTACTCACAATATTCTCTCCTTACAGAGAGCACGCGCGGCGTTGGGACCGCGTGGCCCAACGCCGTGCTTAATGTTGCGATGCAGCATGTCAAACGGCCATTTCAGGGCGCGTCCGAATATTGTGCTATTTCTTCTCGAACAGGACTTTCCCGCGCTGCGCGACGTACAGCTTCTCGAAGGTCGCCGGGTCGAAATAGGCCTCGACCTTCTCACCCGTCGGCAGCGTGCCATAAACCTCGTAACAGCCGCCATCGGGCTTCGACTTCCGGATTGTCCAGCCTTCGGAAACCAGCTTGGCCTCCAGCGCCGCGCGCGGCTGCATGTCGGCCTCGGCGACGTCGCATTTCACCTTGCCGGTGGCAAGGGCGGGCGTGGCGGCGGCGGCGGCGGCGATGGCGGCGGCAATGATCAGGTTACGCATGGATATATGTCTTCCTTCGATTGTAATCGTGAAACAGGCGATAAAGTTCGAGCGCGGCGAGTGGCGCAGCATGTAACAGGGCGGAGGTGAACCCGTCATGGACAGCGATCCAGTGCACGAGCGTCAGCAGCGCGGCGGGATAGGCAAGGCGCTGCAACCGCTTCCAGCCCGCCTTCAGCCAGCGCATGGCGGCATCGTTCGAGGTCAGCGCCATTGCCAGCATGGCGAAAAACGCCAGCCAGCCCGTCCAGATCGAGAAGATGGGCGCCTCGTCCAGAATCGCGTCCAGCGTCTCCATGTCGATCGCATAATAATAGAGATGCAGCGCGGCATAACCGAATGCCGCCACGCCGATGTAACGCCGCCGGGCCTGCAACCATCGCACCCAGCGCGCGCGCTTCGTCAGCAGCATCAGCGGCGTGATGGCAAGGGCAAGGATCAGCAGCCGCGCCGACATCTCGCCCGTGGGGTGGATCTTGTCCATCGCCAGCGCATCGGACAGCAGCATGGGAATGGCGGGAACCGCCAGCAGCAGCCAGAAAAACAGACGGTGATTGAGAACGGACCTCATTATTGCGAACGATTATCAAAAAGACGTGCATGGTTCAAGTGGGGTGACGCCGATTCCCGCGGCCGCTAACGGGGACCGATGCGCTTCCCCCTGATCGCCGCGATGTTCGCCGTCCTTGCCAGCTGCACGTCCAGCCCGCCGGTCAGCCGTGCGCCGACGGCGTCGCCCGCGCCGGGACCGCCAGCGTCACTGCCGGCCGCATCCGAAAGTGCGGCGATGTGCCATGCGGTGCTCGACCGTCTGCCGGGTCTCCGCTATCGCCCGCTCGAATCGAGGCGAACCGCCGAGGGCTGCGGCTTCGACAATGGAATTCAGTTGCTCGACATCGGCGTGCCGATCAGCGGCATCACGGCCATGTCCTGCCCGGTGGCCGCCGCGCTGCATGGCTGGATCAATGACGGCCTGCAGCCGGCGGCGCGGCGGCATTTCGGCCAGCAGGTCGTGCGCATCGCCAGCTATGGCACCTACAGCTGCCGGTCCACCAACAGCCGCCCCGGCGCGAAACTTTCGCAGCACGCCTTTGCCAATGCCATCGACATCGCCGCCTTCGAACTTGCCGACGGCACGAAGATCAGCGTGGAGACAGGCTGGCGCGCGGGCGGCGCGACCACTGCGTTTCTGAAGGATGTCCACCAGGCGGGATGCGACGCCTTCCAGATTGTCATCGGCCCCGACGGCGACCGTTATCACCAGGATCATATCCATTTGGATATGGGGCGCGGGCCGTATTGCAGGTAAGGCGCCGGCTCTTGCGGAAACCGCGCAGAACGCGCAGCCTTGCCCGTTCGGCCCGGCGCGTCTGACGACGCCCGCCGGTCACAAAAACAGATTAGAAAGCCAATTCATGAGTACGCGCGACCATTTGCCCGAACGCATTTTTCCGACGAGCCGGGAGGACGCCCAGCGCGCCGGTCATGGTCCGACCGACCATCCCGCCTATGCGCTTGCCTTTCAGGACGACGACTTCCTGACCCGCGAGGAGCTGCGCCCCGTGCGCTTGCAGCTGGAACTCCTGAAGGCCGACCTGCTGCAGGAGGAGCATGGCGTCGAATCCACCTTCGTCATCTATGGCAGCGCGCGCATTCCGGAGCCCGCCGCCGTCGAGGCGATGATTGCCGGCGCGAAAACGCCCGAAGACAGGCGCAGGGCCGAAAAGCTGGGGGAGAAGGCGAATTATTACGAGGAAGCCCGCCGCCTGGCGCGCCTCGTGTCCTCGCTGCCGCAGACGGAAGATGGCAAGCGCAATTTCGTTGTCGTTTCGGGCGGCGGCCCCTCGATCATGGAGGCGGCCAATCGCGGCGCGCATGACGTCGGCAAGGAGTCCGTCGCACTCAACATCGTCCTGCCGTTCGAGCAGGCCCCGAACCAGTATGTCACGCCAGAACTCAGCTTCCTTTTCCACTATTTCGCCATCCGCAAGATGCACTTCCTGATCCGTGCCCGCGCGGTCGCGGCCTTTCCGGGAGGCTACGGAACGCTCGACGAACTCTTTGAAACCCTGACCCTTATCCAGACCGGCAAGATCAAGCGCATGCCCGTCCTTCTCTACGGCAAGGACTTCTGGAACCGCATCGTCGATTTCGAGGCGCTGGCCGACGAAGGCACGATCTCGCATTCCGACCTCGACCTGTTCCACATGGTCGAAACGGCCGAGGAAGGCTGGAAATATGTCGCCGACTTCTACGGCATCGAGGATGGGGCGGAGGTCTAGAAAAAGAAGAAGGGCCTCCATCCGAACAGGATGAAGACCCTTCTCGAGACTTATCGCGTGACCGCCTAATTCGCCGGATCTTCGTCCGCATCCTGATTGGGCGCGGCGGGGCCGCCGATATTGCTGTTCGGAACCGCTTCTGCGTCGGCGACTTCGGCCTCGACCGTGTCGTCGGCCTTGGCTTCGTCCGGGCCGGTTCCAGCGGGGTCGGCTTCCGCGACTTCGGGCACCGGCGGCAGCGGCAGGTTGGACCCCATGCTGTTCAGATAGGCGAACAGGTCAGCGCGATCCGCAGCCTTCGAAATGCCCGCAAATGCCATCACGTTGCCGGGAATGGCGCCGCGCGGATTGGCGATATATGCGTTCATCATCTCCCAGCTCCAGGCACCCGGAGCCTCCGCAAGGGCCGAGGAATAGCTGAAGCCTGCATGGCTGCCGATGTCACGGCCCATGACGCCATAAAGATTGGGGCCCTGCTTGTTGGGGCCGCCCTGCTCGATCGTATGACAGGTCGCGCATTTCTTGAACACGTTCGCGCCCTTGGCGGCGTCCGCTTGCGGCATCGCCATGGCGAGTTCCATCATTGGGTCGGCCGCGTCTTCGGCGGCGCTCGCGCTTTCCGTTACGCAGCCCGCTTCACCGCAGGGCAGGTAGCTGTTCGCGCCCTCGCTGGTGTCATGGAAGGCGAAGCCCGACAGGATGCCCAGTCCCAGGACGGCGATCGCCGCGGCCAGCAGCCAGCCAAAAATCTTGTTCCACTCGTAACTGTCCACTTGGAAGTCCTTTCGCCGCCGGGGGCGCATATTTCGATTTGCCTGCCACATAGACACCGGCCCCGTTTTTGCCAAGCGCCCCTGCGCATCCCGTGACTTGACGCCGCGCACCCGATGGCGCTGTAGGCGGCGGCATGGAAAGCTATCCCGCCCGGGCCGCCGCGCTCGTTGACGACATGGAGCGCACCGCCGCGCAACGTCCTGACATGGCCGTCGCGTTTCAGGGGGCGCCGGGTGCCTATTCGCACCAGGCGGTCCGCGAACTGTTCCCGGACCGCGCGCCGCTGCCCTGTTTCAACTTCACCGCCGCGCTCGACGCCGTCAGGGACGGGCGTGCCGGAACCGCGGTCATTCCCATCGAGAACAGCCTGCATGGCCGTGTCGCCGACATTCATTTCCTGCTGCCCGAAAGCGGTCTCCACATCACGCATGAGCATTTCGTGCGCGTGCGCCACTGTCTGCTGGCGCTGCCGGGTACGAGGCGGGAGGCGATCACCGAGGCGCACAGCCATCCGCAGGCGCTCGGCCAGTGCCGCAAACGGCTCGCGGAGTGGAAGATCGCGCAGAAACCACAGGTGGACACGGCGGCTTCCGCGGCGCTGGTCGCCGCGCGCGGGGAACCGCATGTCGCCGCCATCGCCTCGCAGCTGGCGGGAGAGCTTTATGGCCTCGACGCCGTCGAGATCGGCATCGAGGACGAGGCGCACAACACCACGCGTTTCGTGGCCCTCTCCAGAACGCCGCTGTCACCGCCGGCGGACGCCAGCGTGATGACCACGCTGATGTTCGAGGTCCGCTCCGTTCCCGCCGCGCTTTTCAAGGCGCTCGGCGGCTTCGCCACCAACGGTGTCAACCTGACGAAGCTCGAAAGCTACATGCGCGGCGGCCAGTTTCAGGCCGCCGAATTCTATGTCGATATCGAGGGCCGCGTCGGGGACGAGCCCGTTGACAGGGCCCTTGACGAACTTGATCATTTCACCAAATGGGTTCGCGTTCTCGGCAGCTACGAGCGGGCCAGGGTTCGCTGAACCAGAGGGTCAAACGTCGTCGGGCAGCCCTCGTGCCAGCCGCGCCGCTCCGACAAGGGTAATCCCCGCCGCCTGCGCCTTCGCTTCGAAGGCGGCGAGCGCCTCGATTGTCGCGGGCATGGGCCGGGCATAGCCGATCGCATAGCCGCGCCGCTTCGCCGTTGAGATCAGCGCATCGAGATTGCGGCCGATATTGCCCGCCGTCGCCGGCTCGTCCACAAAGCGGTCATTCGACCGCGACGGCACACCCGAATCCCGCGCCGTCCGTTCCGCGACGCTCCGCTCCGATGCGCGCGCGTCGATATAGGCCAGCCCGCGCATGTGCAGCGCCTTCATGATGGGCCTCAGCGCGACGGCGTCCTGCGTGAAGGCGCTGCCCATCATGCCCGTCGTCCCGTCCAGCTCGCCGAACCTGTCCAGCGCCCAGTCCAGACGCTCCAGATTTTCCGCCGCGTCCGAGGTGCGGAGCAGCGTATTTTCGCCGGGGCTGATGCGCGGATAGCGCTGCGGCTCCATCGGCACGGAAACGAACACTTCATGCCCGTCCGCCTTCGCGCGCCGCGCCAGACCGGGTGCGGCGTCGGCATAGGGACTGAAGGTGAAGGTGATTTCCGCCGGCAGCGTTTCAATGGCCTGCCGCGCCGCTTCCGCATTGGGGCCGAGTTCCGTCATGATGATCGCAATGACCGGCCCTGATGGCATGTCGGGCGGCGGCATGGTCGCCCCGGCGGTCCGTTCCTCGTCATCCTCCGCCGTCAGCGGCTCCGGACCGCCGCCGACCGTCATGGCCTCGCGCAGGGTTTCCCGCGCCTCGGGGTCGACGCCGTTACCGGCCATGTCGTCCCCCGCCTCAGCCACGGACTCTGCGCGCGCCGCGTTGGCGGGCGCGAGTGGGCGCAGCAGGTGCGCGAACAGCGTCGCCAGCCCGACGAACAGGATTGCGCCGCCCAGCGCGGTCAGGACGATGCGGCCCGTGGTCAAACCCTATTGCCCGGCCCGTGCCGACTGCGATGCGGGCGGCTTGCCGAGACGTCCCAGAATTTCCAGCGCATGATGCAGCTGGTAATCCTCGATGCCCTGCTTTTTCAGCTCCTCGGCGGTCATTTCAAAGCGTGGATTGGCCTTGTCGTCGCCCTCGATGATGCTCTTGTCCTCGACGCTCTCATTGCGCAGCGACCGGCGCAGATCGCTTTCGCGCACGATGCGGCGGTCCTTGTAATTCTCGTCGGACAGCTGCGGCACGACCAGGTCGGGCTCGATGCCTTCCTCCTGCACGCTGCGGCCGGACGGCGTGTAATAGCGCGCCGTCGTCAGGCGCAGCGCCGTGTCGGTGCCGAGCGGGATCAGCGTCTGCACGCTGCCCTTGCCGAAACTGCGCGTGCCAAGCACCAGGGCGCGGCGATGGTCCTGCAGCGCGCCCGCGACGATTTCGCTGGCCGAGGCCGATCCCGAATCGACGATCACCACGATGGGCTTGCCGCCGGTCTGATCGTCGGTGCGGGCGAAATAGCGCTGCACGTCGCTTTTCTGGCGCCCGCGCTGCGACACGACTTCGCCGCCATCGCCCATGAAGGCGTCCGTCACCTCGATGGCCTGATCGAGGAGGCCGCCGGGATTGGAACGAAGGTCGACGACATAGCCGAGCAGGCCCGCGCCCGCCTCCTTCTTGATCGCGGAGATCGCGTCGCGCGTCGCCTCGCCGGTCTGCTTGTTGAAGGTGGAGATGCGGATGACGCCGATATTGTCGGTGACTTCCCATTTCACCGGCTTCAGCTCGATGATGGCCCGTTCGATGGTCAGTTCGATCGGCTTGTCCGCGCCTTCGCGCACGATGGTCAGACCGATGGGCGTGCCCGGCAGGCCGCGCATCTGGTCGACCGCCTCGTTCAGGTCGAGGCCGTAGATCAGCTCGCCGTCGATATGGGTGATGTAATCGCCCGCCTTGATGCCCGCGCGGCTGGCCGGTGTGTCGTCGGTCGGCGCGATGACCTTCACGGCGCCGTCCTCCATCGTCACGGACAGGCCCAGCCCGCCATATTCGCCGTCCGTCTGCGTGCGCATCGACTCGAAATCGCGCGCGGCAAGGAAGGAACTGTGCGGGTCCAGGCTTTGCAACATGCCGTCGATCGCACCCTCCAGCAGCTGCTCGTCGGTCACTTCCTCGACATATTCCGACCGCACCCGTTCGAAAATGTCCATCAGCTGGTCGAGCTGGCGGTAGGTGTCCGGTGCGTTCGCCGCATGAACACTGGTCTGCGTCGGGACAAGCGCGGCCATGCCGAGCGGCAGGAAGGCGTATAGGATGCGGTGCTTCATGGCGAACCTCGAAATCTGCTGGTCGGCGCGAGTGTAGCACAGCGCGCACGGGGGTACAGATAATGTTACGTCGCAGATGTGAACAGGCACTTGCTGTCATGCCATTCCCCGGATCGCGCGCCGCCCGCGCCACGCGCGAAAAGCAAAGAAAAACCCGCGAGACCGGGGCCGTGGTCTCGCGGGCTAAACTATTCGGGTTGCCGACGTCCGGGGCCGTGGCCGCCAGCAACGAACCATGAGTAGCAACCGCCGTGCCAGCTTTCGAAAATGGCGGTTTTCCGCCACTTCTGTAAGTGCCGCCTTGGCCCCGCGTCCCATTCCGGCACAGCGCATGCCGTGCCGCCTGCCCCAATATGGGACAGGTCAGCTCAACAGGCTGAGTTTCGGAATCAGCCGGTGTGCGGTTCTGTACCTTACGCTCTGTTCCATCATCGGCGTCTTCAGCCTCGCAAAGGCGCTGGGCGTCAGGCCGGTAAAGCTGCGAAACTCGCGGATGAAATGCGACTGGTCGTAAAATCCCGGCCCCGCCGCATCCATCCAGTCCATGCCGGGATTGAGGCGCAGGCGGGAAACGGCGCGCAATGTGCGGCTTTTGCGGGCCAGCAGCTTGGGCGGCACACCCAGATACTGATGGCACAGCCGCTCGACCTGCCGGGCGCAGACATCGCAGGCGGCGACCAGGTCATCGACCTCGGGCGACTCGGAACCGGTCAGCCAGTCCGACACCAGGCCCTGAAAATTCGCCGCGCCGCTCATGTCCCGAAACGCCATGTTGCGGAACAGGGCGTTGGCCGTTTCGACCAGCATCGCATCATTGCCGTGCGCCCGCATCACGTCCTCCGCGCGCCACGCGGCCGGACCCATCACATCGGCCAGCGGAACGACCCGGTTGGCGATCTCATCCGCAGGCATGCCAAAGAGCGCGCGAAAGCCCAGCGGCAGCACGCCGACACCGAACACCTTGCCCGGACCAAAGGCCTGCATGGTCATTGGCTTGCTGCGGTGGCCGAACAGCAGCGCGCCGCCCATCGCTTCCCCCGCCTGCGTCCCGGGTTTGCCGACATGGATGATATAGTCGCCGCCCAGCGAAAACCGGATATTGGCCTGTTCGGCCTGGACGATGTCGGTAAATTCGGCGACATCGAAATCGAGAACATAGTAGCTCGACAGCAACGGCCTCAGGTCCGGGGCGGGCATGTAGAAGCGCATGTCGATCACGATTACACCACCCCCGCAGCCGGCCACATCGCCAACTGTCTCATATCGGCACATCTACGCAATTCGTCTTGCAAGGGCGAGTCTCGCCTGCAATATTCATGATGGTCCGGAAATAACGCACGGCCCGGCAACCAAATGCCGAACCGTGCGTAGATAGGACTGTGAGCAGACGTAGTTGCTTGCGTGACGTGCGAGTTGCGTACCCGCGTTTCCGCCGACGGTCCTTAGGTAGTCACGAGCGTTTAAGCGCCTCTGGCCTTGGGATATTGTACGAATCCGACATGGGATTATCCATGGGTCCGTCGGCAACTTTAACGACTCGATGACATCATCTTATCGTGCGCAGCCTACCCTTGCGCGTGATCGGGGTCACACGGCCCCGCTCCGTCCCGCCATGCCCCCTCCGGACCCCGCGACAAGGCCGCCCTTGCAAGTGGGGCGTGCGGGCCGATATAAAGAGGACTGAAAAGGTCCGAATTGATGCTACGACTTTCAAATCTCGCCGATTATGCCGTTGTCGCCATGGTGCGTCTGGCGGAGGACGCCACGCGCACCAGTGCCGCGCGCCTCGCCGGTGAAACCGGCATTCCCGCACCCACCGTTGCCAAGCTGACCGTGCTCCTGACCCGCGCGGGCATCCTCGAATCGACGCGCGGCGCGGCGGGCGGCGTGGCGCTCGCCAGCGCGCCGGACCAGATCCGGCTGTCCGACATCATAGAGGCGGTGGACGGCCCGATCGGCCTCACCCAGTGCCTGCACGAGGGGGCGGGGGATTGTGCGATCCATTCGACCTGCAGCGTGAAGCCGCACTGGCAGACGATCAACCGGACCGTCCGCAACGCCCTGTCGGACGTCAGACTCTCCGACCTCATAGAGATCAAGGAACCCGCCTGATGGCAGACGCAGCAACCGTCGCACTCGCCGACGAAGCCTCCAGATATAAATGGGGCTTCTCCTCGGACGTCGAATCGGAAATGGCCAAGAAGGGCCTGACCGAAGAGACCGTGCGCTATATCTCCCACAAGAAGGGCGAACCAGACTGGATGCTCGACTGGCGGCTGAAGGCGTTCCGCATCTGGGAAAAGCTGGAATCGCCGAACTGGGCCAAGCTCGACATCGATCCGATCGACTATCAGGACGCCTATTATTACGCCGAGCCCAAGAAGAAGCCGACCATCGGCAGCCTCGACGAACTCGATCCGGCGATTCTGGACACGTATAAAAAGCTCGGCATTCCCATCGAGGAGCAGAAGGTGCTCGCCAATGTCGAGGGCGCGCGGAAAGTGGCCGTCGATGCGGTGTTCGACAGTCCGTATCCGTCGCGACGACTTTCCGCGAGGAACTGTCAAAGGCGGGCGTGATCTTCCTTTCGATCAGCGAGGCGATCAGGGAATATCCCGACCTCGTCCGCAAATATCTCGGCAGTGTCGTTCCCGTGCGCGACAATTACTTCGCCACGCTCAACTGCGCGGTCTTTTCGGACGGCACCTTCGTCTACATTCCGGAGGGCGTCCGCTGCCCCATGGAGCTGTCCACCTATTTCCGCATCAACGCGGAAAATACCGGCCAGTTCGAACGCACGCTGATCGTCGCGGAAAAGGGCAGCTATGTCAGCTACCTCGAAGGCTGCACCGCCCCCATGCGCGACGAAAACCAGCTGCACGCCGCCGTCGTCGAACTCGTCGCCATGGACGATGCCGAAATCAAATATTCGACCGTCCAGAACTGGTATCCGGGCGATGAAAACGGCAAGGGCGGCATCTATAATTTCGTCACCAAACGCGGCCACTGCAAGGGCGACCGTTCGAAGATCAGCTGGACGCAGGTCGAAACCGGCAGCGCCGTCACCTGGAAATATCCCAGCTGCGTGCTGTCAGGGCGAATCGAGCGTCGGCGAATTCTACTCCGTCGCCCTCACCAACAACCATCAGCAGGCCGACACCGGCACGAAGATGATCCACCTCGGCGCGAACACCCGCTCGACGATCATTTCCAAGGGCATCAGCGCGGGCAAGTCCGACAACACCTACCGAGGCTTGGTCCGTGTTGGCCCCAGCGCCGAAAATGTGCGCAACTTCACCCAGTGCGACAGCCTCCTGCTCGGCTCCGAATTGGGCGCGCACACCGTCCCCTATATCGAAGTCAAAAACCCGTCAGCGCCCAGATCGAACACGAAGCCACGACCAGCAAGATCTGCGACGACCAGATGTTCTACGCCCAGTCCCGCGGCCTCGACGAAGAAGAAGCCGTAGCGCTGATCGTCAATGGCTTCGCGAAGGAAGTGTTGCAGCAGCTGCCGATGGAATTCGCTGTGGAAGCGCAGAAATTGCTGGGGATTTCATTAGAAGGGGCGGTCGGGTGACTCACCTCGAACACCGCCCCCACCCCAACCCCTCCCCTGAAGGAGAGGGGCGATGATGGACCGTCACGACTCCCCTCCCCTTCAGGGGAGGGGCCGGGGGTGGGGAACGTCCCGCAAAACCCTGACCAGATTGGGAAATCACGCCCGCGGCCACCGAAACTGCCGCGACCGGCCCCGAAAAACGGCTGTGGGCCTTCCTGTCGTGCAGCCAGCTGAACGGCCTGAAATTCCGCCGCCAGTCGGTTATTGGCGCGTTCATCGTGGATTTCCTGTGCCCGCAAAAGGCAATGATCGTCGAAGTCGACGGCATCACGCACGACCCCGACAAGGACGCCGCCCGCGACGCGAACCTACAGGAACTCGGCTACCGCGTCATGCGCGTGACGAACGACGACGTCCTGCAAAACCTCGACGGCGTCCTCGCCGACATCGAACATCTAGCCAACTCACTCCCCAACCGCTGGAACAACACCAACCCCTCCCCTTCGGGGAGGGGCGAGTGAACGAAGTGAGACCGCGGGTGGGGACGGTCTCGCCAATGAAAAACCCGCACCCGCCACAACCACCGCCCCCACCCCCAACCCCTCCCCTGAAGGGGAGGGGAGCAGGAATTAACCATGCTTACAAATTAACAACCTCCACGCCTCGGTCGGCGACAAGCCCATCATCAAGGGCCTCTCCCTCGACCTGCCCCATGGTGAGGTCCATGCGATCATGGGCCCCAACGGCTCCGGCAAGTCGACGCTCTCCTACGTTCTCGCCGGCCGCGCCGGCTATGAGGTCACGGACGGCACGGCGACGCTCGATGGGCAGGATCTCTTTGCCATGGACGCGCATGAGCGCGCGGCGGCGGGCCTCTTCCTCGGCCTGCAATATCCCGTCGAGATCCCCGGCGTCTCCAACCTCAACTTCCTCCGCACCGCGCTCAACGCGCAGCGGGAACAGCGCGGCGAGGACGGCATGTCCGCCGCCGATTTCCTGCGCGCCGCGCGCGAAGAGGCCGAAGCGTTCGATCTTTCGATGGACCATATGAAGCGCGGCGTGAATGTCGGCTTTTCGGGCGGCGAGAAAAAGCGCAACGAGATGGTGCAGATGGCGCTCCTGCAGCCGAAACTGGCCCTCCTCGACGAGACGGACTCCGGCCTCGACATCGACGCGCTGCGCGTCGTCGCCGACGGCATCAACCGCCTCCGCGCACCGGATCGCAGCTTCCTCCTCATCACCCACTACCAGCGCCTGCTGGATTATGTGAAACCCGACCGCATCCACGTCCTGCAGGACGGCGCGATCACCCGCTCGGGCGGACCCGAACTGGCGCACGAGCTGGAACGCGAGGGCTATGTGGGTATCGCCGCATGAAGGACACGGACACCCGCAGCCTCGCCGAACTCCGCGCCAGTTTTCTCGCGGGCAGTACCAACGCGATGCCCATTGCCGGAATGACAACCTGGGCGGCGCTTGGCATTGCGGCCCTGTTCCTGCCGGACCGGACCATCGGCAATCTGTCGCTCTACATCATGGTCATGATCCTGCCGCTTGCCTTCATCATCGATAAGATGCGGGGCCGGAACCTGTTCGCCGGGGGAGACGACCCGCTGACAAAACTGTTTCTCTCTTCCATCGCGATGATCGGCTTCATCGTGCCGCTCGTGATCATCGCCGCGACGACGGCGGCGGCACCGCTCCTCATCCTTCTGGGCATGGCGATCCTGGCGGGCGTCATCTGGATTCCCTATGGATGGGCAGCGGGCGATCCCGTTGGCATGCAGCATGCCGCCGGCCGCAGTATCGCGTCATATCTGGCGTTTGCCTTCGTTCCCGCCCCCTATACGGCAACAGCGATTTGCGGCGTGGTCGTCCTTTCCTATGCCTTCACTCTGGCAGCCGCCAAAAAGATGGGCGTCGCCGCATGACCAGGCCCGCCACCTATGCCGACCTGTCGCTGCCCAAGCGTCATGAGGATTGGCGCTGGTCCGATCTCAGCGCGATCGAGGCGGCGCTCGAGGCGACTCCGCGCCTTGCCGCCAACGACGCCGCGCCCGATCTCTCGGCCTACATGATCCCCGGCCATGACGGACCCGTCCTGATCTTCGTCGACGGTCGTTATGTCGAACAGGGCTCAACGCCCGGTCATGTGAAGACGGCGCCTGAGGATAACGCGCCAGAGCGCGGACCCTTGGGCAAACTTGCCGCCATGCACCGCGCCGTCCGCGTGACCGCGCCATATGGCGTTAGGCTCCACATCCTCCACTTCGCCAGCGGCGGACAGGCGCATCTCGACCTGCATTACGACTGTCCGGCGGGCGAAACCATGCGCGTCGTCGAAACCTATGTCGGCGGCGGCGACTGCTGGACGAATGTCGCCGTCACTGCAACCGTCGCGGACGGCGGCAAGGTCCGCCGCGCCGTGCGGCTGCTGCAGGAGGGCGGCGTCTGGACGGAAAGCGTCACCGGCACGCTTTCCAGGGCCGCGCATTATGGCAGCGTGTCCATGATCGGCAGCGCGGCGTCCGTTCGCAGCGAATACAGCCTCATCCTGGGCGACGAAGCCCATGCGCAGGTCGACGGCACCATGGTCGCCGGCGGCACGCAGGTTCTCGATGTCGTCGGGCGCATTCGCCACGAGGGCGTCGGCGGCACCAGCGGCCAGACCTGGCGGGCCGTGGCGGCCAGCCGCGCCCAGGCCAGTTTCGCCGGACGTATCGAAGTCGCGCGCGGCGCACAGCAGACCGACGCCAACGAGGATGCAAAGGCGCTGCTCCTCGACCGCACGGCGACGGTCAACCTGAAACCGGAACTCGAAATCTTCGCCGACGACGTGAAATGCGCCCACGGCGCAACCGTCGGGGAGTTGGACAAGAACGCGCTCTTCTACCTCGCCAGCCGCGGTGTGCCGGAGGATGCGGCAAAGACCCTGCTGACCGAAGCCTTCGTCGCGGATGCGTTCGAGGCTGTGGAAAATGCCGAGCTGCGCGAAATGCTGGGCGGCGATGCCCGGCGGGCGCTGGAGGCGGTGCGATGAACATGCACGCCCCGCTTTCGCCCCCCATGACGGACAGGCGCGCCGACTTTCCCGGCCTGACACCCGGCTGGTCCTATCTCGACAGCGCCGCCACCGCGCAGAAACCGCAGGTCGTTATCGACGCCATCGCCCGCGCCTATGGCGACGACTATGCCACCGTGCACCGCGGCGTTTATGCCCGCTCGGCCACGATGACCGAACGCTATGAGGCCGCGCGTGAGCGGGTCGCCAGCTTCATCAATGCCCGCAGCGTCAGCGAATGTGTCTTCGTACGCGGCGCGACCGAGGCGATCAATCTGGTGGCGCAAAGCTGGGGCAATGCCAATGTCGGAAAGGGCGACCGCATCCTTCTCAGCGCGCTTGAGCATCATTCGAATATCGTGCCCTGGCAGCTGCTGGCCCAGCGCGTCGGCGCGCATATCGACGTCGCGCCGCTGACCGCCGATCACCAGATCGATTGCGACGCCGCGGAGGCGCTGATCGGCCCGCGCACGAAGATCGTCGCCATCACCCATGTCTCGAACGTGCTGGGCGGCGTGACCGATGTCAGGCGTATGGCGGCAGCGGCGCATGCCGTGGGCGCAAAACTGCTGGTCGACGGCTGCCAGGCCGCGCCCCGCATGGCCGTGGACGTTCAGGCCCTGGACGCGGACTTCTACACCTTTTCGGGCCACAAGCTTTATGGCCCGACCGGCATCGGCATCCTGTGGGCGCGCGGAGAGATCCTTGCCGACATGGCCCCTTATCAGGGCGGCGGGTCGATGATCGAGGACGTCACCTTCGCGGGCTCCACATGGGCACCGCCGCCCGGACGCTTCGAGGCAGGGACGCCGCATATTGTCGGCGCCATCGGCCTTCATGCGGCCATCGACTATGTCGAACAAATCGGTCCCCAGGCGATCGACGGCCATGAGCGCGCGCTCGCCCAAATGGCGCGGACGGCCCTTCGCCAGATCAACTCACTCACCCTTTATGGTCCCGAAGACGGCACCGGCATCACCTCCTTCACCATGGAGGGGGTGCATCCGCACGACATCGCGACCATATTGGACGAGGAGGGCGTCGCCATCCGCGCCGGGCATCACTGCTGTCAGCCGCTGATGAAGACGCTGGATGTTCCCGCCACGGCCCGCGCCAGTTTTGGGATCTATTCGGTGGAATCGGATGTCGAGAAACTGGCGGACGGCCTGAAACGCGTACAGAGGATTTTCAGATGACACAGCAACAGCGCCCGGTGGTGCCCGGCCCCATGGACGAATTCATGGACCCCGCGCTGCAGTCCACCAACCGCAAGCCAAGTCCCGCATTCGACGGCCCGAACCGCAAGCCCGCAAAAGAAGTCGCCGAGGATGCCCCGCGCGGCAAGGACTATCTGGAAGGTTTTCTGAAGGCGCAGCCCAACACCCCCGTCAAGGGCGCGCCGGGCGGCGAGGTCTATGAGCAGATCATCGAGGCGCTGCGTGAAATCTACGATCCGGAAATCCCCGTGAACATCTACGATCTCGGCCTGATTTACGGCGTCGAAGTCGTCGACGACCACGCGGTCGTCACCATGACGCTGACCACGCCGCACTGCCCTGTTGCCGAGTCCATGCCGGCCGAGGTTGAAATCCGCACCGGCGCGGTTCCCGGTGTCGGCAGCGCGGAGGTTAACCTGACCTTCGACCCGCCCTGGGATCCCGGCAAGATGTCCGACGAGGCGAAACTCGAACTGGGGATGCTGTAATGGCCACCAGAACCAGAGAACGCCCCGCGCCGATCACGCTGACCGACAGGGCCATTGCGCGCATTGAAGACCTGATGTTGTCCGCTCCCGAAGGCACCGCTGGGGTGCGCCTGTCCACTCCGCGCCGCGGTTGTTCCGGCCTCGCGTACAGCATCGACTATGTGGACACTCCTGAGCCTACCGATGAAAGGGTCGAAACGCCCGCCGGACCGCTGTTCGTCGACGGTCCCTCGCTGCTCTATCTGATCGGCAGCCGCATGGACTGGCAGGAGGACGATTTTACGGCGGGCTTCACCTTCGAAAATCCCAATGCCAAGGGCATGTGCGGCTGCGGCGAGAGCTTTACGGTTTAGCTGGATTTCGTTCCAGCTGACGGTCCAGCATTGACCGGCACGTCATGCTTGCGGTCCGAATTGGGCTTCATAACGGCGAAGACATTCCGCCAGTGATCGTTCGGCGGCGGGCTTGTACAGCTTCCCCGTCATTTCCACTCCTGACGTCCGATCAAGCCGAAACATGCGGAAATCGGCGCGCGTTTCGCACCACGCGAGCAGCGTCCAGACCTTGCCCCAGAACCACAATCCCAGCGGGTGCACGCTGCGTGTCGTTTCGCTTCCATGCTGATCCTCATAATCGAAGCGCAGGATCTGGTGGGTGTCGATGGCATTTTCGATCACATCGATACGTTTGCGGACGTCCTCCGTCAGTTCCATTGGCGGTGCGAAGACGGTCGTGCCGGCTACGCGCGCCCGCTCGCCATCCGGCAGAACCAGTTCGATCTTCACCAGAGCCTCGGCAGCGGCGCGCGCCATGCTGATACCGCCCCAGGATTTCACCATGCGAATGCCGGCGACCAGCGCGACAATCTCGTCCCTCGTGAACATGAGCGGCGGCAGGTCATAGCCACCTCGCATGACATAGCCGACGCCCGCCTCTCCATCTATGGGAAGGCCGGTCGCCTGCAGATCAGCGATATCGCGGTAGATGGTGCGCGGCGAAACCTCCAGCCATTCAGCCAGTCTGGCCGCAGTGACGAGCCGACCGCCGCGCAGATATTGCACGATCTGGAAAAGGCGGTCGGCTCTCCGCATCAGCGCTTATATTTGAACAAACCGAGGCTGTTGCCCTCGCTATCCCTCGCGTAGAAGAATGAGCCAATTGGAATGTCGATCACATCGGATACCACTTCGCCTCCGCCCCTTCGAACCCGTTCCATGGCATCGGACAGCGCACCGTCAACAGCGAAATGCGCCGTCATGCCATTGCCGTCACTTGCTGGCTGTCCAGGGTAAACATGTCCGGCGGAATGGCCGTGCTCGGAATGAGGCAGCATCCAGATCGGATTCGGGCCATTATCATCCCTGACCAGCCTGCCCTGCAAAAGGGTTTCATAGAATTTGCAGGCACGGTCGGGATCAGCGGCGGGAATTTCAGTGAAAACCACCTGCGCGGTGCTTATGTCAGTCATTGGCTTGTTCCTTTCCTTTTGAACAAGCGCACATTGCCATACCCCTGCTGACAGCATGGTGTCAGCAGTGTCGGGGGCCATCGCCTTCCAGCAAGAATTTGTCAGATATTGCGGCGGAACCGATATGGGTCACCGCGCCCGCCGCAAAATAACATAAACCGCGCCCGCGCCGCCGTGGCGTTGATGCGCGCGGCGGGTTGCGGCGATGTAGGGGCGGAGCTGCGGGGTCTCCAGCCAGACGGGAAGGCTCTTGGCGATGATCCCGCGCGGCGCCTCGTCTTCACCGCGCGGTTTGCCGGTGATGACCAACAGCGTGCGGAGATTGTCGCGGCTCGCGCCATGCACCGCGCGTTCCAGCAGCGCATAGGCACCGTCGCGTGTCGCGCCGTGCAGGTCGACGGTACGGTCGACCGTCACCTGCCCCTTCCGAACCCGGCGGTCCCAGCCGCCGTCCAGAGAGGCGCGTTCCGGTGCGGCCAGATAGGCATTGGGGCGCATCGTTGGCGCGTCTGGCGCATGGTCGCGGACGTTGACACGGGGGAACCGGTGCTCCGGCTTCGCGGTCTTTTTCTGGAGCGGGCGAACGCCTTTGGCCACACCGTCCCACAGTGCGCGGTCCTGCGGCGGCAGAGGCGTCCGCTTCACCACTTCAGCTGGCGGGGATGTCCAGCGCCGACAGCTGCATTGTCTGCCGCAGCCGCGCCGCCGCCGCGTTGGGGATCAGGATCCACGCGTCGCCGGGAGACGACAGCCCGCCCGCAATGGTGCGCGCCCGTTCACCCGCACCCCAGAACAGGTCAAAGCGGTTCGATCCCTTGATCGCGCCGCCGGTGTCCTGCGCCACCATCAGTTTCGAAAAGGGGTGCATGCGCCTGTCCTCGCCCGTGTAGCGGGTCGTCAGGAACACGGGCGCGCCCAAGGTGACGAACCGCGGATCGGTCGCCAGCGACACTTCCGGCGTTACCGGCGTCCCCATCGCACCCAATGGACCGTCCCCGGTCAGTTCCTTGAAGAAGATATAGCTCTTGTTCTCATGCATCAACGCGCGGCCCCGGTCGGGATAGGTGCGCAGCCAGGACATGATGCCCTGCATGCTCGCGCCGCCCGTCCATTGCGGGTCGATTTCCTTCAATCGCCGTCCAATTCCGACATATTCCCGGCCGTTCTGGTCGGCATAGCCGATCCGCATGACGCTACCATCGGGCAGGCGCAGGCGGCCCGACCCCTGAATCTGCAGGAAGAACAGCTCGACAGGATCCTTGGCATAGGCAATTTCCAGCCCGCGCTTGCCGAGCGCGCCCGCGTCTATGGCGGCGCGGTCGTGATAGAGCGAATAGACCCCGTTTGCATCGACCATGCCCTTCATCAGCTTCGTCTTGCCGGGATTTTCAGGGTCGGGCTGTTCCACACGGACAAGGTCTTCAGGCGGCGCGTAGATAGGCGTGTTGCAGGTCGGCGTCGGCTGCCGGCATCCCTCGATTTCCGGCTCGTAATAACCCGTTACGAACGCCTTGCCTTCGGCCACGCGCACGGGTGTGAAACTCGCCTCGAAAAAGCCGCGCGCGTCGCTGGCATTCGCGGCAGCGTCACAGGGCGCGAGCCAGTCATCCGAAATCGCGAGCTGCGACGGGTCCGCACGGCGGGTAACGCCGCGGCAGCTTTTCCGAAAGGCGGCGAGCGCTGATGTCACGTCCGCGTCGCGCCAGCCTGGAATATCGGCAAAGCGGTGCAAGGTGATCCCCGCTTCCTTCGCATTCTCGGGCTGCGAGGGCGAAAGCGGGGGCGGCGGCGGAGAGGCGGGGCCTCGCGGTGCAGACGCAGGTTGATCCGGAGCCGCGACGCGGCTTGTGCAGGCACTGACGAGAACTAGCAGAATAAGGGCAATCAGGCGCAAGGGAAGCGATCCAGCGGAAAGGAATGACGCCACGACTTAGCGTGGCTTCGCGCTGACGGGAATCCCCCCAGACAGGATAGATTTGCTCCGCCGCTCGCCGCGTGCTAGGCGCGCGCCTCTTTTTGCTGCACCTGCGAGATGACGCGCCGAATTGGCGCGCCCGACGGAATATGGCCCACGATCAGAAACTGACCGGCGAAGACCGCCACATGGCGACGGCGAAGCTTGCACTTGGTGCAATCGGCATTGTCTTCGGCGATATCGGTACATCGCCGCTTTACGCCTTTCGCGAGACGTTCGTGGGCGCGCATCCGCTCGCGCTCGATCCGCTTCACGTTTACGGCGTCATCAGCCTGATCTTCTGGTCGATGACGCTGGTCGTCACCGTGCAATATGTCAGCATCCTGATGCGCGCCGATAACAAGGGGCAAGGCGGCAGCCTTGCCCTGCTGGCGCTCATTTCACGCAGTACGGAACGCGCGCGGTGGGGCAAGGTCATCGTGGTTCTCGGCGTCTTCGCCACCGCGCTTTTTTACGGCAACTCCATGATCACACCCGCCATTTCCGTGCTGTCTGCGGTTGAGGGGCTGACGGTGGTAAATCCGGGTCTGCAACCGCTGGTCATTCCGATTGCCATCGGTCTGCTGGTGTTTCTGTTTTTCATCCAGTCGCGCGGCACGGCCAAGGTCGGGGCGATGTTCGGACCGGTGATGCTGGTCTATTTTTTCACCATCGCAACGCTTGGCCTGATCCAGATCGTCCAGCACCCTGAGATCATCCTGGCGATGCTGAACCCGCTCAATGCCCTGCGGTTTTTCATAACCGACGGTATGCTTGCCTTCCTCGCCCTTGGCTCGGTCGTTCTCGCTGTCACTGGCGCCGAGGCGCTTTATTCCGACATGGGCCATTTCGGCCGCAAGCCGCTCTCCATCAGCTGGCTCTGGTTCGTCATGCCCGCGCTTCTCATCAACTATATGGGGCAGGCAGCGCTCGTCATGAACCTTGACGCGGCCGCGGCGGCGGAGGCGATCAAATCGCCTTTCTTCATGCTTGCACCCGAAACGCTGCGCCTGCCCCTGGTTTTTCTTGCGACCGCTGCCACCTTCATTGCCAGCCAGGCGGTGATTTCCGGTGCGTTCAGCGTCACGCACCAGGCCATCCAGCTCGGTTTCGTTCCGCGTCTGTCGACCGTGCACACGTCGGAAAGCGAAGCCAACCAGATCTATATTCCGGTCATCAACTGGGCGCTTCTGATCGCGGTTCTGGTACTCGTGCTCACCTTCCGCAACTCGTCCAACCTCGCGGCGGCCTATGGCATCGCCGTGACAGGCGCGATGCTGATCGACACCGCGCTCCTCGCGGTGTTGCTGTTCACGGTCTGGAAGTGGAAACCGTGGGTATCCATTCCCCTGCTGGCGGTTTTCTTCATCGTCGACGGCGCCTATTTCGCAGCGAATCTGACCAAAATTCCCGAAGGCGGCTGGTTTCCGCTGCTGGTTGGCGCGATCGTCTTCACGCTTCTCACGACCTGGGCGCGCGGACGTTTCCTGATGCGCCAGCGCATGCAGGAGGCGGGTATGCCGATGGAGGTTTTCGTGAAGTCCGCCTCTGGCAGCGCGACACGCGTACCGGGCACGGCCATCTTCATGGCGTCGCAGGCGGCAGGCGTCCCGCACGCCCTTCTCCACAACATGAAGCATAACAAGGTGATTCACGAGCGGGTCGTCATCCTGACCGTGCAGATCGAAGAGGTCCCCTATATCGATGTCGGCGAGCGCTGTGCCGTGACGGATTTGGGCGAGGGCTTTTTCCGCATCGTGCTGCGCTATGGCTTTCTGCAGGCCACCGATATTCCAAAGGCGCTGGCCGAGATCGAGGGTGTCTGCGGTCCGAAATTCGACATGATGTCGACCAGCTTCTTCCTGTCGCGGCAGACTTTGATCGCTGCGGATAAGCCCGGCATGATATTGTGGCGGGAAAAGCTGTTCGCCTGGATGCTCAGGAACAGCGCGACGGCGATGGAATTCTTCAACCTGCCAACGAACCGTGTGGTGGAACTCGGCAGCCAGGTGGAAATCTGACGCAGGCACGCTAGAAGGGCGGCAAGACAATCCGAAAGGCCGTCAATGATCCGTACGCTTGCTGTTCTCGCCCTGCTCACGACGCCTGCGGCCGCTCAGGATAATCTGGCGGAAGCGCGCGCTATCCTGGCGCAGCAGCCTGTTTTCGATGGTCACAACGATCTGCCCTATGCGATCCGCGAGAACAACGCGTCCCGCCTTTCCGATTTTCCCTATGATGTTCTGGCAAAGCGTTTTGAAGGAAAGATCGTCACCGACGCATCGGGAATGAAGGCGGGCGGCGTTGGCGCGCAATTCTGGTCGGTTTATGTCTCCGCCGCGCTGCCCGAGCCTGACGCCGTCGTGCAGGTGATGGAGCAGATCGACCTGACCGACCGTCTCATTGCCGCCAATCCCGGAACCATGGAGAAGGCGTCATCAGCCGCGGATGTCCGCCGGATCATGGCGACGGGCAAGGTCGCGGGCATGTACGGTATCGAGGGCGGCAACGGCATCGCCAACTCGCTCGGCGTCCTGAGAAGCATGTACGACCTCGGTGTCCGTTACATGACCCTGACCCATTCAAGAACGATCGATTGGGCGGACAGTGCGACCGATGCGCCCAGATCGGATGGTCTGAGCCCGTTCGGGGAGGAGGTCGTGCGCGAGATGAACCGGCTCGGCATGCTGGTCGATCTTAGTCATGTGTCGCCGGCAACCATGGCCGATGCGCTGGATGTCGCCGCGGCCCCCGTCATCTTTTCGCATTCCAGCGCGCTGACGGTCACCGGCCATCCGCGCAACGTGCCTGACGACATCCTGCGCCGCCTCAAGGATAATGGCGGCGTCATCATGGTGACCTTCGTCGAGGGTTTTCTGAACGAAGCCCGCCGCCAGTACTGGGCTGACGAAGCCGCCCAGCGCGCGCGTCTGGAAAGCCTCTACGCCGGCCGGCCTGATGTGGTCGAGGCGGAGATGACGAAGTGGCAGGAGGCGAACCCTGCGCCGAAGGCCAGCGTCAGGGATGCCGCCGATCATATCGATCATATCCGCAAGGTCGCCGGAATCGACCATATCGGCATTGGCGGCGATTTCGATGGTGTCGACAGCTATCCGCTCGGCCTCGAAACCGTTGCCAGTTACCCAAATCTGTTCGCTGAGCTGCTGACCCGCGGCTATTCCGCCGAAGATCTCCAAAAAATCAGCAGTGGCAACATCCTGCGTGCGCTCGAACAGGCCGAACGGACTGCGGCCCGGCTGCAAAAGGAGCGCGGCCCAAGCGAGATGCTATTTACCGTCGCAGCGGAAAGCGGCGCTGAATAGGCGCTAGCGTCCCTGACCGCGCCAGCGATGGATGACGCGGTCGAGAATTTCGGCCTCGCCGCCGGTCTCTTTCCAGAGCTCGCTGAACATCGGATCGTCGGACGCCGGGCGCAGATGCGCTTCCAGATCGTCAAGGCGGACACGGATGGGAATGTTCACACCCTCGCCGCAAACGATACATTCCCGGTTGCGGAGGGCAGGGATGGCGTCGAGGAAACCGCGCGCGCCTTCCGGCATCGCATTCTTGACATGATTCTGGTCACGCTCGTTGTTGAGGCGCATGGCGATGATCGTGCCGCATTGTGACAGGACACCCTCGGCAAGGTCGGACGGACGCTGCGTAATAAGGCCGAGTGACACACCGTACTTACGGCCTTCCTTGGCGATCGATTCCAGCACCTTGCGGACGGCGCTGGGCGCGGTGGAGCGGTCGGAGGGAACATAGCGATGGGCTTCCTCGCACACGAGCAGGATGGGCCGCTGCGGCTCGCGGCGCGACCAGATCGCATAATCGAAGGTCAGGCGTGACAGAACAGCGACAACGACCGTGACGATATCGGTCGGCACGCCGGAAAGGTCGATGACCGAGATCGGCTTGCCCTCTGCGGGCAGACGGAAAATCTTCGACAGGAAGTCGGCCATGGTGTCGGACACCAAAAGACCATTGAACATGAAGGCATAGCGTGGATCGCCTTTCAGTTCCTCAACCTTGGACTTGAGGCGCATATAGGGCGCGCTGTCATTGGCCTTGTCGAGCTTGCCCATGCCCGCGGAAATGGCCGCGATCAGGTCGCTCAGCAGATAGGGCACCGGCGAGTCGACGGTCAGTTTGCCAAGCGACTGCGCGATGCGGCTTTTCATCCGCGCCTGCAGGATGCACTTGGCGAGAATGTCCATGTCCATCTCTTTTTCGGAGCCTTCCGTGGTGATGAAGACTTCGCAATGCTCTTCGAAATTCATCAGCCAGTAGGGGAGCGCCAGGTTATCGACGTTGAAAATCTGGCCGTTTGACGAAAACGCCGCCGAATATTCCCCGTGCGGGTCCAGCATGACGACATGACCCTCGGGGTTCTGATCAATGATGCGATGCAGGATTAGCGCGGCGCTTGTCGACTTACCCGTACCCGTCGATCCCAGCAGCGCGAAATGCTTGCCAAGCATGGGATCGATGAAGAGGGCGCCGCGAACATCCTCGGTCGGGTAAACCGTGCCGATTTCGATATGCGCGCGCTCGTCTGCCTTGAAGACCGCGCCCAGGTCGTCGCGGCTCACCGTATAGATGGCCGTGCCAGGCATAGGATACCGCGTTACGCCGCGGCGGAAGGCGGTCAGCGTGCCATCCTGCGCCTCATTGCCCTCGCCAAGGAAATCGACGCTGCAAAGGACGGCTTCCTCGCGCTGCGGGTCCGCACGCAGGTTGCGCACATTTCCGAGCAGCCAGAAGTCGCCGACCTTCACTTTCACCTGGCTGCCAATCTGGCCGGAGCTGGCAACAGTCTGGTCGGAATGGTTGCGAAGCTCCGTCAACGCAGCCAGTTCGAAACGGCAGACTGCGCTACCGCCGTCAATTTCACGGATCTGGCCAATGACGCTTCCTACGGAGGCAGCGCCGGGCGCTGTGAAAGCAGGTGTGCTGCCAGCAGTGCTGGGCGCGAAATTCTGATCCATGGGTGGTCGGCTCCGGTAATGATGAACCGGAAGCGATAGTCAGAGTCTCGCTAAGGAAGCGTTAGCGGCCCTTTCACTTTCTAGCGCCTTACGAAAAGACTGGCGGTCCAGCCCATGATGAGCGCCAGCGCGACGGCAAGCAGACCGTAATAGAAACTGTCCTGTTGCGCCGCGACGTAAATGGCGCGTTCAAACCCCGATTTCCCGACCTCGATGGTTTTGGTGGCGGACGACAGGATTTCGCCATTTTCGATCAGATGCATTTCCACGGTGTAAATGCCGACAGGCACCTGGCTCGGCAGATCGATGCGCGCTCGGTACAGAATATTCTCGACAAGATCCACGCCGCCCGGATCGGCACCATAAAGGTCTTCCGATCCCCAGCTTTCCAGCAATCCACGTTCGAATGTCGCAATCTCTCCCGCGCTCATTGCGCCCGATGGAGACAGTTGCAGATATTCCGGACTGAGTTCGAATATGGCCGCCGTGCGTTCGTCGACCATATCCTCGATAGGCCGGGTGGATGCCGCCCGGTAGAAGGTCGGCGCCGTCTCGAAGCGAACGGCATCCGTGTTCAGCCATAGACCAAGCACACGTTCCTTGCGCCTGACCGTGATCGCCTGCGGCGGTCCGCGCACGACGATGGCAAGGTCAGGCCGCTCGTCAGGCGTCTGGCCGTCAGGATACTGGATCGCGCCAAATACCAGAAGTTCCGCGCCTGCGAAGGAATAGATGATGTCGATGCGGCTCTGGGACAGGTCGGCGATCAGCCGCGGCGGCGCTTTGCCCGGCGTTTGCGCCGCGCCCGGCATGGCGCCCAGCACGGCCAGCAGGATGATCAGCCACCTCATGCGCCCTGCAACTGTATCGAATAGAGATTATCCGGCGTGACCGTCAGCCCGAAAAGCAGCCGTGCCGCCACGACCAGTACCAGTATCGCCAGCGCCAGACGCAGTTTTTCGGGGGGTAACCCCAGGGCGATCTTGGCCCCCAGCTGCGCGCCGATGACGCCGCCGATCAGCAGCAGCGCAGCAAGGACGATATCGACAGTCTTGGACTGCACCGCGTGAAGCAGGGTGATGGCCGCCGTCGTAAACACGATCTGGAACAGGCTCGTCCCGACGACGACACCGACCGACATGCCCAGGACATAGATCAGGACAGGCACCATGATCAGGCCGCCGCCAATCCCCATCACAAAGGTAAGTATGCCCGCGAACAAACCGATCAGAAGCGGCGCAAGCGGAGAGATATATAGCCCTGCGGCGCGAAACCTTGTCTTGCCGGGCAGCGCCGCAACGAAACGGTTGTGCCGCCGCAATTTGGAGGCGCGCTCGCCGCGTGCCTGCCGACGCAATGTGCGCACTGTCTCGATCAGCATGGACAGGCCGACCAGCGTTAAAAAGACAATGTAAATCAGAGAGATCGTCAGGTCGATCTGGCCAATGTCCTGCAGCAGACGGAATATGACGGAGCCAATGGCGGCGCCGACGATGCCACCGGCGACCAGCAGCAGGCCCATCTTCAGATCGACACCACCGCGCCGCCAGTGCGCCATGGCGCCCGAAACGCTCGACCCCGTTACCTGTGTGGCCGACGAGGCAACGGCAACTGCGGGGGGGATACCGTAAAACATCAAAAGCGGTGTCGTCAGGAACCCGCCGCCGACACCGAACAGGCCGGACATGATTCCGACCAGCAGGCCAAGGCCTACGATCACGGCGGCGTTAACGCTCAATTCCGCAATCGGCAGGTAGATATCCATGGGACCGGGACTTAGCGCAGGCGGGAATGCGCCGCTAGGTCAATGCTGCGCTGCGGCAAATTCATTGATGACCAGGGATATGGGGGGGCGGGATGCAATCCCGCCCTTGAAGATCAGCCCTTGCTGGCAATCCAGTCGTCGATCTTCCGCTCCAGGACCGGCATCGGCAGCGCGCCGGTCATCAGAACCTGCGCGTGAAAATCGCGCGGGTCGAAGCGGTCGCCCAGTTTTTCCATGGCGCGCGCTTTCAGTTCCTGAATCTTCAGCGCGCCAATCTTGTAGGCGACCGCCTGACTGGGAATGGCGATATAGCGCTCGATTTCCGTCGTCGCTTCAGTGTTCGACTGGCCGCTATTGTCCAGCATGTACTGGATGGCCTTTTCCCGGCTCCAGCCCTTGGCGTGCAGACCGGTATCGACGACCAGCCGGATCGCCCGCAGCATTTCGTCATTCAGATGCCCGAAGCGCTGATAGGGGTCGCTGAACAGACCGAGCTCCGGTCCCAGCGTTTCCGCGTAAAGCGCCCAGCCTTCTGAAAAGGCCGTATTGCCGCCAAAGCGCATGAAACTGGGCAAGGCCTCGTTTTCCTGTGCCAGACTGATCTGGAAATGGTGTCCCGGCGCTCCCTCGTGCAGATAGAGCGTCTCCATCGAAAATGTAGGCCGCTCGTCCAGATTATAGGCGTTGAAATAAAAGACGCCGGGGCGCGAGCCATCGGGCGTACCGGAATTATAGGAACCACCCGCCGCGTTCTTTTCCCGAAAGGGCTCGACCGGACGAATTTCCAGCGGGCTTTTCGGAATGGTCGAGAATTGCGTTGCGATGGTTTCGTCCACCTGCTTGCCGATGTCATAATAACCTTGGGTCAGCGCCTCGCGCGACTCGGGCTTGAACTGCTCGTCGGTCCTCATGAACTCGAAAAATTCCGCCAGCGTCCCGTCAAATCCGACTTCGGTCTTCACCGCTTCCATTTCCGACCGGATGCGCGCGACTTCGCTGAGACCGAGATCGTGAATATAGTCCGCCGTCAGCGGCAGCGTGGTCGTGTCCTCCAGCAGTTTTGCATATAGCTGCGCGCCGCCCTTCATGGCCGACAGGCCGACCTCTTCACGCGCGACTGGCAGATATTCATCGCGCAGGAAATCGCGCACCCGTGTGTAGGCCGGAAAGAGGTCGTCTACGATCGCCGCTTCATAGGCCGCCGCTAACCGGTCCTTGTCGGCGGTGGAGAAATTTTCCGGAAATTTCAGCACGGGCTGATAATAGGGCGACAGTTTCGGCTCGTCGGCAAGCTGGGTATCAAGCTGGCCGATGACGTTGCGGATGGTCAGTTTCGTCTCCAGAACGCCCGACTCCATGCCCTCGCGCGAGCGGGCGATGGCCCGGTCCATCAGCGTCACGAACTCCTTGTGACGCTTCAGGTTGTTCTCGTAATCCTCGACCGTATTGAAGGGCGCGGCGCTCTGGCCGCTGGCCAGCACCGGATAAAAGGTATGAAATCCTTGAAAGTGATTGATCGGCCTGACAACGGTTAGCGCAATGATCTCATCGGTAAGCCCGCGCAGCGTTTCGCCCTTGTCGTAGGCAAAGACATCATAGGCGATTTTGTCGGTTTCGGAGAGCGCATCACGCGGGATCTCCCTCAGCGCCGCCAGCTCGGCCTCCGCCGCGGCGCGTTCCCGGTCAAAATATTCGTCCGTCAGATAATCGCCGAGCCGGTCGGCATAGCGCGTATCGCCGCGGAACAGCGCACTGATGGGGTTGCGGCGCAGACTGTCCTCGTCGCTCTTGGCGAACAGCGCATGCAGGGCGTCATGCGCCTCCTCCTGCGTCATCGCCGCAGCGGTGGCAGTCGCGGTGGTTGCCGCCGGCATATTTGTTGTTGTTTCGACCTGCGCCTGTGCGGCGGAGCCGGCGGCGAGCGAGAGGGAGAGTGCGATCAGCGAAATACGGGTTGTCATGGAAACTCCAGAATGCAGAACTGTATTGTGTGTCTATAACAGCTATTCGCCGTCCGCCAAGATATGTTCGCGGCCATTCGCCATCACATAGCGAATCCGTTCCACCGCGCGGATATCGTCGAGGGGGTTGCCCTCGACGGCGATCAGGTCGGCGGCCTTGCCAGCAGCGAGCGTCCCGGTTTCGCCATCCACGCCCAGCAGTTTCGCCGCACCCGATGTCGCGGCGACCAGCACGGCGCGCGGCGTCATGCCGGCCTTCTCGACCATCATCGCCGCCTCCTCGTTATTGCGTCCATGCGCGAAAACGCCCGCGTCGGTGCCAAAGGCGACCGGTACACCGGCATCGTTGGCGGCCTTCAGCCCCTTGCCGACATATTCCAGCGTCTGGCGGATCTTGGTTTCGACAACGGGCGTATAGATGCCCGTGCCCAGCTGCTCCTCGATCCCGCGATAGGCCATGAGCGTGGCGACGAACCAGGTGTCGTTCTCCTTCATGGCCCGTACGCCCGCCGCGTCGATGAACGTCCCATGTTCGATGGAGCGCACGCCCGCATTGACGGCGGATTCGATGCCGCGCGCGCCATGGGCATGGGCCGCAACCTTGAGCCCGAGCGTCCGCGCGGTCGACGTGATGGCCTGCATTTCCGCAGTCGTGAAATGTGCCTCCAGCCCGCGGCCCTGTTGCGACAGAACGCCGCCCGTTGCGGTGATCTTGATGAGATCCGCGCCAGCCCGGCTGAACTCGCGCACTTTCGCGGCGCATTGGTCCGCGCCCGTACACGTATTATAGCCGCTCAGCGCCGCAACGATTTCGGGCCGTCCGCGCGATATGTCGCCATGACCCCCGATGATCGAAATTGCGGGGCCAGAGGCGACAATGCGCGGCCCTTCCGCGATACCTTCGGAAATGGCGCGCCGGATGGCAAACATCGTCTGCGGACCGCTGCCAAGATCACGCACCGTCGTCACGCCCGCATCGAGCGTTTTGCGCGCATTTTTCAAGCCGACCGTGACGCCATATTCATCGGTATCGAGAAATTCGGCGGTAAAGGGCGTGTCGTGATCACCCGTCAGATGCACATGTGCGTCGATCAGGCCGGGCATCACCGTCAGACCGCCAAGGTCGACCAGTTCCGCTCCGGCCGGGGCCGGTTGCAGGCCGTCGGTGATGCTGACAATCCTGCCGTCTTCCACAATGATCGTCGATGGGCCGCGCGGGCTTTCCGCAGCGTCGGCGATCAGCGCCCCGGCATGGATGACAGTCATGTCCGCCGCGGCGGGCATGGCGACGACAAGTGCGCTGAGCGCGGCGGCAAGACGGTAGTACAATGGACAGGCCTCCCAGGATGTTCGCTTTCGTTAGCGCGCGAAGGGTCGCAAAGCCATCGCAGTGGCCCTGTCAATTCTGGTAAAGAGCGGGCGGAATGAAGGCGCATTGGCTGAGCGTCGACATATCGCCGCCGAAACATTGCGGGTGACCGCCATCGAACCAGCCGGATAGCCATCCGTGGCCGTCCCGGTCGGGAGCATTATGCGTGGCGGAAAGGGCAGCGAACAAGGCCATCCTGGCGCGCAGTCCGTGCTTGCCCTCTGCGAGCGAGTCCCCTTCATCCCCAGCCCTGGCGGGGCGCAGAAACAAAAAAAGCCCCGCCGGAAACCGACGAGGCTTTGAATATGGTTGCGGGAGCAGGATTTGAACCTGCGACCTTCAGGTTATGAGCCTGACGAGCTACCGGACTGCTCCATCCCGCGCCAAGCAGAAACATGTAAATGGGTTTATGACCTTCAAATGCGACAGACAGTGGCCACAAAGACTGGCGGCGACCTACTCTTCCAATGCTTAAGCACAAGTACCATCGGCGCTGTCTGGTTTCACGGCCGGGTTCGGGATGGGACCGGGTGGGGCACAGACGCTATGACCACCAGTCTATGGGGCCACTGCATATCGATTGAAGGTTTGAAAATCGGTGCATTTACTGAGAACATCCATAGTTCCAGCCATCACCAGCAACTCAGTGCTGACGATGATGGTGTGAACTCGTTAGTTCAAGTGCGAACAGAGCAATTAGGACCGGTTAGCTACACGCATTACTGCGCTTCCACACCCGGCCTATCAACGTGGTGGTCTTCCACGGCTCGATGATATCTTATCTTGAGGGAGGCTTCCCGCTTAGATGCTTTCAGCGGTTATCCCGTCCATACATAGCTACCCAGCTGCACGCCTGGCGGCATGACTGGTACACCAGAGGTATGTTCACCCCGGTCCTCTCGTACTAGGGGCAACTCCTCTCAAATATCGACGCCCACGGCAGATAGGGACCAAACTGTCTCACGACGTTCTGAACCCAGCTC
This sequence comes from uncultured Alphaproteobacteria bacterium, assembly GCA_963710205.1. GTDB lineage: Bacteria > Pseudomonadota > Alphaproteobacteria > Sphingomonadales > Sphingomonadaceae > Pacificimonas. Next base: position 48,121 of record CAVPZG010000002.1, on the reverse strand, counting down.
ACGTACCACTTTAATTGGCGAACAGCCAAACCCTTGGGACCTGCTCCAGCCCCAGGATGTGATGAGCCGACATCGAGGTGCCAAACGGTCCCGTCGATATGAGCTCTTGGGGACCATCAGCCTGTTATCCCTGGCGTACCTTTTATCCGTTGAGCGATGGCCCTTCCACATGGAACCACCGGATCACTATGACCGACTTTCGTCTCTGCTCGATCCGTCGATCTCGCAGTCAGGCTGGCTTATGCCATTGCACTCTGAACAGTCGGTTTCCAACCGACCTGAGCCAACCATCGCGCGCCTCCGTTACGATTTAGGAGGCGACCGCCCCAGTCAAACTACCCGTCACAGAGGGTCCCTCTTCCGGATAACGGAAGCAGGTTAGATATCAGAAACGAATAGGGTGGTATTTCACCAACGACTCCACACCGGCTGGCGCCAATGCTTCAAAGTCTCCCACCTATCCTACACAATGCGTTCCTAATATCACTCTGAAACTGCAGTAAAGGTGCACAGGGTCTTTCCGTCTAACCGCGGGTACCCCGCATCTTCACGGGGAATTCAATTTCGCTGAGCATATTCTGGAGACAGTGGGGAAGTCGTTACGCCATTCGTGCAGGTCGG
>CAVPZG010000002.1:0-42500 GCA_963710205.1 uncultured Alphaproteobacteria bacterium | reverse complement strand
CAAGGCAGCGCTTTGGCTGGATGTTCGGAATCGCCGGCAGCCTGGGCCTGATCACCAGTGCGGCGGCATTATATTATCTTTCGGATGGCAGCTGGGACCTGCCTATTCACCTGATCATCGCCGTGACGCTGGCGGCAACGCTGTCGATGCTGTTGGCGGCGGGCCTCATGGGCCTGATTTTCCTTTCGAGCGCCAGCGGCCACGATCAGGCTGCCGCCGACGAAGGCGCCCGGCACGAACCGGATGACTGGCGCGATTTCTAGTCAGAGCCAGCCGGCACGTCGCTAGAAGTCGATCAGCATGCCAAGCCCGACGCTGTCGGCGCCATAGTCGCCATCAGCGGGATCGACGACACCGGCAAACGGTCCGCCACTGATCGACAGATGGTTGTAGTTCAGGAAGAATCGCAGATAGGGGTCGGGGTACCAGTTCAGCGCGGCCTGATAGGTCGTTTGCTTGCCGCCAGCGATAACGGCGTCGGCAAGGTCGACATGGTCGAGTCGCGCTGCAACCTGCCACGCGCCCATTCCGCCCTCGCCGATGCTCTTGTCCACCTTGGCGCGCCCGAAGGTTCCGCCCTTGTAGGTGCGCTCGCCGCCAGACAGAAAATATCCGGCCTCCATGTAGCCGCCCCAGAAATCGCCGTTGGCAGCGTCGGGCCGGTTGACGCGAACGGACAGCAACTCGCCGGCGACGTGCAGGGGCCCGGACAACATGGCGGCCTCTAGACCATAAAGCGTGTCCGAACTTGCGCCGATCTCGCCTGTATTGACCAGGCGCAGGTCGGTCGAATGGATGCCGGGCCGCTGACGATAGCGTACATTCTGGGCGGCATTGGCGAATTCGGTGTGCTGGACGCTGGCGCCGAGATGCAATTGCATGTCTTCACCCAAAGCGGGCGCGTACACGGCGCGCGCGGCGAAGCCCCACTGATTGTTGCCGTCGTCGATCAGCGAGCCCAGGTCGTCGGCGAAAACACCGCCGGTCAGCAGGAAGTCGCCGGCCGCATAGGACAGCTTCGCGCCGACCCGCCGCTCAAGACCAAAGGCGTCAGTCAGCGCGGACCGTTCAATGAAGGTGATGTACCGGGATGATGTCAGCTCTTCCAGGCTGACGCCGGTATTCTGGTTACCGATGATCAGGTCGACACCGCCAAGGTCGATCTCCGCAAAGCTGTCCGCGAATTCGACCTCATTGTCGGCAAAATCGACCTCGAACTTGTAACCGATCCTCGAGCGGATCTCGCCCTCGACGCCAATTCGCGCACGGCGAAGTTCCGTTGTCCAGCCTGCGCCGTCATTCGCGATGGCGTCTGGAGTATCGAGATAACCCCCATTGAACTGCAGCCGTCCGCGCGGCTTGAAACTCCAGCCATCACCGGAAATGACGGGCGCACCCTTCCAGGCGATCTGCGGAATGTCCTTTTCGGCCGCGGCCTCGACCGTCGCGAGGCGTGCGCCCTGGTCCTCGATCAACGCCGACTGGGTTTCGATCACGGCAGTCTGCGCCGCGGTGCCGGCATCGCTTTCGGTGCGCAGTCTGGACACTTCCGCCTGCAGCAGCTTCAGTTCCGCCTGCAGCGCCTCGATCTGCTGCATGGCCCGATCGAGCCGGTCGTCCTGGGCCGTGGCAGGCGTGGTCAGCGATGTTGCGGCGAAACAGACGGCGACAACGGATACGGGGCGCATATGATTTTTTCCAGGAGGGGTCCTGCGGCCGCGCCTATGCCTCACCCATTGCATTTCGATGACGGAGTGATGGCAGTTTTATGAAACCGCCATCAGTTCGTCACAGGAATGAAACCGACGAATCGATCGTGTCGCGATCATCCACCTCGTCCGCGTCATCGTCCTTTTTCTTGCGGACGGGAGCCTTGCGCGGCTTACGCGCGGCACGGGCAGGCTTTTCATCTGCCTGCTCCTTGCTGTCTTTGCCGTTGGCAGCGCGGGCATCCTCGTCCTTGCGCGAACGAGGTTTCCGTACGGCGCGCGCCCGGGTGGGGCGCTCGTCCGCTTCGCCGTCATTGTCGTCATCATCGTAATCATCATCGTCGTCGCTTTCGTCGTCCGCCTTGTTGCGGCCGCGGCGATTGTCGTTGCGATTATCGTTCTGATTGCGATTTTGCTGATTGCGACCGCGACCACGACTCTGACGGTCATCGCTGTCATCATCGTCGTCATCGTTCCGGTCGCGATTCCGATTCTGGTTGTTCTGCTGACCGTCTGCCTTTGCCTGCATCTCGGCAACGACACGAAAATAATGGTCCGCGAACTGCAGATAATATTCCGCCTGCACCGGCTCATCCGACTGCGCGGCGTCACGCGCCATATTCTGGTATTTTTCCAGAAGCTGCTTCGCGTTTCCGCGCTGGCGGTTCTGGTTGTGCGGCTGGCCGCCGCCCTGCGAACGGCCACCCGAGCGGCGGCGGCGTCCCGATTGCGGATTTCTCATGCTACTTGCGTTTTCCTTACCCTTGCCGTCCGTTTCCGTCGGCGCGCGCCCGAAGGCGCAAAACAGCGGCATCCATATGTCTGCCGGTGTGTATCGGAGGTTGCTGTAATCCGCGTTGCCACCTTCCCAAGGTGTGCGGATACAAGGCTTGACATAGCATGAACTCTGCCAATGCCAAGCCTAATCTTGCGCCCGCCGGAAACAGAGCGCACGCTCATGCCCGCCCAGATCGTTACGGCTGGCGACAAAGGCCAGTTTCGACGCCGCCGCGATCTCGCGCACGTCATCGCCCTGTCGCGCGCCGATTTCCAGAACGGCGAGGCCATCGCTGCTGAGGTGCCGTGACAATTGCGGCAATATGGTTCGGTAATCGTCCAGACCATTGCCGCCAGCGAACAGCGCGCCACTCGGTTCATATTCCCGCACGCCGGGGCCAAGCATATCGGCTCTATCGACATAGGGCGGATTGCAAAGGATGAGATCGAATTCAGCCATCAGGCCTTCGCACCAGTCACCTCTTTGAAATCGCGCGCGCCGCCCGAATCCGAGGCGCTCCGCATTTTGCTCGGCGATGATGAGCGCCTGCGGACTGGCATCGATCCCCAGACCCTGCGCGGCCTCATATTCGCTGAGCGCCGCAAGCAGCAGGCAGCCACTTCCGGTGCCCAGGTCGAGGATGTGCCCAGGTGTCCCTGGCAATTGCGCAAGGGCGAGCTCAATCAGCGTCTCGCTGTCGCCGCGCGGGATCAGCGTGTCCGGGGTGACATGCAATTCCAGCGACCAGAATTCCACTTCGCCCGTAATATAGGCAAGCGGTTCACCGGCGAGCCGCCGCGCCAGGAGCGCGTCATAGGCATTGCTGTCAAGGCTGTGTTGCGATGCGCCAAGCAGCAGCACGTCGCGGGCGGTCCCGGCCAGATGGGCGGCCAGCAATTCCGCATCCAGTCTCGCGGTGTCCGGCTGGCCCGCTTTTGCCAGCTTGGCCGCCGCTTCCCGGATAAGTCGCTGCGTCTCAGTCAGCGCCGTCACCCAGCCCCGCCAGCCGCTCGGCCTCATCCTCTGCGATCAGCGCGCCCACCAGTTCGTCCAGATCACCCTCGATGATCGTCGGCAGGCGGTGCAGGGTCAGGTTGATGCGGTGGTCGGTGACGCGTCCCTGCGGGAAATTATAGGTGCGGATGCGCTCCGAGCGGTCGCCGGAGCCGACCATGGATTTCCGCGCACCGGCACGCTCGTCGGCCAGCTTCTGCCGCTCCAGTTCGAACAGGCGCGCGCGCAGGACTTTCATGGCCTTGGCACGGTTCTTGTGCTGCGATTTCTCGTCCTGCTGGATGACGACAAGGCCCGTGGGTTCATGCGTGATCCTGACGGCGCTGTCCGTCGTGTTGACCGACTGCCCGCCCGGCCCTGAAGAGCGGAACACATCGATGCGAAGGTCGGCATCGTTGACGACGACATCGACATCCTCGGCCTCCGGCAGAACGGCGACGGTCGCAGCGCTGGTGTGGATACGGCCCGACGCCTCCGTGGCCGGAACGCGCTGCACGCGGTGGACGCCAGACTCGAATTTCAGCTTGGCGAACACGCCCTTGCCGGACACGCTGGCGATGACTTCCTTGACGCCGCCAGCGTCCGCGGCGGAAATATCCATCGTCTCGACCTTCCAGCCCTGCGCCTCGGCATAGCGGGAATACATGCGGTAAAGATCGCCCGCGAACAGGGCCGCCTCCTCGCCGCCCGTGCCCGCGCGGATTTCGAGAATGGCTGACCGGTCGTCGGCGACGTCCCTTGGGAGCAGCAGCACGGCAAGCGCGCGCTCCGCCCGTGGCAGATTTTCGGCAACTTCCTCAAGCTCGGCCTCGGCCAGTTCGCGCATTTCCGCATCGCTGTCCCTGTCGGTGGCCAGCGCCTGCAGTTCCGCCATTTCCTCGCGCGCGGCGCGTACCGCTTTCGCGGCGGCCGCGACCGGATCGAGTTCGCTATATTCCTTCGACAGTTCGACGAATTTTTCCGGCGCAAGGTCACCGGACGCCATTTTCGCGGTCAGCTCGGCATGGCGGGCGATGATGGCATCGATGCGCGCTTCAGGGACCTTCGGGGCATCACTCATTGCGGTGTCTTTTCTAGGGATTGGCCTCCCAGGTTGCGTTTCCTCCAGGTCGGGAAATCAGGTGTTTCCTTGTCCATGCCGGTCAGGCCCATCAGGCGCAGTTCAGCCAGATAGCCGCCGATGAAGCCCGCCTCGCCCATAGGTACACGCACCTGTTCGCCAGAGCGAAGGTCCTTCACCTGCATCGCGCCTTCCGCCAGTTCGTCCGCACCGATAATGATCGCAAGGCGCGCGCCGCTGGCATCGGCGCGCTGCATGCGCTTCTTCATGTTGCCTGTGGCAAATGTCTCGACCGCGACGCTGCCGCCCTTCCGTAGCGCCGCCACCAGCCGCGTGCCGCGCGTTTTCGCGTCGTCATCCAGCGGCAGGAACGCGACATCGACCGATTCAGGCGCTGGCGCGTCCACAAGCATGGACAGCCGTTCGATCCCGGCCGCCCAGCCCACGGCGGGGGTCGGCGGACCGCCCATCGCCTCGATCAGGCCGTCATAGCGCCCGCCCGCCATGACCGTGCCCTGCGCGCCCAGCGCATCGGTTACGAATTCGAATGCCGTGTGGCGATAATAGTCGAGCCCGCGCACGAGCCGGGCATTGCGTTCCCATGCCACGCCCGCCGCATCGAGGCCCGCCGTGACGGCTGCGAAGAAATCCGCGGCATCATCCGAAAGAAAATCATCGATCACGGGCGCATTGGCGACGATTTTGCGGTCCCCCTCATCCTTGCTGTCGAGAATGCGTAGCGGGTTCGTCGCCAGGCGGGTGAGACTGTCATCGCTCAGTGCGTTGCTGTGCGCCTCGAAATAGCCAAGCAGTTCCGTTTGCCACGCCGCACGGCTTGCAGGATCGCCAAGCGTGTTCAGCTGCAGGGTGACATTGCCCGCCACGCCCAGCTCCTCCAGCAGATGCTGCCCGAAGGACAACAGCTCGACATCGGCGGACGGTTCGGCGGCGGCGAGAATTTCCGCGTCCAGCTGGTGAAACTGGCGAAAGCGGCCCTTCTGCGGGCGTTCATAGCGGAAACAGGGGCCATGCGCCGCCAACTTCATCATGCCGTGCTGCTGCCAGCCGTTGGAGATGTAGGCCCGCGCGATACCCGCAGTGAATTCCGGGCGCAGCGTGACCGAGTCGCCGGAGCGGTCGTCGAAACTGTACATTTCCTTCGCGACGACGTCGGTGGTCTCTCCGAGCGACCGCGCAAAGACAGAGGTGTTCTCAAAAACCGGAATATGCACCGGGCGAAACCCATAAAGGCGCCGCACGCGCGCAAAGGTGTCGACAACGAAATCGAACCGCGCGGCTGCCTCGCCCATGAAATCATTGGTGCCGCGTATCGCAGCGGGTTTGTTGCTCATGGTCGGCGCCTTTACGCCCTGTGCGCGGGGCCGTCACCCCAGTGCAGCGATGCCATTTCGATCGCCTCTCGACTATGCGCCGGATGGTGGGGTTTGGGATATGGGGCTGGTTAGCTCCGCCGCCAGAAACGCGTGCACGTCTGCAAGGTCGGTCTCACGCGACACAAAGGCTTGGCCGATCCCGCGCGCCAGAATCAGCGGCACGGTTCCGGCCTCGGCCTTCTTGTCCTGCCGCATGTGCCGGATCAGCCGGTCCGCATCGCTAGCAAAGGCGGGGATGGTCGAACCGAGCCCGGCGCGATTCAGGTGCGCCGCGACCCGGGCCGCCTCGTCCGCAGGCAGCAGGCCCATCCGCGCGCTGTAGCGGAACGCTAGCGCCATGCCGATCGCGACGGCCTCACCGTGCAACAGCTGCTCGGAAAAACCGCCCTCCGCTTCCAGCGCATGACCGAAAGTATGGCCGAGATTAAGGAGCGCGCGCTTGTCCTCCGTCTCGCGTTCATCGGCGGCGACCACCGCCGCCTTTGCGCGGCAGGAGGCGGCGACGGCTTCGGCGATCACGGCCTCGTCGCCCGCCAGCAGCGCCGCCGCACTCGCCTCGCACCAGGCGAAGAAATCCGCGTCGCCGATCAGGCCATATTTCACAACTTCGGCATAGCCCGCACGCAGCTGGCGGACCGGCAGGGTGGAGAGCGCCGAGGTGTCGATCAGGACCAGCGACGGCTGATGGAACGCCCCAACGAGATTCTTCCCCGCCGCGCTGTTTATGGCCGTCTTTCCGCCCACCGATGAATCCACCTGCGCGAGCAATGTCGTCGGGATTTGCACCAATCTGCACCCGCGTCGCAAAATGGCCGACGCAAATCCGGTCAGGTCGCCGATGACGCCGCCACCCAGCGCGACGACGTGATCGTTCCGCTCGACGCCCAGCGCCAGCAAACGCTCGGTCAGCAGTTCGAGGTTCTCCCAGTTCTTGGTCGCTTCGCCCGCAGGCAATATGATCGGCTCCGACGGTCCGGGTAGAGCGTGCTGCAGGGTCTTCAGGTGCAGCGCCGCCACATTCTCGTCAGTGACGATGGCGAGCGGACGCCCGCCTTTCGGCATGGCGACATGCTCGCCCGCCGCTGCCAGCAACCCGCTGCCGATCCGGATCGGGTAGCTGCGCCCGGCCAGCGCGACCTCGATTTCAGTCATTGATGCCTCGCATCTTCAGCTGTTTCAATATGGCATCAACGGTGCGCGCGTGGGGCGCGGGGGTCGAGGCGATGTGAATATGCGCTGCGGCGTAAAAGGGGTTCCGCGCTTCGGCCAGCTCGCGAAGAACGATCGCGGGGTCTTTCCCGATCAGCAGCGGACGGTGGTTGCGCCGCGCCACCCGCGCCACCAGCGTGTCGATATCACTATCCAGCCAGATCGCGACGGCATGGGTGAGGATGGCGTTCCGGGTTTCGGGATCGATGAACGCACCGCCGCCCGTGGCGATGACCTGCCGCCCTTCCTCCATTAGCCGCAGGATGACCCGCCGCTCGCCGTCGCGAAAATAGGATTCCCCAAAGCGTTCAAAGATTTCGGCTATGCTCATACCCGCGGCGGCGACGATCTCGTCATCGGCGTCGGCAAAGGGCAAGTTCAGCCGCTTCGCCAATCTGCGCCCAATGGTCGATTTGCCCGCGCCCATCAGTCCGACCAGCACAAGCGGGCCGTTTTTATTTTTCGGTTCCGTTCCCATCGCGCCGCTGGCTATACACGGGCGCTCACAGCCTTGCGAGCCTTTGCCGCGCGGCGCACCATGTTCGGGGATAAAAGCTTTGGGTCGTTTGCTTTTCTGGCTTTTCATTGTCCTGGTCACAGGCCTGATCGGTTTGTCGCTATGGTTCGGATTTCAGGATGTCCCCGCCGCGCAGACCGTCGTCGAGGAGGATATCAGCGTTGAAACGCTCGGCCTCTAAAGCCGCGTTCTGCGCGCTGCTGGCCGGTGCCGCGCTGTCTGGCGCGCTGGTGGCCGCACCCGCGCTGACGCAGGACCGGCCGGAAAGCCTGCTGCCCGATATTTTCGACAACCCGCCAGCGCCGACGCCGACACCATCGGCGACACCGGCGCCGCTTCAGGACTTCGAAGACGAGTTCGGCCCCGCCCGTGAAACGGCGCCGCCGCCGGCCGATCCGCTGCCGGACGTCGCCGACCTGCCGCCACCGCCGCCCGATCCCCTCGCCAGTGAACGCGCCCTTGCCAGCATGCGAACGGTGGGGCCGCTGACGCCGGAACGCGGCGGCTATGGCCCGCGTACCTTCGCCGGTTCGAACGGCGCGTTCATGGCCGTGATGATGCGCCGGGTCGACGCGCCCATCGCCTCCCGCTGGGCGCATATCGTCCTGCGCCGCGCACTTCTAAGCCGCGTGCCGACCCCGCGCGAGGTTCGCGACGCCGACTGGATCGCCGCCCGCGCCGATCTGCTGACCCGCATGGGCGAGGCGGATGGGGCGAAGATGCTGCTTGCCAACCTGCCGCAGGACCGCTTCACGCCGCGGCTATATGCGGCGGCGAAGACGACCAGTCTTGCGGCCGGGGACATTCCGGCGCTCTGCCCGCTGGCGTCGACGGCGCGCTCGATTTCCAAGGACAGCATCTGGCCGCTGGCCGTTGCCATGTGCGCCGGGTTCGAAGGCGACGACGTCACGGCGGCGAACGGGTTCAACCGGCTGCGCCAGAACGAGGGCGTCAACAATTTCGATCTGCTGCTGGGCGAACGCATCGCCGGTCTGGCCAGCGGCGTGGGCCGCGCCGCCAATATAGACTGGAGTGACGCGGACCGCCTGACCCCCTACCGTTTCGGCATGGCGGCGGCGAGTGGCCTGGAGCTGCCGGAGGATTTGTGGGAGCGCGCGCCCGCCCCGATGCGCGGCTGGGCCTTTCGCTCCGGCGACATACCGCTCGCAATGCGCGCCTCGGCGGCGAAATCGGCGGCGCGGGCAGGCATTGTGTCGGCGGCTGAACTGGCGGCGCTCGCGGCCCTGCAGGCCACCCGTGTCGAGGACGGCGCGGAACCGCCCGCCTATGTCCGCAACATGCGCACGGCCTATGCCGGCCGCACCGTGGCGGAGCGGATCGACGCCATGAAGGAGATCTGGACCGCCGGCGCGGCGGAAGGCAACCGGATGGCCGCGCTGATCGCGACGGCCCCGGCGGCGGCGCGCATCGAGCCCTCCAGCGATATCGTCGAGGATGCGCCCGCCCTGATCGAATCGATGCTGGCCGCCGGCCGCTTCAACCAGGCGCTGGCCTGGTGGCCGATCCTGGAGCGCGCGGAGGAGCGGGTGCTGGCGGAGGGCTGGGCCCTGCTCGCGCTGGCCGACCAGGGCGGCGTCGTGCCGCTGTCCCCCGGCCTGGTCCGCAATGCCTATAAATTCCAGGCCGAAGCCGACGAAGGGCTTGCCCGCGCCCGGATCAGCCGCCTGATTTCTGCGCTGGCCGCGATGGGCCGGATCAGCGGACGCAACTGGTCCAGTCTGTACAGCGACTTTGAAGTGGCGACCCGCGAGGATATTCACACCGAGGCCCTGGCCCGCGCCGCGCAAAGTGGACGCCGCGGCGAGGTCGCGGTGCTGAGCGCCATCGGTCTGCAGGCCCCCTGGAGCAAGGTGAGACCCGAAGATGTCAGCCCGATCCTCTCCGCCTGGTCGAAAGTGGGACTGGGCGCGGAAGCGCGGATGCTGGCCGTCGAATCCTATATGCGCGCGGGGTGAGCAGGCGCGGCGCCGATCACATTGCCGACAGGGACGCCATCGCCCTGTTCCTTGACATGATGCAGGCCGAGCGCGGCGCGGCGGCGAATACGGTTCTGGCCTATGAACGCGATCTTCTGCAGGCGAGTGAAGCCCTGCATGCGGGGCTGGCCGCCGCCGATGCCCGCGCCCTGGAACAGCTGCCCGCCATCTGGAACGACGCAGCGGCATCGACACTGGCGCGCAAATTGTCCGCGGTTCGCCGCTTCTTCACGTTCTTGCAGGCGGATGGCTATCGCAGCGACAATCCCGCCGCCGAGCTGAGCGGGCCGGCGGCGCGGCGCGGCCTGCCGAAGATATTGGGGAAGGCCGAGATCGAGGCGCTGTTCTCCGCCGTCGAAGCGCGCGCCGCGACGGGCAGGCCCGCCGCGCTTCGAGACCGCGCGCTGATCGAGCTGCTCTACGGATCGGGCCTGCGCGCGACGGAGCTCGTCAGTCTGCCGCGCCGGGCGGTTCGTTCGGGCAAGCCCTTCGCCATTCTGCGCGGTAAGGGCGGCAAGGAACGACTGGTTCCCATTGGCACGCGCGCCGCGGAGGCCGCGCTGGCCTGGGCGGAGACCCTGCCTGAACATGGCAATTATCTGTTTCCCTCCCGCAAGTCGCACCTGAGCCGCATCCGGCTTTACCAGATCGTCAAGTCAGTGGCGGCGGCGGCGGGTATCGACCCGGCGAGGGTCAGCCCGCACGTCCTGCGCCATGCCTTTGCCACGCATCTGCTGGAAGGCGGAGCGGACCTGCGCGCGCTGCAGTCCATGCTGGGCCATGCCGATATCGCGACGACGCAGATCTATACGCATGTCCAGTCGGACGCTCTCGTCGAACTCGTGAACAGCAGACACCCGCTGGCGGACAGTCCGATTGACCGCGCCAGGCCATCCGATTAGCGCAGCGGTCATGGTTACATTTTTGGAATTCGAAAAACCGATCGCTGCCTTGCAGGAGCGCATCGACGCGCTTGAAGGCAGCGCTGAGGGCAGTGCGGTCAATGTGTCGGACGAAGCCCGCAAGCTTCGCAACAAGGTCGAGACCGAACTGCAGCGCATCTATGCGAACCTGACGCCCTGGCAGAAGGCGCAGGTCGCCCGTCATCCGGGCCGTCCGCATTTCAGCGATATCGCCGCGCGGCTGTTCACGGATTTCGAGCCGCTGGCCGGAGACCGTAAATTCGCCGAGGACCTGGCCATCATCGGCGGCATGGCCCGCTTTCGGGGGCAACCGGTGATGATCATGGGCCACGAGAAGGGCCGCGACACCGCCAGCCGCCTAAGGCATAATTTCGGCATGGGCCGGCCGGAAGGCTATCGCAAGGCCGTACGGCTGATGGAACTGGCCGACCGTTTCAGGATGCCCGTCCTCAGCTTCGTCGATACGGCGGGCGCGTTTCCGGGGATCGAGGCGGAAGAACGCGGCGCTGCGGAAGCACTCGCACAGGGAACGGCCGCCTGTCTGCGCCTGGAGGTTCCCATGATCGCCACGATCACCGGCGAAGGCGGGTCCGGTGGCGCGCTGGCCATGGCGGCGGCGAACCGCGTGCTGATGCTGGAACACAGTTTCTACGCGGTCATCAGCCCGGAAGGCTGCGCATCCATCCTCTGGCGGTCGGGCGACAATGCCCGGGATGCCGCCGCGGCCATGCGCATCAGCGCGCAGGAACTGCAGCCGCTTGGCCTCATCGACCGCATCATCCCGGAACCGCTGGGCGGTGCCCATCGCGATCCCGATGCCGCGATCGACGCCATCGGCGATGCGCTTGCGGACGAACTCGCCGCGCTGTCAGGTCTCGACCGCGCGGAGGTGAAGCGCCAGCGACGCGCAAAGTTTCTGGCGATGGAACAGGCGGCCTGAGCCAAGACCGGACAGGCCTGCCCTCGATCGTCGTTTCGCAATTAACACAGATTAACTCTTAATCTGCATAAGTGTCGGCATCCCTTACACAATTTGCTTAACGAAAATGTTCGGGCCGCGTAACGTCCTGCAATGACGGTCTTTCCCTAAACTGGCTCGGAATTTGCTCAGTCATGACCAGAGCGGGGGCTCACGAAGTTAAAGGGAATTGTTTATGCGTATGCTTACCTCCACCGCCTTTACCGGAGCGGTCGCTCTTGTCGCCGCGACGGCTGCCGGTGCCGTCACCATCTCACTGGACGAGTTCACCACACCGTTCGACCCCAACCCGCTGACGACATCCGGCGCGACGGTAACGTCGATGACGACCGTGGTTTCGGACGGCAACAGCTTCGACCGCACCACGACGCTCACCGCTGATCGCAACCTGAACGGTCCGCCCAGCCAGGCATCTGTCCGTACGGACGAGGGTACTGCCGTTTTCTCGAACGACACGGGCGTCAGCTCGATCCTGTCCTTCTCCTATGACGTTGGCAGCACGATTGCCGATGCGCGCACGGGCGCTGACGTGGGCACGTTCCGCATTCTCGAAATCTTCGCCGACCGTCCGCGTACCTATTCGCTGTTCGTGAATGGCGATCTTGCGGACAGTTCTGAACAGCTGGTCGACACGGAAGTCGGCTTTTCGCAGGAACTGATGTTCAATTTCGACGCGGCCTCGCTGACCGGCGACGACACGTTCGAAATTCGCATTGATGCGGGTGTCGATGGCGTCAGCTTCGGCGATGCCCTCGACCTGGAACTGTCCTTCTTCGACATCATGTTCGAAGATATGGTGGATGTCCCCGCACCGGGTGCGCTTGGCCTTCTGGGTCTTGGCCTTCTCGGAATGGGCATCGCGCGTCGCAAGACCGCGTAAGCTGAATTTCATTCAGGCTGGATCAGGGCCGTCTCTTCAGGAGGCGGCCCTTTTCTTTTCCGCGCGACCGGTTCAGCCCATGCGGTCGATCTTGTCCTTCATGGCGGCAAGTTCGGCCTTCAGGGCGGCGATGTCATCATCCTTGCTGGCGTCGGACTGGACCGTCTCCGCGGACCTGGCGGCAAAATCGCCGCCCTTGAATGCCGCTTCGAACATTTTCAGATTCTGCTTGGCCAGCGCACTGAACGGGTTCGATGCCCCCATCATGCTTTCGGCGAACTGCTGCTGGTTCCTGCGCAGCGCCGACATGGACGCCTCCAGATAGGACGGCACCATCGCCTGCATCTGGTTGCCGTAAAGGCTGATGATCTCACGCAGGAAGCTTGTCGGCAGCATGGTCTGGCCGTTCGTTTCCTCCTCCATGATGATCTGCGTCAGGACACTGCGCGTGATGTCCGCGCCCGACTTCGCATCCACAACCTTGAAGTCGACGCCTTCCTTCGTCATCGCCGCCAGATGGTCGAGCGTGATATAGCTGGAAGTGCCCGTGTTATAGAGACGGCGATTCGCGTATTTCTTGATGATGACGGGACCGTTGCCGGTATCCTCGTCACTGGAGGGCTTCTTTGCCATGGATGATCCCGATGCTGCGACTGCGAAGGGTCTAGCACGGGAAAATGCTGCGCAGCAACAAATTGCGCGCGGCCCACATCCGCTGCCACTGTTCTGGCAGCTGGCGCGGCGCGAAATCGGCGAGGACAAGGCAAGGATGCGGGCATTTTCAGCCGCCGTCGCCCGCTATCAAACCGCACCGCCGGCCGCACCTATGCCGCCGCCGACCCTCGCCGCCGCGGACGGCCCGGCGCGCCTCCTTCGCTATGGCAGCAACGGGCCGCCCGTCATTCTGGTGCCATCGCTGGTCAATCCTCCCGCCATTCTCGATCTCGATCCCGGGCGGTCGCTGGTTCGCTGGCTGGCATCGGAAGGATTTGCCGCGCAGCTGATCGACTGGGGCCGTCCACAGGCGCGGGAGCGCACTTACGACCTGTCGGACTATGTCCGGCAACTGGAGCGGCTGGTCGCGGCCGTTCCGCAGGCCGCGCTGGTCGGCTACTGCCTTGGCGGAACGCTCGCCATGGCCGCCGCCGCGAGGGGAACGGGACGCGCGCTCGTCACCATCGCCGCGCCGTGGAATTTCGGCGGCTATCCCGATGACCGCCGCAGCGCGCTGGCCGATTTCTGGACACGTACCGAGCCGCTCGCCGCGCCCATCGGATCCGTCCCGATGACGCTGATCCAGCCCGCATTCTGGTCGCTCGACCCCGCCGCACCGGTGCGCAAATTCGAACATTACGCCACTCTGCCAGAGGCTGGCCCGGACGCGCGGCGCTTTGAAGCCATCGAGGACTGGGCCAATGGCGGCGCCCCCGTCACCCTGCCGGCAATGCGCGACGCGCTGGACAGGTTTTTCGGTCGGAACCTGACCGGGCAGGGCCTTTGGACCGTGGGCGGCGCGGCGGTCCTGCCCGCGGCAATCGACATGCCATGGCTGAATTTCATCTCCACCACCGACCGTATCGTGCCTGCCGCCGCCGCGCCCGCCGCGCCCGACGACCGGCACATCGCGGCGGGCCATGTCGGCATGGTCATTGGCGGAAAGGCGAAGTCGCTGCTCTGGGAACCTCTGGCGGATTGGCTCCGCAGGCACTAGGTGCGGTGCCATATATATCCAAGGAGCCAGACATGAACGACGTCGTCATCACAGCCGCAAAACGCACACCCGTGGGCAGTTTTCTGGGCAGCTTTGCAAACACGCCCGCGCATGAACTTGGCCGCACGGCGATTGTCGCGGCGATGGCGGATGCGGGCGTCAAGGCGGACGAAATCAGCGAGGTCATTCTGGGCCAGGTGCTGACCACGGCGCAGGGCCAGAACCCGGCGCGGCAGGCGGCGATGAATGCAGGCATTCACGAATCGACCCCGGCCTACGGCGTCAACCAGGTCTGCGGATCGGGCCTGCGCGCCGTGGCGCTTGCCAGCCAGCAGATCGCGCTGGGCGATGCCAGCATCATGATCGCCGGCGGGCAGGAGAACATGTCCATGTCCCCCCATGCGCAGAACATGCGCGGGGGACAGAAGATGGGCGACCTCGCTCTGGTCGATACCATGATCCGCGACGGCCTGTGGGACGCGTTCAATGGCTATCACATGGGCCAGACGGCGGAAAACCTGGCTGAAAAATACCAGATTACGCGGGCCGATCAGGACGCCTTCGCCGCTGGAAGCCAGAACAAGGCCGAAGCGGCGCGCAACGCCGGTCATTTCAGGAATGAAATCGCGCCCGTCACCATCAAGGGGCGGAAGGGCGACACGGTCGTCGACACCGACGAGTTCATTCGCGACGGCGTGACAGCCGAGTCCATCAGCGGCCTGCGCCCCGCATTCACGAAGGACGGCAGCGTCACCGCCGCCAATGCGTCAGGCCTGAATGACGGTGCGGCCGCGCTCGTGCTGATGAGCGCGGCGGAAGCCGAGAAACGCGGCGCGCCCGTCCTTGCCCGCGTCGCCAGCTGGGCCAGTTGCGGCGTGGACCCCGCCTATATGGGCATCGGGCCCGTGCCCGCCTCGAAAAAGGCGCTGGAAAAGGCGGGGTGGTCCATTGGCGATCTCGACCTGATCGAGGCCAATGAGGCCTTTGCCGCGCAGGCGCTGTCCGTTGGCAAGGAGCTTGGCTGGGATGCGGACAAGGTCAACGTGAATGGCGGTGCCATCGCCATCGGCCACCCGATCGGCGCATCCGGTGCGCGCATCCTTGTCACCCTGCTGCACGAAATGCAGCGGCGCGATGCGAAAAAGGGCCTCGCGACGCTGTGCATCGGTGGCGGCATGGGCATCGCGCTGACGGTCGAGCGCTAGGGTTCGGCCGCTAGTCCCTTTCCCTTGCGAGCGCGCGGGCGTACCCGCCCCGCGCCTGCAGGCCGTCCCAATAGGCCTGAATATTGGCGGGAAAGTCGCCGAGTTTCAGCGATGCCGCCAGCTTGAGCGCATAGCCGAAGGCGATGTCCGCCATGGTGAAGCGGTTCCCCGCCACATAGGTGCGTTCGTCCAGAACCAGCGCCGCCGCCTTCAGGCGTGAGAAGAACCACTGGGCATAATCGTCGCCCGCCTTTTGCAGGCCCTTTTCCGGCTCGAACATGCGGTAGCGGAGCGCGATGGTCTGCGGAAAGGTCATGGTCGCGTCGGCCTGATACATCCAGTTCAGATAGAGACCATAGTCGGGCTCGTCCGGCGTCAATGCCAGCGGTGTCGGCCCGTATTTCTCCGCCAGATAATGGCAGATGCCGACCGATTCCGTCATGACGCCGTCTAGGCCGTCGTCGGTGAAGGCCGGGATCGTTCCAAACGGGTTGATGTCGAGCCAGCCCTCTTCGCGCACACGCGGGGGGAAGGGAACGATCCTGAGATCGTAATCCAGTTCCATTTCCTCCAGCGCCCATAAAGGCCGGAAGGACCGCGCGCCCTTTGCGTGCCACAGCTTCACGAACAGCGCCTCAGAACGACGTCTTCCTGTTCGGGGCGGCTGACGGTCATGATGTCGCCGCTGTCATCATAGCTGAGCGCCCAGTTCTCGCGCTTGCCGGGGCAGACGGTGCGGATGTCGGTGTCGGAGAAACTGGCGTCGGGCGGAAGGATTTCGCATTTCGACTGGGTTTCCTTGATGAGCACTTCATCGGCCCAGAAGCGCCACCATTCGGTCGGGCACACCTCCTCGCTGGCGGCCCAGCGGCCGATATAGCGGCGCGGATCGGGAGGCGGCTGCACGGCGGGTTCGACCAGGGTGGGCTCGTCTTCCTCCATCACCCTGGGATCGGGGCCGCAGGACGCCGTCAGCAACAGCGCCGCACAGGCTGTCAGCGCCAGCTTCACCCCGGCTGACCCAGCTTGCCGAAACGGGCCTCATATTCGGTGACGCGGCCCGATGCGAGCAGCTTGGCCTGCTCGATCAGCTGGTCGCGCTCGATGCGCCCCTTGAACGTGCCGAGCTTGGCATCGACGGTCTTCACATCCTTGGGGGTGAAATCCGCAATCTGCGCGAACATGTAGACGCCCATGTCGTTGAACGTGCTTTCGAGCTTGGGGCCAACACCCTTCAGAAGCTGCAGGTCATCCGGCTTGTCCGGGCGGCTGTTCATGAAGGTCGGCAGTTTTTCCGCAGGCGGCACGGCGGCCGTGCGCGGGGCAACGGACGCCGCGCTGGCGGCGACTTCCGGTGTCCTTGTCTTCATGACGCGAAGGCGGTCCACCTCGTCCGCCAGCGGCTTGATCTGGTCGCGCGCGCTGGCGATGTCGCGTTCAAGCGCGGCGTTGCGGTCCTGCGCCGCGGCCAGCGCGGCCTCCTTTTCCGCAAGTTCCGCTTCGAGCGCGGCGCGTTTGCCGGCACCGCGAAACAGCAGCCAGCCAAGGAGAAGGCCCAGGACAAATGCCAGGACGCAGAACAGGATGATGTTGCCGTCTAGTGTAAAAGCCATGCGACGATTTTAGTGCGGCGCGCGGCTTGCGCCACCCCTGAAGTTATTCAGGCGCCCGCCTGCTGCGGCGCGGCCTTGCGGGCCTTCTTGATGGCGCGCTTCATGCGCTGCGCCTTCAGGCTCAGCTTCTCGTCCTTGGTCTTCACCAGCCAGTTGTCGAGGCCGCCATTATGTTCGACGCAGCGCAGGCCGTGCGTCGACACCTTGAACGTCTCGGTCTTGCCAAGCTCGTCCGACATCAGCGAAACCTTCTGCAGGTTCGGCAGGAAAACACGCTTCGTGCGGTTGTTGGCGTGGCTGACATTGTTGCCGACGAGCCGGCCCTTGCCGGTCAGTTCGCAGATGCGCGACATGGAAATTTCCTTAAAACGGTCTGGTCTGTACGGAGTACCGTTGCACGGCACCGCCGAGGGCCAACGAACAGCCGGACCCCGGAAAGGCGTGGCGCATAGGTGAGGAATCGATTCCCGTCAAGCGGTGAGCGGCCATAACCAGGGCAGAACGAGCGCAGCCAGCAATCCGGCGATCGCCATCGCGAGCGCCGCCATTGCCCCCGCCGCGGGCCGGGTTCGCACGAGGGCATCCGTGCCGACGATATGCGCTGCCATTCCCGTGCCCAGACCCAGCGCGTCGTCGTCGTCCCAACCCAGTCGCTTCAGGAGCGGCGGTATCGTCAGCGCACCGACCATGCCCGTCGTGATGACAAGACCCGCAGCGAGCGGCGGCGGGCCGTCCAGCCGCTCCATGATCGCAATGGCAAAACCGCTCGAAACGGTCTTCACGCTGAGGGCCTGAACGAAATCCACCGGCAGACCAAAGAGCCGCGCCCCCAATATGGCACTGCCAATTCCGACGCCGATGCCCACCGCGAGGGCGCCAAGAACCGGCAGCAATAGCTTCATGCGGCCGGCGAGATGCGTAACGAGCACATGGCCAAGCGCGACAATCGCAAGATCGAGGACATTCATGAGCGGGCGGGCGGCCAGGACATAATCGTCGACCCGGATCGACAGCGCCCAGAGAATCGCGCCGACAAGAACCGCGGCCCACAACACCGGGTTGGCAAGCGGATGGCCGCCAGCCCTGCGCGACAGCGCGCGCGCCGCGAAAAACGCCAGCAATGTCAGCACGCAGGCAAGTGCGCTGCCCGCGATCAGCCCGGCCCAGCCGGCGATCACGCCCGCAACCTTCTGAACAGGCGATAGGCAAAGGCCGTGGCCAGCGCCGTCAGCGGCGTGGTGACCAGGATGATGACCGCGACGGGCAGCAGGTTCGCCGCCAGTTCCGCCCGGAACAGCACCAGTCCCAGGAACGGCGGCACGATCAGTGCGCCCAGCAGCCCCGTCATCAGCGTGGAGGCGCGCGCCATTCTGACGCGAAAGGCGGGAAAGAGCGCCAGCGCGCCCGCGAACATCGCCATCCCCATGATGGCGGACGGCAACGGAAGCGTCGTGACCAGCGCCACCATATCGCCCAAAAAGGCGAACAGCGCGATGACGATCAGCCCGCCAACGAGTTCGATTGCGCTTTTCATCCCGCCTCCCCGCTTGCGGCCTTATCCGGCCCGCTCTAACGAAAGGAGCCATGCCGCACTATGCCATCCATTGCATCGACAAACCGGACGCCGCCGAACTGCGCGCGGAAACGCGGTCCGCGCATCTCGACCATGTGCGCAGCGTTGCGGAACGCATCGTCGCGGCCGGCCCGCTGCTGGACGATGCGGGAACGCCCATCGGATCGCTGCTGATCGTCGATTTCGTCGATCGGCGCGAGGCGGTCGGCTTCGCCGCTGCCGACCCCTATGCGCTGGCCGGGCTGTTCGCGAGCGTTGCGGTGACCGCGTGGCGGCAGGTGTTTCCCGAACCCCAGGCCCCGCCGCAACCGGCGTGACCGGCATCGCGGGGCAGACGATGTCCGGGGACAGCATGTCCCTAGGCGCGCTGGCGCTCGAATCGGGCGAGACGCTGGCGGCGCTGACGGTCGCCTACCAGACCTATGGCACGCTGAACGCCGACGGTACGAACGCGGTGCTCGTCTGCCACGCGCTCACCATGGACCAATATGCCGCCAGTACGCACCCGGTGACCGGCAAGCCCGGCTGGTGGACGCGCATGATCGGCGCGGGGAAGCCTCTCGATCCGGCGCGCGACTTCATCATCTGCGCCAATGTGCTCGGTTCCTGCATGGGGACGAGCGGCCCGGCGAGCATGGCACCTGACGGCAGGCCCTGGGCCATGCGCTTTCCGGTCATCACCATCGGCGACATGGTGCGCGCGCAGGCGAAACTGGTGGACGCGCTGGGCATCGACAGGCTTGCCGCCGTCATCGGCGGGTCGATGGGCGGCATGCAGGCGCTGGCCTGGGCATCGCTGTTTCCCGACCGCGTGGCGAATGCGATCGCCATCGCAACGGCGGCGCGGCATTCGGCGCAGAACATCGCCTTTCACGAAGTCGGACGGCAGGCCGTCATGGCCGACCCCAACTGGCGCGGCGGCGACTATCATGCGGGGGAGGCGCCCACGGCCGGGCTGGCGGTCGCGCGTATGGCGGCGCACATCACCTATCTGTCGGAAGCGGGGCTGACGGAGAAATTCGGCCGCCGCCTGCAGGACCGCGAGGCCAAGAGCTTCGGGTTTGACGCCGATTTCCAGGTGGAAAGCTATTTGCGGCATCAAGGCATCAGTTTCACCGACCGGTTCGATGCCAACAGCTACCTCTACATCACCCGCGCCATGGATTATTTCGACCTTGCCGAAGCCCATGGTGGCAGGCTGGCGAAAGCGTTCGAGGGAACGGACACGCGTTTCTGCATCATCAGCTTCGATACCGACTGGCTTTATCCGACCTCTGAATCGCGGGAAATCGTCCACGCCCTCAACGCCGCCGGGGCGGAGGTCAGTTTCGTCGAACTGTCCAGCCCGTTCGGGCATGACGCCTTCCTGCTGGATGCGCCCGAAATGAACCGCATCGTCTCCGGGTTCCTGGGATGAGCCAGCCGCTGCGCCCCGATCTTCGCGTCATCGCGGCGCATGTGCCGGAGGGCGCGAGCGTCCTCGACATCGGCTGCGGCAAGGGCGCACTGCTGTCCGAGCTGAAACGGACGAAGGGCGTCAAGGCGCGGGGACTGGAGCTCGCCGCGGCGAATGTGTCCGCCGCCGTGGGGGAGGGTCTTAGCGTCGTGCAGGGCGACGCCGATATCGACCTCGCCAACTACATGACCGGCAGTTTCGACTATGCCATCCTGTCGCAGACATTGCAGACCGTGCACCGGCCCGACCTTGTGCTGACGGAACTGCTCAGAATCGGACGCCGCGCCTTTGTCAGCTTTCCGAATTTCGCGCACTGGCGCGTGCGCGCATCGCTGATGTTCGGCGGACGCATGCCCGTCACGCGCCTGCTGCCCGAGCGCTGGTACGATACGCCCAACATTCACCATGTCACCATCGACGATTTTCGCGCGATGGCGGCGGACCTGGACGCGCATATCGAGCGCGAATGGTTTCTTTCGGGTGACAGCGAGCGGTCCGCGCGGGGCGCGAACCTGCTGGCGGAACACGCCGTGTTCCTGCTGCGCGGACGCCTTTAGACCGCGGGATCAGATAGAAGGCGGGATCAGATCGGGCCCGGGCGGACGAAAAAACCGACGACCTTCCAACCATCGTCTTCCTTCACCATGATCGCGGTTTCAACCGTGTCCGCCATGTCCGAAAACGAAGTGCGAAATTCAAGGATTTCATATCGGCCCTTCGGTGCGTTTGGCAGCGTATCCGTCTTCGTCGCCCTTAGAAAATCCCGGGAGACGACCGTGCCGAGCGGTTCACGGACGGGCGCGACCATGCCGGCCCACTGTCTCGTTGTGGCAGCGGACCGGAAGATCGCGCCCGCTTCCTGCCAGCTCTCCTCCCATTTCCCGCTGTCGACAAGGGATATCCAGGCAAGCGCCGCGTCCAGGCTTTCGGCATCGGCCGCAGCCGCAGCCGCCGCGACAGGTTCTTTCGCGGGCTGTTCCTGACCGGACATGACATTTCCTTCGATGGCGGCGGAAAAAATGGCTGCCGCAATGAGTAGAGACATGATGAGCATTCCTCCTCCCAGCCACAGGAGTCGATGGCCGGTACCGACGTCCCGATTGGTCTGTCCATCAAGCTGTCCGCCGCGATCCCCAGCCGCCAGACCAATTTCCCTGTCCACAGAAGAATAGGGGGACGAATAGGGGGACAAGGACTCTCTTTCGGCCAGCAGCCGCGCGGCCTCCCGGCTGCTCGAGACCCCCAGCTTGCGGCGCGCGCCGCGCAGGCGTTCGTTGATCGTGTGGACGGAAAGATCGAACTCGCGCGCGATGGACTTGGCGTCATGCCCGGCGAAGAGGCACCGCAAGGTCTCTCTCTCCCGCTCCGTGAGCGCCTGATATCCTTCGTCCAAAGCCTTTCATCCCGTCGGCGAGCCGTGTCAGGCGCCGAGGCTAACGGGCTTCGGGCGCTTGTGCCAACCTCGGGCACCTGAAAATTCCGCGAAATCGGCTCATCTACAAATTTTTTGGGGCTAATTTGTCATATGCGCGGTCCCGCGGGACCCTTGCCGGAGCCTGTCAGAGCCAGACACCCCTTCGTTCTGCGTCGGCATCGAACTGTCGGCTGGCTTTACAGTTGACGCGTCATTAACCCTGTAAGCGGCTGATAATCGAATATGGCACATGTCTTGCTGTGCGAAGATCATGTTTGAACGTATTGCCAGCCTGTTCGTGTTGAAGTCCGGTTTCGAGGCCGGATTTGTCATCTACGCCCTCGGCCTGGGCGGTGCCCTGCGCGGGTTCGAATATCTGAAACAATATCCTGGGATACTTGGCTGGCTGCTGTTTGCCGCCTGCCTGATCACCGTGCTGATTGCGGGGGCAAGCATGGTTGACGGGGTCAGGGCGTGGCGCGCGCGGCGGCCGGGGCAGCCGCAGCTGGCGCGTGTTGTCGCGCGCGCGCGGCTGGCGCCGGTCTCGCGGCCCCGGCCGCGCCGCGTTTCCGCGCCAGCACGAAATGAATCCCGCCAAATCCGGGCGCTATTTTCGTAAGCGGCGCATCGAGCCAGCGCAGGCCCGCGACGGGCGGCGCGACCAGGGCGGTTTTCCACGCGCGCGGTACGAACCCGTTCGCCTCGAGCAGCCGTGTCAATTCCCCCCGGCCATAGGGATGACCAAGGCCGAAGGGCGTGGTTTCGAAATGCGTCCATAGTCCCGCACGGTTCGGCACGATCAGGATCAGGTCGCCCGCAGGCGCGAGCACGCGGTTGAGCTCCTCCAGCATATCGGCGGCGTGCCCATGCTCCAGCGCGTGGACGACCAGCGCCTGATCGAAAAGCGCGCCGGAAAAGGGCAGGTCCGTAACCTTGCCGGTCACCGCGCAGTTCGAATGCCCCTTCAGGGGCCAGCGCCGCCCACCCTGACCGGCGGGGCGCAGGACGGCGATGCGCTCGAACTGTTTCGGGCTGAGGCCGGACAGCAGCGGCGCGGGATAGCCCAGCGCCAGAAAGCGCCGTTCCGGCCCCTTCTGCACAACCGGTGCCACGATCCGGGCAAGCTGGCGCGCCGTGCGTTTGCCATCCTTGGTGGCATAGAATGTGCGGAGGTCGTCCGCGACATTGTGCATGGCGGTCGCTTTGGGCACCGCCAGACCCTTCAGTCGCCCACGGCCGGGGCGTGTAGCGGCAGACGGGCCGTCGCCGCCGCGCGCTTGAAGCGGGCAATGATTTCCTCGACCTGCTCCGGCGTGTGATCGGCGCACAGGGAACAGCGCAGCAGGTGCAGTCCGGGCGTCGCCTGCGGCGGCACCATATTGACGTAGACACCCTCCTCGATCAGCGCAGTCCACATCTTCGCGGACGTTTCCTGATCCGGCATCTTGATGGCGAGGATGGCGCTTTCCGCAGTTTCCGTCCCGAGCGTGAAGCCCGCGTCCTTCAGGCTGCTGTGCAGGTGCCGCGCAGCCTTCCACAGATGCGCCCGCTTGTCGTGCGCGTCCTTCAGCTTGCGGATCGACGTGGCGGAACAGGCCACGACTGCGGGCGGCAGGCTGGCCGTGTAGACATAGGGCCGCGCCACGAAGCGAAGCACCTCGAACTTGGGATGATTGGAGACGATGAAGCCGCCGACCGTGCCAACCGATTTCGAAAAGGTGCCGACGACGAAATCGACATCGTCCTCAACGCCCGCCTGTTCGAACACGCCGCGGCCATTCTCTCCGAAAAAGCCCATGGCGTGCGCCTCGTCGACCGCGATCATCGCACCCGCAGCCTTCGCGACGGCGACCATTTCCTTGAGCGGCGCGATATCGCCGACCATGGAATAGACGCCTTCGAGAACGACGAGGACGCCGGCGCCCTCGGGAATGCGCTTCAGCCGTTTTTCGAGGTCCGCGACATCATTATGCTTGAACCGCACAATGTCGGCATTGCCCATGGCGCAGCCATCATAAATGGACGCATGGCTGTCCGCGTCGAGAACGATATAGTCGCCCCTGCCCGCGATCGCCGACATGAGGCCCAGATTGGCCTGATAGCCGGTCGAGAAGACCATGGCATGGTCCATCTGATAGAAATCGCGCAGCGCCGCCTCGCACTCGGCATGGCCCTGAAATGTGCCGTTCAGCACGCGGCTGCCGGTCGTCCCCGCGCCAAATTCCTCCAGCGCCTTCTGCCCCGCCGCGATGACGTCGGGGTCGAACGTCATGCCCATGTAATTATAGGTACCGACAAGAATGATTTCCTTGCCGTCCACCATCGCGCGGGTTGGAGAGAGGATTTCATCCATCTTGAGATGGAAGGGGTCGCGCAGGCCGGACGCCATCAGCCCATCATACTGCGCGATCAGCGGGTCGAACTTGTCGAACAGGTCGAGGCGGGCGGCGTTTTCGTCAGCCACGCTACGCGCTCTTTATCCTGGCAACCGCACCCGCGACGTCGCCGATGGTTTCCAGGTCAGGCAGCATGTTGACGGGCAGCAGGATGTCATATTCATCCTCTATCTCCGCCACCAGATCCATCACTGTCAGGCTGTCCAGTTCCAGGTCATTGGCAAAGCCGGTTTCCGCCTTCAGTTCGATATCCTTCTTGTTGAAGGGTTCGATGATTTCGATGAGGCGCGGCAGCACCGTCTCTTTTGTCATGGTCATGTCGGGCCTTTTAGAAATATGTGAGGTGCTCTGCCAAGGGAATGTGGCACGGGTGCGGCTATATAAGGCCCTCCCGGCGATACCAGTCCGCCGTTCGCCTCACGCCTTCGTCCGGCCGCACCTGGGGTTCCCATATGCCGAGCGCCAGTAGCGGGGCCGCATCCGCAGTCCAGTCAGGGTGCGCGATATAGCGCGCGCGGTCGAAGCTGAGCTTTGGCAATTTGCCGCTCAGGCGGGCCTTCACGGTTTCGAACGCCGCGCCGATCTTCAGCGCCGCCGTCGGCAGGGCAAGCACACGCGGCTGCTTGCCGACCGCAGCGCCAAGGAGCGCCGCCATGCCCCGATGGTCGACGCCGCCGGTGCCGTCCTCGATCTCGAAGATCCGGCGGCTGCCCTTGTCCGTCGTCGCCAGCGCCAGCAGGGCCGCTGCCAGATCCGTGACATGGACGAGCGAAAAGCGGCCCGGTCCCGGCGCGACCGCCCAGCCCCTTGCCGCAAGGCGGTAGAGGTCGAGCATTTCATGGTCGCCGGGGCCGTAAACGGCGGGCGGGCGGACGATGACCCAGTCGAGCGGGCTATCCATGACCAGCCGGTCCGCCTTCGCCTTCGAGGCACCGTAAAGGGACAGGCGCGGCTCGCGCGCGGACAGCGACGAGACCTGCACGAAGCGCCCTATATTCGCAGCCGCAGCGGCGTCCAGAATAGCGCGCGTGCCGTCCACATTGCCTGCGCGAAAGCCCGCCTCCCCGCGTGCATTGACGACGCCTGCGACGTGGATGACGGCGTCGGCACCCTTGCAAAGTCCGGCGAGCGCCGGGACATTTTGCAGATCGCCGCGAATCCATTCGACGCCAGGACGATCCGGCTGCACGCTGCGTGCAAGCGCGCGAACGATATGGCCGCCCGCCACAGCCTGTTCGAGGAGATGGCCGCCGACAAAGCCGGTGCCGCCGGTAATGGCGAGAATTTTCGGTGCCGATGTCATGCAGATGCTGTTTCGGCATCAAGGTCTTTTCATGCAATGGCTATGGGTGAAGAAAATGAGGCTGAAACTGGCGTGTCATCATGTGTAGAGGGTGACCGATGACCGACCTCTACCTTCGCCCGACCGGATTCGTGGACGCGCCCTTCGGCTTTGACGGGCAGGTCGCCCGCCTGGCAGGCGGCATGTTGTGGTTCAGCGCAGTTGAAATCCTGTCCCGCGGCGCCCCCGCGCGGCTGATCGCCGTTTCAGACATCGACCATTTTCTGGGCGAACATCCGCAGGCGGCATCCGTCTGGCAGCGCCTGACCGGCCAGCGCCCCGCGCTGCAGCTTGAGGGGCGCGTTCTGCGCTTCGACGAGCCGCAGATCATGGGCATCCTCAACATGACTCCCGACAGTTTTTCTGATGGCGGCAAACATGCTGACGCCGTGGCGGCGGCCGAAGCGGGATATGACATGGCCGCAGCGGGCGCGGCCCTGGTCGATGTCGGCGGAGAATCGACCCGCCCCGGCGCGGAGACAGTCTGGGAGCAGGACGAGATCGAGCGCGTGGTCCCCGTGATCGAGAAACTGAAGGTGTCAGGTACGCTCGTCTCCATCGACTCGCGCAAGGGCGCGGTCATGCGGGCCGCGCTGGCCGCCGGAGCGCAGGTCATCAACGATGTCAGCGGCCTGACACATGACGAAACCAGCATGGGGGTCGCCGCCGCCGCTGGCGCACCCGTGATCATCATGCACGCGCAGGGCGACCCGCAGACGATGCAGGACGCGCCGCATTACGACCATGTGCTGCTGGACATATTTGACTGGCTGGCCGCGCGCATCGCCGCCGCGGAGGCCGCCGGAATAGACCGCGGCAAGATCATCGCCGATCCCGGCATCGGATTCGGCAAGTCCGTGCGCCACAATCTCGAAATCCTGAACGGCCTCGCACTGTTTCACGGGCTGGGCGTTCCCGTGCTGCTGGGGGCCAGTCGCAAGCGCTTCATCGGCGCCCTGTCGGGAGAGGCGGAGGTCGGGCAAAGGCTCGGTGGATCGCTGGCCGTGCTTTCGGCGGGCCTGGCGCAGGGCGTGCAGCTGCTGCGTGTGCACGATGTCGCGGAAAGCGTACAGGCCGTCCGCGTGTGGCGCGGCGGGCGCGACGCCGCACTCAGCCCGCGCGTCTGAGCGCAGGTCATGGTCTTGCGGTTCCTGCTGGGTCTGGCCGCGGGCTGCCTTCTTCTGGGCGCGGTGCTGCTGTCGTCCGCTCCTGCCCTGCCGCCGACACTTGCCCCTACCGCCAGAGACGTTTCGGCCGCGCGGGCGCTCGCATTGAAGGGATTCTGGGCGCTGAGGCAGGATCGCGCGGTTCCGCTGGCCGTGGACCGCACCGAACTTGCCGCCGCGCCGCGCCTCCTTGCCCATGGCACCAGCGGCCTGCGGGCCGAGGGCCGTATCGGCAAAAGCGATATCCAGTTGCGCGCATCGAAGCAGCTGGCCGCACAGACCTGGCTGAACGTCACGGCCCGGGTGGGCGAATCCGCGCCGGGCACGGCGCCGGACATAAGTCTGCGTGTGGGAAGCCTGTCGCTGCCGCCCTGGCTATCGCGCGGCCTGATGGACCTGGTCATCGACCAGATCTGGGATGAGCCCGAACAGCCACCAACCGCAGCCAGTCTGTTGATGGAAATGTCGATCAGGGAGGATGCGGCCCTGGCGCGGGTCAACGTGCCGACCGCGCTCTTGTCCGCGTTCCGGGGATTGGCCGGAGGCGGTGATGGGACGGCGGCGCGCGCCGCGCGAGCGACCTATGCCAGCCTGATGAACAGCGCACGGCCACTTGCCGCGGAGCCAACACTGGAAGCGATTTACGCGCGCGCCTTCGCAGGCGGAAACGTCACGGCCGGGGATGCGAAGGGGCGGACGCTTGGCGTGGTCATGGCGATATGGAAAGTGTCGGCGATCCGCTGGGTCGACGGCAGCGTCGTCACCATCCCGCGCGACCGCCTGACCCCGATTCCGGCGACGCTTGCCGGGCGCCGGGACCTTGCGCTGCATTTTTCCATATCCGCCGCGCTTGCCGCCAATGGCGAGGCGCGGCTGACCAGCGCGATTGGCGAGTGGAAGGAACTGGACGACAGCCTGCCCGGCGGCAGCGGTTTTTCCTTTGTCGACCTTGCTGCCGACCGGGCGGGTACGCGGCTGGGCCAGGCACTGGCGGACCCGGCCCGAACCAGCCGCATGCAGAAGCGGCTGTCCGAGGCGAAGCCGGGCGATCTGCTGCCCCTGGCGGCGCTGGGATTTGCGGAAGGGCTGGGCGAAGCAGCCTTCGAGGCACGCTATGGGCGCCTTGAAAGCAGCGAATATCAGGCCGCCGTCGCGCGCATCGACGCGGCGCTCGACCGGCTGCCGCTCTACGCGCCCTGACCGCTCCCCTCAGACCTGCAGCGCGAGCAGTGCGAATGTCGCCAGCCAGTGTTCGCCGGCATAGTCGCCCGCGATATGCGGCAGGCCTGCCGCCAGATGCCGCTCGTGCTGCGCCGCCGCCAGCGCCCTGACCTCGTGTCCTGCGGGCAGGGCATTGCCGATTTGCCGCCAGCACCAGGCGCGGCTGAGGTTGAGGCCGTCAAGATGCGCGATCTTGCCGTCCGTGCGGTCGGAAACGGTTGCGGGTGTCAGCAGCGTCGCCGGCGTCCCATAGGCGATTTCCGGCAGAAAGGCGTCGAACCAGCGCGTGAATTCAACCGGCGGCAGCACACGCGCCATCAGCAGCGCCTCGGTCAGCGTGCCGGACAGAAAATCATCGCCGCCCGGCTCCCACGCCTGCGCCGCACGGTCCTCGCTGAACCAGCTTCGCGCATGATGTTCGATCAGCATGAGCAGGTCGGAATCATGGGTGCGCGCCCAGTCGTGCGCGAGGATGCAGGCAAAGGCGGTATTGAAATGCGTGCCGGTGCGGATGGGATAGGTCAGGCGCGGCAGGAAGGCCCTGAACAGGGCTGCGAAGTCCCCCGCCAGCCCGTCAAGCCGATCCCGGTAGCGTGCGGGTGCCTGCCCATGCAACGCGAGCAGCCAGGCCCAGCCATAGGGCCGCTCGAACCCGGCGGCGTTCGGACGCTCAAGATAGGCACGTTCGGCGGCGATATTCCCTTCGCTGAACATGTCGTCCGCAAGCATCTGGACATCAGCGGCAAAGTCCGCCTGAGGGTGGAGCTTCGCAAGCCGGAACAGCTGCCACCAGCCATGCACGCAGCTGTGCCAGTCGAAACTGCCGTGAAAGATCGGATGCAGGTCACGCGGGCGCTGCGCGTCATCAGGGCCGTTCAGCACATGGTCCAGCTTGTGCGGGAATTCGCGCGTGACATGACCGAGGGTCAGTCGGGCGAAGCGGTCCGCGATCGCAGGGGTAAGTCTGGTCATGGCTTGCCTCTCAATCCGTCATTCCGGACTTGGCCGGTGCGAGGGCATCATTCGCAGCGTCACCGTCAGAACGCCAGCCACCACATCAGCACGATATTGACCGCCAGCAGCGGCACCGCCGTTCCGACCTGCGCCTTGATGACGCCATTCTGGTCCTTCAGCTCAAGAAGCGCGGCGGGCACGATATTGAAGTTGGCCGCCATGGGGGTCATCAGCGTCCCGCAAAAGCCCGACAGCATCCCGATCGCGCAGATGACGGCGGCATCGCCCCCATATTCCAGGATCAGAAGGGGCAGACCGACCGCCGCCGTCATGACGGGAAATGCCGCAAAGGCATTGCCCATGATCATCGTGAACAGCGCCATGCCGAGGGCATAGGCGACGACCGCGCCAAGAATACTGCCATCCGGGATCGCGCCGCCCGCGATGCCGCCCACAACCTCGCCGACGCCCGCCAGCGCAAAGACGGCACCGAGGCTGGCCAGCATCTGCGGCAGCACGGCGGCCCAGCCCACCGCGTCGATCAGCTTGCGGCCCTCCTGCAAGGGCGCGAGCGGCGGCGGACGCAGCCAGAGATGGCAGACGATGAGCGCGATGATCGTGCCCACCGTAAGCGCGATGATGGTCGCCTGTCCGGCCTCGGCAAGATCCGGAAACGTCTTGAACAGGAACGTGCCGCCCAGTGCGACGACGGGGATGATGAGGGCGGGGAGGAACAGCCGCGCGCCGCGCCGCGCGGCTTCCTCTCGCCGCTGTTCGGGCGTTGTCGTGGCCGTTTCCCCGCGCCCGAGCAGGCCAAACCCGGCAATGCCGACCAGCGTCAGCACCAGAATGCCATTGCCGAGGTCACCCAAGAGGTCGCCCGCCAGGAAGCTGACCGCCAGCAATGCCCAGAAGGCCGCATTGCCAAAGCGTTTGCGATTGGTTCGGTCACAGGCGCTGAGAATGGCGAAGGCGGCGAAGGTCAGGCCCGCCACCGTATAGACAAAGCCGAGCGTGATCATTTCGCCATCCCCCTGTCAAAGCGCCAGAGGCGATAGCCATGGATGAGAAACGCCGCGATGGCGGTCGGGATGGCCCAGACGCTGAGCTGCAACGGCTCCAGCACGATGTCATATTGCGCGAGGAACCCGACCATCAGCAGAATCGAGCCGATGGCGATGAAGATATCCTCGCCAAAGAACAGCCCGATATTGTCGGTCGCTGCGGACATTGCCTTGACGCGCTCGCTGCGGTCCGCGTCAGCGCCGCCCGCCTGCTTGTCGGCGGCGGCCTCGGCCATGGGCGCGACGAGGGGCCGAACGGTCTGGGCATGACCCGCAATCGACGTGAGGCCGAGGGCCGCCGCCACCTGCCGGAAAAGGAGATAGGCGATCAGCAGCCGTCCCGCGGTCGCGCCCTTCAACCGCTCGATCTGCATCCGCGCGCGCTCCTGCAGGCCATGCCGTTCGAGAACGCCGATGACCGGCAGCACGATCCAGATGATGGAGATGTAGCGTGCGTCGTTGAACGCCTTCCCGAACGCGGAAATGATCTCGACGGGACCAAGGCCCGCCGCCAGGCCGGTCACAAGTGCGGAGACGGTGACGACCAGCAGCGGATTGAAACGCAGCAGAAAGCCCACGACGATGACGAGAATGCCGGAAAGAACGAGCATCGGCCTAGCCCCGCCCGACCCGTGCGGGAAAATCAGCGCTTGGCCTTGCCATAACCCCCGCCCCCCGGTGTTTCGATGACGAAGACGTCGCCCGCCCGCATGTCCGCGCTCCCCGTCGCCCCCAGATCCTCAATACGGCCATCCGCGCGCTCCACATAGGTCTTTCCCGCCGCCGCCTCGCTGCCGCCCGCAAGGCCGAAGGGTGCGATGCGCCGCCGGTTGGCGAGAATGTTCGCCTGCATCGGTTCAAGGAACCGCACGCGCCGCACAACGCCGTCGCCGCCCCTGTGCGCGCCCGTGCCGCCCGATCCGCGCCTGACGGCGAAGCTGTCCAGCCGAACGGGAAAGCGCTGCTCAAGGATTTCAGGATCGGTCAGGCGGCTGTTGGTCATGTGCGTCTGGACGGCGTCGGTGCCATCGAAGTCCGGCCCCGCGCCGCTGCCGCCCGCGATCGTCTCATAATATTGCAGCTGCGCGTTGCCGAAGGTGAAATTGTTCATCGTTCCCTGCGCGGCCGCCATTGCGCCGAGCGCACCGAACAGGGCGTCGCAGATCACCTGGCTCGTCTCGACATTGCCGGCAACCACGGCGGCAGGATGGCGCGGGCTGAGCATGGAGCCATCAGGCACGAGGATATCGACGGGCCTGAGACAGCCATCGTTCATCGGGATCGCCTCGTCCACCAGCGTGCGGACCGCATAAAGGACGGCGGCGCGGACAACCGGCAGCGGCGCGTTGAAATTGCTGTCCTGCTGCGGACTGGTCCCCGCGAAGTCCACCGTCAGGCGCCGCGCCGCCCGGTCCACCCGCACCGCGACCTCGACAACCGCGCCGCTGTCCATCTCGTAACGGATGTGGCCATCGGACAGGCGGGCGATCAGGCGCCTGACGGCGGCCTCTGCATTGTCCTGCACATGGCCCATATAGGCCGAAACGGTTTCAAGTCCGAAACTGGCGGCGGCCTTTCGCAGTTCGTCCGCACCCCGCGCGCAGGCCGCGATCTGCGCCTTCAGATCGGCGATGTTCTGATCCGGGCGCCTGGCGGGGTACGGGCCCGAGGCGAGCAGGGCGCTGACGTCCTCGTCCTGAAACCGGTCACCACGCGCGATCAGCACATTGTCGAAGATCACGCCCTCCTCGCCGATATGGCGACTGTCGGCGGGCATGGACCCCGGCGCGATGCCGCCGATATCCGCATGATGTCCGCGCGCCGCGACCCAGTAGGAGGGGTCCTCGCCGTCCCCCAGAAAGACCGGCATGATGACCGTGATGTCGGGGAGGTGCGTACCGCCGTCATAGGGCGCATTCAGCGCATAGACGTCGCCGGGCCGGATATGACCGGCGCGGCGGGTCAGGACCGTGCGGACGCTTTCCCCCATGCTGCCAAGATGAACCGGCATATGCGGCGCATTGGCGACGAGCGCGCCATCCGGACCAAAGATCGCACAGGAGAAGTCGAGCCGTTCGCGGATGTTGACGGACGACGCGCTCGCCTGCAGGGCCGCGCCCATTTCCTCGGCAATGGCCATGAACAGGCCGTTGAAGATTTCAAGCCGGATCGGATCGGGGTGGCCGCCGTCCGGTCCCTTCTCACCGCGGGCGCGAAAATGGTCATTTTCCCTGGTCAGGATCAGATTGCCGAATTCATCACGCGCGGCCGACCAGCCGGGCTCCACAACCGTCGTCGAGCCCGGATCGATGATGAGCGCCGGACCGGGCTGCGCACCCGAAAGGGCGGAACGCGGCAGCACCGGCGTCTCATGCACCGCGCCCGCCATGTAAGTGCGGGCGGATGTCGTGGCGGACGCATTCGGCAGGGCGCCGGTCATCGACTCCACCGCCTGCCCGGCCTCTGCGATCGCCTCGACGCGGATCAGTTCCGCAATGAGCGGCGCATCTCCGACGAAGCCGAAGCGCGCGCGGTGAGCGGTCTCAAAGCGGGCGCGCATGTCGGCCTCGTCCGTCAGTTCCACGTCGATGCTGCTGTCCGTCCCCTCGTAGCGCAGGAAGACACGCGACATGCTGCGCCGCGTTTCGGCAGCATCGAGATCGCCGAGTTCGGCAAAAGCCGCTTTGGCGAGCGCGGCGGACGCGGCCCGAATCTCCGCCATACCGGCCGTCAGCGGAACGCCCAGCGTCGCCTCACGCAGCGAGCGCCTGTCGGCAAGCCCCATGCCATAGGCGCTGAGAACACCCGCCAGCGGATGCACCATGACGCGGGTCATGCCGAGCGCGTCCGCAACGAGGCAGGCATGGCCGCCGCCCGCGCCGCCGAAACAGGCGAGCGTATAGCCCGTCACGTCGCGGCCCTTGGCGACGGAAATGCGCTTGATGGCATTCGCCATGTTCTGCACGGCGATGGCGATAAAGCCCTCGGCAGCGGCCTCCGCCGACAGTCCGCTTCCCGAAATCGCCCGCTCCAGCGCGGCGCGGGACGCGGCGGGGTCGAGCGGCTGATCTCCATTGGGTCCAAAGACGGCGGGAAATTCGTCCGGCTGCAGCTTGCCCAGGATCAGATTGCAGTCCGTCACCGTCAGCGGCCCGCCGCGCCGGTAGCAGGCGGGGCCAGGCACCGCGCCCGCCGATTCGGGCCCGACCTGAAAACGCCCCTCTGCCATGCGGCAGATCGAACCGCCGCCCGCCGCGACGGTATGGATCGCCAGCATCGGCGCGCGAATGCGCGCGCCCGCCACGCGCGTTTCGCCGGCGCGCTCATACTGACCGGCATAGTGCGACACGTCGGTCGACGTGCCGCCCATGTCGAAGCCGATCAGTCGCTCATGTCCGGCAGCGGCGCCGGTCCGCACCATGCCGACGATACCGCCCGCCGGACCGGACAGGATGGCATCGCGCCCGCGAAACCTGCCGCCCTCGATCAGCCCCCCCGACGACTGCATGAACAGCAGCGAGCCGCTGCCGCCGTTTCCGGGCCCGAGCGCGCTGGCGACCCTGTCAATATAGTTGCGGAGAATGGGGGACAGATAGGCGTCCACGACCGCCGTATCGCCGCGACCAACCAGCTTGATGGTCGCGCCGACCTCGTGGCTGACGGAAATCTGCGTGAAGCCGATGTCATGCGCGATTTCCGCGAGGCGTTTCTCATGCGCGGGCCAGGCGTAGCCATGCATGGTGACGATGGCTGCGGCACGAAGACCATTGCGATAGGCGGCCCGCAGACCCTCCCGCGCCGCTTCTTCGTCGAGCGGGAGCACAATCTCGCCGTCCGCCGCAACTCTTTCATCCACCTCCAGCACGTCGGCGTAGAGCGGCGCGGGCTTCACGATTTCGCGCGCAAAGAGGTCAGGCCGTTCCTGATAGCCGATGGCCAGCGCGTCGCCGAATCCGCGCGTGATGACGAGCAGTACCGGCTCGCCCCGCCGTTCGAGCAGTGCATTGGTCGCAACCGTCGTGCCCATCCGCAGGCTGAGCGGCGGCAGGGCGGCGCCTTCCGGCGTATCCGTCAGCTGGTGGATGCCCGCGACGGCGGCGTCCTCGTAAGCCTCGGGATTATCCGATAGCAATTTGGCGGTTGTCAGGGCCCCCGATGGCGAACGCGCGACGATGTCGGTGAAAGTCCCGCCCCGGTCGATCCAGAACTGCCATTCGCCGGACATGCGTCAACCCAGCGCCTTTGCCGCCAGCACCTTCAGATCGGCTTCGGGCCGCGCCCCATAATGGGAGATAATTTCCGCAGCCGCGACCGCACCCAGCCGCGCGCAGTCCGTCAGATCGCGGCGCTGTTCCAGCCCCGCCAGAAAACCTGCCGCGAACAGGTCGCCCGCACCCGTGGTGTCGACAACCTTCGCAACCGGTTCGGCGGGGACGGTGATCGTCTCATCGCCGAACAGGATGACCGCACCCTCCGCACTGCGCGTGATGGCCGCGATCTGCGCGCCGCCGCGCTGGGCGGCAACAGCCTCGTCGAAATCGTCCGTTTCATACAGGCTTTTCAGCTCGTCCTCATTGGCGAAGAGGATATCGACACCGCCCCGCGCCAGTTCGCGGAAGCTGTCGCGGTGACGATCGACGCAAAATCCATCGGACAGCGTGAAGGCCGTGCGCCCGCCGGCCTGCCGCACCACATCCCGCGCGCGCTCCATGGCGGGGCGGGCGCTTTCGGAATCCCACAGATAACCTTCCAGATAGAGGATCCGCGCTGCGGCAACGGC
Source organism: uncultured Alphaproteobacteria bacterium (assembly GCA_963710205.1). GTDB lineage: Bacteria > Pseudomonadota > Alphaproteobacteria > Sphingomonadales > Sphingomonadaceae > Pacificimonas. The sequence goes on along the minus strand of CAVPZG010000002.1, from coordinate 8,145 downwards.
CTCATAATCCACGTCGGCCTCGCTGAGATCGACGCTGGTGCCGAGATAGGTGTTCATGGTGCGCTCGCCGTCGGGCGTCACCAGGATCAGGCAGCGCGCCGTGGGGACGATGCCGCCCGCCAGCGGCACATCATAATGCGCGCCGCTTGCCCGAATATCATGCTGGAAGACCCTGCCCAGCTGGTCGTCGGCCACGCGGCCGATATAGCGCACCCCGGACCCCAGCGCCGCAATCCCGGCCGCCGTATTCGCGCCCGATCCGCCAGAGCTTTCCTTGCCCGCGGGCATCCTGGCGTAGAGCGCTTCGGCCTGGTCGGTGTCGATCAGCGTCATCGCGCCCTTCGCCAGACTGTTTTCAGACAGGAAATCGTCCGTTGCGGGCGCGATGACATCGACGATGGCGTTGCCGATACAGGCGATGGGGGCGTGGGGCATGTGGCTATGGCTCCTGAAAATGACTTGCGGCCCGCCTATTGCGGCAAGGCCCCGGTGTCGAGGCGCTGGCCCTTTCCCCCGCACTCGGCCAGTGCCCATGCGGCGGCCTCCCGGATCACTTCGGAGTCGTCCTCCAGCAGTGGCAAAAGCGCCTCAATGGCCCCGGCGTCCCGGCCGTTTCCCAGCGCGATGGCGACATTGCGGATGAAGCGTTCCCGTCCGATCCGCTTTACCGGCGACCCCGAAAACAGGTCCCGGAAGCTCGCATCGTCCAGCTGCGCGAGGTCGGTCAGTCGCGGCCTGACAAGCGCCGGACGCGGCGCGAAGGCCATTTCCCGGCTGGCAGCGGCGAACTTGTTCCACGGGCAGACGGCCAGGCAGTCATCGCAGCCATAGATGCGGTTCCCCATGGCGCGGCGGAATTCCGCCGGGATCGGCCCCGCATGTTCGATGGTCAGATAGGATATGCAGCGCCGCGCATCGAGGCGATAGGGTTCGGGAAAGGCGTCCGTCGGGCAGGCGGTCTGGCAGGCCGTGCAGCTGCCGCAGCGGTCCGGGTGCGGCCTGTCCGGTTCCAGATCCAGCGTCGTGTAAATCGCCCCCAGAAACAGCCACGACCCCTCCGCCATCGACACCACATTGGTGTGCTTGCCCTGCCAGCCGATGCCGGCGGCGGCGGCGAGCGGTTTTTCCATCACGGGCGCGGTATCGACGAACACCTTGAGCTCGCAGTCCGGTGCTTCGGCGACCAGCCAGCGCGCGAGCGCCTTCAGGCGCTTCTTGACCACGTCGTGATAATCGCCGCCATGCGCGTAGACCGACATCACGCCGATATCGGGCGCGTCCGCATGGCGCAGCGGATCGAGCGCGGGCGCGTAGCTGATGCCAAGCATGATGACGGAGCGCACATCCGGCCACAAGGATTGCGGAGATTGGCGGCGATCCGCCTTCTCCTCCATCCACAACATGTCGCCATGCATGCCCGCCTCCAGCCACGCCTTCAGGCGCGCACCCGCCCCGGGTGCCGCGTCCGCCGCGCAGACGCCGAACGCGGAAAATCCGAGTGCGTCCGCTTCCTTTCGCAATCGCGGCAAGACTTTGTTATCGGCCATGCGCTAGCTGTAACCTGTTTTCCGCATGGGCTGAACCGCCCATGCCTTCATCAAGTCGGGATTTTCCGTGTGCATGTATGTCCCCGCCTCATCAGGATTCCCTCATGTTGCGAAGATTCACGATGACGGGTGAACCCCTCAGGAACGCCATCGAGGCGCATGGCCTTGCCAAGCGATTCGGCGACAAGATGGCTGTCGGCGGCGTCGATCTGATCGTGCCGCCAGGCAGCATCTTCGGCTTTCTGGGCCAGAATGGCGCGGGCAAGACGACAACCCTGCGCATGCTGCTTGGTATATTGACGCCCGATGGCGGCACGGCGCAGGTGCTTGGCGCGGACCAGCCGCTAAGCGTCGCGCACCGTATCGGCTATCTGCCGGAGGAACGCGGGCTCTATCCCTCCATGACCGCGCGCGACACCATCGCCTTCATGGGCGCGCTGCGCGGTCTGCCCCTGAAGGAAGGCCGCGAACGCGCGGAGGCGCTGCTGGCGAAACACGGCCTGAAGGACGAGATCAAGTCCAAAATCAGCACCTTTTCCAAGGGCATGGCACAGAAGGTGCAGCTGCTGGGCAGCTTTGTGCATCAGCCCGACCTCATCATTCTCGATGAACCCTTTTCGGGCCTCGATCCCGTCAACCAGCAGGCCCTTGAGGCCATCATCGCCGCCGAGCGCCTGCGCGGAGCGACAATCCTGTTTTCGACACACATCATGTCCCATGCGGAGCGTCTGTGCGACGCGCTGGTCGTCATCGCGGGCGGGCGCACGCGCTTTTCCGGCACGGTCGACGAGGCGCGCGCCATATTGCCGGCCCAGGTCCAGTTGAGAACGGAGCGCCCGCTTGCCAATCCGGTCGGCGTCCTGCCCGACACCTTCGTGCTTGGGCGGGACGGCCTCTACCGCTTCCCCCTGCCGGACGACGGCATGGAAATGCTGCTGCGCCGCGTTCTCGAAAGCGGCTGCGGCGTGCGCGAACTGACCACCGAGCGTCCCACCCTGCATGACGCCTTTGTCGCCATGGTCGGCGATCCCGAGGCGGATGACGAACGCAGGGGCGACATTGCCATGGAGAAGGCGGCATGAGTGCGGAGGCAGTCGCTTCGGCAGCGCCCGGCTTTCTGAGGGCGATGTTCGTCGTCGCCCGGCGGGACATCATGGCGACCGTATTGTCGAAAGGGTTCCTGATCTGGCTCGCCATGCCCTTTGTTGGCCTGCTGTTCGGCATCGGGGCGAGCATCGCGCAGGGCGGCGGCGACGCACCCGAGGAGGCGCCGGTATCGATCGCCGTCATCGATGCCGAAGGGACGTTCGCGCCCTGGCTGATGGAAACCGCGCTCATCGAACGGACACGCGTCAGACAGGGTGACCTGAGGGCACGGTTCGAGGAGAAATATCCGCGCAAGGCCCTGCCGGACGAACTGGTCGAACGTCCGGAACTACTGTCCGAGGCGGAACTCAAGACCCTGGCGGAGAGCGATCGTCTGGACGCTGCCGAAGCCGAGTATGACCTGAAGCCCAGTCGCGTTCTGAAGGCGCTGCGCGGCGAGAGGCGCGAGCCCGCCATGACCCGGCTGCAGGCGGAAGATGACGTGGACGCGCAGGTGGAGAGACTGCTTCGCCCCAATAACAAGCGCTTTGGCGCTGTACTGGTCGCAGACGCGGACAGCGTGCGAATCCTGCGACAGAATGACAAGGCCAACGTCGACCGGCTGCGGCAGCTGGCGTCCCGGGCGCTCGACCGCCGTGCCTTCGCGGAGGCGGGAATTTCGGAAACGCTGGAGGGCATTCGCCTCAGCGCGCCCGACATTCCCGTGGAGACCGTAAAACGCGCCGACGGCAAGGCGAGCGCGCCCGCGAAGGCAAAGCCCGGCGGCCCGCTCGCCACCGGCGCGACCATGGTGCTGTTCGTGCTGATTTCGCTGCTGGCAGGCGCGCTCCTTTCCAACATGGTCGAGGAAAAGGGCAACAAGGTCATTGAAATTCTGGTCGCCAGCGTGCCGATTCCGGCGATTTTCGCGGGGAAACTCATCGCCATGATGGTGGTATCGCTGATCGGCGTCACCGTCTGGGGCGTCATGTTCGGCGGCGGCGCGGCGTTCGTTCTGTCGCAATTGCCAGCGGATGTACTCGCCGATCCCGCCCGCGGCTGGCCGCAGTTCGTGGCGCTGGTCTTTGCCTATTTCATCACCGCCTACCTGATCTACGGCGCGGTTTATCTGGGCATTGGCAGTCTCTGCACGTCGATTCGCGAAGTGCAGACGCTCTCCATGCCAGTCACGATCCTGCAGATGGTCATCCTGATCCTGACGCTGGGCGCGGTCGCCAATCCCGACGGCGTCGGCGCGACCATCGCCAGCTGGTTCCCGCTGTCGGCGCCCTACATGATGGCCGCGCGCGCGAGCATGGGGACGGACATCGGCATCCACCTGATCGCCCTTGCATGGCAACTGGCCTTTGCGGGATTCATCATCTTCATCGCCAGCCGCCTGTTCCGTTACGGTGTCCTCCGCTCAGGCCCGCCGCCCAGTTTCAAGCAGCTTGGAAAAAGCATGAAGTTCTGGGCGCGGGGCGAGGCGGCCTAAAGAAATCCCTTCCGCCGCGCCCAGTCGGTACAGCGCGCCACCGCCTCCGGCAGCAGGTCGGGGCGTTCGATATAATAGTGATCGGCACCGACGATATCGTGCGCCTCCTTGTCGTCATGGCCGACAGCACCGAACAGTCGCCGCGCGTGGCTGGGCGTACACGCCAGATCAGCCGTATTGCTCAGAACCAGCACGGGGCAGGTGACGCGGCTGGCATTGCCCAAACCATCGGCGCGGGTATCGTCATAGCTCCATTGCGACAGCCATGACCGCAATGTCGAGAAACGCGCCAGACCCACCGGGCCGTCATTTGCCGTCCCTGGATCCCCCAGATAACATTCGTGCGGACGCCGGTCGGATTGATCCTGCGAGGGATCGGTCCAGCGGACATCCGCCATCGTGCCGTGCGTCGTGAAGCAGCGCTCCTGATTCGGCGGCAGCTCGGCCAGCCGCGCCTTCACCCAGGCGGTTATGCGCCGGTTGCGCGCAATCTGCGCCTGCCGGAAGCGCGCGACATAATCCTCAGCATAGGGCGGCTGGTTGGGATTGGCGGGATCGTAGATGTTGAGGTCGGGATCGCGATCAAAGGGCCGCGCCTCGTCCATGATCGACGGGTCCATCCACTCGGTCAGCGTATGCGCACGGCTGACATGGGCAGCCAGCAGCATGATGCCGTCGGCGGGGGGAAGAGCTTTCGCGGCAAGGTCATAGGTGTCGCCGGACGGCAGCGTGGTGATCGCCGGATGTTCCGCCTGATCCTGATAGAATAGGGAGAGCGAGCCGCCGCCCGACCAGCCGCCCAGCACGATGGCCTCATAACCAAAACGTTTTTTCGCATCGGCGATCGCCGCGCCCAGATCGGCAGCGCATTTCTCCATGATCAGCGCCGTGTCGTTGCCGCGATAACGCGGGTTCACATAGACAATATCGATCCCCGCCGCCGCCAGCGCCGTCACCAGCGGCAGGAACGCCCCTCCACCAATCGGATGCGAAAACACCGCCGCCGTCTTCGGCCTGACGCTGTCAGCCGCGCGGATGCGCATGCACTCCACAAAGATCATGCCGCCCGCCCCGCCATAGACGTCCTTGAAGCCTTCGGCCTCGCGGTGAACAAATCCATAGGGTTCGCGGATCACATCGGCCATGTATCATGCTCCTTCTGCGAAAACGGGCTTGAGGGAGGATCACGGCCATGGTCAACCGGACGGAAATGCCAGAACGGGCGCGGGCAACGGGGATCCACCATATCGCCGTCATGTCCGGCGACATGAAGCGGCACATCGAATTTTTCTCCGACGTTCTCGGCTGCAGGCTCGCCGCGATCTTCGACATGCACGGGGTGCCGGGCGCGTTTCACGCCTTCATGCAGCTATCGGACGACTGTTATTTTTCCATCGTGCAGACACCGGAAACCGGCGACATTCCCATCGAGATCGGCAAGACCCATGCCGGTAACGGCGCCGCCCCCTGCGCGCCCGGCACCATGCAGCATCTGGCGCTGGGCGTGGCGGACGAGGCTGCGCTTCTCAACCTGCGCGACCGCATCCGCACAAAGGGCGTCAACGTCATCGGCCCCATCGACCATGGAATGTGCAAGTCCATCTATTTCGGTGGACCCGACCGCATGACGCTGGAAATCGCGACCGGAAGCGAACCGCTCGACCAGAAATCATGGGTCGATCCAAAGGTTCTGGCGCGAATTGGCATCAGCGCGGACGAAGCCGAACGCTACCTGAACCCCGATCCCTATGCCGGTGAGGGCGGCACGGTGAAACAGCCGCCCTATGATCCCGAAAAGCCGCACCAGACCTATCCGGAAGACGCCTACAGGGCGATGCTGGCCGCCCCTGACGAGGCCATTGCCGCTGCGGCCAGCTATACCGATCCACCCGTCAAGGCGGCGTGATTGGCGCGCAGACAGATTTGCGCGTCAACAGCCCGCCGGATCAGGCCGCCCGCTCGGCCAGCACGCGCTTTTCGCGCGCGCGGTTCCTGAGAAAGGCACGGAAAACGCCGAGGCCCTTGTCGAGCTTCTGACCTTCGCCGAAGTTGACGAGCTGTTCGTAATACCAGGCCTGCGCGCCGAAGCCGTTCAACGCCTTCACGATCTTGAACCGGCTCGAGGGCGACAGGAACCCGGGGCCAATGCGAAGATAGGATTCGGGCCGGTCGAGCGCGGCGATGTCGCCGTCGAGCAGCCGGCGCACATCCTGCGGCCTTGTGCAGAGCGGACGGCCAAGGCCGATCAGATCGACGCCGTCCTGTTCGATCGCGTCCGCCATGCCGCTGGCGGTGCGGAAACCGCCCGTCACCATCAGCGTCGCGCGCTTCGTATGGGCGCGGATTTCGGGCGCGAACCGGGCGAAATAGGCTTCGCGTTCGCGGGTGGACTGGCGCGCTTCGGGTTCATCGCGCGGCTCCATGCCGTCGGCATCCATCATGGCGGGCGATTCATAGTTGCCGCCGCTGATTTCGATCAGGTCGACGCCGTCCGCATCCAGCCACCCGGTCACGGTCTGGCTGTCGGTGAAGCTGAAACCGCCGCGCTGAAAATCGGCGCTGTTGAGCTTTACGGAAATGCCGAAATCGGGAGACGTCGCCGCGCGCACTGCGGCCACGGTCCGCCTCAGCATCCGCGCACGGTTTTCCAGGCTGCCGCCCCATTCATCCTGCCGCTGGTTTGCGCGCGGGTTGAGGAACGCCGACAGCAGATAGCCGTGCGCGGCATGGATCTGCATTCCGTCGAAGCCCGCTTCCTTCGCCGCCGCGCCAGCCACCGCGAAGCGCTGGATGATCTCCTCGATTTCCGCACCGGTCAGCGCGACCGGCTCACCGAACTGGCCGCCTGGCAGGCCGAGTTTCACGGCGGATGGTGCCTTCGGGTGCGGATTGATATGCGCCTGCGTCTGGCGGCCCGCGTGGCTGACCTGCATCCAGAAGGACGCGCCATCCGCCTTGCCGGCAGCGCACCAGTCCCGGAGCGCGGCGCGCATCGCAGCGTCGGGCTCCCGGTCGATGACAACATTGCCGCCGCGTTCCAGATGGTCACGGTCGACCTGCACATTGCCGGTCAGCATCATGCCAATGCCGCCCGATGCCCAGACTTCGTAAAGCCGGTTCAGCCGCCGCGACGGGCGACCATGCCGGTCGGCCATGCCCTCCGTCATCGCTGACTTGCCAAGCCGGTTCGGAATGACATGGCCGTTCGGCAGCGTGAGCGCGCTGTTCAGGATATCGGTCGCCGTCATTTCTCGTCACCTTCACCAATGCTCGTCGCCAGCAGCTTGTCGATCTTGTGGCCATCGAGGTCCACGACCTCGAATGTCCAGCCATCGAATTCGAAGGTCTCTCCGACTTCGGGCAGATGCGTGAGGACGGCGAGCGAGAAGCCCGCAAGCGTCTCGAAATCACGGTCGTCGGGATCGGGGATGGTAATGCCGAGAAGATCGGCGACGTCGTCGGCGTGCATCGAGCCGGACAGGAGCCACGAGCCGTCGGCGCGCTGCACGGCAGGATCCTCCTCGCCCTCGTCGACGTCCGATTTGAAGACACCGGCAATGGCGGCAAGCAGGTCGGCGGGCGTCAATATGCCCTCGAAATGACCATATTCGTCATAGACCATGCCAATGGGCACATCGGCGCGGCGGAGAATGTCGAGGGCGTCGGAGGCGTCCATGACGTCGGGAATCAGCGGCGCGGGTTTCAGCAGTGCGCGGAGGTCAAGCGGCTGGCCGGACAGCTGCGCCGCCAGAATGTCGCGCGCCTGGATGACACCGACGATCTTGTCCACATTCCCCTCGGCAATGGGAACGCGGGTGTGCGGGCTGTCTGTCAGATGGGCGCGGATTTCCGCCTCGGTCGAATCGATATCCAGCCAGTCGACCTCGGTGCGCGGCGTCATCACGCCCTTCACGGGGCGGTCGGCCAGCCGCATGACACCGGAAATCATCAGGCGCTCGGACTCCTCGATCGCCCCCGACCGCTGCGCCTCGGCGACGATCAGGTGCAGCTCCTCGG
>CAVPZG010000001.1:0-329528 GCA_963710205.1 uncultured Alphaproteobacteria bacterium | reverse complement strand
GTGGCAGTGGGGAGCCTGGACACCAGGGATCGATTTCGACGATTGGCTTAAAGGTGCTTTGAAATCGATTGGAACCGCGTGACCCGCAGTCTGCATGTCGGCGGTCGGAGACGATAGTCTTACACGGTTCGGCCGGTCCTCGGAAATGTGGTGGACCAGCTTTTCGATGATATTGGCTGCATAAAACCTAAAGATTTAGACCAGAACGTCTAACAAATCCCTTCCTGGTGCAGTAATAAACTTATACCATCATGCTCTTGATCTACGTCCTGGACCACATGAGATGATGTCGGATTTCATTGCGAGCAAGGTTCTGTCATACAGTCGCCGCAATTATTCTTCCACTCCTTGGGTTCTCGGTCCGAAAAGAATCGAACAGATCCTGAAGCGCACGAAAAACAGCAACATGAAGTTGATCGAGCTCATGACACCCGCTGACCGGGAGGCGGTCTTGGCAGATCCGTCGTGGTGGTCGCCCGAGGCCTATCAGAACTGCAGAGGGTCAATCCGAATGTGCCCAAGAGCCGCACCCGGTGATATGACCGCTCTCTCGGTAGATCTCTTCCGGGGACTCAATGCCTCCGTGAAAGTCATAGCCAGACGCGGTCTGCTCCCCGAACTGGATTTGGCATTGAGAGACGTATTTCCATCTGAAAGACTAAACGGGGCGAAACGAACTTAGCTCGACGCTCGACAACCTACGGCTGATTTCCTATTGACTCAGGCTAGAGTGCGGATTTGTCTCTCTCGTCTCAACTCTGTGATCTCTTCCTACAGGAGATCCAACATCCGCATGCACGATCAATCAGCAATCATCCACATGGTCGGCCGAAACCGGGACATCCGCCATTCAGGCATTCCTTGCAAAAAATAAAAAAAAGCTATGTCGAGGATGGTGTGGATTATCCCTCGCTGGAAGATCTAGAATCTGCTGAGAGCGGTGGAGTAACTTCTGGCAACGGCGTGTCGATAGCGCTCGCGTTTCAGCAGGACGAAAAGAGGCGAGAGTTCTCAGTATTGCTCATACCTCCAAGTGTTGAAATCATCCCAGGCTACTGCGGTCTCTATTTCGTCGGAACACTTCGCCTATTCCAAAAGAGAACAGCTGGAAATCATCAAGGCTGACGTGGAAGCGACGGGCCGCACCCTGAAGCTTGTCCTCTATATTCGTCCCCAGATCGAATCCGTCATCTCGTTTTACGCGCAACGGATCAAACGCCATGGTGAGTCGGGACCACTGGAACGCTTCTGGAGAGCAAGAACGAGAGAGCATTCGACTATCTCCCAAGGATCACACAATACGCCGCCGTCGTCGGTATGGAAAATCTCGATGTGAGGGTTTATCTCCGGGGGGCGATGGTCGGCAATGACGTCACCAGTGATTTCGGTAGCTACCTCGGAATCGACTTCGCGTCGTACGAACGGTTCTCTCACGAAATCAATCCAACTCCGGGAGCTCATGATTTGGCCCTGCTCCGTTATCTCAATCGTTTCGAGTCCGGGAATGGCGAATTCGATATTTCAGATGCCTTGCTCGATATGATGGCGAGGAAAAAGAGTCCAATACGCCCGGAAACGAAGTTGTGGGTGTCTGAAAAACTCTCCGCACAGATCTGCGCGCACTATGCGGAGGCGAACAGTAAGATCTCCGAAACCTATCTCAACAATGTGACAATTGCCGCGGACTCCGGCAAGCCGGATCAGTTTCATGAAGCGGACCGCCTACCTGAACCAGGCCCCGTGGTTAAAGGTCTCGCAAAGCTATACCTCTCGATGTTCACCACTGTTAGGAAACAGCAGCAATCGATCATTGAAATTCAAAAGAGGCTGAATATATCAAATTCATAGTATCGCGCTCATAACCATTTATCTTCTAGGAAGGCCGTTGCCTTGTTGCATCACGTAGCGATCCGAAGCGACTTAGTAGTTTTCTCGAGCTTCTTAGGTCTTTGGCGGAGTGGTCCGATGTCTTGAATATTTGCTCTTTATAACCATTACGTGTGGGGAAGAATTCGTCGAAACTACAGTCTGGCCTGTATGTTTGTAAAAGTTCTTCATACGCTAAACGAGTCGATTCTCTGAGACGTTTTGCAAGCTCTTCTGAAAGTCCACGGTAGAGCGGGCTTTGTGGAAGTTCGGATAGAAGATCCCTTGCTTGCTTTCGTGCATTGACGATTCCGTCTCCCGGTTTTAGTTCGTGGTAAACAGCGGCCCGAGCAAGGAACTCCATGTCCATCGTAGAGGGTCGTGAGTTTGTACGAAGGCTATTGATATCACCGTTCGGATCGAAGTCATGCAAACCAACCTGAGAGAAAAAATCGGAGATCAGTCGGGGAACTGCCTGATCGTAAGATCTCAATATAACGGTATCCCCAGTCTTACGGAGAGGGTCGAGGACCGTTGACGGAGATCTTCCGAACTTAAAAATTCCCCCCAGCTCATCAATGCAATCATCGATAGGTCGAGTGACCTTCAGTTCCTTGGCAAGTTGCGTATAAGCACTCTCTGCCCATTCGGGATACGAGCGGAGATAAAAGATCCAGATCGGTTCAACACCTACCTCTTTCAGCCTGCTACGCAACCTTCCAAGCGACTTCGGGCGGATGGCAGTGGATGCGAGCGCTTCAGATGAAATGATCGCAGTTTCTTGGGATGCGCTCGTCAATTCGGCAACGCAGTTCGTTTAAATCCACCACGGTTTGGTCTGAAACGCGGATCGCGGTTCAGGTCAAACGCGAGCTGGTGGTGAACGCCGATATTTGGCACATTCCGAACGGACGAGGGAACCAAAATGCCCAAGGACGCCAGCTGTTTGTCATACTGTCCGAGGATCTGCTGGATCGAGGTGGTGCCAGTCTTGTGGTTTCCGATGTGAATGAAGCAACGTTTCATGTTATGGGCGTTGTTTGTTTTGCAGAGTTGGATTTAGAGGTATGCGATCCGAGTCGGGACATCGCTCGCGGTTGGTGGAAGCTTAACAAACATAAAGGGTTGAAAGGCTAGCTTTTCAAGGTCTATGCTCAACCTCCTTTCGAAGCTGACACCGTCAGGCTGCGTGAAATTCGACTGATTCATTCTTGGTAGGAGCATCCATATGGCACCATGAATACTGCGCACCGAAATTATTCAGTTGGGTATAGACCGATAGGGGGCAGGGATTTTTTGCACTTGGTCGATGATGCATTGGCCGCGTAAAGTTCCTGACGGTGCGCAACCCCATCGGTTGCGACCAATACGTGAATCTTCCCGATGTTCAAATTTTTTTGTAAGAGCAGCCCGACATCCATGCTATACGGCCTTGATGGGATGTTTCCACGTAGGTTCGGTCGACCGCGGAGGGGTGAACTGTTTCAAGTGGGGGAGTCAAGAGTTGCGGTTCGTTGCGCTCAAATCGTTCGAAACGGAAGGCCATATCATCTATTGATCGATGATGACATTCCGTCTGCGATTGCTGACGAAACTCTGCCCTTAACCTATCGCAAGCGCCTGAAGAATGCATGGCGGAATTCAGCTGCCAATACCGGACTGGATGAGATTGATTCCGTAGTGGTGCCTTCAGATGCTCTCGAAGAAATCTACAGATCTAAGGGAAAGAATGTCATTCGTCTCGATCCGTACCTGCCGTGCCTAGCGAGTTTCCCGAACGCTCCGTTTCTACCCAACGGGCGATTGATGTCGCGTGTTAAGGTACAGGTTCACATGTTGGAGACCTGAGCTTTCTGCGCGAGGCGCTGGAGAGCACGGATAGGATCTGGAATTTTCATCATTTCCTCGGTCCCCACGCACCAGATTGGTTGCGCACTCTCCCCAGAGTGATTGCGAGGACTCCGTCGAGTTGGAGATCATATCGATTGTCGCTAGGAAAGTTACGCTTCGATATCTGCGTGTATCCATCAAAGAAGTCGGCAGTGAATCGAGCACGTTCCTGTAACAAAATTATGGAACACGCTATGACCGGATCGCTCTCATTATACGGCGAAAATGTTCCGTTCGCAGATAAAGTGGAGGCGATTGATCGCTCGCTCCTGGTCGGCGATCGCGAATGGGAGGAGGCTATCGAAAAATATGCGACCGATCCCATAGAACGGAATGTTCTCGGCAGGAGAGAAATTCACGCGGCTGCCTATGGACTAGCGGTAAAATCTAAGGCGAGGCAAGCGAGAGTCTGGCGGGACTTGTCGCTTGGGCACTCAACGGGGTAAATCAGGAAAATTGCACGGCATTGTTCCAGTATCATGTCGTCCTTCTCGAGATTAGCCGCTTGAATTCGTCCTTCCATAACTTCCGACCGTATTGAACTCAGCAAAGTAAACGGTCAAACGTAAGCGAAGGAATCGCTGCCCCCTTGACGCGATCTAGGCGGCGGCGGATTTTCCGCTGCGTGCGGCGGCCATGCTAGCCGGGGTGAGGCCGGCGATGATTTCCGAGTCGGTCTCGCCGGGGAGGCGGGTGAGAAGTTCGCACAGGTATTCTTCCACCGGGATGCCATGCCTCCGGCAGTTTTCAACGAGCGTGTAGATCACCGCTGCGTTGTGTCCGGCGTGTTCCGAACCGAAGAAGAGCCAGTTTTTCGCTCCGAGCTTGAGTGGTCTCACGGCGTTCTCGGCGATCGTTCCACGAGGGGGATTGTTATCGATCTCGAGGCGTCCGTCCTCAAGATACCTTGCCAGGCTTGCCCAATGCCCGAGTCCATAGAAGAGGGCTTTTCCCATGAGGCTCGCGGGGCGGTGCCTGGCCTGGGTTGCTTCCATCACTTCGCGGATGCGCCCGACGATGGCAGCACTGCGTTGGGCGCGTTGCGAGTGGCGGAGTGCCGGTGTCGCGCCCGCCGTGCGCAGGTCGGCTTCGATGCCGTAGAGTTCCCGATGAGGCTGAGGATCAGTGCGGCGTCCGGATCGGAGCCGGCGTCGAGGACTTCGACGAAGTTCCTGCGTATGTGCGCGAGGCAGGCGAGGAGTTTCACGGGCGCATTGGTTTTGGCGTAGGTTTTGTAAACCACGTCCAATCATCGCCATTGGAAACGACCATCTGAGGGCAAGGCGCGGCGAGGGCAGCGATCTCGGCGTTGTTGGTCTTGTGCTCCACACTCTGGTGGATGGGCATGCCGTTTTCGCAATCGCACCCACCAAAAAAATGGGCGGAAACCATGCAAACCGGCACACTGACAGCGATCCGGTCGTCAATCGCCGTCAAAAGGAAAGACTGTGTCCCACCTCCCGAGCATCCAGTGATTCCAATACGTTTGGGATCGACTCCCGGCAGTGACTGTATGAAATCCACCGCCCGGATGCTGTTCCAGGTTTGGGGTCTTAGAACCTCCGGAGTTTTCTTGTGTACCCAGCCAGCCTCCTCCCAGTCTCCATAGCCAACCATATGGTCCTGAAATACTGCCGCACCCATCTTGGCGAGGACCGCGCATCGATCCTGCCTGTCCTTAAAGAAGCGACCATTATGTCCGTGCGGACAGAGAATCCCCGCGAGGCTGTCGGCGAAATCAGTGGGGAGGTAGAGGCTGCCCGTGACGTAAAATCCCGGTGAACTCTCAAAGGCCACACTCTCGACGGAGTAGCCCGTGTAAGTTCGTTTGTTTGAAAGTTTCACATTTAGCGGAGTCTTTTCAGGCAGCGCTGCCAATCCCGCCCCATGGAGTATTTCCTTTTTAATCTTCGCCTTGCGTAGCTCCCAGTCCCGGACTTGGGCAGGAACCTTCAGTTCTTGTAGCTCTGCCCGGGCCTGCTCGGGTGTTTGAGCCGCTCCCATGCGTAGAATAGACTCTTCCGAGGTGCCTAATCCCGACAGCGCGAGGGTGGCAATGACGGGCATCGGAAAATGTCGCAAAAAGGTTCTCATTTCTCCGAGCGTATCCGCTGTGCTTTCAGTTGCCAAGTATACGAAGCGATGCGACCGGCGCGGCGCTTCAAGGTTTGCAGTAACATGACCTCGGTCAACATGCTGCGCTTTTGATTCCAGAACAGGCGGCCAATGCCGCGCGCGACATCCTGTGCCGTCAGGGGTGCATCAAGAGGTGCGCTTGCCATGAAAGGAACATTAAAGGAACAGAGGCAAAAGAAAAGGGGCTGAAACGCAGATCACGCCCCAGCCCCTTATCCATGCTCAGATGACCGCGGCTAGCGGTAGAAGATGTGTCTGCCTATATCGGCGGTGCGTTTGAAGGCCGACTTCCAGCGCGGGTTCGCATAGGTGGCGTGGAAAAAAACGGCCTCATCGGTCACGTCCTGCCAGTTGTCCGTGGCGGCGACAATTGCAACCGCTTCGGCGCGCTTCCACGACGCATCGGCGACAGCCGGAACATCGGGCTTGCCGTCGAACGTGAAGCTGAACTGATAACGCTGGTAGACAACGTCGCAGATGCTGGAAGGCCAGCGGTGGTCAGCGGCGCGGTTGATAACGACCTGCGCGACCGCAAGCTGTCCTTCAAGGGGCTCGCCCCGCGCTTCATTGTAAACGGCGCTGGCGAGACATTCCATTTCCCGGTCGAGTTCCGGCGTGCCATAGTCGCGCACATTCCCGACCAGCGTACCAAGGCTGATCTCGTTATCAGCGGATTCCACCGAATCCTCTCCAAAGGACGGCGCATCGATCTCGATCTCGTCAGCCTCAAGCACAAAGGCGAGGGGCGCCGCATCGGAAACCGTGACCGGGTCCATCTGGACATCGGTCGGAAGGTCGGCAGCGGCAAGCAGTCCAAGACTGCCAAGGGCCAGTGCGATGGCCCGCTTTGATTTCAGCATGTCGAATAAGCCCGTGTTCGGACCGGCGGAACTTTCTGTGTCCGGCGCTGATTATACATTTGCGCCAAGCCGATCTCGGTTAAGGTTGCGCGCCTCTATGGGTGCGGTTGATCTCTTGTGACCGTTATTTGGTAAAAAGTTCCTTGCCGATCAACTTATCTGCGGCAGTTCCGCGATGAACCGTGCGGGATCGGCGACGTCCAGTTCAATCAGCCACAGATCCGGGTCGAAACGGCGCTGTTTTTCGAGCAGTTTTTCCAGTTTTTCGCTCGGATCAGGCTCGTTTTCAACAAGCGCACGCCAGTCGACCTGGCCGTCTCCCAGGTTCGTGCGGGCATAGGCGGATATCTGATTCTCCCGGCTGCGGAGCAGCAGAATGACAGCTCCGGCCGTCTCATCACCCTTCGCGAGGATCATCGCAAAGCCGCCATCCGCCGTAACCTTCCGGCGGATGGCATCTATCCATAATTTCGTCGGCAGCCGGCTCAGCTCTTGTAACCGTCGAGATCGGCAAGCGGGATTTTCGAGCGCATGAACGTACCTGTGCCGCGCGCGACTTCCTCGCCGTCCGCAGTGATGAGGGTCGATTCCCCGACAAACAGCCTTCGCCGTCCACTTACAAAGCGCCCCTCCGCCACCAGCGGTCCCGCGGGGACAGGCCGTTCCATGTGCAGGTTGAACGCCGTCGTCAGCATGAAGACGTCAGTGACAATCGTGTTCACGGCGTAAAAGGCCGCATCGTCCAGCATCTTGAAATAGATGGTGCCATGCGCCGCGCCGGCAGCATGAAAATGTGCGCCGTCCACCTGAAAGCGGATTCGCGACACACCCTCTTCGGGCAGACTGAGCTCCGACCGGAACATCCTGTTGATCGGCGCGGCGGCATACAGGCGTTCGAGCCCGGCCCGGTGCATTGCGGTATCCTCACCATCACTGGTCAAGAGATGACGCCCAGCAGTTCCGCGCGCTCACCGAAGCGGCGGAGGCCGCCCTCGGCACCGTCGATGAACTGCAGTCCGGCCTCATCCTGGTTGACCCAGACGATGGCGGCGGGAAATTCGGCGTGGCCTGGAATGGTCAGGCCGACGATATCGCCTTCGGAAAGGCGGCCCGTCCCCACGCCCATGAGACGCGCACCCGCCGCAGACAGGTCCGCGATCCGGCATGTCTGCCTCCCGTGCGCTGCCCGCAGCTGCCCCTGCAGGATGACACGGGACCGGTTCATGTCTCTTGCATCCGTCATGGGCCATCATTGCCAGATCATGCGGCGACGCTCCACCCCTTTGCCGCCAGCAGGGCATGCGCGGCATCGCTGTTCGCGGCCCCGCGCAACTTGTCCACAAATGCACGGTCTCTCAGCAACCGGCTGACCGAAGCCAGTGCCTTCAGATGGTCCGCGCCAGCACCTTCAGGCGATATCAGCGCGTAGACGACGTCGACCGGCTCTCCGTCGAGGGCGTCCATGACGAGTGGCTTTGCCAGAACCGCGAACGCCCCGGTTACCTTGGTCAGGCCGGGCAGCCGCGCATGCGGAACGGCAGACCCGCCGCCAAAGGCCGTCGAGCCGACCCGTTCGCGCTGCAACAGCGCTTCGGCGATGTGCGCCGGATCGAGACCCGTTGCGCGTGCCAGCGGGGCAGCCATCGCCGTGCACAGCCCGGCCCGGCTATCGACCTTCAGACCGATGTGAATGCAATCGAAGCAAAGCAGTCCGGCAGGGTCGAAGCCGGAAACCGCAGCCGTCCCTGTGGTCATTTGGGTTCGACCCAGCCCACATGGCCATCTTCACGCCGGTAAACCATCGACAGATTGCCCGTTTGCCCATTCTTGAACATCAGCGCAGGCGTGTGGCGCAGATCGAGCAGCATGACGGCATCGGCCACGCTGACCTCTGGAATGTCGTGCGCGCTTTCCGCAATGATGAGATGCGCGTCTTCGCTGTCGTCGATTTCGTCGCGCTCGTCGCGCTGCAGCACACGATAGTCCGCGCCGATCATCGGTTGCGGCGCGCCGCGCTTTTCGCGGTCGTTCAGCTTGCGCTTGTAGCGGCGCAGCTGCGTCTCGATCTTGTCGGCGGCGGCGTCAAAGGCTGCCTTCGCATCGCCATGCGCATTGGCCGACGATTTCATGACAAGGCCCTGCGTAAGCTGCACGACGATGTCCGCGGCGAATTCATGTTCATGCGGGCCAGGGGCCATGGTGGCCGAGCCGCCGGTCATGCCGACGGAGAATTTTTCACCCAGTGCGGCGATGCGGTCCTGCGCATGGCTGGTAAGAGACGCCCCTACATCGAGCTGATGACCCGAAACGCGAATATCCATGGCGGTCTCCTTTAACTGTTCAATATTCCCGAATAGCGATTCCAGACGGGATTCTCCAACGCGGCGATGAAGCTCCGGTGCCGCTCGGATTCGTCTGCCGGCACGGTGAATGTGCGTTCCGGCCAGATCTTGCGTGATGGCGCTTGCGCGGCAGCCAGGCTGGCCGCCGGGGCGGCGGCTGCCAGCTCCATGCCGCGCTGTCTGCCGCCCCTTAGTTCGACATAGACATCGGCAAGCAGTTCGGAATCGAGCAGCGCGCCATGTTTCACGCGCCGCGCCAGGTCGATCCCGAAGCGGTTGCAGAGCGCATCCAGCGTCAGCTTTGCGCCCGGAAATTTCTTTCGCGCCAGCGCCAGCGTGTCGATTACACGCGCCTCAGGCAGTTTTGGCCTGCCGATGCGAACCAGTTCGGCATTGACGAAGCCCATATCGAAATTCGCATTGTGCGCGACCAGTTTCGAATCCTCACCGATGAAGGCCAGAAAATCCTCAGCGATGTCGCGGAATTTCGGCTTGTCGGCCAGATCGGCGTTGCTGTGGCCATGCACTTTCTCGGCCTCTGCCGGCATATCGCGCTCGGGATTGATGAGGACGTGATATGTCCGTCCCGTGGGCATCAGTTCCACCATCTCAATGGCGCCGATCTCACAGATCCGGTCGCCATTGTCGGGGCTCAGGCCCGTCGTTTCCGTGTCGAAGATGATTTCACGCATTGCCTGCAGTATCGGACGGAGTCGCCACGCAGGCAAGCCGTGATGCGCCGGACCGCGAGAAAAGACCGGCGCTTTCCCATTCCCGTTTCGATGACAAAATCGGAGCGGGCGCGTTTTTCCGCGTCCGGCATCTGTGCCGCCCGGATATTCCCGAATTTTTCCGGCGTCATCCCCGGGCGGCGCAGCACCCGCGCCGCCTGCACATGCGGCGGCGCGCTGACCGTGATAATGCCATCAACGCGCCGCCAGCCGCCCTTTTCGAACAGCAGCGGAATGTCGAGAATGACGAAGGGCGCGCGGGCCTGGCGCGCGCGCAGCAGGAAATCCGCCTGGGCCTCGGCGACGAGGGGATGCATGATTTCCTCCAGCCGTTGCAAGGCCTCCGGCTTGCCAAATACAGCCTTTCCCAGCGCTGCCCGGTCAAGACCGGCGGAGCCGGTGACACCGGGAAACGCCTTCTCGATGGGCGGCAGCGCCCTGCCGCCTTTTGTCTGCAGCCGGTGCACCTCGGCATCGGCATCAAAGACGGGCACCCCCCGCGCCGCGAACATGGCGGCAACGGTGGTTTTGCCCATGCCGATGGACCCTGTGAGGCCGATGACTTTCATCGCGTGAGCAATTTCCGAAGTTCCGCGTCATGTTCACGCGGTGCCTCGACGCCGAAAAACAGACTGAACCCGCGTGCGGCCTGCGCGACCAGCATGTCGAGGCCATCGATGGTCCGGAAACCACATTGTCGCGCCTGCCGGAGTAGCGGCGTTTCAAGAGGATCATAAACCATGTCGAAGATGATGGTGTCAGAATGATAGCGCGAAAGATCGACCGCAAGCGGTGGATTTCCGGCCATGCCAAGGCTGGTCGCATTGATGAGGATATGGCTATGTCGCTGTTCGGCGTCGCCAACACCGCCGACAGGACCGAGATCCGCGATCGGCTGCGCCCTGCCGGACGGCGTATTGGCCCACGCCGCGAATGGCTGCGCTTTTTGCGGATCGCGAACGAAGATATCGACGTCGGATGCAGCCTTGGCCTCGCGAATGCCCAGAACTGCGGCCCGCGCCGCGCCGCCGGCGCCGACAATCTGGGCATAAACGGCAACACGTCCTGGATAAGGTGCGATGCGGGTATGGCGAAGAGGCTCCGCCACGCCTTCGATATCGGAATTATAGGCGTGCAATTTCCCGTCCCCGGCGGCGACCATGACGTTCGCCGCCTTGGCATTCGCTGCGCTGCGGTCGCTGTCGTCAGCGAAGGAAAGCGCGCTCATCTTGTGCGGCATGGTGATGTTGCAGCCCCGCCACCGCGGATCGTTTCGCCGGTGGGCAAAATAGGCGTCCAGTTCACCGGGCGGCACGTGCGCCCGCCGGTATTCCGCGCTGATGCCCAATGTTCCGAGCCAGAAGCCGTGGATATCGGGCGACTTCGACTGTGCGATGGGATCCCCAATGACTTCGGCATAAGGATTTGATAATTCGGGAAGATCGCGCCAGTATAGTGACGTCATGCGGTCAGAACCCCGCGCGTTCTCAGATAGTCCAGCACGGGGACGAGCGGCAGACCCCTTATAGTGAACTGGTCGCCCTCGACCCTTGCAAACAACTGCACGCCCGCTTCCTCGATGCGGTAACCGCCGACGCCCCAGAGCAGCTTGTCACCTTCCTTTGCGAGATAGTCGTCGAGCCAGATCTCGGAAAATTCCCGCACATGCAGTTTCGCCGTATCGACGAAGCGCCAGACGGGTCGGCCAGCTTCGCCGATCACGGCGGCGGAGATGAGCCTGTGCGTACGCCCGCGCAGGGTCAGCAGCTGATCGCGCAGCGCGGACATGTCCGCCGCCTTGTCAATCGTGGTTCCATCCTCCAGCGCCAGCATCTGGTCCGCGCCCAAAGCCAGCGCCTGCGGATATCTGCGGCTGATCTTCAGCGCCTTCGCTTCGGCCAGCGCATCCGCAATGGCGCGCGGGCTGGCGTTTTCCGCTCTCAGCGACAGTTTCAGCTCATCCTCATCGACGCCAGGCGATACAGCCTCAAAGGGCACGCCCGCCGCCTTGAGCATCGCGCGCCGGGAACGGCTTGTGGAGGCGAGAAAAAAATTCATTCCCGGCCCGCGGCCTCGGCATTTTTCAGGTTGATGATGGCGGCCGCGGTTTCCTCGATCGCCTTGCGCGTGACATCGATGACCGGCCAGCCCTGATCGGCGAACATGCGCCGTGCCTTCAGAACCTCGGCCTTTACGCGTTCATTGTCGACATAGGTGGTGTCGGGCGTCTGCGCGAGACTGAGGAGGCGGTTGCGGCGCACCTCGACCAGCCGTTGCGGTGTCGTCGTCAGGCCGACGATGAAGGGACGCGTGACGGTGAACAGGTTGGGCGGCGGCTCACGGGTTGGCACAAGCGGCAGGTTCGCCGTCTTGTAACCCCGATTGGCAAGATAGATGCTCGTCGGTGTCTTCGACGTGCGCGAGACGCCCACGAGCAATATGTCCGCCTCGTTCCAGTTTTCCGGCTGCTGGCCGTCGTCATGTGCCATCGTGTAATGAATGGCTTCGACGCGGGCGAAATAGGCATCATCGAGGCGGTGCTGGCGACCCGGCTTGGCCGTTGCGGCCTTCCCCAGCATCATCGCCATACCGGCGACAACGCTGTCGATCGCGCTGACGGCGGGCAGACCGAGCGCCTCGCAGCGGCTTTCAAGATGATCACGCACTTCGCCGCCCGCCAGCGTGAACAGGACCAGCCCGGGATTTTCGGCGATATCGGTCAACACCCGGTCCATATGGCCCTTGGAGCGGACCAGAGGCCAGAAATGCTTCACGGCATCGACGCCCTCAAAGCGTGCCAGGCTGGCGCGCGCGACGCTTTCCAGCGTTTCACCGGTGGAATCGGAAACCAGATGAATGTGAATGCGTTTTTCCATGGCAGCGCCATAAGGATTAACAACCCTGTGGAAAAGCCGGTGTCCGACTCCGCCGCGAAATCGGGGATGGGACGCTCACACTGAATTCCGCGGAATTCCTTCACGAGTTCGTCCACAGCGATCGTCGTCCGAGACGACCCAGAGTTAATAATGGGAGCGGATTTCCGCGACTCGTGTACCTTGACCGAGTCGCCGCTGCCGGACAGCTGTTGGCAAGTCTGGGGATGGTGCGTTAAGCCCCGTTTTCCAACACACCTACTATCACTTCATTCTCTTAAAATATTATTAAGGAAGATAAGGGGCGCGCCATGTCTGAAAAACCGATCCTTGCCGTTCTGGGCGGTGCGCGCGTCGATCCGCCGCCTGTCTGGTTCATGCGTCAGGCCGGTCGCTATCTGCCGGAATATCGGGAACTGCGTGCCGAGCGCGGCGGCTTTCTCGATCTTGTCTATGATGCTGACGCCGCCGCTGAAGTTACCCTGCAGCCGCTGAAACGCTATGGATTCGACGCCGCCATCCTGTTTTCCGACATCCTGATCGTCCCACATGCGCTTGGCCAGAATTTGCAGTTTCTTGCGGGGGAAGGACCAGACCTGTCCCCAAGGCTCGCGGATCATGCGCTGGAAACGCTTCAGACCGCGCCCCAGCACCTGGAAGCGATTTACCGGACCGTGGCGAAGGTGAAGGCCGGATTGCCGCCACAGGCGACGTTGATCGGCTTTGCAGGCAGTCCCTGGACCGTCGCGACCTATATGGTGCACGGCTCCGGATCCAAGGAACAGGCCGCGGCCCGCCTGATGGCCTATGGCGAACCCAAACGCTTCGCTGCGCTGATCGATGCGATTTCGGTCATGACCGTCGATTATCTAAGCGGCCAGATCGACGCCGGCGCGGAGGCTGTTCAGCTGTTCGACAGCTGGGCGGGCAGCCTGTCCCCCGACCAGTTCACACGCTGGTGCGTGGAACCCACGCGGGCGATCGTCGATGCCCTGCGGGCACGGCATCCGCATATTCCCATCATCGGCTTTCCCAAGGGTGCGGGCGGCAAGCTGGCGGATTATGCCATTGAGACGGGGGTCGATGCGATCGGTCTCGATGAGAGCGTCGATCCCGTCTGGGCAGATCAGGTGCTGCCAGACGGCCTGCCGGTGCAGGGCAATCTGGATCCCATGGCGCTCCTGGCGGGCGGAGAGGTGCTTACGGGGGCCATCAGGAGGATCAGATCCGCGCTGGCGGACCGGCCGCATATCTTCAATCTCGGGCATGGCATTTCCAAGGAAACGCCCCTTTCCCATGTCGAAGCGGCGCTGCGGGAAATTCGCGCATGACCGGTTTCATGGGGGGCGCTTACCTGTGGGTGAAGGCGGCGCACCTGATATTCGTTATTTTCTGGATGGCGGGCATGTTCATCCTGCCGCGCTATCTCGTGCACCTCCACGGCGAGCCCGATCGTGCGGCCGTTTGGGGGGAGCGGATCGGCAGGCTTCGCAAGATCATCATGACGCCGTCCATGCTGGTCGTCTGGGTTCTGGGCATCGCGCTTCTCCTCAACATCGGCATGGCGGGGAATGGCTGGCTGGGCCCGAAACTTCTGATCGTGCTTCTGTTCACCGGCTTTCATGGTTATCTGGCCGGTCTGTCGCGGAAAATGCTGGCGGGCGCGCGGCCTGTCAGCGAAAAGGCCTTGCGCCTCATGAATGAAATCCCCAGCCTTGTCGCCATCGTCGTGGTCATTCTGGCCGTCGTGAAGCCATTTTGATTTCCTAAACAACAGAGGCCTGACATCGAAACCGGAACGCTTATCTCGCTCGGCCTGTATTTTGCGCTGATGCTTGGTATCGGCCTCTACAGCTACATGAAAACCGACAATGATGTGTCGGGTTACATGCTGGGCGGCCGTCAGCTCGGCCCTGCGGTCACCGCCCTCTCGGCGGGCGCGTCGGACATGTCCGGCTGGATGCTGCTCGGCCTTCCCGGCGCGATGTTCGTGTCCGGACTCAGCGCGGGCTGGATCGCGGTGGGGCTTCTGATCGGCGCGCTTGCCAATTATCTGCTCGTTGCCCCGCGCCTCAGGACATATACCGAGGTCGCCGACGATGCGATTACCATTCCCGATTATTTCGAGAAACGCTTTCGGGACAACAGCCACACACTTCGTGTGCTGTCTGCGGTCGTCATCATCGTCTTTTTCACACTTTACACCGCCTCCGGTGTGGTGGCGGGCGGCAAGCTGTTTGAAAGTGCCTTTGGCCTCGATTACGGCCTTGGCCTCTGGATCACGGTTGGCGTTGTCGTCGCCTATACGCTGTTCGGCGGTTTCATGGCCGTGTCCATCACGGATTTCGTCCAGGGATGCATCATGTTCGTGGCGCTGGTCCTTGTGCCCGTCGTGGCCCTGAACGGGCTGGGCGGCGACACCCTGGCCAGCCAGCTGAACGCCATCGATCCGTCGCTGACGGACATGTTCGGCGGCGGCATCGGCCTGTTGGCCATTCTGTCAGCGGCCTCATGGGGGCTCGGCTATTTCGGCCAGCCGCATATCATCGTTCGTTTCATGGCGATCCGGTCGGTCAGGGACGTTCCGACCGCCCGCAACATCGGCATGGGCTGGATGACGGTGACGATCATTGGCGCCTGCGCGACCGGCCTGATCGGC
Organism: uncultured Alphaproteobacteria bacterium; assembly: GCA_963710205.1. Classification (GTDB taxonomy): domain Bacteria; phylum Pseudomonadota; class Alphaproteobacteria; order Sphingomonadales; family Sphingomonadaceae; genus Pacificimonas. The sequence continues at coordinate 314,171 of CAVPZG010000001.1, read as the reverse complement.
CTTGCCTACGCCCGTGCCAACGGCATCGTTGTCGAGGATCCCGAAACCATTTTCATCCTGCTATCGCAGCTGCTTTTCCACCCGCTGATCGCCGGCTTCCTGCTGGCAGCGATCCTTGCCGCGATCATGTCGACGATCTCCTCGCAGCTATTGGTGGCGTCAAGTTCACTGACGGAGGATGCCTACCGCCTTTTCCTGCGCCGGGGGGCCAGCCAGACCGAACTCGTTCTCGTCGGGCGCGGCGCTGTTCTGGCGGTCGCGCTGGTGGCAGTCGCGCTCGCTTATGACCGGTCGTCCAATGTCCTGACGCTGGTTTCCAACGCCTGGGCGGGGTTCGGAGCCGCGTTCGGTCCGCTCATTCTTGCCAGCCTGTGGTGGCGGCGAACCACCTTTGCAGGCGCGCTTGCAGGCATTGTCGTGGGGGCATTGACCGTCCTGCTCTGGGTCTATGGCGGCTTCACGGCGGGGGGAGAGCCGCTCAGTGCCACCATGTACGAGATTGTTCCCGGTTTCCTGCTTTCGTCCCTGGCCCTGATTGGCGTCAGTCTTGCCACCCGTCCCAAGCCGGAGGTGGAGCAGGTTTTCGACAGGGTGGCGGCGGTCCGCACGGCTTGACGCCATTGGCGGATCGGCCTATTTCGTAAGTGTCCGCAGCTCCTGCGGGTTATCCTACCACAGGTCAGCGCCCATTCTGAGGCCTTTTCGTGCGCCCGCACACCTTCTGACCCTTCCCCCGAAAGACAGATTTCCATGGCATCCCTGCATCTGCAAGACCTCAAAGACACCGCTCCGGCGCAACTTGTCACGATGGCTGAGGAGCTGGGCGTCGAGGGCGCATCGACCCTTCGGAAACAGGACCTGCTGTTCGGCATCCTGAAGGCGGAGGCTGAGGAAGGCCGCGAAATCATGGGCCGCGGCACGATCGAGGTGCTGCAGGATGGTTTCGGTTTCCTGCGCTCACCCGAGGCGAATTATCTGGCCGGCCCCGATGACATCTATGTCTCGCCAAATCTCGTCCGGAAACATGCCATGCGCACGGGCGATACGATCGAGGGCGAAATCCGCGCGCCAAAGGATGGCGAACGCTATTTCGCGCTGACGTCGGTCGTGAAAATCAATTATGACGACCCCGAAGTGGTTCGTACGCGCGTCAATTTCGACAATCTGACGCCGCTCTATCCGGATCAGAAGCTCAATCTCGACGTCCTCGACCCGACCATCAAGGACAAGTCCAGCCGCGTGATCGACGTGATCGCGCCGCAGGGCAAGGGCCAGCGTGCGCTGATCGTCGCTCCGCCGCGCACGGGTAAGACCGTTCTCCTGCAGAACATCGCCCGCGCCATCACGGAAAATCACCCGGAAGTTTTTCTGATCGTCCTGCTGATTGACGAACGTCCGGAAGAAGTCACCGACATGCAGCGTTCGGTTCGCGGCGAAGTCGTGTCCTCGACCTTCGACGAGCCGGCCACGCGCCACGTGCAGGTGGCAGACATGGTCATCGAAAAGGCCAAGCGCCTGGTCGAGCACAAGAAGGATGTCGTTATCCTGCTCGATTCCATCACCCGGCTTGGGCGTGCCTACAACACGGTCGTACCGTCGTCGGGCAAGGTGTTGACGGGCGGTGTCGATGCCAACGCGCTGCAGCGTCCGAAGCGCTTCTTCGGCGCGGCGCGCAATATCGAGGAGGGCGGCTCGCTTTCCATCATCGCCACCGCGCTGATCGACACCGGCAGCCGCATGGACGAGGTCATTTTCGAGGAATTCAAGGGCACGGGCAACTCCGAGATCGTGCTGGACCGCAAGGTCAGCGACAAGCGCATCTTCCCCGCCATCGACGTGGGCAAGTCCGGCACGCGCAAGGAGGAAATCCTGCTCGACAAGGATACGCTCGCAAAAATGTATGTCCTCCGCCGTATCCTCATGCAGATGGGCACGGTCGACGCCATGGAATTCCTGCTCGACAAAATGAAGGATTCCAAGAGCAACGAGGATTTCTTCGCATCAATGAACCAGTAAGGTACTGCACATATTTATGTTTGATCCAAACTGGTTGACCTTCTTCAGCTTCGTTCAGGAGCTGGGCAGCCTTTCCGACATCTGGGCGGCGATTGTGAAGGATTTCGCCAATATCGGTACGCCAAGCGCACTTGCGGCCTTTGGCAGTGTATTGATGATCGACATCATGCTGGCGGGCGACAACGCCATCGTCGTTGGCGCTCTGGCGGCCGGTTTGCCACCAGAGGACCGCAAGAAGGTGATCGCCATTGGCGTGCTGGCCGCGCTGGTCCTGCGCATCGCCTTCGCGCTCGTGGTGACCTGGCTGATGGGAATTGTCGGCCTGGTCTTCGCGGGTGGGCTGCTGCTGCTCTGGGTATCGTGGAAGATGTGGCGCGAAATCCGCGCCGACACGGGAAATCCCGGCTCACCCGAACTGGAGGGCGACGAGCATAGCGGCCTGAAACCCGCGAAGAGCTTCGCTGCGGCCGCCTGGGCCGTCGCCGTCGCCGACGTGTCGATGAGCCTCGACAATGTGCTGGCGGTCGCGGGCGCGGCCAAGGATCATCCGGGCATATTGATCGTCGGCCTGATCCTGTCCGTCATCCTGATGGGGGTCGCGGCGAATTTCATCGCCAAGGTCATCGAGCGTTACCGCTGGATCGCCTATATCGGTCTTCTGGTCATCGTCATCGTTGCGGGCAAGATGATCTACGAGGGGCTGACCGACCCGGCGACCGGCGTACTTTCGATCGCCTTGTTCAACTAGGCTGGGGGCGCCGTCCCGTCTGCGGCCTGCCTTGCCAGCATGGCGCCCATCATGTCCCAAACCTTGTTCATGGCTTTCATGGGCCGGACCATGACCTTGAAATGGTCGATCTTGCCCTCGGCATTCCAATGGATCATGTCGATGCCGTTGATGCTTATGCCGTCAATCTCGGTCTCGAATTCCAGCACCGCCGTATCGCCGTCCATCAGCGTCTGGACATAGCGGAAGCTGTCATTGCCCAGCACCTTGTCTGCCGAAGACAGATAGGCGTAGGTCAATTCCTTCCCGACCTGCGGCGTGTGAACGACAGGGGAAACGAATATGGCGTTGTCAGCGAGCTGCGCGCGCAGGGCGTCCATATCATGGGCCTCGGCCTGCGCCATCCAGCGGCTCAGGCGGGGGTCGCGATGCGCGGGATATCGTGACGTCATGATGGCTCTCCGATAATTTTATGCATGAAAACAAGTGTTAACCAGCGCCCGAATTTATGTCCGACCTGCGGAATGCGCCCCACCTCGGCAAATCCCATGGCATCATGAAAGGCAAGACTTCCCGTATTCTCGCTATCGACGCCGCCAACCAGCACATGCAGCTTGCGTGACCGGGCTTCGTTGACGACCGCCTCGAGCAGAAGGCGTCCCGCACCCTGACCGCGGGCCGATTTGCTGACATAGACGCTATGTTCGGCGGTATGACGATAGGCGGGGCGGGCGCGGAATATGTCAAAGGTTGAAAAGCCAATCACCGCGCCTTCCCTGTCGGCGACGAACACAGGCCAGCCAGCCGCCTGCTTGGCGCGCAGCCACGCTTCCTGATCTGCAAGATCGCGCGGCCGTTCGTCATACCAGGCTGTCGAATTCAGGATCGCATCGTTGACGATCTCCAGGATCGCAGGAAGGTCCGCGTCCTCGACTGGCCTGATTGTAATGCCCATTCCATTTCCATCCATCCGTCGCTTTCCGGTTCGGGAAGGGGTAAAGCCGCAAAACGCCCTGTGCCGCAAGAGGAGCCTCACGCGATGAAAGTAAATGTTGAGATCGACTGCACCCCGGAAGAGGCACGCGCTTTTTTCGGACTACCCGACCTGTCACCGGTGCATGACGCCTATGTCGAACGGATGACGCGTTTCGCAAAAGACGGCATCAGCCAGTCCGATATCGAAAAGGCCATGCAGAACTGGATGGGCGGCATGACGGCTCTCGGCGGCTCTAGTCTGGCCGATCTTCAGAAACTTATGTTCAGCGCCATGGGCGCGGGCGAGACGAAGAAATAGTCGGCCGGCGCATTTTACCCTTCCATGTCCGATACCATTTTCGCGCTTTCATCCGGTCAGCTTCCCGCTGCCGTTGCCATCATTCGTTTGAGCGGCCCGGAGGCAGGCGAAGCCGTAGCCATGCTCGCTGGCAAGTCCGTGCTGATCCCGCGCAGGGCGAACTTGTGCCGTTTGCGCGACCCTGAGGACGGCTCGTTGCTTGAGGAAGCCCTTGTGCTGTTCTTTCCGGCGCCTGCCAGTTTTACCGGCGAGGATGTCGCCGAGTTACAGGTGACGGGAAGTGTCGCCTTGGTCGACAGGCTGTTGACGCTGATAGGGAGGGCGAGAAACACCAGACTGGCGGAACCTGGGGAGTTTGCGCGCCGCGCTTTCCTGAACGGAAAAATGGACCTGACAGAGGCCGAGGGCCTTGCTGCGCTCATTGATGCGGAAACCGAGGCGCAGCGCAACCAGGCCATGATGGCGGCGGGGGGAACGCTTCGAAGGGCGGCGGAACGCTGGCGTGAAACCCTTCTGGCGCTGCGTGCCGATGTCGAGGCGTCACTGGACTTTGCCGAGGCCGAAGAGGATGTGGCGGTACATATCGCGAATGACGGCACTGCGAGAATTTCCGAATTGCGCCTGGAAATCGAGAATGTCGTCGGCCGCCATGAACAGGCGCGCCGCATTCGCCGCGGTATCGACATTGCCATTGTCGGTGCCCCCAATGTGGGGAAGTCCAGCCTCTTGAACGCACTGTCATCGAGCGATGCCGCGATCGTGTCCGACATTGCCGGCACCACCCGTGACGCGATTGAAATCCCGCTTGATCTTGGTGGCTACAAGGTCACGCTGATCGATACTGCAGGCATCAGGCACACGGACGACGCTGTCGAGGCTGAGGGAGTCCGCAGGGCGAGGGATCGCGCAGCATCGGCCTCAATTGTCGTCCATCTGCTTTCGGAAGATGAAATGGCGGATGCGGGCGAACATATTCTTGTCAGGTCGAAAGCCGACATGCGCTCTGACGCAAGTGTCGATGCCATCGACATATCGGCCAAGACCGGCGCGGGTCTGGATAGGCTGCTGGCCGAAATTGTTTCCAGGATCGAGGGGGACTTGCCAAATGAGGCGCTGGTAACGACATCAGCCCGACAGAAAACGGAGTTGTCGCGCACGGTTACCGCACTTGCCCTTGCCGAACAGCATGAGGACCCGGTATTGCAAGCGGAACAACTGCGTGAAGCTGGTGCCGCCCTGGGGGCCTTGACCGGTCATGACACGAGTGAAGATATCCTGGGCGCCATATTCGGGCGCTTTTGCGTGGGTAAATAGATCAACCCTGATGTTTCACGTGAAACATCGCATGAACCGCTTCGGTTAAGAAACTGCCATGACGACGAGCTATGATATCATCATTGTAGGCGCAGGACACGCCGGTATCGAGGCCGCCGCTGCAGCGAGTCATGTTGGCGCGCGCGTTGCGCTTCTGACCCTTGACCGGGCCGACATCGGCAAATTGTCCTGCAACCCCGCGATAGGCGGTTTGGGGAAGGGGCATATTGTCCGGGAGATTGATGCCCTTGGCGGTGTCATGGCTCGCTTCGCCGACGCGGCTTCGATAGGCTATCGGCTGCTAAATCGCCGCAAGGGTCCAGCAGTCCGTGGGCCGCGGGCCCAGATCGACCGACGTCTGTATCGACATGTCTCGAACGCGTGGCTCCGCGCCAGCGCAGTCGATTTGATTGTCGGTGAAGCGACCGAACTTGTCCTCGACGCGGCGGGAATAGCCGCGCTTCGACTGGCGGATGGATCCGAGCTGAAATGCCGCGCAGTCGTGCTGGCAACCGGAACATTTCTGGGCGGCGTCATGCACATCGGTGCGGAACGGACCGTTGGTGGGCGTGCAATGGGGCGTGCGGCGACGCGGCTCGGACAGCAGCTTCGGGATCTCGGTTTGCCCGTCAGAAGACTGAAGACAGGCACGCCGCCGCGTCTGGACGGTAGAACCATCGATTGGTCCCGTGTCGAATGGCAACGTCCTGACAAGCACCCCGAATTTTTCTCGGCGCTTACCAAAAGGGTTAGCGCGCAGCAGATCAGTTGCGGCATAACGCGAACAACAGCGGACACGCACGGGATCATTTCGGAAAATATTCACCTGAGCGCCACCTATAGCGGCGCAATAGAAGGCACGGGACCGCGCTACTGTCCTTCCATCGAGGACAAGATCTTTCGCTTCGGCGAACGCGATGGACACCAGATCTTCCTGGAGCCTGAAGCCCTGTCGGACCACCTGATCTACCCAAATGGCATTTCAACGGCGCTTCCGCTGGACGTGCAAGAGCGGTTCATACGGTCCATACCTGCCCTGCATCACGCCGAAATCGTCCAGTCCGGCTATGCTGTTGAATATGACTTTCTCGACCCCAGGGGACTGAAGCACGACCTGCAATTGAAGGACGTGCCCGGTCTCTATCTGGCGGGCCAGATCAACGGGACGACCGGATATGAAGAGGCCGCGGGGCAGGGCCTGGTGGCAGGATCGTCCGCTGCCCTGACGCTGGCGGGCCGAGAGGCGATGCCGCTTGACCGCGCGAACAGTTATATAGGTGTGATGATTGACGATCTGGTCACCCAAGGTGTGACCGAACCCTACCGCATGTTCACCTCGCGCGCCGAATATCGGCTGTCCCTGCGAACCGACAATGCCCACCGTCGACTGACACCTCATGCCATCACCGCCGGGCTTGCCAGTCCGCAGCTGACGGACTGGTTTGATCGAAACAGCGCAGCCTATGAAGATGCGCGGGCGCAGCTGGCCACGGTTCAGGTCGGGCCAGCGGATCTTGCGGCGCATGGGATCAACGTGCGGCAGGACGGCGTCCGCCGATCGCTGTTCGAATGGTTGCGCTTTCCCGAGTTCGACTGGAACAACGCCGTTCAGTTTGCGCCGGAGTTGGCGGGCCTGCCCAAAGACCTGTCTGAAACCCTGCTCGTGGATGCGGAATATGATCAATATCTTCAGCGTCAGGAAAGGGCGGCGGCTGACCTGCGAAAAGAGGAGGCACGTCGCCTTCCTGAGCAAATCGATTATTCGTCCATGCCGGGATTGTCGACGGAGATGGTGGAGCGGCTTCGGACGGCCCGTCCTGAAAGCCTTGGCGCGGCAGCCCGCATTCCGGGTATCACGCCAGCAGCGCTCACCATCCTGCTCGCGCATTTGAAGCGTGCAGCATGAGTTTCAATGTTTCACGTGAAACAGAGGAAAGCTTTTCACGCTATTTGGCGCTTCTGTCCGAATGGCAGTCGCGAATGAATTTGGTGGCGCCATCGACATTGGCCATCGCACGGCAGCGACATATCGAAGACAGCCTTCAACTCATCGATTTGATCCCTGATGATTTGCGGGTGAAAACATGGGTGGATTTCGGGTCCGGGGCCGGCTTTCCGGGCCTGGTCATCGCCATCATTTCCGACCTGGAAGTTCATCTGGTTGAGTCGACAGCCAAAAAATGTATGTTTTTGCAGCATGTTGCCGACGACCTTCAAATCTCCAGCCGCGTCATCATCCATAATCAGCGGGCTGAGCAGATGCGTGCGCCCAAGGCCGATATCATATCGGCAAGAGCCTGCGCGGCACTGCCAAAGCTGTTTGACTGGGGCATGGGGTTTGCGGCACAACATACATGCTGGCTGCTTCCCAAGGGCAGGGAGGTGGCAGCGGAGATAGATGCGGCGCAAACCCGGTTTACCTTCGAATATGGGTTGCATCAAAGCCGAACCGATCCCGACGCACGAATTGTGTCGGCAAGGCACGTCAGACGAATGAAGGGGCGGGACATACGCAAATGAACATATTGGCGGTGGCGAACCAGAAGGGCGGGGTGGGAAAAACCACAACGACGGTCAATGTTGCTACCGGGCTTGCGGCCAGCGGCCACCGGACGCTGATCATCGATCTTGATCCACAGGGCAATAGCTCAACGGGCGTGGGCATCGGCCAAACCGGTCGTTCTTGCACCAGCTATGACCTGCTTATCGGTCAGGCCAGTCTGTCACAGGCGGCCCAGCCGACCGGCATCAAGGGACTGGATATCGTTCCCGCCACTGTCGACCTTTCTGGCGCCGAGATTGAACTGGTGGATGTCGACGCCCGCATGAACAGGCTGGATCGCGCGTTGTCAAAGGCCCAGTCCGAATATGATTTCGTTCTGATAGATTGCCCGCCTTCGCTCGGTTTGCTGACGCTGAACGCGCTGGTGGCGGCCGATGCGCTCATCGTCCCTTTGCAATGCGAATTTTACGCACTGGAGGGCCTTAGCCAGCTTCTTAAAACCGTGGAGCGTGTACGTTCCGGTTATAATAACCGCCTGAGAATATTGGGTGTGGTGCTGACGATGTACGATTCCCGCAATCGTCTGTCGCAGCAGGTCGCGGAGGATGCGCGGGCCTGCCTTGGAGATGCCGTCTTCAGCACGAGTATTCCGCGCAATGTCCGACTTTCCGAGGCACCGAGCCATGGTCTGCCTGCGCTTATCTATGATCACCGCTGTGCCGGATCGGAGGCGTATATCGCGCTTGCACGTGAGGTAATGGGCCGTACCGAACCTTCCCTGGCGACGGCGGCATGAGCGACCAGAATGCGGGACGACGCCGACCCGGTCTTGGACGCGGGCTTTCTGCGCTCCTGGAAGAGATCAACGTCAAGACAGACAATGGTGACTCGGCCAACGGACTGCCGCAATCGGGATTTCGGGGCCAGTTGATTGCGATAACCCGCGTAAAGCCAAATCCGGACCAGCCGCGGCGCAATTTCGACCCGGACGCCCAGGCCGAACTGATCGACTCCGTCCAGCGGCAGGGATTGCTGCAGCCCATATTGGTGCGGCCTCTGGATGGTGGTAATTTCGAGATTGTCGCTGGCGAGCGTCGTTGGCGGGCCGCGCAGGCGGCGCAGCTGCATGAAGTTCCTGTGGTCATCCGCGATCTGGAAGATAGCGAAGCCTATGAGATTGCCCTCGTCGAGAATATCCAGCGGCAGGATCTCTCCCCGATCGAGGAGGCGCGTGGTTACCGGCACCTGATGAACGAATATGGCCACACTCAGGAGGCTGTCTCGGCTCTGGTTGGCAAGTCACGCAGTCATATCGCGAATTTGGTGCGTTTGCTCGACCTGCCCGAGACGGTGAGGGCCATGGTCGATGACGGGCGCCTCGGTATGGGACATGCGCGCACGCTGATCGGCACGAGCGATCCGGAAGGCTTTGCCCGGCAGATTGTCGATCAGGGACTGTCGGCGCGGGATGCGGAACGTCTGACCAAGGCAGTGGGCGGCAAGCCTGTCACTGCCAAGGCGCGCAAGAGCGCTGAGCGGGATGCGGATCTGATCGCGCTGGAAACGCGCATACGCGACGCGACGGGGCTTGCCGCGCGGCTGACCTATGACGGGGAGGGCGGACAGCTGGTGGTCCGCTATAGCGATCTCGATCAGCTCGATATGCTGGTCGAACGTCTCGCGCCGCTGGCATAGCCAGCAGCGCGAAACAGACATCTATTTTTTCAGATTGTCGCGGATTTCGCGCAGGAGCAGAATTTCCTCGCTTGGCTCCGCTGGCTTTTCCTCTTCCTTCCGCTCAAGCTTCTTCACCTGGCGCACAAGCATGAAGATGATGAACGCCAGAATGACGAAATTCACGACGACCGTTATAAACTGACCATAGCCGAGCATCGGCACGCCAGCCTCTTTCAGCTGGGCATAGTTGGTCATGGACCCGCTATATCCTTCGGGTACGGGCCCGAGCATCACGAAGTAGCTTGAAAAATCGACGCCGCCGAAAATGGCGCCTACCAAGGGCATGATGACATCCTCGACGAGCGATGTCGTGATCAGTGCGAATGCGCCCGCTATGATGACAGCGACTGCCAGATCAAGCACATTTCCCTTCATGATGAAGGCCTTGAAGTCTGCTAACATAGTCCCGTTCTCCCATTTCCCTTTGTGGTTAACATGCCTTAAACTTCAATGAGGCGATCTGGCAACTCATTGGGATTGTGGGAGGATGGAGGAAAGTGTTCGGCCAATACGGAACCACAGCGGTTTACGGCTTCGACAAAGCCGCCGCCGATGTCGCCTGACCGTGCCGAAGCCATGATGGCGGCAACCGCATCCGCCCAGACATCCTCACCGACTTTTTCATAAATTCCCTTGTCCGCAATCACCTCCGCATAACGTTCCTTGCGGGACAAAAATATGAGCACCCCTGTGCGACCGTCGGTCAGGTGGATCCCATGCGAGAGGAAACTTTCCATCGCTGCGCGGTGCACCGCGGTCTGACGGAGCGAGCTGGGCGCGATCCTGTAGCGTATGGCCTCCACTCTCGCGATCAGCCACGTCAGTGCGAAGAGGATCGCAGACGCCGCTACGTAAATGCTGACGGTTTCACGGACACCTGCAGCGCCGCCCGCAGACCAGCCGAAATCAACCCATGCCGGATCCAGCAGGCCGAACCAGATGAAGATCGGCGGGAGGACAAGCGCCATCAGCGCGGCATAGGCAAGAGGAACGACGGCATGATCATCGGATGCTTCGGTAAACACGCAGAAAATCTCTCCTGCCGTGCGCGTCTCCGCATCCGCGATGGCCGCGCTCACACGGTCATGATCGTTTTTCGACAATGCCATGTTACCAGCCCCCGCTCGCGCCGCCGCCGCCAAAACTGCCGCCGCCGCCGGAAAAACCGCCACCCCCAAATCCGCCGCCCGAGAAGCCACCGCTGCGACGGGAACTGCCGCCGATACCGGGCGCGCCCCAGATAATCACACCGCCGCCCCGCCGTTTGCCATCGCGCCGGCGGGACATGCTCCAGATATTGAATCCGATGATCAGCAATATCCAGATCAGGCCCCACGGAAAGCCGCCATCGCCCTCGTCACTCCGCTGGCGCGCTTCCTGCGCCGCCTGCAGATTTGCGGCGGCTTCTTCGGGCGGCAGGCCCAGCTGCGTCACAAGCGCATCGACTCCCGCCTGGACACCGCCTTCCAGATCGCCATCCCGAAATCGCGGCAGGATTTCGCGGTTGACGATCAGAAAGCTGAAACCGTCGGACATGATGCCTTCCAGCCCGTAGCCGACCTCGATTCTGACCTTCCGGTCGTTGGGCGCGACAAGCAGAATGATCCCATCATTACGCGCCGCGTCGCCAATTCCCCAATCGCGCCCCAGCCGATAGCCAAATTCCTCGATCGTATAGCCCTGCAGGCTGGGAACGGTCGCCACGACCAGTTGCCGCTGCGACGCATCCTCCAGCGTCCGCAACTGCCTGGTCAGAGCGGCTTCGGTTGCCGGCGAGAGAATGTCCGCCTGATCCACAACGCGGCCTGTCAGCGCCGGAAAATCCTGTGCCAACGCGGCAAAGGAGAACAGCGCCAGTACGCAGGCGAGCAACAGGTGAAAACGGGCAGGCATTGGCTTGCCTAGAATTCAACCGTCGGTGCTTCCTCTGCGCCCTCCGTCGTCGCCTCGAACGTCTGCATGGGCTTCTGCGTCGTAGATGTAGCGCGCCGCGATCAGGCTCGGAAAGGTGCGCACTTCCGTATTATAGGCCTGCACGGCAGCGTTGTAATCGCGACGCGCAGTGGAAATACGGTTCTCCGTGCCTTCCAGCTGTGCCTGCAGCATCAGGAAGTTTTCATTCGACCTCAGCTCCGGATATTTTTCGACAGTCACCAGCAGGCGCGACAGGGCGCCGGACAGCTGGTTCTGCGCCTGCTGATATTGCTGCATCTTGGCCGGATCCGTCAGATCGTCGGCAGTGATGTTGGTCTGTGTGGCCGATGCCCGGGCGCGGGTCACCGATTCCAGAACTTCGCGTTCCTGTGCCGCGAATCCCTTTGCTGTAGCCACGAGGTTTGGAATCAGGTCCGCCCGGCGCTGGTAATCATTCTCCACATCCGCCCAGCGGCCCTTGGCTTCCTCTTCGGCGGTGGGGACAGAATTGATACCGCAGGCGGACAGGCTGACAGCGGCAACCGAGACAAGCAGGAATTTACGCATTTTTGGACCCCTTTGCGAAAGTTGTCTTAGACGACTAATACAGAGGGCTTATCGCTGAAAATTTGCGCCTATGCAAATGGAACGGCAGGGATCATTCCGCCGCCATTCTAAGCGCGACATCCTCAATCTTCTGCGGCCCACGGATCAGAACGCCCGGACGCTTGCCTGTGGGTTTGCCGTCCTCGAATGTCAGCACGCCGCGTTTGATGGTGCAGACATAGCCGTCCGCCTTTTGCAGTAAGCGTTTTCCGCCCGCCGGCAGGTCGAATGCCAGCCACGGCCTGCCGAGCTTGAGGGCATCCATGTCGATGATATTGATATCTGCCAGCATACCCGGCTCCAGGGTGCCGCGATCCTCCAGCCCATAGAGGCGCGCGGTATCCCGGCACTGACGCTGAATCGCCAGTTCCAGAGGGATAGTGCCGCGCGTCCGGTTCTTCACCCAATGTTCCAGCAGATATGTCGGGCTGGCCGCGTCGCAGATCGTCCCGCAATGCGCGCCGCCATCGGACAGGGAAATGACGCAGTCGTCGCGCTGCAGCAGCTCGTGAACGAAATCCAGATTTCCATCGGCATAGTTCAGGATGGGCAGGTAGATGAAGCCCGTCCCCTCGTCCTGCATCAGAAGGTCATAGGCATATTCGGCGGGTGTCTGCCCGGCCGCTTCGGCGAGCGCCTTGATCGAAATGGCCGCTGTCGGCTCATAGTCAAAGCCGTCCTCCATCCGGTACTGCATGGTCCAGCCATCCGTCACGACCATGAGCACGGGCAGGATGTCGACCTGTTCTTCGGGATAGACGCTGGGTTCGCCGATCAGCCGTTCCCGAAATGCCGGATCTTTCAGACGCGCCAGTTGCGCCTCCCATGGCAGGTTATCGATTTCAGCCCAGGACGGCTTCATACGGAAAGGATTCACCGTCCCGCGCCACGTCATCAGGACGCCATTACCGCGCAGGGCGATTTGCGCGACGATCTTCGCGCCCTTCGCATTCTCGGACGCCATGGTGGCGATCTGCTCATCAAGATCCAGTTCCTTCGCAATGCTCTGCAGGGCGGCGAAGGTCACAGGCAAACCGGTCTCGCGGCTGAGCTCACCCATCCATTTGAACTCGTTCCACTCGCGCTTAAGGTCGGACGCCATTTCAAAGACCCCGTGGCCGACCCGCCCCATGGCGCGGCCAATCCCGATCAACTCGTCCTCTGTGGCCGTCGTACCCGGGACGAGAACGCCATCGATGCTCTTGTGCAGCACGGTGCGGCTGGTGGAAAAGCCGAGCGCACCCGCGCGCAAACCTTCCTCGACGATTGCCGACATGGCCTCGATGTCCGCCGCCGTTGGCGCCTCGTTATCCGCGCCGCGCTGTCCCATGACATAGGCGCGGACAGCCCCATGCGGAACATGTGTCGCTACATCGATTGTGCGCGGCAGTTCCTCCAATGCGTCCATATATTCGGGGAAGGTTTCCCAGTTCCAGGACATGCCCTCGGCCAGCGCCGTCCCTGGAATATCCTCCACGCCCTCCATCAGGCCGATCAGCCATTCGTGCTTGTCAGGCTTCGCGGGCGCGAAGCCGACGCCGCAATTTCCCATCACCACCGTCGTGACGCCGTGCCAGCTGGACGGCGCCATTTCCGGATCCCAGGTGGCCTGGCCATCATAATGCGTGTGAATATCGACAAAGCCGGGCGCGACCACCTTTCCGGCGGCGGCAATTTCCCTGCGGCCAGGCGCATTGACGGTCCCGACCGCACTGACGACCTCGCCGTCGATGGCCACATCGCCAATATAGGGCGCGCCGCCGTTGCCATCGACGATCGTGCCGCCGCGAATGACGATATCATGCATGTCCGTGCCTCCCTCAAAGCAGGGGCACAGTGTCGCCGGCTTTTGTGCGATGGTCCAGCCCATGATATAATGGGGGTCTCTGGGGAGGGACGATGATGCTGAAACTTGCTGCCGCCGCCTTATCGCTGCTTCTGTCCGCGCCGCTGGCCGCCGAAGTGTTTCACGTGGAACCTTCGAATGACAGTCAGGAGACCGTTCAGCTCGCATTGATCGAGGCGAAGCCGGGTGACACCGTGCATCTGGCGGCGGGGACATATCAGCTGACGGATGGCCTGTCGCTCGATGTTGATGATGTCACGATCCGCGGTGATGGCCCCGATGCGACCATTCTCAGCTTCAAGGGGCAGACGGGCGCGGGCGAAGGACTGCTCGTCACTTCGGACGGCGTCCTTCTGACAGGCTTCGCAATTGAAGACACGCGCGGCGACGCCATCAAGGCCAAGGGTGTCGACCGCCTGACGTTCGACAATCTCAGGGCGGAATGGACCAATGGGCCGGATCCGGAAAATGGAGCCTATGGCTTTTATCCGGTGGAATCGACGAACATCCTGATCCAGGGCAGCGAAGTCGTCGCCTGTTCCGATGCGGGCATATATGTCGGCCAGTCCGACAATATCGTCGTCCGCAACAACCGCGTGCACATGAATGTCGCGGGGATTGAAATCGAAAACAGTACGAATGCCGATGTCTATGGCAATCTCGCCTTTCGCAACACCGGCGGCATCCTCGTCTTTGATTTGCCCGATCTGCCGAAAGTCGGCGGGCATTCGACGCGGATTTTCGATAATGTGATCGTCAACAACGATACGCCAAATTTCGCAAGTCCCGGCAATATCGTCGCTTCTGTACCACAGGGGTTAGGTATCATGGTCATGGCGAACCGCAATGTTCATATCTTCGATAATGTCCTGGACGGAAATTCTTCGGCGCAGGTGATGATTATCGGCTATACCCAGCCCTTCACCGACGCGCGCTACAATCCGCTGCCACGCGACGTGGTGGTGCGTGACAACATCATGGGGCGCGGCGGCGACGATCCAAAATTCGATGGCGGTACCCAGCTCGCCGCGGCGGCGGGTGGAACGATCCCGCCGATCTTGTGGGACGGTGCGGAGGCTTTCCTGCGTGGTGACAGCTTGGTCGAGGAACGCGTCACGATGTCGTTCGATGTTCCGGCCCTGTCACTCGGGCTCGCCAAGGCGGGTGATGACCGCGCGGGTGGCGACATCGGTATGGCTGAGACGGCGGGCGGTCCGCTGATCGTCGAACCGGAACCGGTGAAGCTGCCCGCCGACCAGCCAGGTCTGGGCGGCGATCAGTTCGCCGTTCGATGATTGGCAAGGCGTGACGAAAGGTCTGGCCTGTCTTTTCATGGCCGGCGCGCTTGCGCTGATGTCTGCCGCGCCATCGCCAAGGGTCGATGACCGCGCTCTTATGGCCGATATGCCCGCTGCGGACTTCGCGGATTACGGCCTCTTTTTCGATGCCGCCATGTCGAGACCCGCATCGCGCGTCGTGAAATACGGCCTCAACAGCGCGCTCTTTTCCGACCATGCGGAAAAGGCGCGCTATGTCTATGTGCCCGGTGGCAAGACGCTCACCTATGAAGGCGACGGCCTGCTCGCGTTCCCGGTCGGCAGCGCCATGGTGAAGCATTTCGGCTTCACCCGCGCCGACGGTACGCTAGGGCTTATCGAAACGCGGCTTCTTGTGAAACAGGCGGATGGCTGGAAGGCCTGGCCATATGTCTGGGATGACGCCAATCGAAAGGCGACGCTGAAAAAAGCCGGAGCGCATGTCGACGTCGCGGGGCGCGACGCAAAGGGCGCTCCCCTCGCGCTCACCTGGCGCGTTCCCAATGTCAACCAGTGCAAGGGATGCCATTCGGTGGACGGCGAGCTGATGCCAATTGGCCCCAAGGCGCGAAATCTGAACGGGATCTTCGAGGGCGAGAACAACCTGACGCGCCTGACGCGGCTTGGCCTGTTGACAGGTGTGCCCGTGGATTCGGCGGCCATTCCAGACTGGCGGGACGAACAGGCCAGTGTCGACGCCCGCGCCCGCGCCTATCTCGATATAAACTGCGGTCATTGCCACCAACCGGCAGGTCCTGCCTCGAACTCCGGCCTGTTTCTGACCTGGGAAACGCCCGCTGGCGCAAATCTGGGCGTCAACAAGGCACCGGTCGCGGCGGGCCGCGGATCGGGCGGCCGCATGGTTGCCATCAAACCTGGTGATCCCGATGCCTCCATCCTGCTCTATCGCATGGAATCCACCGAAACGGGCGTCATGATGCCTGAACTCGCCCGCACCCAGCGGCACGACGAGGCCGTCAGCCTTGTGCGTGCCTGGATAAAGGACATGAAATGAACGTCGTACCGAAATCCGAGCGGGAGGAAAGCGCCGCCGCCCGCATCGCGCGCATGCCGAACATCGTGACGGGCGATGACTATATCGAAAGCCTGCGCGGGCGCGGACTGACCGTCTGGCTGTTCGGGGAACAGGTCCCGGAACCTGTCGACAACCCCATGATCCGTCCATCGATCAACGCATTGAAGGCGACCTACGACCTGGCGGACAGCGACCCCGACCTGGCGACGGAATATTCGGATATTGTGGGCGCGCGCGTGAACCGTTTCCTGCATGTGCCGACCGCGCCGGAACAGCTGGTGCGGAAGAACCGCATGCAGCGCCGGCTTGGCCAGCTGACCGGCACCTGTTTCCAGCGCTGCGCCGGGCTCGATACGGTCAGCGTCCTCCACTCGATCACCTATGACATCGACCGCGAACACGGCACGGACTATCACCAGCGGTTCCTCGCCTTTCTGGGCGAAGCGCAGAGACGCAATATCATTATCGGCGCTGGCATGACGGACCCGAAAGGCGACCGGTCGAAGCGCCCGCACGAGCAGACCGATCCCGACATGTTCCTGCACGTGACCCGCCGGACGGAGCGCGGCCTCTACATCACCGGTGCGAAGGCGCACATGACGGGCGGGCTGAATTCGCACTGGATCGCGGTCATGCCAACCATGAACCTGGGGCCGGAGGACAGGGACTATGCCGTTGTCGGACTGGTTCCGGTTGATGCCGACGGCATCAGCTTCATCTATGGCCGCCAGAGCTGCGACATGCGCGCGTTCGAGGCGGGCGATATCGACAAGGGCAATGCGAAGTTCGGCGGACAGGAAACGCTGACCGTGTTCGAGGATGTGTTCATCCCGTGGGAACATGTGCTGATGGACGGCGAATATGAATTCGCGCAGGAGATGGTGGCGCGGTTCACCGCCTACCACCGTGCCTCCTATGTCTGCAAAACCGGTCTGGGTGACGTCATGGTGGGTGCGGCCAGCGCCATCGCCGAAATGAACGGCGCTGAGAAAGCCAGTCATATCAAGGACAAGCTCGTTGAAATGACGCATCTCAACGAAACCATCTTTTCCTCCGGCATTGCCTCCAGTCACGAAGCCAAGCCGCTGCCGTCAGGCGCGGTGATGAATGACGCGATGCTGTCCAATGTCTGCAAGCATAACGTAACGCGCTTTCCCTATGAGATCAGCCGCCTGGCGCAGGACATAGCGGGCGGCATCGTCGTCACCATGCCATCGCAGCAGGATTTCGATCATGACATCGCCGGTCCGATCCTGCGGAAATATATGAAGGGCGTCGACGGCGTCCCGGTCGAGCACCGCCAGCGCATGCTCCGCCTCATCGAGAATATGACGCTTGGCAGGAACGCTGTCGGTTACCTGACCGAAAGCCTGCACGGTGCCGGCAGTCCGCAGGCACAGCGGATTCAGATCGCAAGGCAGATGGATGTGAAGCGCAAGCAGGGCTATGCGAAGGACCTTGCCGGTATCGTGGAGGACAGGGACTGATGACCAGAATGCGCGCGAAGGACTTTCATCCCCGTATCCTCGAAATGTTCGATGGCTATGTGCACGGGAAGCTGTCCAAACGGGCGTTTCTGTCCGGCGCGACGAAATATGCGGCCGCAGGAGTCACGGGCGCGATGCTGTTCGACCAGCTGAAGCCCGATTATGCGATGGCGCGGCAGGTTGAGCCCGACGATCCGGCGATTGTTACGGAGCGCGTGACGTTCGCCAGCCCGGACGGGCATGGCAGCATGTCCGGCCTGATGGCGCGTCCGGCCGCCACCCAGGGCAAGCTGCCAGCAGTCCTGGTCATCCATGAAAATCGCGGACTGAACCCCTATATCGAGGATGTGGCACGCCGCACGGCGAAGGCCGGCTTTCTGGCGCTTGCCCCGGATGGCCTGTCTTCGCTTGGCGGTTATCCCGGCACCGATGACGAAGGCCGCGAGATGCAGCGCAGTCTCGATGGCGCTAGGCTGATGGAGGATTTCTTCGCCGCCTATCGCACCCTGCGCGATCATGATCGGTCGACAGGCAGGGTCGGCGCGGTCGGCTTCTGTTACGGCGGCGGCGTGGTCAACGCGCTCGCCGTTTCTCAGCCGGACCTTGGCGCGGGCGTCCCTTATTATGGCCGCCAGCCGACGGCGGACGAAGTCCCCGCCATCAGGGCGCCGCTCATGATGCAATATGCAGGTCTTGACGAGCGGATCAATGCCGGCTGGCCGGACTACGAGGCTGCGCTGCTGGCGAACGGCAAGACCTACAGCGCGCATATCTATCCGGGCGTCAACCACGGCTTCCACAATGACTCGACCCCGCGCTATGACGAGGCGGCGGCGACGCTGTCCTGGGTCAGGACGATGGATTTTTTCCGGCGAATGCTGGTCTAGCCGACGTCTGCCAGACGCGCGTTCACCATCGTGCGTATATCGACGCGGGCCTTCAGGCGCGCACCGAGAAGCGCCGTGCCGCTGATCTTGCGCTGGACAAAGATCAGTCCCGCAGGAGGCAGATGCCAGGTCGCGCGGTCCTTCGCCAGCGCCATGCCCTGCTCGCTGAGGACGCCGACAAATGCCCGGTCGCCGAAATCGAACGGCCCGTCCTTGCCCAGTTCGGCCAGGACGACATCGATCATCCGGTCGATCAACGCGCGGTGTCGGTCGGCGGCGGTACGTCCCAGGAAACCCGCGGAAATGGCCGCCTCCCGGGCCGCATCGCGTTCGCCTGCCAGAAAGGCGCGCAGCATCCCCGCATAGCCGTCCACCGTGTCCGCATCGACGGCGCGGGTGGCGCCAAAGTCCAGGAGGACAAGCTTTCCGCCCTCCGGTTGATAACGGTAATTGGCGAAGTTCGGGTCGGTCTGCATGACGCCGAATTCAAACAGTTCGCGCAGGACGAGGTCGATCAGCCGCGCCATCACGCGGTCGCGCTCGGCCTGCGGTGCCGTTTCCAGCGATTCCACGGAGACGCCTTCGATGAAGCTCATGGCGAGCGTGTTTGCCGTCGTGAATTCCTCATCAAGTTCAGGCACGACGAAGCCATCCTCCTCCGCCAGCCGCGCGCGATAGGCCCGCATCTGCCCGCCCTCGCGCAGATAGTCGGCTTCCTCGTGCAGCTGCGTCTTCGCTTCGGCGAGGAGCGGCGTGAGATCGAGGCCCTTCGGCAACAGCCCCGAAACCCGCAGCAGCGTCGCCACATTGTCGACGTCGGAATCGATGCTCTGCCTGACGCCCGGATATTGCACCTTGATGGCAAGGTCGCGGCCGTCGAGAGTTTCCGCGCGGTGAACCTGGCCGATCGACGCCGCGGCGACGGGGCGCGGGCTGAAGCGCTTGAAGCGCCTTCGCCAGTCCGCCCCCCACTCCTTTGCCAGCACTTTCTGTAGCTGCTGCGGCGGCATGTGCGTGGCGTTGTCGCGCAGGCGCGACAGGATGGCACTCAGTTCGGCGGGCAGCATGTCGCCCGCGTCCATGGAAATCATCTGGCCCAGCTTCATCGCCGCGCCCCGCAGATGCGCCAGCTGGTTCGCCACCTTCATGGCATTGCCCGGTGTCAGCATCACATCGCTCAGGCGGGGCCGCTCTCCCGCTGCCAGCCGCCTTGCGCCCTCTGACGCCATGCCGCCAGCAACGCCCGCTGCCAGCTTTCCAAAACTTCCCAGCCGGGACAGTCGCCCGCTTGGGACGGCACGACCGGGGGCTTTGCTATCATCGTCCATGGCGCGCGCCTAGCGCTCGGCAACACCCATCAGGGTGAGGACTTCCTTGCGGCTTTTCTCGTCATCCTTGAAACAGCCCATCATGCGCGATGTCGTCATCGTAACGCCCGGTGTGCGGACGCCGCGTGCGGTCATGCAGGCATGGGTCGCTTCGATGACGACGGCAACGCCCTGCGGTTTCAGTCCCTGCCAGATGCAGTCGGCCACTTCGGCGGTCAGCCGTTCCTGCACCTGCAGGCGGCGGGCAAAGCCGTGCAGGACGCGCGCCAGCTTGGAAATGCCGACGACATGGCTTTTCGGCATGTAGGCGATGTGCGCCTTGCCGATGATCGGGGCCATGTGATGCTCGCAGTGCGATTGGAAGGGAATGTCGCGCAGCAGCACCAGCTCGTCATAGCCGCCGACCTCCTCAAAGGTGCGGGCCAGGTGCGTCCCCGGATCCTGTTCATAGCCCTGGCAATATTCCTTCCAGGCCCGCGCCACACGACCTGGCGTGTCGATCAGCCCTTCACGGCCGGGATCGTCTCCCGTCCATTCGAGCAGCGTGCGGATGGCAGCGAGAACATCATCGGGGATGGCGGCGTCGCGGTCGGCGTTGGAGACGAGGTCGCCATTGGAAGGAGTATCGGTCATGCCGTCTCCTCTAAACAGGCCCTAGCGCAGGGCAAGCATCACAAAAGCCGCAGGCAGGCGATCAGCTTGACGTCAAGGGCGACACCGCGGGCCGACGCGTCGCTGACAAAGATTTCCGTATCGGCAAGCGGAACGAGGTGGACGCGGATATCCTCTCCCTCCACACCGCCGCCGGCCCCGACCTTCCGCAGCCCGCGCGCGCGGAACAGCGTAAAGCTTTCCGAGGTCAGTCCGGGCGACGAGGCGAAGTCGGCGATCGCGTCCATATGCGCCGCGCGATAGCCGGTCTCCTCCTCCAGTTCCCGCCGCGCGCTTTCCGCCGGATCCTCACCCGCAATGTCGTCGCCGACAATTCCCGCCGGAAAGCCCAGGCAGTAACGCCCCAAGGGCACGCGATACTCCTCGATCAGCACAAGTTCATCGTCGTCGGTGACCGCGATAATGACCGCCGCGCCCAGTCCCCTGGCGCGGTTCACATATTCCCACGTCCCGTCCTTGACGACTTCGATATACTCGCCGTTCCAGACGGTTTTCGCGCTCAATCTAGAACAGCCATGTTTCGGGATTTGGCATGGGCTGGCGGTCATTGGCCTTCAGAAGCGGAATGATGGACCGAATGACCACCCAGATCGCGATCAGCGGGAACATCAGAAAGCCGATGAGCAGCACGACCAGGATGAAGGCGGCCACCGTTGCCAGCACCGCGCCCCAGAAGGTGCGGAGGTGATAGCGGTAATGCGTCGCCTCCCAGCTGTCCGCAGCCACATCCCCCTTGAAGATCCAGGCCATGATGGCCGCGAGCAGGATAGGGAGGCCGGTGACGGCGCCGACCAGCATGACAATCGCCGTGATCAGCGGCTTGTTCTGGGTCAGATCGTCTGTACCGGACGTCACCGCCACCTCGTTTTTCCGTCTTTTTCCAAATGCTATTCCCGTGCCTGCGGTGCCGCCGCGCTCGGATCGAGCGGCAGGCCGCCCATCTGGCCGACCATTTGCTTGTAGGCGTCCAGATACGCAAGCGTGATGACCTGGCCGATGGCGGTGTTCTCATAGCCCTGGCCGCCGACGGCACCGAAGCCGCCCCACCAGCCGCCTCCGCCGCCTAGCGCAAATTTCAGATCCTTCTTGCGGAAATAGCCCTCGGAAATGCGCTCCTGCTCCGTTGTACGGGCATTGACGAGGGTCAGCATGACCGTCGCTTCCTTGCTCTTCACCGACAGACCGCCCGCAAGGGCGCCGAGCGTGCGGTTGCCGATAAGGCCGCCGACAAGTCCGCCAATGCCGCTGCCGCCCGAATTGTTGTTCGACGTGACAAGGTCGGGAACGAGGAAATAATCGGCAGCCTTCACCTGGCGTTTGCCGATATTGCTTCCTTCCTGCAGCTCGCCATTGTCGGCGAGCGCGCGTTCGATGTTGCGGCTGCTCAGGCCGCGCCCGCGATCCACCAGACCAAAACAGCCCGATCGCATGACGAAGAGCTTGATGACGGCTTCGGGGCTGGAGAGGCCCAGCGCGCGCCACCAGTTGTCGTCCGGTTCCACGATGGAAACCGTCCCCAGCTTCTGCGTGCAGGTCGGCAGTTCCGCCGCGCTTTGTTCCTGCGCCTTGCGGCCTGACGATTGCGCCTGTGCGGCAGTTGCGCCAAGGCACAGCGCGGCGGATAGCAGCAGGACGGTCTTTGAAAACGGCATGGAAATTCCCCTCGTATCGGATTGTGGCTCGATGAACGCTGGTACGGGAAAGCAACACTGCGCCGGTCACGCTGACGCCATGACACAATGCGAACATGTTGCCGCCACTCACCGGGAAAGGCAACTATGCTGAACCTGCTTGCCGCGCGCCGTTTCGGGCCGCTGATGGGGGCGCTGTTTCTGGGCGCCTTCAACGACAATCTCTACCGCACCGCGCTGCTGTTCCTGATCACCTACCGGCTGATGGCGGAAATGCCGGATCAGGCGGCGCAGCTTGTGGCCGTGTCCGCGGGCCTGTTCATCCTGCCTTATGTGCTGTTCTCCGGTCTGGCGGGACAAGTGGCCGACGCCATGGACAAGGCGCGGGCGGCGCGCATCATCAAGGGGTGCGAGATCCTCATCATGGCGATTGGTGCCATCGCCATGTGGCTGGGCGCGGTCCCGCTCATGCTGGTGGTCCTCTTCGCGATGGGCCTGCAATCAACCTTCTTCGGCCCGATCAAATATGCCATCCTGCCGCAGCATCTTTCGGAACGGGAAATTACGGGCGGCACTGCGCTTGTGGAGGCGGCGACGTTCGTCTCCGTGCTTACCGGGCAGATCGTCGGCGGCCTGATCGCGCCGGAGGCAGCGATGGCCGGCATCCTCCTCGTTGCGCTTCTCGGCTGGGGCGTGTCTTTCGGCATTCCGGCTGCGCCGCCCGAGCCGGGGACGCACACCGTCCAGGCCAACATTTTCGCCAGCAGCATCGGCGTGCTCCGTCATGTCTGGCGCGTGCGGCATTTAAGGTTTTGCGTTCTGGCGATCAGCTGGTTCTGGTCAATCGGCGCGGTCTTCACCAGCCTGTTCATCCCCCTTGTCAAGGACATGCTGAACGGCGCGGAGCCGGTCGCGACCATGTTCCTCGCCGCCTTCTCGGTGGGCATGGCCATCGGCTCCCTCGTGATCGGCACTGTCCTTGCGGGCATGGTGTCGGCACGCACCCTGACGGCCTCGCTCATCCTGATGAGCCTCGCCATTTTCGACCTGTATTTCGCCGTTTCCAGCTATCCGGCGCCTGACGGCGCGCTCATGGATATTGGCGCCTTTCTCGGCCGTATTGAAAGCTGGCGCATCCTCGGCGACCTGACGCTCCTTGCCATTGGCGGCGGTACCTATATCGTGCCGCTTTACACCATTCTTCAGATGAAGAGCGAACCGGGCCTTCGCGCCCAGGTCATCGCGGGCAACAACATCATAAACAGCGCGTTCATGGTGCTCTTCGCGCTGGCTTCTGGCGCGCTGCTTGGCGTTGGTTGGAACGTCATCGCCATTCTCGCCCTGATGGGCGCAATCAATCTGACGCTGATTCCCGTCGTTCGCCGACTGCGACGCGCGTTGACCGACATGGAAGTCGTCTAAAACGACTCCTGTCGGCCCCGGTCCGCCTGTTTGACAAGCGTGCCCGCACCCTGCCGCGTGAAGATTTCGAGCAGCAGGCCATGCGACACGCGTCCATCCAGAATGACGGCCGCCTCGACGCCGCCGTCAATCGCATTAAGGCAGGTTTCGAGCTTGGGAATCATGCCGCCCGAAATCGTACCATCCTCGATCAGGGCAGCTACCTTGGCCGGGTCAAGGTCGGTCAGCAGGGACCTGTCCTTCGCCAGAACGCCCGGAACGTCGGTCAGCAGCATGAGCCGCGCGGCCCCCAGCGCCGAGGCGACCGCGCCCGCCATGGTGTCGGCGTTGACATTATAGGTGTGCCCGTCCTCGCCCAGCGCGACAGGGGCAATTACCGGCACGATACCGTCGCCGATCAGCGTATCGAGGACGCGCCGGTCCACACGGGTCGGCTCGCCCACGAAGCCCAGGTCGATTTCATGTTCGATCAGACTGTCGGGGTCGGCTTTCGTCCGCGTCAGCTTGCGCGCGGTGACCAGCCCGGCATCCTTGCCGGAAAGCCCCACCGCACGGCCGCCAGCCGCGCCGATCCAGCGGACGATTTCCTTGTTGATCGCGCCGCCCAGAACCATCTCGGCGATCTTTGCCGTTTCCGCATCGGTCACGCGCAGCCCGTCGACAAACGCGCTTTCAACGCCGACCCGTGCCAGCATTTCACCGATCTGCGGCCCGCCGCCATGCACCACGACGGGATGGATGCCGACGGTTTTGAGAAGGACGATATCCTGAGCGAATTCCAGCGCCTTTGCCGCATTGCCCATGGCGTGACCGCCATATTTCACGACGAAGATGCGGCCCTCATATTTCTGGATATAGGGCAGCGCCTCAGTCAGCGTTTCGGCTTTTGCCAGCATGGCGGGGTCGGGGGCGTGGTTTCGGGTCATGGCGCGGGGCTATAGTCGCAGCGACGTTGAGGCGAAAGCGCATAAGCGGAAAGGTGATGTTATGACGTCAGTCCATGACATATCATAACAAATTGGAATCACTTGCCAAATCGTAAGAGTGCTGACATTTGGGCCTGATGGGAAGCGGGCATGATCACGATCAGCACAACCATGGTCACGGCCATGATCATGGGGCAGCACATAGCCATGCCCCTGAAGTCACGGAGAAGAACCGCCGCGCGGTAGGCTTCGCGGCCCTCCTCACCGGCGCGTTCATGCTGGTCGAGGTGGCGGGCGGTTACATTTCCGGCTCGCTCGCCTTGCTGGCGGACGCTGGCCACATGCTGACCGATTTTGGCGCGCTGGCGATGGCCTGGCTGGCCTTTCGGCTGGCACAGCGCCCCGCCGACTGGCGGCGCACCTATGGCTTCGACCGCTTTTCCGTGCTCGTCGCCTTCGTGAATGGCATCAGCCTGTTCGTCATCGCGGCAATCATCATCTGGGAGGCGGCGCAGCGGCTGATGTCACCCATCGCGGTGATGGGCGGGGAGATGCTCGCCGTCGCTGTCCTTGGCCTGATCGTCAACCTTGTTGCGCTCTGGCTGCTGTCGCGGGGGGAGGGAAGCAATCTCAACATCCGGGCCGCGTCGCTGCACGTCATGGGCGACCTGCTCGGATCCGTCGCCGCCATCGGCGCGGCGGGGATCATCATCCTGACCGGCTGGATGCCCGCCGATCCAATCCTGTCCGTCCTCGTCGCTATCATCATTCTGAAAAGCGCCTGGAACGTGACGAAGGAAAGCGCGCATATCCTGCTGGAGGCCGCACCTGACGGCCTCGAAAGCGACAAGGTCGCTGCCGACCTCATCGCCAACATACCGGGGCTGGTTTCGGTCGATCACATCCATGCCTGGTCGATTACCCAGAACCGGCCGATGATGACCCTGCACGCGCTGGTAGAGCCGGACATCGCCGGGCCAGCGGCCTGCGCGGCCATTCGCGCGCGCCTGTTGGACCGGTTTCACGTGGAGCATGCGACCATTGAAATCGGTCGCGCGGCGTCAGCCGGAGCCATTTCCGGCGGCGAATATCCAGCTATAGGACACCCACAGGGCGATTCCTGTCCCGGCAAAGCCCATTAGCATCAGCAGTCCGTCACGTGCCATCAGGCCCAGCCCGAACAGCAGGATGACGGCGGCGGGAACAGCGGTGGCGTAGGGGATCAGTTCCAGCGGCGGCGCGCCCATGACCAGCGCGAGCAGACAGACACAGACGGCTGCCAGCCATTGCGCGGTTCCGCCCGTCGCCCATTGAAGGCGCGGGGTGACGACACGGTCGATCCGCCTCAACCATTTCGAGCTTTTGCGGCGAGCCTGTTCGACGCGATCGGTTTCGACTGTCCGCTCGCGAATGGCTGCCGGAATCCAAGGGTGAGTCTTGCCGAACAGCAGCTGAACGGAGATTAGCAGGATGAGAGCGGCGAGCAGCATGGGTAGAAAGGGCACGGCCCCGATGGGCGTGATATCGATCAGGGCAAGCATGGCGATGACCGGCCCGAAACTGCGCGTTCCAAAGGCGTCCAGCAAATCGCCAACGCTCAGCGTGTCACCGTCGGCCGCGTCGATCGCGTCATCGATCAGATCTTCCAGCGGGTTTTCGGTCCTGTCATCGGTCATGCAGCGCCAACGTCCGGATGCGGCAAAATGTCCGCATGCCTTTTGGCTCCACTAGCGTGTCGGAACCGGGGTTTCTCCGGAATAGTCGTAAAAGCCGCGTCCTGACTTGCGTCCCAGCCAGCCAGCCTCGACATATTTGTTGAGGAGCGGCGCAGGGCGGTACTTCTGGTCGCCGGTTTCGCGCTGCATGACCTGCATGATGGCGAACAGCGTATCCAGGCCGACGAAATCCGCCAGCGTCAGCGGCCCCATCGGGTGATTCGCGCCCAGCACCAGCCCCTTGTCGATGTCCTCGACCGTGCCCGCGCGTTCTCCCAGCGCGAAAATCGCCTCGTTCATCATCGGACAAAGGATGCGGTTGACGATGAAGGCGGGGCGATCCTCCGCCTCGATCGGCTGCTTGCCGATCGTCTCGCAATAGGCGCGCACGGTGGCGACCGTTTCTGGCGAGGTCGCCAGGCCGGGAATGATCTCGATCAGCTTCATCAGCGGTACGGGATTGAAGAAATGCAGGCCGAGGAACTGGTCCGGCCGGTCGGTATGCGTCGCAAGTCCGGTGATGGAAATCGACGATGTGTTGGTTGCCAGGATCGCGTCCGGCTTGGGGCGCAGCGAAGCGAAAATCTTGCGCTTCACCGCCTCCGCCTCTGTCGCCGCCTCGATGATGAAATCGCAGTCGGCGAATTCGGCCAGATCGGCGGTCGGCAAGATGCGCGTCAGCGTGGCCTTCGCCGCGTCCTCGTCGATCTTCCCGCGCGCCACCAGTTTCATCAGGCTCTGCTCGATGCCTGTTTTACCTGCAATGGCCCGGTCCTCCTCGACATCGGACATGACGACGTCATAGCCCGCTTCCGCGGATACCTGCGCGATGCCCCGGCCCATCTGGCCAGAGCCGACCACTCCGATCTTATGCATAGACTGCTATCCTCTTACGCGGGCATTTCGCCCAGATACTGCTTTGCCTGCTCGGCATAGCGGGTGATTTCCCAGGCGTCAGGCTCGTTTTCCGCGTCCGCGCACCATTCGGTGATCCATGGATGCGCGCACATCGATGCCTGATAGTCTGCCGCCGCGCCGGACAATTGTCGTCCGATAGGTGCGAAACCGCATCACGACCGGCGCAAACATCATGTCGGCAGCGCCAAACGCGCCAAACAGATAGGGGCCGCCATCGCCATGATCCTCGCGCGCCCGCGTCCAAAGCGCGGCGATGCGCGCCACATCGGCCTTTGTCTCTTCCGTCAGACGAAAACCGTCATATGTGCGGCAAACATCCATTGGACATTGTGTGCGAAGCGCCGTGAAGCCCGCGTGCATCTCGCAGGCTATCGACCGCGCGAACGCACGGGCCGCGCCATCGACCGGCCAGTAGGCGGCCTGGCCATAACGGTCCGCCAGCCAGTCGATAATCGCCATGCTTTCCCAGACCGCGACCTCTCCGTCCCAAAGTGTCGGCACTTTTGACGAGGGCATCAGGTTCGTATCTTGCTTCTTTTCGAACCATTCCGGTGTATCCATCGGCATCACGACTTCGCTGAACGGGCGACCGGTCTGCTTTACAGCCAGCCATCCCCGCAGGCTCCAGCTTGAATAGCGCTTATTGCCGAGAATGATCCTCATGGTCAGCTACTCCCGTGCGGTGTCGAGGATTTCGACCCGCAGACTGTCGATGCCGTAATTTTTCTCGGAACTGGTGGCGCGCACCTCCGGAAAGGCGGCCGGCCGCCGCGCAACGGCAGCGGCGGCAAGGTCGACCAAGGTTTCGACCTTCTTCATCTTGTCGGTCTTCGTCAGCACAAGCTGATAGGTCACCGCCGCCTCGTCCAGCAGCGACATCACCTCTTCATCGACGGGCTTCACGCCGCGCCGGGCATCGATCAGCAGCATCACGCGTTTCAGATTGCGGCGACCGCGAAGATAGTCGAAAACCAGCCGCTTCCATTGATCGACAACCTGTTTTGGTGCCTTGGCATAGCCATAGCCCGGCATATCGACGAGGCGCATCAGCGGCGGATCGCCCACCGGGAAAAGGTTGAGGAGCTGTGTCCGTCCCGGCGTGTTCGACGTGCGCGCCAGGCCATCCTTCGTGGTCAGTGCGTTGAGCAGCGAGGATTTTCCGACATTCGACCGGCCGGCGAAGGCGATTTCGGGCACGTCGTCTTCGGGCAGCATGTCCATGTCCGCCACCGATTTCGAAAAGGCGGCACCCTCCCGAAACAGGTTGCGCGCGTGCCGTTCCTCGCCGCTAAGCGCCATGAGGGTTGCCGTGGATGGTCACTTGGCCTTTTCCGCCTTTCCGCCATTCGCCTTTTCGCCCCCCGCTTTTTCGGCATCCGTCTTTTCGGGGACCGGATCGGGCGGATATTTGCGAATGAGAACATATTGCTGCGCGATGGAAAGGATGTTGTTGGTCGTCCAGTACAGCTGCAGACCCGCTGCGAAAGGCGCCATGATGACCATGAACACCCAGGGGAGGATGCTGAACACCTTCTGCTGCATTTCGTCCATGGGCGCGGGGTTCAGCTTGAACTGCAGCCACATGGTGAAGCCCAGGAAGATCGGTAGAACGCCGATGGCGATCATCGACGGCGGATCGAACGGCAGAAAGCCGAACAGGTTTACGGGCGTCAGCGGATCGGGCGCGCTCAGATCCTTCAGCCAAAGCGCAAAGGGTTCGTGACGCACGTCGATGGCGAGAAGCAGCGTTTTATACAGGGCATAGAAAATCGGAATCTGAAGCAGAATCGGCAGACAGCCTGCGAGCGGATTGGCCTTTTCCTCCTTGTAGAGCGCCATCATCTGCTTCTGCAGTTCTGGCTTGTCCTCCTTGTAGCGCTCCTGCAGCACTTTCAGCTTTGGCTGCAGACGGCGCATTTTCGCCATGGATTCAAACTGCTTGTTGGCGATCGGGAACAGAATGACGCGAATGATCACCACAAGCAGAATGATCGCGACACCAAAATTGCCGACCATGCCGAACAGCCAGGCCAGCAGGTGGTAGATCGGCCGTGCGATCAGCCCGAACCAGCCCCAGTCGACGCTGCTTTCCAGCCGCGCGATACCGCCCTGTTCATAGCGGTCGAGAAGGTCGATTTCCTTTGCGCCCGCAAAGATACGGATGGCACTTGTCGCCGCCGCATTCGGACCGACGGCGAGCGGTTCGCCCTGCATGACGGCTTCAAAGCTTTCCGCGCGCGCGCCCTTCCGAAAATTCGCTGTGACCGGACCGGTTTCATCGATGAGCGCGGACAGCCAATAGGTGTCTGTGAAGCCTAGCCAGCCGCCAGATGCGTCAACGTCCATTCGTCCTGGAGCCTCTGCCACGTCGTCATAGTCGAGCTCGTAACTGGTTTCCGCCGCCGTCGCGCTGATCGGGCCGACATGTGCGTTGAACGTGGACTCATCGTCGCCAATGCCGTCGCGCGCGATCAGACCATAGGGCCGTGCGATGACGGCGCTCGCCCCCCGATTCTCGATCCGCTGCCGCGCCGTGAAGACATAATTCTCATCGACAGCGAACTCGATCAGGAAGCGCACGCCGCTGCCATTGGTCCAGGCCAGCGTCACGGGATTATCGGGTGTCAGCCGCTCGGCGTCCGCCTCCCAGCGCGTTTTCGCTGTCGGCAGTTCGCCCTGGCCCGTCCAGCCGATCTGGGCGAAATAGGAGCCGCGCGCGCCGGCGGGCGAGAAAAGACGGATATTGCTATCGTCTTCCAGCGTCTCGAAATGCCGTTTCAGCAGCAGATCATCGATGCGCGCACCGGTCAGATTGATGGAGCCCGACAGCGCAGGCGTGTCGATGACGACGCGGGGACTGTCGGACAGCACGGCGGAGCGCTCTCGCAACGTCACGGGTGCGGCGCCGAGAGGTCCGGCGTCGGGATCGGGGAGCACGACCTGCTCGCCCTCCACGAATTCGGTGGACGGCTCGGCCGCCGTCGGCAGAAACCGCTCCGACAGCGCTGACCAGGCGAACAGTACGGCTATGCTCAGCACCAGCGCGAGCAGCAAATTCCTGTTGTCTCCGTTCACTTAAACCCCCGAATGATCATGCGGCACGGGATCATGTCCCGAACCGCCAAATGGATGGCAGCGGCCAATCCGTTTCAGTGTCAGCCAGCCGCCCTTCAGCGCCCCATAGCGCGTCACCGCCTCGATACCATAGGCCGAACAGGTGGGCTGAAACCGGCAGCTTGGCGGCAACAGCGGTGAAACGAAGCGCCGCCAGCCGTGAAAGATGGTGATCAGCGCAGCCCGAATCACAGCTTCATCCCGGCGCGGGGCACGGCCTTCTCCAAGTCGCGCGTCAGCTTCGCATAGGGCATGGTGAGGCCGCCCGCCCTGCCGATCAGCACGATATCGGCCCCCTTTGGGGCAGCGTCGACCAGCACGTCCCGCGCGGCCGCCCGCAGGCGGCGCTTCAGCCGGTTGCGCGTGACGGCATTGCCGATTTTCTTGGTGACGGTGAAGCCGATGCGCACCATATCGCTATCGTCCTTCCGAGGGTGCATCAGCAACACGAACGAATCAGTCGCAGCGCGCGCGCCCCTGTTGGCAGCGAGAAAGTCCTTGCGCTTGCGAAGCTTTTCCAAAACCTGCGACATATCCGGGCCTGACAAACGCCCGCGGCCGCTGGCGGCTAGGCGCTCAGCTTTGCGCGGCCCTTTGCGCGGCGGCGGGCGATCAGCGCGCGGCCCGACTTCGTGGCCATCCGGGCGCGAAAGCCGTGACGACGCTTGCGGACAAGGTTGGAGGGCTGAAACGTGCGCTTCATCTGACATCACCTGATAATAGACAAAAGAAAAAGGCCACCAGCCGCCGAGTAAACTCGCGGGTAGGGGCCGCATTGCCTGCTGACATAGGCGGCAGGCACGAATGAGTCAATCGGCGGCGCCGTCGACCGTCCGCGTAACCCTGCGGCGACTGCAGGCGTAACTTCTCATATGAAACAGATATTCGTTGCACTGGCGGTCAGCATGGCCTTGGCAGGCTCCACGATGGCACAGATTCAATCCGCATTCATTCCCGACGCGGAAACGTGGGACAGATGGACCGCCAGCGGCAGCGGTGCGGTGCAGGATACCCGCGTCTGGACCAATTTCCTGTCGCGCTATCTGGTGACGGCGAGGGACGGCGGCACGCGCGTCAACTACGCCGCCGTGACCAGGGCCGACAGGGCCGCGCTCACCCGCTTCGTCAATGCGCTGGAGGCGGCGAAACCGACCGCGATGACACGCGCGCAGCAAAAGGCGTACTGGATCAATCTCTACAATGCCGCGACGATAGAGCTTGTGCTGAAACATTATCCCGTCTCCACCATCCGCAAGATCCATGGCGGCATTTTCCGGACGGGCCCGTGGAACAGGAACATATTGACCGTTGACGGCGTGGACATGTCGCTGGGGGATATAGAGCACCGCATATTGCGGCCCATTTTCGACGATCCGCGCGTACATTATGCACTCAACTGCGCCTCTATTGGCTGTCCAGACCTGGCAGCGACCGCCTATTCGGCCGACAGTCTCGAGGCCCAGCTCGACGCCGCCGCCCGTGCCTTCATCAATCATCCCCGCGCCTTTCATATCAAGGATGGCGACCTGACCGTATCCAGCATCTATAGCTGGTACAGCGCCGATTTCGGCGGCAAGGCGGGTGTATTCCGTCATGCCGCGCGCTTTGCGGAACCGGATCTGCGGGCAGCGCTGCGCAACCGGACAGACTGGGATGACACGCACTACGACTGGGACCTGAACGATGCCGAATGACAGCGCCGCCCCGCGACTTCGCCGTTTCGCGCCCATCGCCATTCTGGTCGCCGGTCTCGCACTCTTCTTCGCGCTCGGCGGCAGTCAGTATCTCAGCTTCACTTATCTCAGCGCGCAATATGAGACCCTGACCGGCTTCGTCGCCGCCAATCTCGTCACGGCGGCGCTCATCTACATGGCGATCTATGCCACGGTCGTCGCCATCAGTGTGCCGGGTGCGGCGCCGCTCACAATCGCGGGCGGGCTTCTGTTCGGGACGCTGATCGGCGGCAGCCTTACGGTGATCGGTGCCACGGCGGGTGCGGTCATCGTCTTTCTGGCCGCACGTTCAGCCTTTGCCGAAACCCTGCGCGCCAAGGCGGGGCCGCGCGTCCAGAAACTGCAGGCGGGCTTCGAAAAGGACGCCTTCAACTACCTCCTCTTCCTGCGGCTCGTGCCCGCATTTCCGTTCTTCCTCGTCAACATCGCTGCGGGCCTTTTCGGTATGAGGACGGCGCCTTATGCGACCGCGACAGGGCTTGGCATCATCCCCGGCACGTTC
The DNA here is from genome assembly GCA_963710205.1 of uncultured Alphaproteobacteria bacterium. GTDB lineage: Bacteria > Pseudomonadota > Alphaproteobacteria > Sphingomonadales > Sphingomonadaceae > Pacificimonas. The sequence goes on along the minus strand of CAVPZG010000001.1, from coordinate 281,527 downwards.
GTATTCGCAAGCATCGGCGCGGGTGCGGACGCCATCATCCGGCGCGGCGACGCGCTCAGCCTGACAGGTGTATTGACCGATCCGAAGGTGCTGCTGCCCATCATCGGTCTGGCCTTCCTTGCGCTACTTCCGATACTCATCAAGAGATGGCGCGCCAAAGGGACGGGGGCCGCGGCGTAGCAGCCAGTCCGACCAGCGTCCCCATTTCGGCCAGCGCCGCACGAACCAGACATAGCGTTTCTTCGCCCAGCGCGAATTTCTCAGGATCAGCGTGAGGCCAAGCGCAAAGCCGGCAAAGCCCAGCGGTCCTGGCGCCAGTCCCCCAATGGGCGGTGCCAAAATGCACAGGATGACGCCTGCGACAAGCTCCGACCAGCGCCGCCATGCAGGGCGCGGAGGACGTATCTCTACGCGCAGTTCCACATGGTCGAGGCGGTTGGGCATACCCTCAAATCAGGCAAGTGCGCCCGCTTTTCAATCCTATGCAATAAATCTTCATGGACTTTGCATGATGCGGGTCGCTAACGGACCCGGAACAAGGGGGATGCATGGTCGCGCACGTTACAACCGTTGCTTTTCTGGGGCTTGAGGCCCGCACCGTGGACGTGCAGGTTCAGATCGCCAAGGGTGGCCAGAAATTCTCCATCGTCGGTCTCGCCGACAAGGCGGTCGCGGAATCGCAGGAGCGCGTGCGCGCTGCGCTTTCGGGTATCGGCCTCGCCCTTCCCTTCCAGCGCATCACCGTCAATCTCAGCCCCGCCGACCTGCCGAAGGAAGGCTCGCATTACGACCTCCCCATCGCGCTCGGTCTGCTCGCCGCCATGGGCATTGTGGATCCGGAGCAGCTCGCTGAATATCTGATCGTCGGCGAGCTTGGCCTGGACGGCCGCTGTGCCAATGTGCCCGGCGTGTTACTTGCGGCGCTCCATGCCAGTTCCCACGATCTCGGCCTCATCTGTCCGGCCGCGCAGGGCGGCGAGGCGGCTTGGGCCGGCCGGATCGAAGTGCTGGCCGCACCCGGCCTTCTCGAACTGCTCAACCATTTCAAGGGTACGCAGATCCTAAGCCCGCCGCAGCGTGCCGAGGCGGCAGAGGCCCCGTCCGCCCCGGATCTCAACGCCGTGAAAGGCCAGGAAACCGCGAAGCGTGCGCTCGAGATCGCCGCGGCGGGCGGGCACAACCTGCTGATGAACGGTCCGCCCGGTGCGGGCAAGTCGCTGATGGCCGCCACGCTTCCTGGAATTCTGCCGCAATTGACTCCCGCCGAAGCGCTGGAAGTGTCCATGGTCGCGTCCGTCGCAGGCACGCTGGAGGCGGGGCAGCTCATCCGCCAGCGCCCCTTCCGCGCACCGCATCACAGCGCGTCCATGCCGGCGCTCGTCGGCGGCGGTCAGAAGGCGCGCCCCGGCGAGGTCAGCCTTGCGCATCTCGGTATCCTGTTCCTCGACGAACTCCCCGAATTCGACCGCCGCACATTGGACAGCCTTCGTCAGCCGCTGGAAACGGGAGAGATCAGCGTCGCCCGCGCGGCCATGCACGTCACCTATCCCGCCCGCGTTCAGCTGATCGCGGCGATGAACCCGTGCCGCTGCGGCCATCTGGGGGACGCCGAGCTCGCCTGTTCCCGCGCCCCCCGCTGCGCCGCCGACTATCAGGCGAAAATCTCGGGGCCGCTCCTCGACCGGATCGACCTGCATGTGGAGGTCGAGCCCGTCACAGCCGCTGACCTCACCATGCCGCCGCCTGCCGAGGGCAGCGCCGAAGTCGCCGCCAGAATCGCCGCCGCCCGCGCCATCCAGTCGAAACGCTATGAATGTGAAACCGTCCGCACCAATGCCGAGGCGGACGGCAAGCTTCTCGAGCAGGTCGCCACCCCCGACGACTCCGGACGCGAACTCCTTGCAAAGGCCGCCGAGGCCATGCGGCTCACGGCGCGCAGCTACCACCGCGTGCTGAAGGTCGCCCGCACCATCGCCGACCTGGCGGGCGCGGAAACCGTGGGCCGGGTACATGTGGCGGAGGCGCTCAGCTACCGCCGCCGACCGCCGGTGAGTTAAGCCAAGAGCGACGGACACCTTTCCCGTCGCCGCACGTTCCTGTCCTGAACACCCATATTCAGGAGCCTCCATGACCAAGATCCTCATTATCGCAACATCAGCCGCAACGATGGACGACAGGGACGAACCTACCGGCATCTGGCTGGAGGAGCTGACCACGCCCTATTACGCCTTCCGTGACGCCGGTGCGAAGGTGACGCTGGCGTCCATCGATGGCGGCGAAATCCCAATCGACCCGCGCAGCACCAGTGACGACGGGGAACCTGCGGACTCCGTAAAGCGCTACCATGAGGACGAGGCCTTGCAGCGTTTGGTGAAGGAGACCCCGCGCTTCGATACCCTGGACGATGCCGATTACGACGCTGTCTTCCTGCCCGGCGGGCACGGGACCATGTTCGACTATCCGGGCTCCGACGCGCTGGCAGCGCTCGTCGCGCGGCGGATCGAGAACGGCAAGGTCATCTCGGCCGTTTGTCACGGCCCCGCCGGTCTGGTGTCGGCAAAGTCCAGCGATGGCACGCCATCGATCAAGGGCCGCAAGGTGGCGGGCTTTACCAATAGTGAGGAAGAGGCCGTGGGTCTGACCGATGCCGTGCCATTCCTCCTTGAAACCCGCCTGAAGGAACTGGGCGCGGACTATCGGTCAGGCCCGGATTTCGAATCTTTTGCCGTCAGCGATGACAATCTGATCACGGGCCAGAACCCGCAATCGGCGGGCGAAGTCGCCAAGCTGGTCATGGCGGCACTGAAGGCCTGACGCCGCCTAGTCGCCGACCAGCTCTGAATGAACGTGCAGTTCGCCTTCCAGGGTCTTGTGTACGGGGCATCGGTCGGCGATCGCCATCAACTGCGCGCGCTCGGCGGCTGACAGGTCGCCGAACAGTTCGATGCGGCGGTGGATCGCCTGCATGGCGGACCCCTTCTCATGCGCATGTTCGCTGTCATGCGCATGATTGCGTTCGTGGGTCAGCGATACGCGGGCACGGATCATCGGGATATTCTCCCGATCTGCATAGAATTTCAGGGTCATCGCGGTGCAGGTGCCAAGCGCGGCAAGCAGATGGTCATAGGGCGTCGGCCCGCTGTCATCGCCGCCATAGGATTTGGGCTCGTCGGCGGTCCAGCTGTGCGCTCCGGCATGGACCTGCGTGCCGAACTTTCCGTGTCCGGTTTCAGCGACGACACCCTCCTCATGCGCCTCCGCTGCTGGCGGCAGGTACCGTTCGGCCCAGGCGGCGATGACGTTGGCGGCATAGGCCGCATCGCGTTCCTTCAGCATCAGATGATCGGCATCGTCCAGGCTGACATAGGATTTCGGATGTTTCGCCGCCTCATAAAGCGCGCGCGCATTCTCGACCCCGACGATATTGTCGACGGGCGAGTGCATGATGAGGAGCGGCTTCCTGAGTTTTGCCACGCCTTCCAGCAGGTCGGCGTCCTTGACGCTGTCAATGAATTTCGCGCCGATGGTGAAGGGCCGCCCGCCAATGTCGACCTGGCCTTCTCCATCGCGGCGAATGGCATCAAGGTCGCCTTCGATCCGGTCCAGCACATGCGGGACATCGGCGGGGGCGCCGATGGTGGCGATGGCATCGACATGCGGGATGCGGTGCGCGGCGGCCAGAACGGCGGCCCCGCCCAGACTGTGGCCGATCAGGATCAGCCCGTCGCCGGGGTCACCCGGGGTCATTTGCGGCACCAGTCCTGCAGCCATGCCGATGCGCTGACAATATCATCCACGTCCGACATGAAGCCGCCATTGGCGAAATCGCCCTCACTGCCGCCCAGCCCGGTGAAATCAAAGCGCAGTGTGGCGATTCCGATCCGCGCCAGGGCGCGTGTGATACGGGTCGCGCCCCGGCTTTGCGCCGTGCAGGTGAAACAGTGCGCGAACAGCGCCGCGCCCCTGATGGCACCAGGGGGCAGCTCCAGCGCGCCCGCCAGCTTGACGCCCTGCGCGTTTTTGAATTCCACCTTCTCGGTCGTCATGACGCTATCTCCAGTCCACCCCGCTTCCGGGCTCGTTAGCAGGAATATCGCGGCTTTGGTGCGAAGTTCCGCATATTCCCCTCGGCCTGAGGCGGTGCTATGGCAACTTGATGCGGGACGACGACAAAATGGGGGAGGCGCCCACGGCCGAGCGGCTGAGCGGCGAACAGGCACAGCAGGCACTGGATGTCAGCGGCATGGCCTGGTTTTGCTGGGACTTCATCAGCGATACGGCCATAGGCAACCGTAATCTTGGGCTGCTTTTCGGGTTGAGGAACCCCGAAAAGCGCCGCCCCGTCGATGAGTTTTTCGCCGTCATGCACCCCGATGACGCGGGCCGCGTGCGGGAAGCGGTGGGCCGCGCCATCGAAACGGACAGTGATTATAACGAGGAATTCCGCGTCATACGTCCGGATGGAAAGACCGTACATATCGCCGGTCAGGGCCGGATTACCGCGCGCGACAATGCCGGGAACGCCCTCGAACTGACCGGCGTCAATTACGACATTTCCGAACAGCATGATTATGAGGAGCAGCTGGAGCATCTCGCGCAGGAGATGAGCCACAGGGTGAAAAATGCCTTTGCCGTTATCGCCGCTCTGGTTCGTATTGGCAGCCGCTCGGCCACCGACGTCAAGGATTATGCCGACACCCTCTCGGCGCAGATTTCCGCGATGGGCGAGGCGCATACCCTGGCGGTGCAATATGCCATCGATGACGGGCTGGACGAGGCGCAGATACCGCTCTTCCAGATTCTCGACAGTGCGCTGGCGCCGTGGAAGGACGTCGCCAAGATCACGATCGATGCGGACAAGGCGATCACCGTCGACCATGACCGGGCGTCGTCATTTGCCATGCTGGTGTACGAACTGGCGACGAACAGCGCGAAATATGGCGGGCTCAGCGACCATGGCGACGGCGTTGAGACACGCCTGGTCCGCAATGACGACACCATATCCCTCTACTGGTGTGGCAGGAGCCATAGCGACGCACAGTCGGCGGAGCTTCGCGAGAGACGCCAGAAAGGTGCGCCGTCCGGCTTTGGTTCGGTCCTCATCAGGCATTGCATGGGCGTTCTCAAGGCGCGCGAGCGTGAAGAGTTGACCGAGGACGGTTTTCATTTCGAATGTCATTTTCCCGCCTGAGTCCGGAGTGTAAAATGCGCCATATTCTGCCGATCATGTTCGTCCTGGCTGCCGCGCCGACCATGGCGGCAGAACCCGGCGACGTCAGCGTCACCATCTACAACAACAACATCGCGCTCATCGAGGATGTCCGCCAGATCGACCTGCCGCAGGGCCGCGTCACGGAAAGCTTTCCCGGTGTGTCCGCGCAGATCCGCGCCGAAACCGTGCAGCTGTCGGGGGACGGGATCGGTATCGTCGAACAGAATTTCGACTATGATCTCCTCAGCCCGGACAAGCTGATGGAAAAGGCGGTCGGCAGCACGATCGGCATCGTGCGCACCAACCCGGCGACGGGCGTTGAAACGCGCGAGACCGCCAAGGTTCTGGCCGCGAATGGCGGCATCGTCATGCAGGTCGGCGATCATGTCGAGGTGCTGCGCGACGACGGCCTGCCCGCCCGCGTCATCTTTGACCGTGTGCCGCCCAATCTGCGTGCGCGCCCCACATTGTCCGTAACCATGGACTCCGCCCGCGCGGGTCGCCGTCCGGTCACGCTCAGCTACCTGACCCCCGGGCTCGGCTGGCAGGCGGACTATGTCGCGCTGTTCGACCGCGCGAAGGGGAGCATAGACCTGCAGGGCTGGATCACGCTGACGAACAACAGCGGCACGACCTACGACAATGCCGAAACACTGCTGGTTGCGGGTAGTCCGCAAACGGAACAGGGTCAGCGCCGCTCTTACGCTCCGCCGCCACCGGCGTCAGGCATGCGTGACGCCGGTACGGAATCGGGCAGCGCCGAACGGCTTGGCGACTATTATCTCTACCCGTTGGCCGAGCGCACCACCATTGCTTCCGCGCAGACGAAGCAGGTGTCGTTCCTCGACATTTCGGATGGCCGCGCCGACAATGTCTATATCGTCGACATAGAGGACCTCGAGACGAACGAAGACCCCGTTCCGGCGGGTAGTTTCCTCGCTTTTTCGAACAGCCAGACGGGCGGCCTGGGGCGCGAGCTTCCGGCGGGTACGGTACGCGTCTACATGCGCGACGCGGCGGGCCAGCCGCAGTTCATCGGCGAAAACACCATTGGCCACACGCCGGCGGGCTCCGAAATAGAACTTAGAACCGGCGACGCGTTCGATGTGAAGGTGAAGCCGACGCTCCTCGAACAGGAGGATCGCGGTGATACTGAGCGCTATGTCATGCAGTATGAAGTGACGAACGCGCGGCCCGAGCCAGTCAGCGTCTGGGTCAGTCAGACGGAGCTTTATGGCGAAACCAAAATCGTTCGCGAAAGCCAGAGAAGTACGCGTCCTTCTGCCGAGCGTGTCACGTGGAAGGTCGCCGTGCCTGCAAATGGCAGCACGAGCATCACCGCCACCTTCGACGTCGAGTAAGCGGGTGCGGCCGGATCACCGTCCTTTCCCATCCGGGAAGGGTGACCGCGCCAGCGGTGGAGGGAGTTTAAATCAGAAGTCACGTTTGGCGCGCTTGGCTTGGCACGTTCTGACGGCAATCATCGTCACCCTGACCGCGCCCGTTGCCGCCGCGCAGCCCGTCATATCGCCCGCGGCCTACACCACCGCCGTCACGCTCTACCGCAACCCGTTCGGCGGCAGCATCAACCCCGACAACCCGGACGGCCTCGCCCTCATCACCGAAACCCGCCGTGTCGCGCTTCCGGCGGGCCGTAGTACGCTACGGCTGGAGGGGGTGGCGAGCGGCCTTGTGGTGCCTTCGGTCGTCATTGCGGGTCTGCCCGGCAACCTCGCAGAGAAGAATCGTGACGCGAAGCTTCTTTCCCCTGCCACGCTGATCGACGCCTTTCTCGATCAGCCGGTAGAGCTGAGGCGCACCAGCCCTGCCACGGGACGCATGTCCACCATAGCCGCCATCGTCCGCGCGGGACCGGGCCGCGTCGTCCTCGAAACGGCGGACGGCATCGAGGCGCTGGACTGTTCCGCACTTCCGGAGGCGATCATCTATCCGCGCGTCCCCGCCAGTCTCGCCGACCGCCCGACGCTTTCGGTGGAAATCGACAGCCCTGAGGCAACGACTGCCGACATCACGCTCAGCTATCTCTCCATCGGCTTCGGCTGGACCGCGAACTATGTTCTGACCCTGCCCGATGACGGCGGCGCAGCGGACCTGACAGCCTGGCTTACGCTGGTCAATGCGGGCGATTTCAGCATCGCCGATGCCGAGGTCATGGCCGTCGCGGGCCGCATCGAGCGCGACGAGGGGGCACTCCTCGCGTTGCAGCAGGATTTGCGAGAACTCGCTGCGGTCCGCTCGCGCGGTGTCTGGCAGCGTTGCTGGCCCGGCGATGTTACCAGCACACATCCGCGCTACGACTACCGGCGGCTGCCGTTTCCGGAAGCGATGGGCCGTTACGAGCAGCCAGTCCCTCCACCGCCTCCACCGCCTCCGCCTGCCTTTGCGCCTGCCGCGCTGGACAGCATTGTCGTCACCGGCTCCCGCATCGCCCGGCAGGAGGAGCTTGGCGACCTGAAGCTCTATCGTCTGCCCGAACGCACAGCGCTCCCGGCGCAAAGCCAGAAACAGGTGATGTTTGCCGTGAAGGAGGGCGTCGCCTTCGAACGGATTTACCGCGTCGACAGCAATGCCGATGCTTCGCGCGAGGACTTCAGCCGGGCTCAGGTCGAACTTCGCGCCGATAACGACCTTGACGGCCCGCTCGGCCTCCCCCTTCCGGTCGGTCGCGTCGCTATATTCGAAGAAGGCCGGCGCGGCCCATTGCTGCTGGGCGAAGACGATGTGCTCGACACCGCCATCGGTGAGGAGTTCAAGGTCAGTCCCGGCGAAGCGAATGACGTCCTGTGGCAACTGCTGCGGACGGACGTTCGGGAGGACCGCAGTGACTATAGATTGGAAATCACCAATGCACGATCCGCGCCGGTGCGTGTCGAGGTAAGCCTTGGCAAGGCTTTTGAGACCCGCATCACCCGCGTGCGGCCGCGTGCTGAACAGACTGGCGATCAGATTAAATGGATCATCGATGTCCCCGCGAATGGCAGGAAACGGCTGACCTACCGCGCGACGCGTTAGCGGTCAGCCCGCCAGCACCTTTTCGACCTCGTCGTGAAACCGCTTCACGCCCTGTTCCAGCCCGCCCAGCAGCACATCGCCGACCGCGCCCGATGATAACCCGCGCTGGCCAAGCGCCACGGCACCGAAATCCTCTTCGCCGAATACCTGTCCGTCCAGCAGCGCCCAGCTTTTGGCCCAGTGCGCCTCGGCCTTTTCGGTCTGGGGCGCTTCCGGAATCAGCATGAAATCCTCGACGCGGGTTTCCGACACCGACTGCGGCATCAGCGTCATGATGTTCACATAGTCCGGCGACGCGATGATGACCGTTCCCGGCAGCATCTGGTAGGTATAGGTGCCAGCCTCTCGCAAAGCCGTCCAGTCCTCCAGATCCAGATCCGATGCGTCCTTCAGCCGTGTCACCAGCGAGCGCTGGTGCGGCCCGATCATGTCGCCGGCGCCCTCGCCATCGGCGAAGAAGCGCGCCAGCGTATCCTTGTGCAGCCGCTGCACATGATAGCTCTCCAGAAACGCATCCATGATGAGCTTCCAGTTGCCTGCCACGACGTGGGTTCGCCGCGCGTAGAGGTACATGCCGGGCAGCCCAAGCGCTTCGAAATCCGCAGCCAGCGGTCCTTCGGCAAAGCTGAAATCATAATCCCGTGCGCGGTCCAGACCGGCCCAGATCAGACCGCCCGCCTCGCATGAGGGCATCTGGATCAGGCCGCGCTCGGACCTGTCCATGCCCGGAAAGCTTTCGGCGCGCGGCAGACCTGCCAGTGTGCCGTCATTCGCATAGGCCCAGGCATGATAGGGACAGACAATGCGCGGCCCCTTCACCACGCCGTCGGCATTCATCAGCCGCGTCCCCCGATGGCGGCAGATATTGAGAAATATGCGCAGGCGCCCGTCCTTGTCCCGCGTCAGGAGAAGCGGCATGCCGAAATCGTCATGGGTCACCGCGCTGTTCGCGTCCGGCAGCAACGCGGACGGCGCGATGACGACCGGCATCGCCTCGAACAGCCGGTCCCGCTCCGCGCGGTAACGCTCCGCGCTCAGATAGACACTGGCATCGATTGTCGAGACCACAGCCTCACGCATGTCCCCGCCCGCCTTCACACGCGCAGCGAGCGCTTTCTGCCCTTCCGTGGGGCGCAGATGTTGTGCAGGCATGTCCATATCGGGCTCATAGCATGACCGGAAAGCGCGCGCAGCTATCGGCAATGCGGGGATGGGCGGCGGGGATTGGGCCGCGCCGGAATGAACGCCAAAGCTAAACCGGCTCCCAACCAATCTCGGTCCTGATACGGGGCAGGTCATCAACGGCGGAAAGCACCGGATGACCTTCGACCCAGTTCGAGAAGTCTTCCAGCTGGGAAATATCAGGACACCAGCGGCCATCTCGCCCCAGCGCAGCGAGCCTTTCATCTGCGGCATAGCGGCATGTGAGATGGAACTGGCTGTAAGACTCCCGATTATCTTCCACCAATTCAACGAATTGACGAACCAGTTCGACTTCGAAGAATGGCCCCGAGCGCCGTTCCTGGATGCCGCTTTGGAAAAGGAGCATATCGCTCTCGAGTCCCGCGAGCCCAGACGGTCTTTCTGCAAGGTAAAACGCCCAGATTGACTGGAGCAGCGGCGAGAGACGGCTCGCATCCTTCCCTCCCGCGGGAAGGTAATCGCGCGCGAAAACGTCGGCCGAAGTGGCGGGGGTCATGGCCATGGGGTGATTTCTGCCGCAAGTACACAAAGTCCACAATGGAGGCCCCGCCAGATGCCGCGATACCGGATGTAGCCTCCTTTCCGCCCTCTTGAAAAATCGCTTAGCCTGACGTTCCATTCCCGGCATAAGGGCCGCCATGAACGACGCCCCCTCCGCCCCGTCCGCCGCCGCCACCAGCCATCCGAAGGGCATCCGCGCGTATCTGGAGCCCGCGCCGCTGGCGGCGCTGGCCTTCGGCATGACGCAGGGCGGCATCTTTGCGATGATCGCGGCAACGCTGACCACGCGGCTGGCGCAGGATGGCATCGAGAAATCGACCGTTACGCTCTTCGCGCTCACCTTCCTCGCCTATAATTTCAAGTTCGCCTGGGCCTGGGTTGTCGACGAGGTGCGGTTGCCTGTCATCGGCCGGATGGGACAGCGCGTGTCCTGGCTTCTCCTGATGGCGGCGCTGGCGGCGCTCGCCATCGTCAACCTCGCCTTTTCCGACCCGTCCGCGAATATCGGCTATACCGCATGGGCTGCGATCATCCTCGCGGTCTGCGGCGCCACCTATGACATTGTCAGTGACGGCTATCGGATCGAGCTGCTGGAGCCCCGCCAACTCGGCGTCGGCTCCGGCATGGTGCAATATGGCTGGCGCATCGGCGCGGCACTGGCGGCGGCGATGGCGCTCGTCATCGCGGAGGCGGTGAGACTGGACCGCTCGCCTACATTGCCTGCGCCGTCTTCGTGCTGCCTGCCGTGATCGCTGCCCTCATCATGGGCGAGCCGGCGCGACGCCAGACCATCGCGAAACGCCCGGCGGGCCTGTGGCCGCCGCACTGGATGCCGTCATCGCGCCCTTCGCCGAATTTCTGAGGCGATCCGGCGCGCTCCTCGTGCTCCTGTTCATTCTCGTTCACAAGATCGGCGACACGCTCGCCAACCTGACCTTCCGCCTGCTGTTCGACGATCTTGGTTTCACGAACAGCGAAATCGCCTTCTACGATGTCGGCGTCGGATTCTGGGCGCTGATGGTCGGCATTTTCGTCGGCGGCTGGGCGTATAGCCGCTTTGGCATGAAGATGTCCGTGATGGTCAGCCTCATCCTGATGGCGGTGAGCAACGTCAGTTTCGCCGCGCTTGCCGCAGCCGGGCACAGCAATCTCGGCATGGCCGCCGCCATCGGCTTCGAGAATTTCGCCTCCGGCTTTGGCGGCGTCGCGGTCGTCGCCTATTTCTCCGCGCTCTGCGACCTTCGCTTCACTGCGGCGCAATATGCCCTTATCTCCGCCGCCGCCAGCATCGTCGGGCGCTTCCTGACCGGCACGACCGCGGGCCAGCTGATCGAGAATTTCGGCTATGTGAATTTCTATCTGCTGACCACGTTCGCGGCCCTGCCGGGTATCCTCATATACTGGTGGATGATGCGAACCGGACTGGTCGATGAGGCCATTGGGACGGCGGGGGAAGAAACCGAAGAGTCTCTGGAAAGAACATTCAATTGATAAACAAGCTAATATTGGCATTTCTTCTGTTCGCCGCTTCCTTTTCACCGGCATGTGCCCGTGCCTGGCAGTTGGCAGAGACCGACCATTTCCGCATCTACACCGATGGCAAAACGGACGAACTGAAACGGCTGGTGAACGAGCTTGAGGATTTTCACGCGCTGCTACTGCAGATGACCGGCGCGCCAGCGGACCTAGAAATCATTCCCCTCGACATCTATCTTCTTGATGATGGTGACCGCCAATCCCTGAAAATGGGTGCGGGCACCATGGGCCTCTATTCGGCGAATACGCTCAGAACTGCCGCCGTTTCGCGCCGCGCCCTGTCGTCGGTCAGCCTGAAACCGCAGGAAATCCTGTTTCATGAGTACGCGCATCATTTCATGCTGCAATATTTTCCATTCGGCTATCCGGACTGGTATGTCGAGGGGTTCGCGTCCTACTTCTCGACGGTAGTATTTGAAGATGGTAAAATGCGGGTCGGCCGCACGCCCCATGCCTATGGCTATTTTCTGAAACAGGGCAGCTGGCAGAATTTCGAAGACCTGTTGCGCGGCGGCGAGGATGGAAAGCGCTATGGATTTTATCAGCAGGGCTGGGCGCTGACGCACTGGCTGTTTCGCTCTTCCGAAAGGTCTGCGGCCATCGCTGATTACTTCACAGCGATACAGCAGGGCGAAGACCGGCTGACGGCCTTTCAGGACCGTTTCAACCTGCCGCCGGTTTCCCTCGCATCAAAGTTACGGGCATATTTTCGCAGCGATGAATTTGCTTATACCGAATATCCCCTGACCCGCGAAAAACGCGATATATCCGTGTCTATACTCGACGCTGCCTCGGACGATCTGCTGCTACGGGATCTTATGTTCAGCTGGCGACCCTATGCTATTCGTGATGAGGTAGACTATCTTTCCGATACCCTGAAGATCGTAGGCAAATATCCCCAAAGCGCTTACGCCCAGCGGGTGGCCGCACGGGGATTCGCAATGACTGGCGACACGAGCGAGGCCAGAGCCCGGCTAAAGGCGTTGGTCGAAGAGAATCCAGAAAATGCCGAAATCCATTATCTTGAGGGCGTAACGTGGACACGCGATGCTGATGCCTTACAACAGGCTTCGACAAGCTCCGTGAATCGGGAGCGCGAAACAGGTGAACAGGAATACAGGCTTCGCGCGAAGGCAAGGGCGGCCTACGGACGTGCCTTCGCTCTCGATCCTAGCCATGCGCCGACGCTATTTAAATATGTGCTCGACGGACGCGACTTTAGTAGCGAAAATGCGCTAAATATTCTTGCGACCGCGCACAATCTTGCGCCTCAAGTACAGGAGATTTCCATCGCCTATGCCTCGGGGCTGCTGCAGGCTGGAGATACCGATGCCTCGCATGCCTTGCTGCTTCCGGTCGCGTCTTTCCTGCACAGGCCCGGGACCGCGCTGGCTGCCGACCATTTGCTGGCGCTCGAAGGGCAGTCAGCTGTAGATGGATATGCACTCTACCAAGCGGCAATGAATATTGCGGAAGATAGCCAAAACGATTGATCAGACGGGTAGCTGCCTGTTCGCGCTCAGCACTTCGCCCGCCAGATAAAGCGATCCGCAGATCAGCACCAGCGGCGGCCGAACCGGGTCGGCGGCGCGGGCGAGCGCTGTCAGCGCGGTTTCAAAGTCCGGGGCAGCCTGCGCGCTCAGTCCACAGCTTGATGCGATTTCTACGAGCGCATCAGGCGGGACGCAGATATGATCCGCGACCGGGACGGCATAGAGGCTGGTCGCGCGGGTTGCCAGCGGCTTCAGGAATTCGCGCACGTCCTTGCCCTCGATCATGCCCGCAACCAGCTGTACCGGGCGGCCATCCTTATTCCGCCCCCGCAGGAAATCCGCCAGCGCGCGCCCGGCGGCGGGATTGTGCCCGCCATCCAGCCAGACCTCGCTACCCTTTGGCAGCAATGCGACCAGCGGCCCCGTTTCCAGACGCTGCAGCCGCGCGGGCCAGTGCGCCCAGCCCGGTCCCGCGCGCAATGCCGCCTCCGGCACGGACAGCGCCGCCTGATGGCGCAGCATCGCTGTTGCGAGCGCGGCATTGTCATGTTGGTGCGCGCCCGGCAGGCGCGGCGCGGTCAGCGTCAGCTTGCCCTCGCCATCGCGGTAGTGCAGCTGTCCCTTGTAGAAAGTCGCATCCCAGTCGAGGCCGCGCGGCACTAGTTTCGCCCCGGCGAGCGCCGCCGTTTCGGCGACCTTCGCCGCAATGGCAGCGGGATAGCGGGCCGTCACCATCGGAACTCCGGACTTGGCGATGCCCGCCTTCTCGCCCGCGATGCCGAGGATGTCGGCGCCGAGGAACTTCTCATGGTCGCGGCTGATCTGGCTGATGCCGGTGACGAGCGGCGCTTTCACCACGTTTGTTGCGTCGAACCGTCCGCCCAGGCCCACCTCGAGCACCAGCGCGTCGGCGGGCGTGCGTGCGAAAGCCGTGAAGGCAACCGCCGTCGTCAGCTCGAAGAAAGTGATCGGCGCGCCGTCGTTCACCTGCATGACTTCCGACATCAGAGCGGTCAGCAGCGCGTCATCGATCAGTGTCCCCGCCAGCCGGATCCGCTCGTTGAAACGGACGAGATGCGGGCTCGAATAGACATGCACCTTGTGCCCGGCGGCTTCCAGCCCCGCGCGGAGAAAGGCGCAGGTGCTGCCCTTGCCATTCGTTCCCGCCACATGAAATATCGGCGGCAGCATGTCCTGTGGATCGCCCAGCTTTTCAAGCAGCGCCTGCAGTCGCCCCAGCGACAGATCGATGCTTTGCGGGTGCAGCGCCCGCGCCTCGGTCAGCAGCGCATCCAGCGCCGCATCGCCCGATCGCGCGCCGTCGCCGACGATCGGCTCCATGTCAGCCCGTTGCGGCCTGCTGCCGCCGGTCCCTACCCATCATCATGCCGACGATACGCCCCAAGGTCGCCGCCAGATCCTTCCGGTGCACCACCTTGTCGATCATGCCATGTTCCAGCAGGAACTCCGCGCGCTGGAACCCTTCCGGCAGCTTTTCGCGAATGGTCTGCTCGATCACGCGCTGGCCAGCGAGGCCGATCAGCGCGCGCGGCTCGGAGATCTGCACATCGCCAAGCATGGCATAGCTGGCCGTCACGCCGCCCGTTGTCGGGTCGGTCAGCACCACGATGTAAGGAAGCCCGCCTCGTTCAGTTCCTCGATCGCCACCGTTGCGCGCGGCATCTGCATCAGGCTGAACAGCCCTTCCTGCATGCGCGCGCCGCCCGATGCGGTGCAGACGATATAGGGCAAGCCCCTCTTTCAGCGCGACGCGCGCGCCGGCGACGAAGGCCGCGCCGACGCCCATGCCCATGGACCCGCCCATATAGGCGAAATTCTGGACGCCGACGACGCAGTCCGTCCCGCCGATCCTGCCGCGCGCCAGCACGAACGCATCCTGGTCGCCCGTCGCCGCGCGCGCTGCCTTCAGGCGTACGGGGTAGGGCTTCTGGTCCTTGAACTTCAGCGGGTCGTCGGCGACTTTCGGCGTGGGCAAACGGCTGAAATCGCCGCCATCGAACAGCTGCTCCATGCGCTCGGCGGGGCCGATGCGCTCATGATGGTCGCATTCCGGGCAGACGCTCAGATTCTGCTTCAGATCCTTTTCAAAGATCATCTGCCCGCAGCCCTTGCACTTCACCCACAGATTGTCGGGCGTATCCTTCTTCTTGAGGAATTTGAGACGCGGTCGGAGGTTGTTCAGCCAGCTCATGTGGCGCTCTTTATCGCCTCTGACAGGCTCTGCACATAACGGAATACGGCGGGCGCGGGATCTTCCTGGTTTTCGCCGATGATATCGACAATCGCGGAGCCGACAACGACGCCGTCCGCCACGCGCGCGATCTGGGCGGCCTGTTCGGGCGTCCTGATGCCAAATCCGACCGCGACGGGCAGCTCCGTCTCACGCTTGATCCGCGCCACCGCCTCGCCGACATCGGCGGTCTCGGCACTCGCCGTCCCCGTCACGCCCGCAACCGAGACATAGTAGAGAAAGCCCGACGCGCCATTGAGGACGGCGGGCAGCCGCGCCGCGTCGGTGGTCGGTGTCGCCAGCCGAATGCAGTGCAGGCCGGCCGCGCGAAACGCCGGACCGATCTCGTCATCTTCTTCAGGCGGCAGATCCACGATGATGCAGCCATCGACGCCGGCGGCTGAGGCGTCTCTTGCAAAATCGCCTCCATAGGCCAGCAGCGGATTTAAATATCCCATCAGGATCAGCGGCACATCCGGATGCCGCGCCCGAAACGCCTCGGCAAGGCCGAGCGTTTTCCTGAGCGTCATGCCCGCTTCCAACGCCCGGATTCCGCCCGCCTGGATCGCCGGGCCATCGGCCATCGGATCGGTGAACGGCATGCCAAGCTCGATGACATCCGCCCCGGCTTCGACCAGCGCGTCCAGAATGGCGGATGTTTTCTCCGCAGACGGATCGCCCGCGGTCACAAAAGCAACCAGCGCGGCGCGGTTCTTGGCGAAGGCGGCGGAGAGGCGTGTGCTCACGTCAAATCCTTTCCGTTCCGGGGAGGATTTTTCACAGCTCAACCCCCAGCGCATCCGCGACGGTGAAGATATCCTTGTCCCCCCGCCCGCACAGGTTCGCGATGATGATCTCGTCTCCGCCCATCTCCGCCGCCATCTCGCGCACCACATGCAGCGCATGGGCAGGCTCCAGTGCGGGGATGATGCCTTCGGTGCGGCAGAGGAATTTGAACCCCTCCAGCGCGTCCTGATCTGTCGCGGACTTATATTCCACCCGGCCAATTTCGTGCAGCCAGCTATGCTCTGGCCCAATGCCCGGATAATCGAGGCCTGCCGAAATGGAATGCCCCTCGGTGATCTGGCCGTCGTCGTCCTGCAGCAGATAGGTCTTGTTGCCGTGCAGCACGCCGGGCGTCCCGCCGGCCAGGCTGGCGGCATGTTCGTCGCCGTCCAGCCCCTTGCCCGCCGCTTCGACGCCGACGATGCGGACGCTCTCGTCATCCAGAAAGGGATGGAACAGGCCAATGGCGTTCGATCCGCCGCCGATACAGGCGACCAGCAGGTCGGGCAGCCGGCCTTCCTTTTCCAGAATCTGTTCGCGTGCTTCAGTACCGATCACGCTTTGAAAATCGCGCACCAGCTCCGGATAGGGGTGCGGGCCCGCCGCCGTGCCGATCAGGTAATAGGTGTCGGCGACATGGGCGACCCAGTGGCGCAGCGCTTCGTTCATCGCATCCTTCAGCGTGCCGCGCCCCGCCGTCACGCTGACGATTTCCGCGCCCAGCAGCTTCATGCGAAAGACGTTGGGCTGCTGGCGGCGGATATCCTCAGCGCCCATGAAGATGGTGCAAGGGAGGCCGAAGCGCGCGCACACGGTCGCCGTCGCCACGCCGTGCTGGCCCGCGCCCGTCTCGGCGATGATGCGCGTCTTCCCCATGCGCCGCGCCAGCAGGATCTGGCCGATGCAATTGTTGATCTTGTGCGCGCCCGTATGATTCAGCTCGTCGCGCTTCAGATAAATCTTGGCGCCCCCAATCTCTTCCGTCATGCGCGCCGCGAAATAGAGCGGGCTGGGGCGGCCGACATAATTGGTCAGCAGGTCGCGAAATTCCGCATCGAACGCCGGGTCTGCCTTGGCGCGGTCATATTCCCGCTCCAGCTCCAGGATCAGCGGCATCAGTGTTTCGGCCACATAGCGTCCGCCAAACTGGCCGAAATGCCCGCGTTCGTCCGGGCCCGCTCTCAACGACTGCACACTCATGCGTTCACCGCTTCCATGAAGGCGGCGATCTTCGCCGCTGATTTCTGTCCGGGCGCGTCTTCCACACCTGATGACGCATCCACAAGGGGGGCGCCGGTCGCAGCGATGGCATCGGCCACATTTTGCGGGCTCAGCCCCCCGGCCAGGCCCCAGTTCATGCCCTTCTCCACGCCCTTCAGCAGCTGCCAGTCGAACCGCACTCCGCGCCCGCCGGGGATGGCAGCCTCTTCGGGCGGCTTCGCATCGAACAGGATGAGGTCGGCGGCTCCGCGATATTGCGCGGCCCCGGCAACATCCGCGCGTGACGACACGCCCAGTGCTTTCCAGACCTTCAAACCGAACCGCGACCGCAATTCCGCCGCACGCGCCGGGCTTTCCGCTCCATGCAGCTGCAGCGCATCCAGAAAAGGCGCGGCCGCCGCGATCAGCTCGTCGTCCGCATCGACAAACAGTCCAACCCGCACCAGTCCTCCGGCCTGTTCCGCCAGCCCGCGCGCGTCGGGCAGGGAAATGTTGCGCGGACTTTTCGCAAAGAAGACGAACCCGACATGGCGCGCGCCAGCCGTCCGCACCGCGTTCAGGGTTTCAAGGTTGCGGATCCCGCAGATCTTCACGTCGGTCATATCAGCGGCTTCATATCAGCGACCTGCCGATGGCCTTCGCGGCGGCGGCGGGATCGTCCGCGCCGGTAATCGGTCTGCCGATCACCAATATTCCCGCACCCGCCTGCATGGCCTCGGCTGGCGTCATGACCCGCTTCTGGTCCCCGACAGCCGCGCCTGCGGGCCGGATGCCCGGCACCACGAACAGCCCGTCCGTCCAGTCGCCGCGCCGTGCCGCGACTTCATGCGGAGAGCAGACAATGCCGTCCAGCCCGGCGTCCTGCGCCAGCGCTGCCAGCCGCGCCACTTGCGTTTTGGCGTCATGTGCAAAGCCTGTAGCCCGCAGATCGTCGTCATCCATGCTGGTCAGCACCGTCACGCCCACCACCGCTGCATGCCCGGGCGCCGCGTCCCGTGCCGCCCGCATCATGTCCGCTCCGCCCGACGCATGGACGGTCAAAATGTCGAACTCCACGTTCTCCAGCGCCCGAACCGCACCCGCGACCGTATTCGGAATGTCATACAGCTTCAGATCCAGAAACAGCCGCAGTCTCGGCGCGCGCGCCATGACCTCGGCGACACCCGGGGCCCCGAAACTGTTCCAGAATTCCAGCCCCAGCTTGATACCGCCCACATAGGGTCCAATCGCCAGCGCCAGATCGCACGCGCGCGAAAGGTCGGCGGTGTCGACCGCGCAGAATATCGGATTGGGCGTGGTCACAGACCCGAAAGGGGGGGGACTGGATCTTCGGGCGCGCGCTCATGATAAGCGTCGGCCCGCTCGGGCGCCATAAGCTGGGCTTCCAGCTTTTTCACACGCCGCTTCCAGCGCCAGCGGCTGATGCTGTGCATGATGCTGACGGGCAGGGCCCCCAGGATCAGCGCCACGATGATATAAACCGCAAAGGGCCAGTTCGCCTCATATCCCGGCGCGATCCACATGGGCACGCGCTCGAAATTCATGGTGGCAAAACCGGCGATCAGAAGGCCGATCAGGATATAGACGATCAGGGTGAAGATCCGCATGACAGCGCCTTAGCGCAGCCGCCGCGCTGTTTCCAGCGGGCGGCTGCGATTCCCTCATTTACAGCTTCTCGGTCAGTTCCGGCACCGCCTGATACAGGTCCGCGACCAGGCCGTAGTCGGCCACCTGAAAGATCGGCGCGTCGGCATCCTTGTTGATGGCGATGATGGTCTTCGAATCCTTCATGCCCGCAAGGTGCTGGATCGCGCCGGAAATACCGATGGCGATATAGACTTCCGGCGCGACGATCTTGCCGGTCTGGCCGACCTGATAGTCGTTCGGCACATAGCCCGCGTCGACGGCGGCGCGGCTGGCACCGACGGCGGCGCCCAGCTTGTCCGCCAGGGGCTCGATGATCTTCTCGAAATTTTCGCCCGACTGCAGGGCGCGCCCACCAGAGACGATAATCCCGGCGGACGTCAGTTCGGGGCGTTCGCTCTCGGCGATTTCCGCCGAGACGAAGCTCGACTTGCCGCTGTCGCCTGCGCCAGACACGGCCTCGACGCTGGCGGATCCGCCTTCGGTCGCTGCCTTGTCGAACGCCGTTCCGCGCACGGTGATGACTTTTTTCGCGTCGGAGGATTTGACCGTTGCGATCGCATTGCCCGCATAGGTCGGACGGTCGAAGGACCCGTCGTCGTTGATCGCGGTGATTTCCGAAATCATCTGAATGTCCATCTTCGCGGCGACGCGCGGCAGGACATTCTTGCCCATCGTCGTCGCGGGCGCGAGCAGATGATCGTAACCGCCCATCAGTCCCTCGATCAGCGGCGCCAGGTTTTCCGCCAGCGCATGGCCATAGGCGGCATCGTCGGCGTGCAGCACCTTCGCCACACCCGCTACCTTGGCGGCAGCGTCTGCGACGGTCTGCGAACCCTCACCGGCGACAAGGACATGCACATCGCCGCCCAGCTTCTGCGCGGCCGTGACGGCGACCAGAGTGGCCGGGGCCAGTTCCTTATTGTCATGATCTGCAAGAATAAGCGTGCTCATGCCGCAACTCCCATTTCCTTCAACTTGGCGACCAGCGTGTCCACATCGGGCACGATCTCGCCCGCTTCGCGTTTCGGCGGCTCGACGACTTTCAGAACTTCCAGCCGGGGCGCGATATCGACGCCGTAATCGGCGGGCGTCTTCTCCTCGATCGGCTTTTTCTTCGCCTTCATGATGTTCGGCAGGGACGCATAGCGCGGCTCGTTCAGCCGCAAATCGGTCGTTATGATCGCGGGCGTCGACAGCGCCAGCGTTTCCAGCCCGCCGTCGACTTCGCGCGTCACGTTGATTTTGTCACCTGCGGCCTCGACCTTCGACGCGAACGTGCCCTGCGCCCAGCCAAGCAGCGCGGCCAGCATCTGGCCCACCTGATTGCTGTCATCGTCAATGGCCTGCTTGCCCAGGATCACGAGGTCGGGTTTCTCTTCCTCGGCGATCTTCGCCAGGATTTTCGCGACCGCCAGCGGCTCCGGCATATGTTCCGAAACCACCAGAATGCCGCGGTCCGCACCCATGGCGAGGCCGGTCCGCAGCGTTTCCTGCGCCTTCTGTTCGCCGATGGAGACGACGACGATTTCGTCTGCCGTTCCGGCTTCCTTCATCCGCACCGCCTGCTCGACGGCGATTTCGTCGAACGGGTTCATGCTCATCTTGACATTGGCCAGGTCGACGCCCGACTGGTCCGCCTTCACGCGCGGTTTCACATTATAGTCGATGACCCGCTTCACGGGCACGAGGATTTTCATGGTCATCCTTTCGGAATGGAAGTGATTTTGAATGCCGCGCTCAATGGCGCAGCAGGTTCATTCAAGTCAACGCGTCAAAAGCGCGAGGTTTCCCCGGCAGCGACCAGCGGCGACCTGCGGGTTATCCGGCGTCCGCTTTTATGCGCAGCGCATGAATGGGATTGTCCATCAAATCCCCAAGGGCTGCATAGACCGCGCGCTGCCGCGCCACCCGGCTCATGCCCGCGAACTCAGCCGCAACGATCTCAACCGCGAAATGGCTTTCCCCGGAACCGTCATGGCCCGCATGACCCAGATGCTGCTCGCTCTCGTTGATGACGGTCAGCGACGTCGGCGACAGCGCCGCCCGTAATCGTGTCTCGATCTTTTCCGCGATAGACATATCGGCGCGCACTCCTTCATTCATCGGTTCAGTCATCTATATGGACCGCCGTGCCAAAGGAAAAACCACAAACGGAGAACCCGCCGAAACAGCGCCGCGAACGCTTCCACGGCCGGGTGCGGCGCGCGAACGCTGCCCCCTGTGCCCGTCCCGGCTGTCAGGAGCCCGGTGAATTCCGCGCGCCCGTGCAGGACGCCCCCAACGGGACATGGCAGTATTTCTGTCTGGACCATGTGCGCGAGTTCAATGCGGGCTACAGCTGGAAAGGCCCCATCCCAAAGCCGACCGACCGGTGGGAGCGCGCAACGCAGGCGTTCGCGGCCAATGGCTATGCCAACGCCTTCCGCGACGATCTCGGCATCTTTGGCCAGGGCGAAGTCACCATGCCCACAAGGGACGCGGCCCGCTGGAGCGCGAAGGAACGCCTCGCGCTCGGCGTCCTCGACCTTGGCACATCCGCCAGTGCCGCCACCATCGCCAGGCGCTACAAGGAGCTGGTGCGGCAATATCATCCCGACTCGAACGGCGGCGACCGGTCGCACGAGGCGCGGTTGCAGGCCGTCCTCGATGCCTATACGCAACTTAAAAAGGCATCCGCCTTCAAAACCTGATTTTCCCAAGGATACACATGGCCACCCAGCCCGCGCCCGACACGACCAACCTGACCCATGGCCACGAAACCGTGCTCGCCGCCCCCGATAAGGAGGTGGACGCCCGCCAGACGTTCGGTGTCGATACCGACATGAAGATTCCGGCGTTCAGCAAGGCCGACCCGCGCGTTCCCGACCTCGACCCGGACTATAAATTCGATCCGGACACGACGATGGCGATCCTGGCCGGCTTCGCCTTCAATCGCCGCGTCATGATCCAGGGCTATCACGGCACGGGCAAGTCCACCCATATCGAACAGGTCGCCGCGCGCCTCAATTGGCCCTGCGTGCGCATCAATCTCGACAGTCACATCAGCCGCATCGACCTTATTGGCAAGGACGCCATCGTCCTGAAGGACGGCCAGCAGGTGACGGAGTTCCGCGAGGGGCTGCTCCCCTGGGCGCTGCAGACCCCGACCGCGCTCGTCTTCGACGAATATGACGCGGGCCGTCCCGACGTGATGTTCGTGATCCAGCGCGTCCTCGAAGTGGAGGGGAAGCTCACGCTCCTCGATCAGAACCGCGTGATCCGTCCCAACCCGTTCTTTCGCCTGTTCGCGACGTCGAACACCATCGGCCTCGGCGATACGAGCGGCCTCTATCACGGCACGCAGCAGATCAATCAGGGCCAGATGGACCGCTGGAACATCGTCACGACGCTCAACTACCTCCCCGCCGCTACCGAAATCGACATCGTCCATTCAAAGGCGGGCGAAATGTTCTCGGGCGACGCGGGCAAGGGCAAGATCGAAAAAATGGTGCAGGTCGCCGAAATGACGCGGCAGGGCTTCATCAATGGCGACATCAGCACCGTCATGTCCCCCCGCACCGTCCTCACCTGGGCGCAGAACGCCGGTATTTTCGGCAATCTCGGCTTCGCGTTCCGCGTCAGCTTCCTCAACAAATGCGACGAACTCGAACGCCCCATCGTGGCCGAATATTACCAGCGCGTCTTCGGCGAGGACTTGCCGGAGAGCGTGGTGTCGCAGGCCCGGCGGTAAATCCGGCAGGATTTATGACGGGGCCTCGCCCTCAAACCCGCTGAATTGCAGGGATGGGAACTGCGAGGTCGCAATAGCTGTCCCCGTCACTTTTTCCCGTTCAATGATCAGACCGACACCGCGCGCTGCTGTGCGCGGCGAACACATGCCCGCGCACTGCTGGGCGGTTTTGCGCTGTCCGGTTCACTCCGCGCTGTCTCCGCCCGCCGCGCCTGCGTCCTTTTCGCGCTCCTCTTTCTCGCGCGGCGTGAATTCGGTCAGCAGCGCCAGGGCGCTCCAGACCAGAAGCGTAGGGAACAGCAGCCTCGGAATGCCTGGCACGACCGGGTCGTGATAGGTTGCATACCAGAAAGTGCCCATCACCAGAATCAGACTTAACATGCTGTAAAGAAAGCGCCTTGTATTCGAGACGATCAGAATCACCGTCACGGTTACCGCTGTCAGCATCAGCAACACCATATAGTCGGTGATGGCGATTTCACCGATCTGGCCAAAGCTGACGCCGATGATCGCGCCAAAGAAAATGTTGAGCGCCTGGATCGAGGCGCGATATTCCTCCACCTGAAGCGTGCCTGTGGATTTGACGCCGCGCCAGATGCGCGCCACGAGTGCTTTCATGATGCTGCCTTCCCCGATTGCCCGCCCTCTATGACCAAACCCGAATCACCCGTCGAGGATTTCCGCCATGCGCTCGCTGCAACGCTGCGCGCCATGGGCCATGTCGATGAATTCGACTTGAGCTACACCGCTGACAGGCCCTCCACGTCCGGCAAGACCGCCCGCGTGCCGCAGCCGCCGCGCGCCATGCCCGAAAAGGAAGTGGCGGAGGCGCGGGGCTGGGCCGACAGCTTCGCGCTCAAACAGCGGCATCACAACGCCCGCGCCCACGGCGCCAACCAGCCCGCCGCCGGTCCTGCGCGCGATGTCTTCAACGCCGTCGAACAGGCACGGTTCGAGGCGATCGGTGCCAATGCCATGCCCGGCACGGCAAAGAACCTGACGGCGATGACCGCTGCCCGCACCCGCGTCGATCCGATCAGCCGGGCCCGCGCCTTTGATGAAGTGCCGCTGTCCACCGCCGTCGGCCTGATCGTGCGCGAACGGCTGACGGGCGCACCGGTCCCGCAGCAGGCGGAGATGGGCGTGGCGCTCGTGCGCGACTGGATTGAGGAACGGGCCGGCGAACATCTGGATGATTTGCAGGCCGCGCTTTCCGATCAGGAGGCGTTTGCGAAGCTCACGCGCAATGTTCTCGTCGACCTCGAACTCGAAGGGCCAGCCGAGGACGACGAGACGGAATCGACCGAACCCGATGACGCGGACTCGGACGATCCCGATGACAGTGACGGCGACGACAATGACGAGGAGGACGACAATGCCGCCGGTCAGGATTCCGCGCTCGACACCCGCAGCGAGGCTTCGGACGGCGAACCGCAGGAGGGTGAGCAGGATGCCGAAATGGACTTCGACGACCTGTCGGAGGCGGAAATGGGCGACGAGGCCGACGAGGGGATGCAGCCCTTTCGCCCCAATATGCAATGGTCCGACCTGCCGTCCACCTTCGATTATCACGCCTATACCGAGCAGTTTGATGAAATCCTCGGCGCCGACGACCTGTGCGACCAGGAGGAGCTGACCCGGCTGCGCTCCTATCTCGACCAGCAGCTGACCAGCCTGCAGGGCGTCGTCGCAAAACTTGCCAACCGCCTGCAGCGCCGCCTGATGGCGCAGCAGAACCGCGCCTGGGATTTCGATCAGGAGGAGGGTATGCTCGATGCCGCCCGCCTGTCGCGCATCATCACCAATCCCACCCAATCCCTTAGCTACAAGGTGGAGCGCGACACGGATTTCCGCGACACGGTCGTCACGCTGCTGATCGACAATTCGGGCTCCATGCGCGGTCGTCCCATTTCGATCGCCGCCATTTGCGCCGATATCCTCGCCCGCACGCTCGAACGCTGCGCGGTGAAAACGGAAATTCTTGGCTTCACCACCCGCGCGTGGAAGGGCGGATCGAGCCGCGACGCCTGGCTGAAGGCCGACCGCCCCGCAAAACCCGGACGCCTCAACGACCTCAGGCATATCGTTTATAAAACCGCCGACGCCCCCTGGCGACGCGCGCGCAAGAATCTGGGCCTGATGATGCGCGAGGGGCTTTTGAAGGAGAATATCGACGGCGAGGCACTTCTTTGGGCGCACAACCGCCTCGTGCACCGGCCCGAGGAGCGCCGTATTCTGATGGTCATCTCCGACGGCGCCCCGGTCGACGATTCGACACTCAGCGTGAACAGCGGAAATTATCTCGAAACCCATCTCAGACAGGTCATCGACTGGGTGGAAACGAAAAGCCCGGTAGAGCTGATCGCCATCGGCATCGGGCATGACGTCACACGCTATTACAAGCGCGCCGTCACCATCATGGACGCCGAGCAGCTTGGCGGCGCGATGGTCGAACAGCTGGCGGACCTGTTCGAAGACGAGGGGCCGGGGCGAAAACGCGCGGCCTGACGTTCATGAACCGCAAATAACCAGTCCATTCAGCAAAGCCTCAAACGACGCGTCGCATGTTCCGTTTCGTGGCTGCGGGCATCCTGGTCCCCTGTTCCGCTCGTAGCCACACCGAAACGAGCCTGAAAGGAGGCAGGATATGTTGAAGCCCCTGATGATCGCGAGCATTGCCATGACCGGCATGATCGCCACTCCCGCCCTTGCCGATGACGACGACGACGATCGTCGCTGGTCGCCGCGCTATGAACGCGGCTATGATTACCGCGACCAGCGCCGCTATGAACGCAAGGCCGACCGCCGCGCCGAAAGGGCCTATAGCGACGGCTATCGCGACGCGCGCCGCGGCTATCGGCGCGACAACGACTATGGCGCCAAATATCTGCGCTCGGCGTACAAGGCGGGCTATCGTGACGCGCGGCGCGAATATGCCCGCTCCGATCGCCGATATGACCGGCGCTATGACCGGGGCTACGACGATTTTCGCCCGGTCTACTACAACCGTGCCAGCGATTTGCGCGGCAACTGGTATGGCCGCAACGACCGCCGCTATTCCAGCTATGACGACTGCCGCCGGTCAAATGGCATCAATACCGGCACGGTCGTCGGCGGTGTCCTTGGCGGCGTTCTCGGCAACGAAGTCGCCCGCCGCGGCGACAAGACCGTCGGCACGATCATCGGTGCCGCCGTGGGCGGTGTCCTGGGTCATGAAGTCGGCAAGGGCGATAGCCGCAAGCGCTATTGCTACTAGGGTCTGGCGCAACGAAAACAGGCGGAACCGGGGCAATCCCGGTCCGCCTGTTCATTCGCCAGATGAGAAACCATCATTCCCGCTTCACCGGGCATGACATTCGCGCCTAGCTTTTTGCCCATGGGTCGACAAAGTCGGGCTTCTTGCCTGCTTCGACCGCTTCCACGCCCGGTTCCAGTCCCATCGCTTCCGCATTGGCAGCCCGTTCGGCGGCCAGCCTGGCGGCCTCGCGCTCGGACTTCAGTTCTGCCAGCAGCGCCGCGCGGTCGCTTTCGAACTTTGGATCGGAAATCTCGACACCCGCCTTTTTTGCGGCTTCCGCAACCAGCTTGTCGAGGTCGCGCTGCGAACAAAGGCCCAGCGCAACCGGATCCTTCGGCGTGATGTTCTCGAAATTCCAGTGCGTCTTCGTGCGGATCGCCTGGATCGTGTTCTTCGTCGTACCGATCAGCTTGCCGATTTTCGAATCGGGAATGTCGGGATGGTTCTGCACCAGCCACGCAATGCCTTCGGGCTTGTCGACGCGCTTCGACACCGGCGTGTAGCGCGGACCTTTGGTGCGCTTCTGCTGCTCGGGGCCCTGCGACATGACCAGCTTGTGCTTGGGATCCGCTTCACCGGCCCTCAGCTCTTCCAGTGCCAGTTCGCCTGCGTCGATCGGATTGCGCGGCAGGTGCTTGTGCTGCGCCGTCTCATCGGCGATCGACTGCACCTCCAGGATATGCAGGCCGCAATAATCTGCGATCTGGTCGAAGCTCAGCGTCGAATTGTCGACCAGCCACTCGGCGGTGGCGTGCGGCATCAGAGGATGTTCCTGTGCCATGATCCTTGTCTCCCGGATATAAAAAGGGCCGCCCCCTTTTCGGGAACGGCCTGTTGCAAAAAATGATATAGGCCGGTTCGGAAGGGCAATCAAGCGAAGGCGGGCCCGCCTGCGAACGCCTGCCGTCGTTCCGATGTGCTGAAGCGTGCCAGCGCGGCGCGGAATTCGTCCGCCGCGCGGTCCCAGGTGAAGCTGCGGCCATAGGCGGCGCAGGCGGCGCGATCCTTCGTAAGCGCCTGCCGGATCGCAAGGCCAAGGTCTTCCGACAGCGCGCCCACCTCCGGCGTCACCAGGTCTACCGGCCCCTGAACAGGATAGGCCGCAACGGGTGTGCCCGACGCCAGAGCCTCGATGATGACCATGCCGAACGTGTCGGTGCGGCTGGGGAAAACGAATATGTCCGCATGGGCATAGGCCGCGGCAAGGTCCGGTCCATGGAGGGCGCCCGGAAACCGCGCCTCCGGATAGCGCCGCGACAGGTCCGCCCGTGCCGGGCCGTCACCGACCAGAACCTTCGTGCCCGGCACATCAGTCCGCAGGAACGCCTCCAGATTCTTCTCCACCGCAATCCGGCCCACATAAAGCTGGATCGGGCCGGCCAGATCGTCATAGGCGGCGGGCCGGGCCGGGGCGTTCGCGGGAAAGGCCGACAGGTCGACGCCGCGACCAAACGGAAGCAGCGGCCCGATACCCTGCCCGGCCAGTTGCGCGCGCAGGCTCGGCGTCGCCGTCAGCGTCGCGCGCGCCGGGCCATGGAACCAGCGTTCGAAGCGCCACAGCCAGCGCGCGGGCAGACCTGTCCGCGCGGCGACATAATCCGGAAACTGCGTATGATAGGCGGTCGTGAACGGCAGCCGTTTCCGCTGGCACCATCTCCGCGCGGCAAGACCCAGCGGGCCTTCGGTGGCGATGTGGATGGCATCGGGCGCGAATTGGCGGATACGCCGCCCGACCTGTCCCGACCAGGCCAGTGCCAGCCGGATTTCCGGATAGGTGGGACAGGCAAAGCTCCGGAACATGTCGGGCGAGACGATCTCGATCCTGTCGCCGCGCGATTCCAGTTCCTGCTTCACGGTCTGGATGGTCCTGACGACGCCGTTCACCTGCGGCGTCCAGGCATCGGTGACGATCAGGATCCGCACGTCTCAGGCCGCGGCCTTCAGGTCCGGCGGCGCGTCACGTTCCGCCATCACATCCGCCCAGTGCAAAATCTCCATGCGGCCGTCGACATATTCAACCAGTGCCGTGCAGCCTTCAACCCAGTCGCCGTCATTATAATATTCGACGCCGTCGATCAGGCGGTGCTCGGCGGTGTGGATATGGCCGCAGACCACGCCGTCCAGGCCGCGCATGGCGGCCGCTTTCGCGACGGCCTCCTCGAACTGGCCGATAAACTCCACGGCGTTCTTGACCTTGTGCTTGGCATGTTTCGACAGCGACCAGTATGGCATGCCCATCCGTGCGCGTATCTTGTTGAGCAGCCAGTTGACTTTCATCATGAAGACGTAGGCGGCGTCACCCAGCAGGGCGAGCCAGCGCGCGTAAAGCACGACGGCATCGAACTCATCGCCGTGGCAAATCAGCAGGCGGCGCCCATCGGCGGTTTCGTGGATCGCCCTGCGGCGGATCTTGACGCCGCCGAAATCCATACCGGCGAACTGGCGGAAGACCTCGTCATGGTTGCCGGGAATATAGATGACGTCCGTGCCGCGCTTGGCACGCTTCAGCACGCGCCACAGCACGTCATTATGCTTCTCCGGCCAGTGCCACGTCTTTTTCAGTCGCCAGCCGTCGATGATGTCGCCGACCAGATACATGCGCTCTGAATCCGTCGAATCCAGAAAGTCGATCAGCATGTCCGCATTGCAGCCGCGCGTGCCAAGGTGGATGTCCGATATCCAGATGGTGCGATAGCGGGTGCGGCTCCCGCTTATGCTTTCAGGAATGGACGGACCCGCGGACATCTCCGCGATCACGTCGTCCAGGTCGTTACCCGCATTGCCGCCGAACATGACATTTCCCTGCCAATGTGCCTCGGATCGGCATAAGACAGGCGGATGTTACGCTTTTGTGCGATGCACAAAAGATTCACGGAAGATTCACAGCGCTTTAACGCACCTTCAGAATGATTTTTCCGACATGACCACCCGCCTCCATGTGGCGGTGCGCCTCCGCCGCGTCCGTTAGCGGGAACACCCGGTCGGTCAGCGTGGACAGCGCGCCCTCGGCGAACAGCGGCCAGACCGTCTGCTTCAGGCTGAGCGCGATCATGGCCTTGAATTCCTTGTCACGCGGCCTGAGAAAACTGCCCGTCAGCCGCAGCCGTTTCGCCATCACGGTCAGCAGGCTGACATCGGCGCTCGCGCCGCGCTGCATGGCGATGGAGACATGCCGCCCTTCCTCGCCCAGGCAATCGAGATTGCGCGGCACATAATCGCCGCCCACCATGTCGAGCACGACATCGACGCCGCCGGGGGCTGCCGCTTTCACATTCTCGGCAAAATCCTCGGTCTTGTAGTTTATCGCAAGGTCGGCGCCGGCCTTCACCGCCGCGGCGCATTTTTCGTCCGACCCGCAGGTCACGAATATCCGTACACCCAATGCCCGGCAAAGTGCGATGGCCGTGGTCCCGATCCCGCTCGTTCCCCCATGCACCAGCACGGTCTCGCCGTCCTTCGCACCGCCGCGGATGAAGAGGTTCGACCAGACGGTGAAATAGGTCTCTGGCAGGCCCGCCGCGTCGATCATGCCGACGCCGTCCGGCACTGGCAGCACCGATCCGGCGGGCGCGGCGACATATTCGGCATAGCCGCCGCCCGGCACCAGCGCACAGACCGCATCGCCAACCGCGTGGCCTGTCACGCCTTCGCCAAGCGCGGCGATGCGCCCGGACAGCTCCAGCCCCATGATCGACGTGACCCCGGGCGGCATGGGATAAAGCCCCTTGCGCTGCAGCACGTCAGGCCGGTTGACGCCTGCCGCGTGGATTTCGATCAACACTTCGCCCGCCCCGGCCACCGGCACCGGCCGTTCGCATATCGCCAGAACTTCCGGTCCGCCGGGTTCGGCCGGATCGATGGCGCGCATAAGGTCTGGCAGCTGCATGATCGTCTCCCTGTCGGCGGCGGCTGTTAGCAGCGGCAACGCGCACGCACAATTGAACCGCGCGGGTGTCCTTGATATTGCGCGGCTATGGACGATTTCGACCCTCCCCGCCCGTCGGACCCGCTGACCCAGCTGGTCAAGGAGGATCTGGACCGCCTGTCCGTGCACGAACTCGAGGCGCGCGTCGAAACGCTGGAGGCCGAAGTCGCCCGTACGAAGGCCAGGCTCGGCGGCGCAAAGGATTTCCGCGCCGGCGCCGACGCGCTGTTCAAATCCTAGAACAGGTCCGGCTGCCCTGCTGCGCCGGGTTTGCGCGTCGCGGTGGCCCTGGCTTTCCCGCCGCCCGCGACAACGTCCACTGCGTCATCGGCAAAGCGCAGTTTCAGCCGCCCTGCCGCCCGCGCCGCCGCCGCCGTGGTGACCACACCGCCGGCTTCCGTCTCCACCAGCGCGAAGCCGCGCGACAGTGGCCCGCGCGGGTCGAGAGACAGCAGCACCCGTCCCAGCCCTTCCGCCGCGCCGCGTTTCTGCTCCAGATTGCGCAAAAGCAGTGACGGCCTTAGCGCCGCGGCGGTTTCCAGCAGCCTGCCCCGCGCGATGTCCGCGGCGCGTCTCAGTCCCAGCGGCAGCCGCGCCGCCACCGAGGCGAAGCGCTCGGCCCGGCGGTCCAGCAACGTGGCGGGCATGGGCAGCCGCGCGCTGACATCGTCGAACCGCTGCTGACGCGCGGCGAGAAGAGCCGCGGGCTGCGGCAGGCGCGCGGAAATCATGGCCAGCCGCTCCGCTTTCGCGCGTCCCGAGGTCCGCACCGCGCCATCGACCCGCGCGCCCAGCTCCGCCACCAGCGCGCGCAGCTCCGCCCGCACGGGCACGGCGCGTTCGGCGGCGGCGGTTGGTGTCGGCGCACGGAAATCGGCGGCGAAATCGCATAGCGTCGTGTCCGTCTCATGTCCGACGGCGCTGATGGTCGGGATGCGGCTCGCCGCGACCGCGCGCACGACAGCCTCCTCGTTAAAGGCCCACAGATCCTCGATCGAGCCGCCGCCCCGCGCGACGATGATCAGGTCCGGCCTCGTAAAGCCGTCCGCCGCGTTCAGCCCGGCGATCCCGCGCGCGATTTCTTCCGCCGCGCCGTCTCCCTGCACCTTCACGGGCCAGAGGAGGACGTCGCGCGGAAACCGGTCCGACAGCCGGTGCAGCATGTCGCGGATGACCGCGCCGGTGGGGGATGTCACGATACCGATGGTCCGCGGCAGGAAGGGCAGGCCGCGCTTGCGTTCCGCCGCGAACAGCCCCTCGGCGGTCAGAACGGCCTTCCGCTTTTCGAGGAGCGCCATCAGCGCGCCAGCGCCCGCAACACGCATCCGCTCGACGACGATCTGGTATTTCGATCGGCCGGGATAGGTCGTGACCTTGCCCTCGGCGATCACTTCCAGGCCGTCTTCGGGCTGGAAGTCCAGCCGCCCCTTCTGGCCGCGCCACATGACGGCATCGATGACGGCGTCCTCGTCCTTCAGCGTGAAATAGGCGTGACCCGACGCGGGGACTTTCCAGCCCGATATCTCGCCGCGCAGACGCACATGGCCGAACTGTTCCTCGACCGCGCGCTTCAGCTCGCGCGACAGGTCGCCGACACTATATTCATGCGCGTTCGAGGGGGGCGGATCGTCGTTCATGGGAGGGACTTGCTACGGATTGCGGCGGCCAGCTACAAGCCATGCCCATGAACATCCTTCTGATCGGCGGCGGCGGGCGCGAACATGCGCTGGCGTGGAAGCTCGCCCAGTCGCCACTTCTCGATCGTCTCTACGCCGCCCCCGGAAACCCCGGCATCGCGGGCGAAGGCGGACACTGCGTGTCTCTCGACGTCACCGATCATGGGGCGGTGCTGGCGTTTGTGGCGGACAGGGACATCGGCCTTACCGTCATCGGTCCCGAACAGCCGCTCGTCGACGGACTGGCGGATTCCCTGCGTGCAGGCGGGCACAAGGTCTTCGGACCTTCCGCCCTCGCCGCCCGCCTCGAAGGTTCGAAGGGGTTCACCAAGGACCTTTGCGCGAAATATGACATTCCCACCGCCGCCTATGGCCGCTTTCGGCAGGCCGCTGCGGCGAAGGCGTTTCTTGATGGCCGCAAGCCCCCCTTCGTCATCAAGGCGGACGGCCTCGCTGCCGGAAAGGGGGTCGTGATCGCGGCCAGCCGTGCCGATGCCGATGCGGCCATTGACGACATGCTGGGCGGACGTTTCGGCGACGCGGGCGCGGAGCTGGTGGTGGAGGAATTTCTCGAGGGCGAGGAAGCCAGCTTCTTCGCGCTGTGCGACGGCGCCAATGTGCTGCCGCTGATCGGTGCGCAGGACCACAAGCGCGTCGGCGAGGGCGATACCGGGCCCAATACCGGCGGCATGGGTGCCTATAGCCCCGCACCCATTCTGGACGCGGAGATGCAGGCCCGCGTCATGGCTGAAATCATTGAGCCGACGGCGCGGGCGATGGCGGCGGAGGGGTCGCCCTTTGTCGGCGTCCTGTTCGCGGGCCTGATGATCGGTCCGGGCGGCCCGCAGCTGATCGAATATAATGCCCGCTTCGGCGACCCCGAATGTCAGGTTCTGATGATGCGGATGAAATCCGACCTGCTGCCTGCGCTGCTGGCCACGGCGGAACGGCAACTCGGCCATTTTGCCCTGCAATGGCATGACGCCCATGCGATGACGGTCGTGATGGCGGCGGCGGGCTATCCTGGTCCGCCGGAAACCGGCGGCACGATCAGCGGCATCGACGCGGCGGAGGCGGCGGGCGCGAAGGTCTTTCATGCAGGCACGAACATGCGGGATGGCAGGCTGATCGCCAGTGGCGGCCGCGTCCTCAATGTTACCGCCATGGCTCCTACCCTGAGGGCCGCGGCGGACACCGCCTATGCGGGCGTCGACGCGATCGACTGGCCAGGCGCATTTTACCGCCGCGACATCGGCAAATCGGCGCTCTGATGCGCTTGCGATCGATTTTCGGAAAGAAAGGCTTTCATTTCATCCGGGAAACCAGTTAATCCATCCAGGTCCGTACAGCGTACCTTCCAGCATTCGCCCGTCAGGTCCGTCCATGTCGCAACAGTCCGACGCCGCCCTTTCGCTACCGCCGCACGCGGTGCCGTCCGTCATACCGTGCGCCGATACGTTGGCGATGCAGGCCGCTCTCGCCGAAATCCGAAGACATCGGGATCAGGGTGAACTCCTCATTTTGCTTGAGGGTGCGCCGGGGACCGGGAAAAGCCATGTTCTGCGGCGGCTGGCTGAAGAAGCGGGGATCGAGGGACAGACCTGCCGTCTTCTGGAGCGCGGCGCGCATCTTGATGCGCACGACCTGGACATTCCCGATCTGCTGCTGATCGACGAGGCGCAGGACCTTGGCGCGGGGGCCCGGCGGCGGCTGTCCAGCCGCATGACGCTGGCGCGGCAGGTGACCGTCGTTGCCGCCAGCGATGTGTCCGGTCTGCCCCTTCCGCGCGCGGTCGAAAGGCTTCCCGTCGTCAGGCTGGCGCCGCTGGACGGGGAGGACGCCGCCGCACTGGCGCTGGATTTCGCAACCGTGGACATGGCGATGGACCGGGGCAGCGCCGCTCTCGTTGCACGCATGTCGGGCGGCGTCCCCGGTGTGATCCGCGCGCTTGTCAGAAGCGCGCGGATGGAGGCGCTGCTGGACGGCCGCACGGACATTCGCGCCGCCGATGTCGCCGCTGCGGGCGCGCGGCAGTTTTTGCGTGCCGCGGACATGAAACCCGCAGAACACACGGACCTCGGGAGCGTGCAGGTTGCGGAAACCCCGCCTGCCGAAGACCATGACGTCTCCTTTGCGGACGGCCTCATCGACAGCGCCGCCAATGACGCGCCCGATGTCGCTGGCGGGCTGCGGCCGGCCTGGCTGCGGCCGGGCGTTGGTTCGCGCGTCGCCGCGGCGCTTCTGCCGGTTGCCATATTGGCGGCCGGGGGATTGTGGTTCATGCGGCAACCGGTTCCGCAGGATGGACCTGCCGCCAGCCCTGTGATTTCCGCAGCGACCAGCATGTCGGCCGCGCCATCGGCGCTTGCGGGCGCGGATATCGATCAGACCATCGAACCGCAGGAGCCGACGGCTCCCGATGTCACGCTGGCGGGTTTGTCCGCGGCCCCCGTGACGAAGGCGGGGACAGCGCCGCCCGCCGCCGACACGCCGCCGCGCCTTTTTGCCCGTACCCCTGCCGATTTCGGGCGGGAGGATATGGCCGCCGCGCCAGTGGCACTGTCCGGGGACACCGGAACGTCCAACCTGTCCTCCCCTGCGCCGCCGGCACCGGGATCGCCTGTCGTGGTTGCGCTTGCCCCGGCACCCGCCATCGCGCCTGCACCCGCCCGTCTGCCGCCGGTTGCCGTTCCCGATCTCATTCCTGCCAGCCTTTCCGAAACGACCGGGGACGGCATGGAGGAAGAGGCGCTCGCCGTTGAGGCGACACGCAGGGCGCGCGACGTGCTGCGCGCTGTCAGAAACTAGGGGATCATCCAGATGCTCAGAACCGGTCCGCTTTCCTGTGCCGCCATCGGCCTGTTTGCCGCGCCCGCGCTTGCCATCGACAGCGCGCCGATGCCGAATGTGCAGATTGAGGAGCGCATGGTGCCTTCCGGCATCAGCGTGTCTCTGGGTGCGGCCTATTGGGAAGGGAAATTCGGCGGCGCGACCACGTCGGAACTGTTCGTGGCGCCGCTTAGCATACGTTACCGCAGCGGCGATATCCGCGTCTGGGGGACGCTTCCCTACATGTCCATCCATTCGGACGGGGTTCTGTTCGCCGGAACGGACGGGGGACCGATTCTGGTCGATGCCGGCACGCCGTCGCCCGTGGGACGCAGCCGCGACGGTCTTGGCGACATCACCGTCGGCGCGACCTGGTCGGCGATTGACGGCGGCGACGATGGCCTGATGCTGGACCTGACGACGCGCGCAAAGCTGCCGACCGCGTCCGGTGACAGCGGGCTTTCGACCGGCAAGACCGATGTCAGCATCGCCGCCGATATTTCCATTCCGGCGGGCGGTGTCGTTCCCTATGCGTCATTCTCCTACCGTTTTCTGGGCGATCCCGATGGCTTCGATCTCAGAAACACGATCAACACCGCTGTCGGTGTGTCCATCCCGTTCAGTGACAGGGCCGTTGCCCTTGTCGCTTATGAATTTGATCGCGCGCCCAGTGATTTCGTCGAGGATGGACATGAAATTTTCGCCGCGGTCAGTGGCCCGGCGACCGAACGGCTCGACTGGACCGCCTACGGCTCGGTGGGTCTTTCGGACGGTGCGAGCGATTTCGCGCTCGGCTTCCTCTTGACGCTGTCGATTTAGCGCTGTCCTACAGCCGCCGGAATCAGCGATAAGGGGCCATGCGCATCTGTCCGTTTCGCCCTTTTCGGCGCCGTCCGTCCGTGCCCATTCGCCGCCTGACCGGCGCCCCTGTGACCCAGATCTGTGACCCGCTACGAGGGCAGAATGGCGAAATGCGTGTGAACCTGTGACTTTCGCCCGGTCACACCCCCTCCGTCTTCCCTTTTGTCCTGCCGCCCGCCAGACAGGCGGACAGTGTGAGGGAGGTGCCGGATGAGCGAAAAGCAGGACCAGTTTTCGGGGACGCAGGCCGTGCGGGAGGCGCACCGGTTCGACCAGGCCCGGCTTGCCGACTGGATGGCGACGAATGTTGACGGCTTTCAGGGGCCGCTGACAGTCGCGCAGTTCAAGGGCGGACAGTCGAATCCGACCTACAAGCTGACGACACCCGCCAAAACCTATGTCATGCGGCGCAAACCACCGGGCAAGCTCTTGAAATCGGCTCATGCCGTCGACCGCGAATATAAGGTCATCACGGCGCTGGGTGGGCAGGATTTCCCCGTGCCCAGAACCTACGGCCTCTGCACCGACGAAAATGTGATCGGCACCTGGTTCTACATCATGGACATGGCGGACGGCCGCATCTTCTGGGACACGACCTTCCCCGAAGTGCCTAAGGCGGATCGCCGCGCCTATTTCGATGCCATGAACAAGACCCTCGCCGATCTTCATAAT
The DNA here is from genome assembly GCA_963710205.1 of uncultured Alphaproteobacteria bacterium. Taxonomy (GTDB): domain Bacteria; phylum Pseudomonadota; class Alphaproteobacteria; order Sphingomonadales; family Sphingomonadaceae; genus Pacificimonas. The sequence goes on along the minus strand of CAVPZG010000001.1, from coordinate 245,653 downwards.
TTCGATCCGGATGCCATCGGTCTTGGCGATTATGGCAAGAAGAATGACTATCTGGCGCGGCAGATCTCCCGCTGGGGCGGCCAGTACCAGGCGGACGAGGAAGCCGGTCATTTCGAGGAAATGGACCGCCTCTGCGAATGGCTGCCTCAGAACATCCCGGAGGAGGGGGCGGCGCGCGTCGTCCACGGCGACTACCGCGCTGACAACATGGTCTTCCATCCGACGGAGCCGCGCGTCATCGCCGTCCTGGACTGGGAGCTTTCGACACTCGGCGATCCGCTTGCCGACTTCACCTATCACGCCATGATGTACCGCATGCCGCCAGAAGAAACGGCCGGGCTTGTCGGGCGCGACCTTTCCGCCGAGAATATTCCGACCGAGGAGGAATATGTCCGCGCCTATTGCGAGCGGACCGGCCGGGACACGGTTCCCAATGTCGATTTCTACATGGCGTACAACATGTTCCGCCTCTGCGCGATCATCCACGGGATCAAGGGACGCTATATCCGGGGCACGGCGTCGAACAAACATGCCGCGGCGATGTCGGAACGAGTTGAGCCGCTCGGGCGCTTGGCTTGGGAACAAGCGAAAAAAGCCGGAGCCTGATATGACCGAACATGAACTCGACACGCCTCACACCGCGGGAGACGGCGGCGACCTGAACCTCAAAAGCCTGGTGGTGCTGCCGGATGGAAAGGGGCCGTTTCCCACCGTGCTCATCTATCATCAGTGGTCGGGCCGTTCACCGCACGAGGAGGAACATGCTCGCAAACTGGCCGCGCTTGGCTACGCCGCGATTGCCTGCGACCTTTATGGTGACGCGAAACGCGGAGCCTCGATGGAGGAAAACCAGGCACTGATGATGCCGCTTAAGGAAGACCGCGCGGAACTTCGCGCGCGCCTGATGACGCTCGTTAACGCCGCGAAGGCGCATGACGATGTCGATGCGGACCGCATTGTCGCCATGGGCTACTGCTTTGGCGGGCTCTGCGCGATCGACACCGCCCGGGCCGGGGCCGACATCAGGGGTGTCGTCAGTTTCCACGGCCTGCTCGACGCCCCCGAAGGCCTCGACACGCCGCCCATCACAGCCAGCATTGCCATCCATCATGGCTTCGACGACCCCATGGCGCCGCCTGAACATATCACCACAGTTGGGAAGGAACTGACGGCGCGCGGGGCGGACTGGTATCTGACCGCTTATGGTCATGCCCCGCATTCCTTCACCAACAAGGACGCCGCGGACCGGGAAAATGGCATGGTCTATAATGCCACCGCAGACCAGCGCAGCTGGCGCGACCTTACCGGGTTTCTGGCAGAATTGCTGGGCTAGAAATCCAGCTGGTCATAATGCGCCGGCGGACTGATGCCCTCCATGCGCTCGGGCAACAGGGCGCGCACGCTGGGGCGTGACTTGATGGCGGAATACCAGGTTTTCGCGTCGGGATAGCCGCGCCAGTCCGTGCCGCCCAGATAATCGGCAACGCTGATATGCGCCGCTGCACTGATGTCGGCCAGGCTGAAGCTCGACCCCGCCAGCCACCGCCGGTCGCCCAGCAGATATTCGATATAATCCAGATGCTGCGTCAGCGCCCGCGCCGCCTGCCGGATCGCCCCCGCGTCGGGCGATGCCCTCAGCACGATGCGCTTGTACATCCGCTCGGTCAGCAGCGGATTGACGGCCTCGGCGTAGAATTTCTGGTCGAACCACGCCGTCAGCCGCCTCACCTCGGCGCGCATTGCCGGGCCGCTTCCCATCAGGGGCGATTTTTCGACGGTTTCCTCGAAATATTCCGCAATCGCCTGCGAATCCGCCAGCGGACCATCCTTCTCGCCGGAAAGCACAGGCGTCTGGCCGCTGCGGTTCAGATCCATCAGCCGGTCCGAACGGTCCCACGGATACTCCGTCTTCAGCTCGAACGGCACGCCCTTTTCGGCCAGCAGGATGCGTATCTTGCGGCTGAACGGACAGAGCGGGAATTGACTGAGGGTCCACATGGACGTGCAGACATAGAAGCGGCCGGGAAATTTAGGAAGCCTGTTCGGCTCAACCTAGAAACTAATCGACGTGCCCAGATAAACCGTGCCGGATTCCTCGGCCTTGTCGGCGTCCTTGTTCACGAAATCGCGGCCGTAGGCTTCGGGGTGAAGACGGTCATAGCGCACGCCGCCGCGGACCGACAGTCGCGGGCTGAGCGCATAGGCACCGCCCAGTTCGACATGTTCCGTATCACCCATCTTGCCGGGCAGGATGCGGCTACCATCGGCGGCGACACTGGCACCAGCCTCGACGGCGGCGCGCCATTTCTTCGTGCCATAGGCGAAGCCGACTTCAGCGCCTTCGCGCTCCGTGCCCTCGAACCCGTCATTCTGCTTGGCGACGCCGCCTGAGAGGGAGAAGCCCTTGTAGCCGACATCGAGTTTGGCCTCGACTTCGCGGGCGGGCTGCGCCGTGCGAACGCGGGCTGCCGTCACTGCAGTGGCGGGGGCTTTCGCGCCCTCCTGAACGACGCGGGAGGTGACGCCAACGGTCACGCCTTTCGCCTTGCCGGCTTTTTTGCCGGCAGGCGTGAAGGAGAAGCTGCGTTCGTTTTCGGCAAGGCGAACCCCCGTGGCGCGTGTGCCTGCGGGCGTGAAACTGCCCAGCGTGCCTGTTTTCGGGGCGCTTCGCTCCGTCGCCGTGCGGGACTGTGCGGCGGCGGGGGCCGCGGCCAGAACACCCGACAGGGCAATCGCCAGTACGGCGGTCGAGGCGAATTTTCCCAACATGATCTACTGCGTCTGACGCATGTCCCCTGCGTTGCTGTCACTGGTCCCTACGACCCGCTTTGCCGCATCCCCCCGGAAAATCCGAGTCATTTCTGGCGAATCTCCGGCGCTGGTACCGAATTATCCGCCGCCTGTTGCCATAAAGTAACATGGGCTCCCGATTGCAGGGGGGACTAGGCGTCTCCGGCGTAGCTGCCTATACACCCATCCGATCCCTGAACGACCAAGGCCAGCCATGACCCTATTCCGCACTGCCCTTCTTGCTGTCACCGCCATCGGCCTTGCCGCCTGCAGCCGCGGCGGTGATGCGCCGCGCGCCGACATCGCCGCCAGCCAGACGACGCAAATCGGCGTCAATTCGTACCTGTGGCGCGCCAGCCTCGAAACGCTCGCCTTCATGCCGATGGCGCAGGTGGACAGCGCGGGCGGCGTTATTGTGACGGACTGGTACGCCAATCCCGAAGTGCCGGAAGAGCGCGTCAAGGTGACTGTCTACATTCTGGACCGGGATTTGCGCGCCGATGGCCTGCGTGTCGCCGCCGTGCGACAGCAGAACCAGAACGGCGCGTGGGTCGATGTGCCCGTCCGCGCTGGCACGGTACAGAAGCTGGAGGAGACCATCCTCGGCCGCGCCCGCGACCTCCGCCGCGCCCAGATCGGCTAGCACTGCGTGTTGTCCAAATTCGATGCTGCCAGCGCGGAATCCAGATGGCAAAAGACGTGGGATGAGCGCGGGACCTTTGTAGCGGATTCGAGTTCCGGCAAACCGAAGCGCTACGTCCTTGAGATGTTCCCCTATCCATCGGGGCGCATCCACATGGGTCATGTGCGCAACTACACGATGGGCGATGTCATCGCGCGCCAGCGCCGCATGGCGGGCGACGAGGTATTGCACCCCATGGGCTGGGACGCCTTTGGCATGCCCGCCGAAAACGCCGCCATGGAGCGCGGCGTGCATCCCGAAGGCTGGACGCGGGACAATATCGCCGCAATGCGCGCGCAGCTGAAAACGCTGGGCTTCGCCATCGACTGGAGCCGCGAATTCGCCACCTGCGATGCCAGTTACTATGGCCACGAACAGGCGCTGTTCCTGAAATTCCACGCCGCCGGGCTGATCGAGCGGCGCGAGGCCTATGTGAACTGGGACCCCGTCGACATGACCGTGCTGGCCAACGAGCAGGTCATCGATGGCAAAGGCTGGCGGTCGGGCGCGCAGGTCGAGCGGCGCAAGATGGCGCAGTGGTTCCTGAAAATCACCGACTTTGCCGACGACCTGCTGGATGGACTGGAGGAACTGGACAACTGGCCCGACAAGGTGAAAGCCATGCAGACCAACTGGATCGGCAGGTCCAGAGGTCTGAATTTCCGCTTCGCCATCGAAGGGCGCGGCGACGAACTGGAGGTCTATACAACCCGCCCGGACACGCTCTACGGTGCCAGTTTCGCAGGTATTGCTGCGGATCATCCGCTCGCGCTCGGCCTTGCGGAACATGATGAAAATATCGCGGCCTTTATCGAAAGCTGCCGCGCCAGCGGGACCACGGAGGCTGAGCTCGAAACGGCCGAAAAACGCGGCTATGATACCGGTCTGCGCGTCGTGCACCCGCTGGATGCGTCGATCACGCTCCCCATCTTCATAGCCAACTTCGTGCTGATGGAATATGGTACCGGCGCAATCTTCGGCTGTCCCGCGCACGATCAGCGCGATCTCGATTTCGCGCGCAAATACGCGCTGCCGGTGCCCCGCGTCGTTGCTCCCGAAGGGGAAAATGACCCCATTCAGGACGAGGCCTATACAGGCCCGGGGAAACTGGTGAACTCCGACTGGCTGACGGGCATGGAGGTGGCGGACGCCATTGCCGCCGTCATCGGGAAGGCCGAGTCCGAGGGCTGGGGCAAGGGCACGACACAATATCGTTTGCGAGACTGGGGCATCAGCCGCCAGCGTTACTGGGGGACGCCCATCCCCTTCGTCCATTGCACCGCTTGCGGCGTGGTGCCCGTGCCGGAGGATCAACTGCCGGTTGAATTGCCGAGTGACGTGTCCTTCGACAAACCCGGCAACCCGCTGCTGCGCCATGCGACGTGGAAGGACACGGCCTGTCCGAAATGCGGCGGCAAGGCGGAGCGGGAAACCGACACGCTGGATACGTTCGCGGACTCGTCATGGTATTTCCTGCGCTTCGCCAGTCAGCCGGACGGCAAGCCCTTCGATGCGGACGAAATCGCCAGATGGCTGCCTGTCGACCAGTATATCGGCGGTGTCGAACATGCCATCCTGCATCTGCTCTACGCCAGGTTCTGGACGCGCGCACTGGCGCATGTCGGCATGCTCGACGTGAAGGAGCCGTTCAGGCAGCTGTTCACTCAGGGCATGGTCACGCACGAGACGTATCAGACGTCTGACGGGCGCTGGATCGAACCGGGTTCAGTCGAAAGACAGGGCGACAATCTGATCGAGCGCGAAACAGGTTCCGTCGTCACGGCGGGCCGCATCGAAAAGATGTCGAAGTCCAAAAAGAACACGGTCGATCCTGAACCCATCATCGCCAAATACGGCGCGGACGCGGTACGCTGGTTCGTGCTGTCGGATTCGCCGCCGGAGCGCGATCTGGAATGGTCGGATGCGGGCATCGAAGGTGCGAGCCGTTTCGTCAATCGCCTGTGGAAACTGGTTGGCAGGGCTGACGAGGGCGAAGGGGCTGACGACGCGCTGACCCGCAGTGTTCACAAGGCAATACAAGGCATTACCGAGGATGTGGCGGCGCTCCGCTTCAACAAGCTGGTGGCGCGCTGTTATGAGCTGACGGGCGCGATCGAGAAGGCGAAGCCGAGCGCTTCGCGCGGCGAGGCGATCCGTACGCTTGTCCTCTTGGCCGCGCCTGCCATGCCGCATATCGCCGAGGAGGCATGGGCCGCGCTTGGCGGCGAAGGGCTGGCGTCGGAGGCGGCCTGGCCGGTCGCCGACCCGGCGCTTCTGGTCGACGACAGCGTGACCATCGCCGTACAGATGAACGGCAAGCTGAAAGACACCCTGGAACTGGCAAAAGGCATGGCGAAGGACGAGGTCGAAGCCGCCGTTCTGGCGCGCGACAAGGTGCTTTCGGCACTGGATGGGCGCACACCGAAGAAGATCATCGTCGTTCCGGACCGACTGGTGAATCTGGTCGTATGAGGTTCTTCGCCGCCCTCATCCCGCTTGCGCTTTCCGCCTGCCAGTTGACACCAGTCTATGGCGGCGGTGCGAACAGTGCGGCGGCCCAGACCCTTGGCGCGATCAGCGTGCCCGCCGTTCCGGAACGGTCCGGCTATCTGGTGCGACAGGCGCTGCTGGACCTGGTGGGCGGGGCCGGTGAGACGCGCTACCGGCTGGATGTCGCGCTCGACGATGAAATCACCGGGCTTGGCATCCGGGGCGATGACAGCATCACGCGAGAGCGGCGAACCCTGCGCGCGCGCTGGCAGCTGGTCGAGACGGCCAGCGGCAACACACTGATTGACGAGACGGTACGCGCCGATAGCGGGATCGATGTCGTGTCGTCGGACTATGCCGTCGTCGCGGCGGAAACCGATGCGCTGGAGCGTCTTTCCATCGATATTGCCAACCAGATTGCCGCGCGCGTGGCGATCTACGCCAGGCAGCAGCGGTGAAGGCTGAAAGGAAACCCGATATCGACCGGGCGGTCGCTGCCGCCGATCCTAACATCCGCGTCTGGCTGTTCTATGGTCAGGACGATGCCGGCGCAAAGGCGGCGGCAGACAGGCTGACGGGCCGTTTCGGTGCGGACGATCCGATGGCGCGCACGGATTTCACGGTTGCCGAACTGCGCGACGATCCCGCGAAACTGGCTGCCGAAGCCGCCGCCATCTCCATGTTCGGCGGCGCGAAGGTCATTCGTGTCGATCAGATATCGGAGGCTCCGGGCAGCAACATCCGCGCTGCGGTTGAGGCGCTGCTGGCCGTACCGGAGGCGGGCAACCCGGTCATTCTGACTGCTGGCGACCTGAAGGGAACGTCGGCGCTCGTCAAAATGATTGGCGGCAGCGCGCAAGGCGCAGCGTTGAAATTCTGGCAGCCGGATGCGCGTGACGCGGCGGCGCTGGCGACGGAATTATGTGCGGCGGCGGGACTGCAACCCGACCGGGACGTGCAGGAGGCGCTGGCCGCGATGATCGGAACGAACCGCGCCATTGCCGAACAGGAAATCGTCAAGTTCGCGCTCTATCTGGACAGCGCGCCCGATGATCCGAAACCGCTGACGCAGGACATATTGGACCGTCTGGGCGCAGCCTTTTCGGAAGGCGACTTTTCCGCGTTGACGGCGGCAGTGGCGGGCGGGAATCCAAAGCTTGCCGCACAGGAGCATGCGCGGCTGCTTGCGGATAACAAGGCCAGCGTCGGACAACTGCGCGCGGTGCAGCGGCGCTTCACTCAGCTGGTGTCGCTGGCGCGCGGAACGGCTGACGGCCGTTCACCCGAAGCCGTGATCGAGGCGGAAGGGCGACGGATTTTCTGGAAGGACAAGAGCCAGCTCGTGCGGCAGCTCGGCCTATGGAATGCGCGGGACGCCGAGCGCGCACTCGCGCGCCTTTGCGAGGTTGAGGTTCTGACGAAATCCAGCGGAACGGCGAATGCGGATCTGCTGACGGCGGACTGTTTTCTCAGCCTGTCGCGCCGCGCCGGAGCGGTCGCCAGACGGCGCTAGCGCTTCGCCGCGCGCTTTTGAAGGAAGGTTGAAAGGTCGCCATAGCCGCTGCGCGTGATGCGGGAATCGACTGGCTTCCCCAGCGATTCGATGAGCGCGCGCATGTCGTTGCGGTCTGTCATGGCATCAGCCCTTTCGTTTCTGTTCTGCGTCGACACGGGCCTCGTCCTGTAATTGCCTGTCTTGGGATAGGGACATCCGATGTTATCTGGGTTAATTCGCCAAGGCCGGAAATTGTTCCAATGCTACAGGCATTTGATTCATCCGACTGTCGCCCGTCGGCAACAGTCGGGATCAGGATACGCGCGTGAGCCGCGCGGCGTGACGGGCGAGAGACGGCATTCTCATGACCAGTTCCAGCGGCCAACCGCCGTCTGCCATCAGCCTGTAAAGCCAGGCGGCCCGCTCAACAGGACGGGACACCAGCGCCTGCAATTCGTCATTCGCAGCGTCTCTGCCATCTCGCCCCAGACGGGCAGCCAGGCTCCCGCTGGCGATGGCGATGGCCATGCCGTCGCCGGTAAAGCTGTGGATGACCGCCAACTGATCACCGACGCGCAAGGGGCCGTCGCTGCCGCGTGAGATATAGCCATAGGGCACACGCGATATGGCGAGCGGTTTCTCATATCGCGGCTCTGCCCGAAACAGCCGCGCGCTCAGCAGCGGCGCTTCCCTCGCCAGACACGCGGCGACGCCTTCCCAGCCCTCTGCGGCGATGTCGGGCTGAACCAGCAGGCAGAGATTGGCGATCCCGTTTTCAATGGGCTGCAATCCGGCATAGCCGCCGCGGAAATGGTGCAACTCTATCGTGTGATCAATGGCCGCTGCGTCAGTTGTGTCGAGCCGCAGATGCAGTTTGAAGCCCGTCAGACCATCGGTCACGCGCTGGCCGCCTGTGTCCCGCTGCGCACCTCTCAGGTCACGTTTTCCCGTCGCAAGCCAGATGCGCTTCCCCGTCATCCGCCTTTCGTCGTCCAGCCGAACGCCGCCGCCTTCCAGCCTGCGTACGTGAACGCCGCGCCTGATGTCCGCGCCTCTGTCAGCGGCATGGGCAAGCAGGGCCTCGTCCAGCCGGTAGCGGCTGATGCCCGTCGCGGTTCCCGGCAGGCGGGTCTCTGCCGAGCGCGACCCACTGACGATCCGCAGCCTGTCGATGGGAGCGCCGCCAAGCGCGTCCAGCGCCACGCCTGCCGTTCGCAACATGTCGCCCGCTTCCCACGACAGGAACTCGCCGCAGATCTTGTGATGCGGTTCGCTGCTGCGTTCCAAGAGAGTCACACTTTCGCCGTTCGCGGCCAGGCCCGCCGCGAGCATTGCGCCCGCCGGACCACCGCCGATAATCAGATGATCGGCGCTCATGTTCTGCCGGTAACGCCCCAGCGGAACAGCGGATGCCAGCGGATGTCCGCATCCATATCAGCCTCGGACAACAGACGCTTCCAGTCCTCGCGGGCGAAGGCGCGGCGGACCGACATCCTGCCGTCATGCTGAACGATGGGATGCCAGCGCATGACCCTTGCAAGCTGGGTGTAGCTCATATGGGCCAAGGGATGCCGGTGCAGGTCATTGATATGCCAGCCGCGCTTCGCATGGGCCTGCATCCATTTCAGAAAACGCACGATGTCCGCGTCGGAAAGGTGATGGGTGAACAGCGATGAGACGATGAAGTCATAGCGCGCTTCATGATCGAAAACGTCACCGACCACATAGGTCGCGCCTGTCCCGGCGCGCCCGCTTGCCAGCGCCCCGCCCGCCGCCAGATCTATTCCGGTCAACCGCGCGTCGATGCCGCGTTTCCCGGCCCAGCGTTCGATGGCGCGCAGCGTGTCGCCCTGCCCCGCGCCCACGTCCAGCAGCGTGAACCGCTTCAGATCGCTGGCGTTCCGCTGCAGGAAGGACAGCGTCGGCGCATGGCCGCGCAGCCAGAAATTGACCTTTGCCAGATCGTCGATCGCTGCCGCGAAATCGGCTTCGGGAAGTGCCGGGTCATCGATCAGTTCCTGTTCGAAACTTCGCTGCGACCAGTCCATCAGACAGAATGGAAGCGGAAGCTCTCCGCCGCCAGACCGGGCCCGAACGCCATGCCCATGCCATGCTTCACGTCGCGCTTTTCCGCCAGCATCCCGGCCAGCACGAACATCAGCGTCGCGCTCGACATATTGCCATAGGTATCTAGGACTTCGCGCGAGGGATTGAGCGCACCCTGCGGCAGACCATAGCCGCGCTCGACGGCGTCCAGGATCGTGCGCCCGCCCGCATGCACTGCCCAGGTGTCATAGCTCTCGACCGGCTCACCGCGAAGGAGGCCGCCATCTTCGGCATCCCGGCTTGCCCTCAGCGCGGTTTCGATATGACGCGGGACTTCGCCCGACAGATGCATGTCAAAGCCGCTGTTGCCAATGCGCCAGGTGATGGCCTCGGCACTTTCGGCAATGGCGGCGGCACGGAAATCCTCCAGTGCGAAGCCCGTTGCATCGGCAGTAACCAGTGCCGCCGTCGCGCCGTCCGCGAACAGCATGGAAGACAGGGTTTTTTCCAGGTCGACACTGTCCTGGAAATGCAGTGAGCAAAGCTCGACATTCATGACCAGCACGCGGGCCTTGGGCTCGGACCGGACGATGTGATTAGCAAGGCGCAGGCTGTTGACGGCGGCATAGCAGCCCATGAAGCCGACCACGGTTCGCTCCACATCGGCGCTCAGGCCCATGGCGGCGGCAATATGCTGATCGAGCCCGGGTGCGGTGAAGCCGGTGCAGCTGCAGACGACCAGATGCGTGATCTCGGCCGGGTCGGGGCTCAGTTCCGCAATCGCCGCCAGCGCCAGCGCCGGGGCTTCGGTCTCGTACCGGTCCATGCGCGCCCGCGTGCCAGGATAGTCGCCATGTTTGAAAAAGCCTTCGGCATCGGCGCTTTCGCCATTTGCCTCTCCGGGTGTGAAGACGGAATAGCGGTGCGAAATCCCGGCGCGGCCCGCCATGCGCCGAAATAGCTTTTCGTTGCGCGGATCGAGGCGGTTGGCAATCAGATCGACATAGGCACCGTGGATATCGTGCGGTGGATTCGCTGTGCCGATGGCATTGATGTGCGCGGTGACCATCGGTGACTTTACTCCGTTACGGGATTTCAGGTTTCGCTAACCATAGGCGCGCTAGATACGGAAGCGCCATGACGCATTTCGTCCGCCTCTTATTTCTAACTGCCGCGCTGTCATTCGCGCCGCCCGCGACCGCGTGCATGACCTGTGACGAGGGAAGTTCATCGCCTCTATCCGAACTGGCGACGGCGGATGACGATTTGCGTATCGACCTCAGGACCGGGTTTACCTTTCGCCGCACGTCGGAAATTGGCGATGTGATCATCGATGCGCCAGAGGGAAGCCTGCCCGGGGGCGAGGGTGCCGTTCCCGGGCTTGTTGGCTATATCAGCCTTTCGGGCACGCCGGACCGCTATGTGCATGTCGATGTCCCGCGGCGCGTGACGCTGATGACCGCCGGGGGCGGCGAACTGGTCATAGAAAGCATTGTCCTTGACCAGCAAAGCCCGCTCAGGCTGGACGGCGCGGGCCGCCTCGAACTCAGTTTCGCGGGTGTGCTGCAGGCCGGCGTATCGCCGCGCGCGGGCAGCTATAGCGGCGATTTCGCCATCAGCGCCGAATATGAGTGACCCCCGCGTCAGCGCTCCAGCGTGACATCCCAGTAAAGGAAATCGCGCCAGGTTTCGTGGCAATAGCGATGCGGGAAGGTGCGACCATTCGCCTGCAGCTCATGTGTCGTCGGGCGACGCGGCTGGTGCGACATCTCCATATGCGCCTCTTTCGGTGTACGGCCGCCCTTGGCCAGGTTGCAGGGCGCACAGGCTGTCGCGACATTCTCCCATGTCGTCTGCCCGCCGTAACGGCGCGGAATAACATGGTCGAACGTCAGGTCGTCCCGCGATCCGCAATACACGCATGTGAAGCGATCGCGCAGGAACAGGTTGAAGCGCGTGAAGGCCGGATGTGTCGCGGGTTTCACATAGTCGCGCAGCGCAATGACGGACGGCAGCTTCATGGCCATTGTTGGCGAGGACACGGCGCGTTCATATTCCGCAACCACGGCAACCCGGTCCAGAAATACGGACTTGATCGCCGTCTGCCAGTTCCACAGGCTCAGGGGATAATAGCTGAGCGGGGTATAATCCGCATTCAGGACCAGCGCCGGACAGCTTTCCAGCGGTTCCAGTTTTTCTCCTATTCGGCCCGGATGATACACGCGCGGCGTCTCCCTTACCTTTCAGGCAGAGAGCGGCGCGCCGTCCCGATTCCCACGATGCGCTCCCACCTGCACCGAAAGGAACGAGCGCCTTCTGCCTGTTCCCGTCAATTGGCCTCCCACTGGCAGTGCCTTATGACGCCGTCATGACACCAAATGCTGATTCGTGCGTCAACAGCTTATTGTCCGCGACTCGCGGAACGAGGCGGTACGCCGCATGACCGGGGTGGTCAGCCGCTTTGCCCCGTCCCCCACAGGACGACTGCATCTGGGCCATGCCTATTCGGCGATCCGGGCGCATGATTTCGCCCGTGCGGCGGGAGGGCGCTTCCTTCTCCGGATCGAGGATATCGACGAAGGCCGGTCGCGGGCGGAATATGTGGATGGGATCGTTGACGATCTCTCATGGCTCGGACTGACATGGGACGGACCTGTTCTGCGGCAGTCCAGCCGCCGCAGCGCTTATGGCGAGGCGCTGCGGGCATTGACCGCCCTTGGTGTCGCCTATCCCTGCTTTTGCACGCGGAAGGATATCCTGGATGCGGCGGGCGCACCGCACGGGCCCGATGGCGCGCTCTATCCGGGAACCTGCCGCGATCTGGACGACGTTTCCCGCATGTGCCGCATCGCGCAGGAACCGCATGCGTGGCGGCTGGACGCGGCGAAGGCGGCGGCGCTGACGGGACGGCTTGTCTTTGACGACCATGGGGCGGCCATCCCGGTCGATCCCGGTCTGAACGGCGATGTCGTGATCGCGCGAAAGGATGCCGGGACCAGTTATCATCTGGCCTGCACAGTCGACGATGCGCATCAGGGTGTCACCGATATCGTCAGGGGAAGCGACCTGCTGCCCTCCACCCATGTTCACAGGACATTGCAGGCGCTGCTTGGTCTGCCCGAACCGCGATATCATCATCACGACCTCCTGACCGGCGCGAAGGGTGAGCGGCTCGCAAAGCGCAGTGGCGCACGGTCGCTCGCGGATTTGCGCGCCAAAGGTGTCACGCCTGCCGAAATCCGCGCGCGCATCGGACTCGCCCCCTGACAAAAAGCGTCTGTTGCTGTTAGAGGGCCGGCGAATCCGAACAATTGGAAACGCCCGGAACGCCTCATGCTACGCTTCTTTCTTGTCATTGCCCTGGCAACGCCTGCGATCGCAGCCCCCATTCCCGCGCCCATCGAGACGATGATCCGTGAGGCCGATGCGGGCGAGCGCGAGACCGTGGCCAAGGTCGCCAAGCGTGCGGCAGCGGAAAGTGCGGCGGAAATCGACGCGCTCGTCGCCGATCTGAAAGCTGGCGAAATGGCGGCGGAACAGCAGGCGCTTGCATCGCAGGGATTCTGGGAAGGCTGGACTGGCGAAGGCGCGATCGGCGGCAGCTTTTCGACAGGAAACACGGAAGAGACCGGTGCCTCGGCATCGCTTGGCCTCAACAAGCGCGGATTGAACTGGGAACATGATTTCAAACTGGCGGCCGATTATCTGGAAACCAATGGCGAGGCGCGGCGCGAGCGTTTCTATGCGGGTTACACGGCCCGCCGGGATCTCGGCAGCGACTTTTTCTTCGCATTCGGCCTTCTCAGTTTCGAGCGTGACCGGTTTTCCGGTATCGATTACCGCTTCACCGAGTCCCTCGGTGCCGGTTACCGTATTTCCGACAGCGGCAGCTTCAAATGGACGGTCGAGGGCGGTCCCGCGCTTCGCCAGACCAGCTTCACCGACGGGCGCGACACCAGCAAGGTCGACCTTCTGGGGCGCACGGATATCGACTGGACCCTGGCGGAAAACCTGACATTCACGGAAAGCGCTGGCTTCCTGCTGTCCAGCGGCAACAGCAGCCTCTATTCGAAAAGCGCGATTACCGCGAAGGTTCTTGGCGATATTTCGGCGCGTCTCAGCTTCGATGTCCTGCATGAAACCGAGCCGCCAGCCGGACGCGAGAGTACCGACACGATCACACGCGCCAGCCTGGTGTACGGGTTCTGAGGCAGCGTGTGCGCTCGACCGGCCATGCAACCTGCCTGACGTCACTGGCCGAAAGGAATTTTCGGATCACCAGATTTCCGCGGGATCGGTCCAAGACACCCCCAACCGCGACAAAAGGCGCGTGTTCTGGACATTTGCCGCCCGCGCTCGCACATAGGCGGCATGAACATATTCATGATCATATTGATAATCGTGGGCGCGCTGGCGACGGCCGCCGTCCTTGTCCGGGGCATTATCGTGATGGCATCCGGCAAGGATATAGAGGGCCGCAAATCCAACAAACTGATGTTCACGCGTGTTTATCTGCAGGCGGGTGTCGTGTTGGTCATTGTTGTCGGCGCACTGATGGCCGGGGCCATTGGTTAAGCTCAACAAGATCTACACGCGGACCGGCGACGATGGCACGACCGGCCTTGTCGACGGCAGCCGCCGCTCAAAGGCCGATTTGCGTGTCGCCGCCTATGGCACGGTCGATGAAGTAAATGCCGCCATCGGCATCGCGCGCTGCCATGCGGACGGCGTCGATGATCAGATGCTGGCGCGCATCCAGAATGACCTTTTCGATCTGGGCGCCGATCTGGCGACACCGGGCGAAATGGACGGCGCACTGCGGATCCTGCCTTCGCAGGTCGAGCGGCTTGAACATGAAATCGACGCGATGAACGCGGAGCTTGAGCCGCTGAGCAGCTTTGTGCTTCCCGCGGGAACACCGCTCGCGGCCGCGCTGCACCTTGCCCGCACGATTGCCCGCCGCGCCGAGCGTGACGCCAGCGCCGCCGCTGAAAAGGAAGAAATCGGCGCGCCCGCCCGTCAATATCTGAACCGGCTCAGTGATCATCTTTTCGTGATGTCACGATATGTTAATGCGCGCACGGTCGGCGATGTGCTTTGGGTTCCGGGGGCCAATCGCGAGGGATAGGTGATGACGCGGACCAAGACAAAACCGGGCCTTGCTGCGTTCTATTCCGACATACGCGCCGAAACCGAACACCGGGCCGCGCCGCTATCCGATGCCGATGCCACGCCGCAGTCGATGCCCGACGCCAGCCCCGCAAAATGGCATCTGGCCCACACGACCTGGTTTTTTGAAACCTTTCTGCTGATTCCGCATGTCGCGGATTATCAGGTTTTCGACGCCGACTATGGCTTCCTGTTCAACAGCTATTACGAGGCTGCCGGTCCGCGCCAGGCGCGCAACGCGCGCGGTCTTGTGACACGCCCCAGCCTGGAACGGATTTTCGCCTATCGCGCGCATGTCGACGCTGCGATGGCGGTTGCCCTCGCGGATTTGCCGTCCGACCTGGTTACGCTTGGCCTGCATCATGAACAGCAGCATCAGGAATTGCTGCTGACGGACATATTGAACCTGTTCGCGCAGAACCCGCTCGAGCCGGTATATGCGGGCGATGGCGCCTTGCCCTCCGCTGCCGAAAGCGGCCTTGACTGGCACCATCATGACGGCGGGCTGGTCGAAATTGGCCATGATGGTGAAGGCTTTGCCTATGATTGCGAGGGCCCACGCCACAAGGTGCATCAGGAGGCCTTCGCGCTGGCAAGCCGCCTCGTCACCAATGCGGAGTGGGACGAGTTCATTGACGATGGCGGATATGACAATGCCGCGCTGTGGCTGTCCGACGGCTGGGCGTGGCGAAATGAAAATGACGTGGCCGCGCCTCTCTACTGGCGCGCTGAGGCGGACAACTGCCCGACACAGTTTTCCCTCCGCGGTCGTCGCCGTCTCGACCCCGCGGCACCCGTGACGCATATCAGCTATTACGAGGCCGATGCCTTTGCCAGCTGGGCGGGCCTTCGCCTGCCGACAGAAGCGGAATGGGAGGTCGCCGCGCCAGCGCTTGCCGATGCCTTCGGGCAGTGCTGGCAATGGACGGGGAGCGCCTATCTGCCCTATCCGCGTTTCAAGGCCGCGCCCGGCGCGGTCGGCGAATATAATGGCAAGTTCATGAGCGGCCAGTTCGTGCTTCGCGGCTCCAGCTGCGCGACGCCTGCCGGACATAGCCGCGCCACATATCGCAATTTCTTCTATCCGCACCAGCGCTGGCAGTTCACTGGCCTGCGCCTTGCCAAAACGCTTTAGAAACGCCTGTTTTGACCGATACCGACAGGGCACAGAGCCCCGTGCTTGCCGATTTCGAAGCCGCCGTTCGCGAAGGGCTGTCGCGTGCGCAAAAGGAAATCCCGGCGCGCTATCTTTATGACCGGGAGGGCAGCGAGCTGTTCGAGCGGATCACGCGGCTGCCGGAATATTATCCGACACGCACGGAAATCGGCCTGATCGAAGCGCATAGCGCGTCGATAGCCGCGCGCGTTGGCAGGGGCCGCACGGTGGTCGAATTTGGCAGTGGCTCCAGCACGAAAACGCCGCCCTTTCTTCGTGCTGTCGCGGCAAGGGCCTATGTGCCCATCGATATCAGCGCGCGCTTCCTGGCGCAGGCCGCGGAAGATGTGCGGGCGGCGGTTCCCGGCCTCGACGTCTATCCCCTGCCAGGCGATTTCACCCGCGTTCTGGCACTGCCAGCGGAACTCGTGGACAGCCCGAAGCTCGGCTTTTTCCCGGGCTCAACCATCGGCAACATGACGGCGGCCGAGGCGGTTGACCTGCTGCGCGCCTTCAAGGCGACCCTCGGCGAAGATGCGCATCTGGTGATCGGTGTCGATCTGAAGAAATCGCCAGCCATTCTCGAACCCGCCTATGATGACAGCGAGGGCGTCACCGCGGAGTTCATTCTGGGCATCTTGCGGCGAATGCAGGCGGATCTGGGCGCGGAGCTAAGGCCGCAGGACTGGTCCTTTCACAGCTTCTGGAATGCCGAAATGGGCCGTATCGAGATGCACATCCGCGCCGATGAAAACACCTCGATACATTTGGGCGGGCAGCGCTGGACGGCGGCGAAAGGCGAGACGATCCACATTTCCAACAGCCACAAGTACAGCCTTGAGGAATCCGCGCTGCTGGCAAGGGCAGGCGGGTTCCGGCAGGTGGAGGCGTGGACCGACGACGAGCAGCTGTTCAGTCTGCAACTATGGCGGGCGCTGCCTGCCGACCTCAGCTGGTAGCCGCTTGACCGGCACGGCGTTCCGCGTTTAGTGGCGCTGCCCCGGCACGGGGGCCGACTTAGCTCAGCTGGTAGAGCAACCGCCTTGTAAGCGGTAGGTCGTCAGTTCGAGTCTGACAGTCGGCACCATTTCTCAACTGAAACTGGGTTTTCGCTTTTCCAGGATGGCCGCGACCGCCTCCTTGTGATCGTCTGTCTGCTGCAACGCGCCCTGCAGGACCGCTGCCTTTTCCAGATTTTCGGCAAGGGCCTGATCGCGCGCGTCGATCATCAGGCGTTTGGCCCTGCGCAGGGTTTCGGGCGGCTGCGCCGCGATGGTGGCGGCGATGGCGTCGGCGCGGGAAGCCAGTGCGTCATCCGCGACGACTTCCGTCACAAGGCCCCAGTCCAGCGCCCTTTTCGCATCCACCGCCTCGCTGGTCAGCAGCATGTGCATGGCACGGGGGAAGCCGATGGTGCGCGGCAGCAGCCAGGCACCGCCGTCGCCGGGGATCAGGCCGACGCGGACGAAACTCTCGGCGAAGGTCGCGCTTTCCCCGCAAATCCTGATATCGCACATGGTGGCAAGGTCGCAGCCCGCACCGATGGCATGGCCGTTCACGGCGGCGACAACAGGCACGCTTAGCGCCGCGAACGTGAGCGGAATGCGCTGAATGCCATTCCTGTACCAGTCGGCGATATGTTCCTCGTCATTTTCCGCACTCAGTTTCCGGATCTCGTTGAGATTTCCGCCGGCGGAGAAACTTTTGCCCGCGCCCGTCAGGATGACGCAGGATATGTGCCTGTCATCATCGGCGCGGTGCAGGGCGGCGATCAGCGCGGGCACTACGTCATCGGACAGCGCATTGCGTGTGCCGGGCCGATTGAGCGTGATGCGCGCGATCCGGTCCGCCGCCTCGTAAAGAACGGCGTCCGTCATCATTCCACCCGCTCGATAATGATTGCCGGGGCCATGCCGCCCGCCGCGCACATTGTCACCAGCCCGCGCTTTAGGCCCTGGCGTTCCAGTTCGTCGACCATGGTGCCGATAAGGATGGAACCGGTTGCGCCGATGGGATGGCCGAGCGCGATGGCGCCGCCATTGACGTTGACCTTGTCGCGGTCGAGCTTCAGGTCGCGGATGAATTTCTCGGCGACGACGGCAAAGGCCTCATTGATCTCCCACAGGTCGATGTCGTCCACGGTGAGGCCGGCCTTTTCCAGAACTTTTCGGGCGGCGGGGACGGGCGCGTTCAGCATCAGCGTCGGATCGTCGCCCATGTTCGTCGTCATGACGATGCGCGCGCGCGGTTTCAGACCCTTTTCCTTCACGTATTTTTCCGAGGCGATCAGCACAGCGGCTGCACCGTCGACCACACCAGAGGAATTGCCGGCATGATGGAAATGCTCGATCTTCAGGTCGGGATATTTGGCGTTGATCAGCCCGCGAAAGGTGGTGCCATCCTCGTCCAGCGGGACATCGGCAATCTTGGCGAAACTGGGCTCCAGCTGTGCCAGCCCCTCCATCGTCGTTTGCGGACGGGGAAACTCCTCCGCCTCCAGAACGACATTGCCGTCCGCGTCCCTGACGGGAATCAGGGACTTGTCGAACCGGCCTTCCTTGATCGCCCGCGCGGCCTTTTGCTGCGACTCATAACCCATGCGGTCAAGCGCTTCGCGATCAATGCCTTCCATGCTTGCAATCGCGTCACCGCAAACGCCCTGATGCGATTGCGGGTGCACGCTCTCAAGCCGCTTGTTGCCAGAGCCCATCATGGCCGCGCCCAGGCCCGCCGCCATTTCCTCGCGGCCGCGGTCGGTGGTATAACTCATCATCTCTGTTCCGCCAGCGACGACGAGGTCTTCCATGCCGGACATGACCTGCGCCGCGGCGAAGTTCACCGCGGTGATGCCGCCGCCGCAGAACCGATCCAGCGTGGTTCCCGAAGAGCGCACGTCATAGCCCGCGTCGAGCGCCGCCATGCGGCCAAGGTCGCCGCCCTGCTTTCCCTTTTGCGTGGAGGTCGACCAGATCACGTCATCGACGTCCGCCGTGTCGATGTTGTTGCGCTCCGCAATGGCCTTCAGCACGGTCGCGGCCAGATGCTGCGGATGCATGTGGGCAAGCGCGCCCTTGCCGGTCTTGCCGATGCCGCGCGGGGTACGGACGGCATCGATGATATAGGCTTCGGGCATGTTGGGAATCTCCGCTCAATTGATGTCCTTCCGAGATGCAGCGCGCGGCGGGAAGTGCCAAGCTGGCGAATCGGTGGGGTGGGCCCGGATCCCGGTCGCCGCCCTGCAAAGTGAGGGCTGTTGGCAGCGCGGGCAGTTCTCTAGCGTGCCCCGGATCCAGGGAGGAATCATATGTCAGATGAAGTTCTGGTCGAGGCCGACGGCGGCGTCCTGATCGTCACCATCAACCGGCCCGGGGCGAAGAATGCGGTCAACAGGGCCGTCGCAGAGGGCATTGCCGCCGCGATGGACCGGCTGGACAGTGACGACGGCCTGACCGTCGGCATCTTGACCGGTGCGGGCGGCACATTCTGTTCGGGCATGGACCTGAAGGCGTTCCTGAAAGGCGAAACGCCGAGCATCAAGGGGCGCGGCTTTGGCGGCATTACCGAAAAACCGCCCGCCAAGCCGCTGATTGCCGCCGTCAATGGCTATGGTCTGGCGGGCGGCATGGAGCTGGCGCTGGCCTGCGACATGGTGGTGATGGCGAAGGATGCGATGATGGGCATTCCGGAGGTCAAACGCGGCCTTGTCGCGGGCGCGGGCGGGTTGATGGCGCTGCCCGACCAGATCCCGCCCAAGGTGGCGATGGAACTGGCGCTGACGGGCGAATTCATCTCTGCCCAGCGCGCCTATGAACTTGGACTGGCGAACCGGGTCGTCGATGGCGACGCGCTGGAGGGCGCGAAGACGCTGGCGGCAACCATCGCCGACAATGGACCGCTGGCGGTGCGCGTTTCGAAGCAGGTGATGGTGGAATCGCGCGGCTGGCATCCGGACGAGCGCTTCGCCAGACAGGGCCCGATGATGACGCCCGTATTTACGAGTGAAGACGCGCGCGAGGGGCCGACGGCCTTTGCCGAGAAACGCAAACCGAACTGGAAGGGGCGATAGCGAAAAGCCCCGCCGTTTGAGGGGAGGGATCATGCGGGGGGCGGGCCGCCGCACATGCTGCCTCTACCGATTTCAACCCATCCCCGCGCCCGGCTTCGCTGCGCTCAGACCGCCCCACTCGAGGGGCAAAATGAAGAAGGAACGAGATATGAAGACCAGGATCACCGAAATGTTCGGCATCCAGCACCCCATCATCCAGGGCGGGATGCACTGGGTTGGATTTGCCGAAATGGCCGCCGCCGTATCGAATGCGGGCGGGCTGGGGATCATTACCGGGCTCACGCAGAAGACGCCCGCCGACCTTGCCAACGAAATCGCGCGTTGCCACGACATGACGGACAAGCCGTTTGGCGTGAACGTCACCTTCCTGCCGACGGTCAATGCGCCCGATTATCCGGGTTACATCAAGGCGATCATCGAGGGCGGAATCAAGGTCGTCGAGACGGCCGGCAACAACCCCGCGCAGGTGCTGCCGCCGCTGCATGACGCGGGCATCAAGGTCATTCACAAATGCACGTCGGTGCGGCACGCGCTGAAGGCGCAGTCGATCGGCTGCGATGCGGTTTCGGTCGATGGATTCGAATGCGGCGGACACCCGGGGGAGGATGATGTGCCGAACATGATCCTGCTGCCGCGCGCGGCGGACGAGCTGGACATTCCCTTCGTGTCGTCGGGCGGTCAGGCGGATGGCCGCTCTCTGGTCGCCTCGCTCGCCATGGGGGCGGAGGGAATGAACATGGGGACGCGTTTCATCGCCACGAAGGAAGCCCCCGTGCACCAGAATGTGAAGGATGCCATCGTGGCGGCGTCGGAGCTCGACACGCGGCTGGTCATGCGGCCCCTCAGGAACACCGAGCGCGTGATGACGAACGCAGCCGTCGAACGTCTGCTGGAGAAGGAACGCGAACTGGGCGCGGACCTGAAATTCGAGGATATCATAGAGGAGGTCGCGGGCGTCTATCCGCGGATCATGTCGGAGGGCGACATGGACGCGGGCGCCTGGTCATGCGGCATGGTCGCCGGCCTGATCCACGACATTCCGACGTGTCAGGAGCTGATCGACCGCATCATGGCCGAGGCGGAGGGGATCATCCGGCAGCGACTGGAGGGGATGCTGGCGGGGTAGGTTTTTAACTGGACGGACCGCGCGGTTCTGGATCCCCGCATTCGCGAGGATGACGATCTTAGCAATTAGGAAACCCCAACTTGGAAAACCGTCATCCTCGCGAGCGCGGGGATCCAGAGTCTTGATCGAGTCCGGGAATACCGAGCAGTGTCACCGCCAGATCATGCCAGTGCGGGTTCTGCGCTTCGATGAGGTCCAGCTTCCAGACGCGTCGCCATTTCTTGAGCTGCTTCTCGCGGGCGATGGCGTCGCTGATGTCATCGAAATGCTCGTAATGGACGAGGAGATGGACTTGATAGTCTTTGCTGAAGCCGGGGCGAAGGCCCTGGCGATGTTCGCTGATGCGGCGTTCGAGGTCTGAAGTGACGCCAATGTAGAGTGTGCCGTTGCGGGCGCTGGCTAGAATATAGACGTAGCTGTTTTTCATAAATTGTGCGGTACTGGATTCCCGCTTCCGCGGGAATGACGATGTTGAGATATGGGTTCGGCCTTAAAACCCGTCATTCCCGCGGAAGCGGGGATCCAGTACCGCGCTAAGCTTTGATTTTCAGTATCCAGAATCCCTAAACCAGCCGCGCCCCATGACCACCGTCGACGCTGATGTGCGTCCCGGTGGTAAAGCTGGCCTCGTCCGATGCCAGATAGACGATTGCTCCATCCAGCTCCGCCGGGTCCGCAAACCGCTTGGCGGGCGTACGTTTTATATAGGCCTGCCCGGCGTCGCTATCCGCGAACTCGTCCGTCATCTCGGACGTGAAATATCCGGGACAGACGCAGTTCGCGCGAATGCCTTTCGACTGCAGTTCCAGCGCCATGACCCGCGTCATGTGAAGGACGGCGGCCTTGGTTCCGCAATACAGGCTCTGGCCGGGATGCGCGCCCATGGCCAGCATGGAGGCGATGTTGATGATGCTGCCGCCATGGCCGCGCGCCACGGCCAGCCTGGCGAAATCGCGGCTCGTCCGCCAGGTGCCCTTGACGTTTACATTGTAGTGCCAGTCGAAATCGCCCTGCGTGGTTTCCAGGAACGGGAATGGCCTTGCCGACCCCGGCTGAGTTGACGAGGATGTGGAGTTCGGAGGTCGTCTCTTCGATCTGGGCGAAGGCGGCGGCGCAGCTTTCCTTTTCGGTCACGTCGAGGTGGAGCGCGGTGGCCTGTCCGCCCGCGCTTTCGATATCGCGCACCAGCGCCGTCAGCATGTCGTCGCGGCGGGCAGCGACGAAGACACGCGCGCCCTCAGCGGCGAGCGCGAGGGCGGCGCTGCGGCCAAGGCCGGACGAAGCGCCGGAAACGAGCGCGGTTTTTCCTGCAAGGCGGTCGGTCATGGAAGGGCTCCTTTTCAGGCGCAGCCCTAGCGCGGCAGACGCTGCCTGTCGGCTAGCCATGCGAACAGGGCGAGCGCGCTGAAGGCGGCGAAACCCGTCAACGCGAAAGTCAGTGCGGGCTGCGGTTCGGGCGGTGTGAGAAGATTCACCGCCTGCATGACAAGCATGACGGCAAACAGCAGCCAGGGGGCGACGGTCCCGGCCAGACCCTTTGGCCGTGTGTGGCGGATGTAAAGGAGCATGCCGAGTAGGAGCAGGCCGACTTCCGCGACTTGCGACCAGACCAGCGAGTTCCAGAGGCCGAGGCCGACCTTCGGCCCGCCCATCCAGAGCGCCAGGTCGGGCGCGTGCACCAGAAGGTCCGTCAGCCAGTGGGAGAACACCACCGCGCCAAAGATCGCCCCGGCGGCGAGTGCGCGCCTCCCCTTCTTCCAGGCGGCGTAGGCGAGGCCCGCGCCGACCGCCCACAGGATCGCCGCTACGAGGCTGTGCGTATAGGGCATGAAATAGAGATCGAGATGCGACGCCTGCATGAAGCCCGGAACGATACGCATCTTCTCGATGCCGAAACCGACGAGGATGACGAATATGAAATCGACGAGCTGCGCCGCGACGAAAAGTTGCCAGAGCGGGATTGCGGGCTTTGCCGCGCGGGCGGCGAGGGCGGGGGCGTAGTGGCCGATGAACATCGTTAGCGGACCGGGACGCTTTGCGGGGCGCTGCCGTTCCGGAAGACCAGCGTTCTGACGCCGCCGCCCATATCGACATTCACGCGGTTCTGCTGGTCGGGAAAGACGTCGAAAAGGATGCTGTCGTCGACGGTGAGTTCAGCCGCGTCTGGAATCGCCGCTTCCTGATAGACCCAGAGGCTGCCGCCCTCTATCTCGCTGCCAAGGACGGCGAGCTGGACAGGCCTGCCATCGGCGCTGAGCTGGAAGCGGGCGGCCACATAACGTTCCACGGCGGTGCGGGCGGCGGGACTGCCCAGTATGTCGGTTTCGGACGCGTCCGCGGCGCGAAGCAGCGCGCCCATGTCGTGCAGGCTTAGGCTGTGCGCCACCTCCAGCTGGCCGGTGCGCGGATTGGCGCCGATCGTGGTTTCACTCAGTTTCAGCGGATGCGCCGCCAGCGGTGCGGCGATCAGCAGGATCAGGGCGAAAAATGCTCTCACTGCGTGGACTCGAACATCACGTCGCGGTCGTTCAGATCGTCTGATTCCTTCTCCTTGTAGGCCTCGATGCGCGACGGGATGATGCGGCGGGGATACCAGTTGTTCTCCACGTCCGCGTCGGCGGTTTCCCAGTCGGGATCGACGACGACCTGCGAGACGGCCTTGCCCTTGGGAAAGACAAGCAGCTTGCGGACCATTTTCGGGGTGCGCCGCCAGATTTCGGCAGGCAGTGTCATGCGTTCGGTGCTGCCGTCCTCGAACGTCAGGCCAAGGATGATGGGCATGACGAGGCCGCCCTTGTTCGAGAATTCGAGGACGTAATAATTGGCGTCCTCTTTCACGGCGCGGTCGAAGGCGGTGCGCTCCCACGGTTCCAGCTTGTCCAGAAACTCGCGATAGTCCTTCCGCTCCTTGTTGGTGACGGTGAACTCGTCATTCTGGTCGTAGAAATCGCGGACTCCGGGATTTTCGAGCACCCAGATGGGGAGGTTCGCCTCCCTGTTCTGGCGGACCCCGGTCTTCTCCGGCTCGGCGGCGCGTTCGGCGCGGAGGCGCGGGAAGTCGATGTCGGGATCTTCCGTATCCAGCCGCAGGCGGTAGATGGAATCGAGCGAGATATCGACATGGTCGGTGGTGTAGAACCAGCCGCGCCAGAACCAGTCGAGGTCGGTTCCCGACGCCTCCTCCATGATGCGGAAGAAGTCGGACGGTGTCGGGCGCTTGAACTTCCAGGCCCTCGCATATTCCCTCAGCGCGAAATCGAAATTCTCCCGCCCGATGATGGTGTCGCGCAGGATGTGATAGGCGGCGCTCGGCTTGCCATAGGCGTTGGGACCAAGGTTGAGAACGCTTTCCGAATTGGTCATGATCGGCACCTGTTCGGTCGACGTCATATAGCCGATCAGGTCGCGCGGCAGGCTGCGGCCCCACTGCATGTCGGGATCCCATTCATAGCCTGCGACGCTGTCCAGGAAGCTGTTGAGCCCCTCGTCCATCCAGGTCCATTGCCGCTCGTCCGAATTGACCGTCATCGGGAAATAGATGTGGCCGATCTCATGGATGACGACGCCGATCAGGTAGATTTTTTCGGATTCGGAATAGGTGCGCGTCCCGTCGTCGTTCAGGTTCGTGCGCGGGCCGTTGAAGGTGATCATGGGATATTCCATGCCGCCGACGGGGCCGTTCACGGACTGCGCGGTGGGATAGGGGTAGTCGAAACTGAAGCGCGAATAGACCTTCATGGTATGGACGATGGCGGCGGTCGAATATTTCCGCCACAGGTCGCCGCCCTCCTTTGGCCAGAAGGACATCGCCATGACCGTTTCATTCTCCGCGCCCGGCTGGCGGTGCCCCTGCGCGTCCCAGGCGAATTTGCGGCTGGAGGCCCAGGCGAAGTCGCGCACATTCTCGGCCGTGAACCGCCAGGTCTTGGTCCCGGAGGGATTGCCGCGTTCGGCGGCTTCGGCTTCTGCGGGTGTGACGATGAACATGGGCGCGTCGGCAGTGCGGGCGCGATCGAGGCGCTGGCGCTGCGTGGCGGTCAGAACCGTGTCGGGATTGGCGAGAACACCTGTCGAAGAGACGATATGGTCGTTCGGAACCGTCATGGAGACATCGTAATTGCCGAATTCAACGGTGAATTCGCCCCGGCCCATGAACTCCTTGTTGTGCCAGCCCTCATAGTCGGAATAGGCGACCAGGCGGGGATACCATTGCGCCAGCTGGAAAATGTCGTTGCCGCCCTTGCGCGGGTCGTCGGGGAAATGTTCCCAGCCGCCGCGCGCATAGACGCTGTTTTCCTCGACGATGTTATAGGCCCAGTCGACCGCGAAGGCAGCAGTGCCGCCGGACGCGAGCGGCGTCGGCAGGTCGATGCGCATCATGGTGCCGACGATGGTATGTGGCAGCGGATTGCCGGCGGCATCCGTTACCGCGCGTATGTCATAACCATATTGGTTGTCGGCGAAACTCTGCTGGCGGCGCAGTTCCTCGATGCTGAGCTGCGCGGCGGTGTTGCGGTCGCCCGCCTTCGTCGCGGGACCGCGCCGTCCCGGGCCGCCGAAATCGGTGGCCCGCTCGGCAAGGGAATCGGCGCGAAAGATATTCTGGTCCAGTTGCATCCAGATATAGCGCAGGGTGTCCGGACTGTTGTTGGTGTAGCGGATCGCGGCGCTGGCGGTCAGGCGGCGCCTGTCCTCGTCCAGACTGGCCTCGATCCGGTAATCCGCCTGCTGCTGCCAGTATTGATGCCCGGGCGTGCCGGACGCGGTGCGATAGACATTGGGTGTCGGCAGCACTTCGTCGAGCTGGCGAAATTTATCCTCGAAATCGCCCTTGGTTTGCTGGATGCCCTGTGCGCTGGCGGCGGTAGAAAGGCTGAACGGGAGCGCAACAAGAAGCGCAAGCAACATACGAAACGACAAAGCTAAATTCCTCCTCGGGCCGGCATCCCCCACACGGCTTGCCGGTTCCTGACGGAAAATCCCCGTGTCGGCAATAGCTGTGCCGCCGCCGAAACAGTGGAAAAACGGACTTGACCGGAATAGAATGTGACGTTGTAACGTGCCTGCTATTCCCCATTTCCCAAGGTGTTTCCGTGATCCGAAAATCAGTGTCTTTCCTCGCCCTCATGGGCGGCGTTTCCCTTGCCGCGGCCGCCACGGCGCAAACAGCGACGTCATCGACAGCCGATCCCGATGGCGACGATTTTCATGGACGCGAGATTGTCATTTCCGCGCCCGGCATCGCACAGCTGGACGTGCTTGCCGGCACATCGGTGGTCGAGGGTGTGGCGTTGCAGCGCAGTCTGGACGGTCAGGTGGGCGAAATTCTCGCCAATCTGCCAGGCGTGTCAGCGACCAGCTTTTCCCCCGGCGCGTCCCGGCCCGTCCTGCGCGGCTTTCAGGGCGAGCGTGTCCGGGTCCTCACGGACGGGCTTGGGTCGCTCGACGTGTCCAATACCTCCTCCGATCATGCGGTCAGTATCGATCCGCTGACCGCCGACCGGATCGAAGTGCTGCGCGGGCCTGCGGTGCTGCTTTACGGCAGTCAGGCCATCGGCGGCGCGGTCAACATCATTTCGAAACGCATTCCCCTGAAGATCCCCGATGAGTCGGTGCATTTCGATGCCCTCGCCGCCGGGTCGACGGCCTATGATCTTTATGAGGGCGGCGCGTCGGTCGATATTCCGCTGGGCGACAAGCTGGCCTTTCATGTCGATGGCTCCTATCGCAACACGGACGATGTGGACGTCGGCGGTTTCGTGCTGGCTGCACCGCTGCGTGCCGACCTGCTGGCAGAGGCCGCGGAGGATGAGGCGGACGATCCCGAAGAAGCGGCGGAATTGCGCGAGACGGCGGCGCAGCGCGGGACGCTGCCCAACAGCTATACGGAAACCTGGTCGATCGGCACGGGTTTGACCCTGGCGACAGGCGGCAACTCGCTTGGCTTTTCGCTTGGGCTTTACGACACCAACTATGGTGTGCCGGAACGCCCGGGGGCAGGCCATCACGGCGGCGATGAGGGCGGCGAAGAAGGGCGGCGAAGAGGAGGGAGAGGTTCCCGTCTCGATCGACCTGCAGCAGTTCCGCGCCGACCTTCGCGGCGAGTTTCTGCTTGGCTCCGGCCTCTTCGAGAGCGTGAAATTGCGCCTCGGCTACAGCGACTATACGCATACGGAATTCGAAGGCGACGAGGTCGGCACGATGTTCGATGTCAGCGGCTTCGAGGGCCGCGCCGAACTGGTTCAGGCGGACTATGGCGGCTGGCGCGGCGCGCTTGGCGGGCAGGTTTTCTACCGCGATTTCGAGGCGATTGGCGAAGAGGCCTTCGTCGCGCCCAATGAAACCACGCAGATCGGCCTGTTCGCCCTGCAGGAGGTTCCTTTGGGCCCGGTCGAGCTGGAGGGCGCGCTGCGCTACGAGCGCACGGACGTCAGTTCGGACAGGCTGGGTGTCGCGCGTGATTTTGACGGGATCTCAGCCGCGCTGGGCCTCAGCTATGATGTGACGGACAGCCTTGCCCTTGGGGTCAACGGCAGCCGCGCCGAGCGCGCGCCCGGCGGAGAGGAACTGTTCGCCAATGGACCGCATGTCGCGACGCAGCAGTTCGAGATCGGCGACGTCAACCTGACCACGGAGAAGAGCTGGGGTATCGAGGGCTATGTGCGCGGCGATGTCGGTCCGGCAACCATCTCCGCCGCGATCTACAAGAGCTGGTTCGATGATTACATCTATCTGGCGGAAACCGGACGGGAAGAAGACGATCTGGCCGTATTTCAGTATCTGCAGCGCGATGCGGACTATTTCGGCATCGAGGGCGAAATCAGCCTGCCGTTCGTCGAGCGGGACGACCTGACGTTACTGGCCGAGCTGCGCGGCGACTATATCCGTGCGACGCTCGATGACGGGTCGCCGCTGCCGCGCATCCCGCCGCTCAGCCTGTCGGGCGCCCTAGAGGCGCAGACGACCTACTTCGATATCCGCGCCGAGCTGGAATGGGCGGATGCGCAGAACCGGATCGCCGCCTTTGAGACGGCAACGGACGATTTCACGCTGGTCAATGCATCGGTGGCCTGGCGGCCCCTTGGAGAGAAGAATGTCACGCTGCTGGCGCAGGTGAAGAATATCTTCGATGTGGATGCCCGGCGGCATGCGAGCTTCACGAAGGATTTCGTGCCGCTGGCGGGCCGGGACTTCAAGCTGAGCGCGCGGCTGAGTTTTTGAGGACAGGACAGATCGTCATTCCGGCGCAGCCCGGAATGACGATCACCTAGAGGCTAGGGCCGCTCGCCCCTCAGCAGCTGCGGCAGGTCGCCCGCCGCCCCGCGCGCTTCGGCCATGAAGAATCCTTTCAGCGGCTTCACGCGCTCCACCGCGCCAAGGCCGAGGGCGCGGATGCGTTTCATGGTTTCGCCGGGCAGGCCGAACAGGCGGTTCAGAATGTCGGTTGAACTCGCCACGGCCAGATTGTCGAGACCGCGCCAGCGCTGGTATCGGTCCAGCACTTCCGCCTCGCCGATATCGAGGCCGAGGCCCATGGCATTGCCAATGACCTCGGCAAGGGCGGCGGCATCGCGCAGGCCCATGTTCAGGCCCTGCCCGGCAATGGGGTGGATGCCGTGTGCCGCATCGCCGACCATGGCAAGCCGGTGGCCCGTATAGCGCTCCGCATGGTGAAACCCGAGCGGATAGGAAGAGGGTTTCGCGGCAAGGCTGATCGCGCCCAGAAAACCGCCGATCCGCTTGTCGATTTCATGGGCCAGCGCACGGTCCGGCAGGTTCAGATAGGCGTGCGCGTCCTTGCCGTCGACCGTCCAGACGATTGCCGATCGCGTGCCGGGCAGCATGGGCAGGATCGCGAACGGTCCGGCGGGATAGAAAAGCTCGAAGGCGACGTTGCCGTGATTTTTCTCATGTTCGATCATGCCCACGATGGCGGTCTGATGATAGTCCCAGCGCGCGACGCGGATGCCGGCGCCTTCGCGGATGCGGGAGCGTCGGCCGTCGGCCGCGACGAGCAGGGGCGCGCGGATGGTGTCGCCCCCTTCCAGCGTCACGGTCACGCCATGTCTGGTGCGCTCGATGTCGGCAACGGCGGCAGGCGCGCGCAGGTCGATCAGTGGCTCGGCGACACCGGCGTCAATAAGCGCGCGGCGAATGTGGCGGTTTTCCAGCATGTGACCCAGCGGTTCGCCGCCCGCCGCGGACGCCGCGCCCTCGCGCCCATCGAAATGCAGATGCTGTTTCCTCAGGCCTTCCGTGACGCGGATTTCGTTGATCGGACAGTCGAGGCCGTCGAGGCGCGCTGCAAGCCCCAGGGCTTCGAACATGCGCCAGGACGCACTCGCGATGGCGGTGGCGCGGCCATCGAAGGCGGCGTTCGCCGTGTCTTCCAGCCGCGCGTTGTCGATCACGACGGTCTGAACGCCAAAGGCGGCAAGGGCGAGCGCCGTCGTCATGCCGACAAGGCCGCCGCCGATAATCACGATGTCAGTCCTGGTTTCCATGGGCAGTGCTTACGCCGCGGCGCACCGGGGGAAAAGCCGCAGCTTGCCGCATGCATGACTGCCAGATTCGCGGGCATCTATGCTGCACTGCACACAGATTGGGCATGTTCAGCGGCCAACAGATGGGCGGATATTCCATAACACATTGTCTTCATTGGTGAGTGCGATTCTGGCACGTCCCTTGTAGGGCCATTTGCAAGGACGCGGGGGACTCGCAGCCTTGCTCGCTCGGACCATCTTCCTCCCCAGGGAGTCCGTGGACACTGTGGCCGAAGGTACACATGTACCTTCGGCCCTTTTTTTGATTCCCCATTCGTTCTTGCCCGTCCGTCCGCGCGGTGCGAAACAGTGGATATGGCAAGAGCGAAAAAGAAGCGCGGACTGTTTCCCGCGGGATTTGTCGAGGCGAGTGGGCGCACGGCGCGGCGCGGGCTGGGGATATTCCTGGCTCTGCTCGGCATCGCCATGGCGCTGGCGCTGATCAGCTATGATCCCGCCGACCCCTCGCTCAACCGCGTCACCTCCGCGCTGCCATCGAACTGGATGGGCGGCGCGGGCGCGCTTTTCGCCGACATGGCGCTGCAGCTGTTCGGTATTGGCAGTGCGCTTGCCTTGCCGCTGGTTACGCTGACCGGCGTCAGGCTCGCGCGCGGAGAGCCGCGGCCGAGGCTCGGACGGCGCGTCATCTATACGCTGATCGCCGTGCTGGCGGCAGCATTCGGGTTCGGGATCCTGCCGATCATGGGGCTCCCCGCCGGGCCGGGCGGACTGATGGGGCAGCTCGGCGCCTATTGCGCGCGCCTTGTCGCGGACCTGTTGCCGCCGACGGTCGCGCCAAGCGCGGCGGGCTATGCGCTCGCCGCTGCGGCGCTGATCAAGGCGCTGGTATTTTTTCTGATGGGTCTGGCCCTGCCGAAAGGCGTGTTCGCGGCCATGTTTGCGCGCGGTGAGGCGGAGGAGGCCGTGGTAAAACCGCGTCCGCGCCGCGAGAAAATGGCTGCACCGGAACCAGAGGTTGCTGCGCCCGCCAGTCCGAAACGGCCGGTCCGGGTTGCCGAAAAACCGGCCCGGAAATCAAAGCGCGCCGCCCGCGAGCGCCAGTCGGGTCTGCGCCTGGGCGACGAGGCGCAGCTGCCGCCATTGTCGCTTCTGGCTGACCCGCCCGCCGATGCCGGAGAGAAGGTGGACGAGGCCGCGCTGGAGCAGAATGCACGGCTGCTGGAATCCGTGCTCGACGATTTCGGCGTGAAGGGAGAGATTGTCGAGGTCCGCCCGGGTCCCGTTGTCACCATGTACGAACTGGAGCCCGCGCCGGGAATCAAGTCCTCGCGCGTGATCGGTCTGGCGGACGACATCGCGCGGTCCATGTCCGCCATCAGCGCGCGGGTCGCGGTCGTGCCGGGCCGCAATGTCATCGGCATAGAACTGCCGAACAAGAAGCGCGAGATGGTGGTCCTGTCAGAGCTCCTGACTGACCCGGTGTTCGAGCGCGCCAAGGGCACGCTGCCCATCGTGCTCGGCAAGGATATCGCGGGACTGCCGATCGTGACCGACCTTGCGCCGATGCCTCACCTTCTGATTGCCGGGACCACCGGTTCGGGCAAGTCTGTCGGCCTGAATGCCATGATCCTGTCGCTGCTCTATCGCCTGCGCCCGGAACAGTGCCGCATGATCATGATCGACCCGAAGATGCTGGAACTGTCGGTCTATGACGGCATCCCGCATCTGCTTTCGCCAGTGGTCACGGAGCCGCAAAAGGCGATCCGCGCGCTGAAATGGGCGGTCGAGCAGATGGAGGAACGCTACCGCATGATGGCGAGCGTCAATGTGCGTTCGCTGGCGGCCTTCAATGAGAAGGTGCTGGAGGCGAAGGCGTCGGGCAAGCCGTTCGAACGGCGCGTGCACACCGGCTACGACCCCGATACCGGCCAGCCGATTTATGAGACGGAAAGCCTGGAATATGATCCGCTGCCGCTGGTCGTGGTGATCGTCGACGAACTGGCCGACCTGATGATGACGGCGGGCAAGGAAGTCGAATTCCTGATCCAGCGGCTCGCGCAGAAGGCGCGGGCGGCCGGCATCCACCTCATCATGGCGACGCAGCGGCCCAGCGTCGACGTCATCACCGGCGTTATCAAGGCGAACCTGCCGACGCGCATCAGCTTTTCCGTCACCTCGAAGATCGACAGCCGCACGATCATTGGCGAGCAGGGCGCGGAGCAGCTGCTTGGCAGGGGCGACATGCTGTTCATGAACGGCGGCAAGTTCCTGACGCGCGTGCATGGGCCGTTCGTCTCCGACGAGGAGGTCGAGCGTGTCGCCGACCACTGGCGCGAACAGGGCAGCCCGGATTATGTCGAGAGCGTGACCGAGGAGCCCGATCCGGAGCTCGACCAGTTTGGCCTGCCCATGCTGGACGAAGACGACAATCCGGAAGCCGCCCTGTTCCGCCGTGCGGTGGAGGCTGTGGCATCGTCGCAAAAGGCCAGCACCAGCCATGTCCAGCGTCAGCTCAGGATCGGTTACAACAATGCCGCGCGGCTGATCGATCAGATGGAGGAACAGGGGCTGATCACTGCCGCCGACCATGTCGGGCGGCGGGAAGTCCTGATCGATCAGACGGGCAACCGGATCTAGCCGGTTATTGTTTCGGACATGACATTAACTGTGTCATTATTGTTACACGTACTGAAAAATCCATTTACCGCACTATTGTGAAATTTCCTTTTCATGCTGACAGTCGGATTTGACATTTGATGTCTTGTCTTCCTGTCGTTGAGAAAGGTCGTTTCCATGTCAAAATCAGGTCGCACCACGTCGCTGTTCGCTGCCGCGCTGCTGGCGGGGACAGGCTTTTCCACTGCGGTGCAGGCGCAGGATGACTCCGCGACCGCTACCGGTCTGACGAACGAGGGCGACCTCATCATCGTGACGGGCACCCGCCGCACGGACCGGACGATTGCGGAGAGTGCGGTTCCCATCGACGTGCTGAGCGCCGACGCGCTCGGCAAGCAGGGCTATACCGAGACCAATCTCATCCTGAGCTCACTGGTGCCGAGCTTCAACTTTCCGCGGCCCTCGATCACCGATGGTACGGATTCGATCCAGCCCGCGACATTGCGCGGTCTCAGCCCGGACCAGACGCTGGTGCTGGTAAATGGCAAGCGCCGCCACGCGTCGGCCCTGGTCAACGTGAACGGCTCGATCGGGCGCGGGAGCCAGGCCGTCGATCTCAACACCATACCGCCCAGCGCCATTGGCCGGATCGAGGTTCTGCGCGACGGCGCGGCGGCGCAATATGGTTCCGACGCCATTGCCGGTGTCATCAACGTGCAGTTGAAGACGGGTTCGGACGGCGGCGGGCTCTACGCAAGCTACGGCGAGTTCAACACCAAGCCGGACGGCGTGCGTGAAGTCGCCGCCTTCAACGACAATGGCGATGGCACTTTCAACATCGTCCTCGAAGATGACGACAAGCGGATCAAGGACGGCGGCACGCTGACCTTCGGCGGCGATGTCGGCGTTCCCATTGGCGACGAAGGCTATTTCCGGCTGGCGGGCCAGTATAACGACCGTGACTTCACCAACCGGTCAGGCGCCGATCCCCGGCAGCAATATGCGAGCCTGCCAAGCGGCGGGCTGGACCCGCGCGAGGCCACGTTCGACCGCTTCAACCACCGCTTCGGCAATGCGCAGATCGAGGATCTGACGCTGTTCGCCAACATGGCCATACCGTTCGGTGACGCCGTCGAGGCCTATGCCTTCGGAAGCTGGATGAAACGCGAGGGGCTGTCCGCCGGCTTCTTCCGCCGCTCGCTCGACGCACGCAACACGGTGGACATCTATCCGGACGGCTTTCTGCCAAAGATCAACACGGAAATCACCGACCGGTCCCTGTCGGGCGGTCTGCGCGGCGCGCTGGGCGCCTGGTCCTATGACGCAAGCGCGACCTATGGGGAGAATGAAGTCGAATTCGATGTCGTCGACAGCCTCAACCGCTCGCTCGGCCCTGACAGTCCCACGCGTTTCCGCGCGGGCGGGCTGAAAAACGAACAGCTGACCTTCAATATCGACGGCAGCCGCGAATTCGACCTTGGCCTTTCCGAGCCGCTCATTCTCGCCTTTGGCGGGGAATATCGCGAGGAAACCTACAAGGTGCGCGAGGGCGAGCCCTCATCCTACGTCACGGGTCCCTTTGGCGGCGCGGGCGGGGCGCAGGTCTTTCCCGGCTTCCAGCCGTCGAACCGCATCACCGGCGACCGCGACAGCTATTCGCTGTACACCGAAGTCGACGCCGATCCGTTCGAGGGCCTGAACGTGCAGGCGGCGCTCCGCTTCGAGGATTACAGCGACTTCGGATCCGACATCAACTGGAAGGTCGCGGGCCGTTACGAGTTCATCGAGGGTCTGGCGCTGCGCGGCGCGATTTCCACCGGCTTCCGCGCGCCGTCGCTTGGCCAGATCTTTTTCACCTCCACGGCGACCAATTTCATCGACGGCATTCCGAACGAGGTCGGGACATTCCCGGTCGGCAGCGACATCGCTGTCGCCCTGGGCGCGCAGCCGCTGAAGGCCGAGGAATTGATGAACTATTCCGCGGGCTTCACCTATTCGTCCGATTTCGGCCTCGATCTCACGGTTGATTTCTACCAGATCGAGATCGACGACCGCGTCGTGCTCTCTGAGAATATCACGTTGACGCCGGACCTGTCCGCGCAATTCCCCGGCATCAGCCGTGCGCGCTTTTTCATCAACGAGGTGGATACGCGGACGCGCGGCTTCGACGCCGTCCTCGGCTATCGCCGCCAGACCGGCATCGGCAGTTTCGACCTGAGCGCGGCCTATAACTACAACAAGACCGACATCACCAACGATCCCGACGAAGCGGTGTTCTCGCGGCTGGAACAGCGCCGGTTCGAGCGCGGCCAGCCAAAGGACAAGATCGTGCTGTCGGCGGACTGGGATTACGAGCCCGTCGGTGTGACGCTGCGCGGCACACGCTTTGGCAAATATGAGGATCCGGGCAGCGTTCCCGAATTCGACGAGAATTTCGGCACGGAATGGGTCGTCGATCTGGAGGCGCGGATCGATCTCCTTGACCATGTCCGCATATCGGCGGGCGCGAACAACCTCTTTGACAATTATCCCGACCGCTCGCCGGAGGGGCCGGGCCTGTCGGTGTTCAACACCATCCTGCCCTTTTCCAGCTTTTCGCCCTTCGGTTTCAACGGACGATATCTCTACGGTAAGCTGGGCGTAACCTGGTAGCCTGACGGAACCGCGCCGGTTGGCCGATCATTCCTTTCCGTGCGCGGCTGGATTTCGCCCGCGCACGGGAAGGACAAAACATGGCGACGGGAT
The DNA here is from genome assembly GCA_963710205.1 of uncultured Alphaproteobacteria bacterium. GTDB lineage: Bacteria > Pseudomonadota > Alphaproteobacteria > Sphingomonadales > Sphingomonadaceae > Pacificimonas. The sequence goes on along the minus strand of CAVPZG010000001.1, from coordinate 210,768 downwards.
GGGCGCGCGACGGCGCGGTGCAGGATCAGATCGACGACACGGTGAAGGATGCGGTGTCGGCCGCGCGGGCGCGCATACCCACCGGTGACAGCCGGACGCACTGCATCGAATGCGACGAGGCGATCCCTGAAAAACGCCGTCAGGCCGTACCCGGCGTCCGCACCTGCATTGCCTGCCAGAGCGGCCGCGACGCGCAGGTCCGGACCGCGGGTTTCAACCGGCGCGGTAGCAAGGATAGCCAGCTGCGCTAGGGGGTTTCTCCGCATCGAACGGCGTGGATCAGTATCGGCGCCGTGACGGCTGTCACTTGCGAAACGACCCGGACTGGTCGATTAACCCTGTCCCGAGGGGGTATCGACCATGTCGGAGGAGCCGCGTTACGCCGCGTTCATCAGCTACGCCCACAAGGACAAATTGTGGGCGGCATGGCTGCACCGGCGGCTGGAAAACTACCGGGTTCCGAAAAACGCCGCGCATGACAAGGCCGGGCGGCGGCCGCTGCGGCCGGTGTTCCGGGACAGGGATGAACTGACGGCCTCCTCGGCGCTGGGACCGGCGCTGATGGCGGCGCTGGAGGGGTCGGGGCACCTGATCCTCCTCTGTTCGCCCGCCAGCGCGAAGTCGAAATGGGTCAACGAGGAAGTGCGCGCTTACAAGCGGCTGCACGGCGCGGCGCGCGTCCTGCCCTTCATCGTGGACGGAGAGCCGGGGACGGGCGGCGATGACGACTGCCTGCCACCAGCCCTGCTGGAGCCTGAAACCGAGGGCGGACCCCCCATAGAGCCGATCTGCGCCGATGCGCGCAAACATGCCGACGGGCGGCGGCTGGCCTTCCTGAAGCTGGCGGCCGGGATGCTCGATGTCGGCCTGGACGAGCTGGTGCAGCGCGACAATGCGCGGCGGCAGCGGCGCATGGCGGCGATCACGGGCGCGTCGATGCTCGGCACCGTGGCGATGGGCGGCCTCGCGCTCTACGCCAACGACCAGCGCGGCGAAGCGGTCGAACAGCGACAGGTGGCGGAGGCGAATGCGCGGCGGGCCGAAAAGACGGTCGATTTTCTCGTGGACACTTTCGAAGTCGCCAACCCCGAAACCGAAAATGCCAGGACCATCACCGCCTTCTCCATTCTTGAGCGCGGCGCGGGGCGGATCGGCACGGAACTGGCGGACGAACCGCAGGTACAGGTGAAGCTCTACGGCGCGCTCGGCCATATCTATCAGAATCTCGGGCTTTATCCGCAGGCCGACAGGATGATCTCGGCCGGTCGGCAGCTCGCGCCAGCAGGCACGGAAGACGCAGTGCGTCTCCAGTATGACGCGGCGCTCAACGCCTATCATGAGGGGCGGCTCGACGACGCGCTCGCGCTGTCCGACGCTGCGCTGGCCGACGTCGATGCAAACTGGTCGAGCGCGTGGGAATTGCGCGGAAAGCTGCGCGAAACGCGCGGCCTGGTGTTCCGTGAACAGTTTGACCTCGACAAGTCGCTAACCGAATATGACGCGGCAATTCGTCTTTACGAAATGGCGGGCCGGCAGGCCGATCAGGACCGCGCCTGGGCGGAAAACATGAAGGGCTCGGTGCTCGCGCTGAAGTCGGAAAACGCGGCGGCGGAAAGGTCGTTTCAAACCGCGCTCGAACTTTACAGGCGCGAAGTGGGGGCGGACAGCATCAGATATGCGTCAACACTGAACAATCTGGCGTTTCTCCAATTGAACGAGGGCAAGGCGGAGGAATCGGCGCGCAATTCCGGCCTTGCAATTCAAGTTTTTCAGAAGGTCGTCGACGACGACCATCCAACGCTCGCAACAGTACGGATGATGCGGGGAAACGCGCTGTTCGAGATGAACGACAACGACGGGGCGAAAAAAATGTACGCCGAAGCGCTTTCTGCTTTGCAGAAAATCTATCCGCAAGGCCATTACCAGATTGGTTTTGCACATGTGTACCTTGCGCGCTCGCTGAGCCGGGAAGGGCAGTCGGAGGAAGCGCTCGGTCATCTTGATATGGCGAAACGGGAATATGATCGTAGCTATGGCGAGGAGAACGCCAATCATGGCGATCTCGAAATCAATCGGGCGATCATATTTTACGAAGCAGGTCGAAAGGTTGACGCCGAGGCTGCCTGCCGGCTGGGACGCACTATCCTTGCACGCACAATCGGTCTCGCGGATCCCGGCGCGAAGGGATTGCTGGCGGAATGCAGTTCCCGGGGCCTGATACCTGAGGATTGACGAACTTGCGCTTTTCGCACATAGCTTCCGTCGACCGGGTGACGCCAGTACGTCGTTTTGTCCTTCGGTCCGTCTGTAAGCGTTCATGATACGATCTTCGCATGCGGTTGCGTGCGGGGACCAATGCAACATTCATGGGGGACGGGCATGACCACTTTCAGATTCATTCAATTCGGGGCAGCTGCCGGGGCGGCGATGCTTGCCAGTGCCGGCATGGCGGGCGTGATGACGACGACCAGCCTCGATGCGCAAACCGTATCGCCGGACGGGACGGTTCGCACCTTCGCGCCTGACGCGACGGTCATCGACGATATCAACGTCTCGCCGGACGATGTCGGCACGTCGCTGACCAATGTCGGCGCCAGCGTGGTGCGCGATGACACCGGCCTGATCAGCTATACCAATTATGCGGGGGCAGCGGGCGCTGGCGTGCAGTCGCGCTCGACGACGCTGATTTCCCAGCGCGTTACCAACGAAACGGGCGGCGCGGTCGATGTGAAGCTGCAACCGCTGATCTTCGGCGGCGGCGTCGGCATCTTCATTCCGGACCTCATCAATTTCTGCAACGATGGCCGCCTCAACAGTTGCGCCGCGACGAACGAGTCGATCGGCATTTTCGACTCGGGCTTCGAGGGCGGCGCGAGTGTCGATTTCTCGGTCCTGGTGAACGGCGTCGAGGTTTTCAGCCTCTATACGGACCTTAGCCTGGAGGGCGGGTCGGTGTTCAGCGATCCCTCAGGCCAGTCTTTCCTGAACGGTGTCGAGTTCGTGCCCGGCTATTCCCAAAATTTCGTGCTCATCAGCTGGGAGGACACGCTGCTCGACATCGATCTCGGCAATCTTGCCGATGGCGGCGTATTCGATATCCAGGTAATCTCGACCGTGTTCGCAAGCTCTGAGAATCTCTGCCTCGAAGACGACACCAACAGCTGTCTCGCGGCGCTGGCGACATTCAGCGATCCGTTAAATGGTGGCCTGATTGGCGGCGGTGGTGGACTCCAGTTCTTCACCGCTGGCGTCGATGTGTCGCCGCGTTCCCTCCCCGACCCACAGGTCTTCTTCAGAGAGGAGGGCGGTGACTTCGTGCTGCAGAATCCCATCGGCGGCGGACCGACCGACGTGCCCGCACCGGCTGCGCTCGCCCTGTTCGGGCTGGGGGCGTTCGGCCTGGGGCTGCGCCGCAAGCGCACCGCCTAGTCGTTTCCGGGCGTGACGGTTCCGCACCCGCCCCGCCCCGCACTGGCCCTGAATATCGGTGTCACCGGACACCGGACGGCGGCGATGGCGGCGGCGGCGCTGGAGCGGGCCGTGCCGCAGCTCGGGGCCGTCTTTGCGGGGCTGGCGGCGGGCATCGCGGCGCTGCATGAGCACGCGGACCTGCCCTTTTCGGACGCGCCGCCGTCGCTGACGGTGCATGCGCCGATGGCGACGGGGGCGGACCAGATGGCGGCGACGGCGGCGCGGCGGCAGGGCTTTCGCGTGCGGGCCGTGCTGCCTTTCCCGCGCGCCGTCTATCTTGAGGATTTCGCCGAGGGAGCGGAGCGCGCGGAATTTGACGCGCATATGGACGATGCGGACGCCGTCTTCACGCTGCCCGGCAGCCGCGCGGACGGCGACGACGCCTATATGTCGGTCGGGCATATGGTCATCGCCACCTCCGACATACTGGTCGCGGTCTGGGACGGCGCGCCGAGCCGGGGGCGCGGCGGCACCGGCGACATCGTCGCGGCGGCCCGGCGGCGCGGAATTCCTGTCGTTCATATTCCCGTTTCTGAAAATCTGGATGAGGCGCCGCCACCGCCCGTGGTGCTGCGCGGATTTGACGAGGAACCCGCGCCCGCCGATTCCGCTGGCCTGATCGCGCTGGTGGCGGAGGCGCTCGGCCCGCCCGCCGATGTGGAGCGGGCGCAGCTCGCGCAGTATCTCGGCGAGACGGAAAGGACGCGCAGCGCCCGTATCGAATATCCGCTGCTATTGGCGCTGACCGGCGTGAAGCGGCTTTCGCGCGGCGCGTGGCGGCAGGACGGCTATCAGGACAGCGCGGCGGCGGAATGGGCACGGCTGCGCGCCCGCACGGCGGATGCGGGGGCGGATTTCGCGCGCGGGCTGGACGATCTGCAGCGCGCCTATGGCTGGGCCAACGGGCTGGCCATCCGCTATGCCCAGCTGTTCCGCAGCGGGCATGTGCTGAACTACGCGCTGTCGGCGCTGGCGGTCATGCTGGCGCTCGCGGGGCTGATCGCGCCGGAAGTGAAATTCTGGCTGGTGGCGGCGGAGCTTGGCGTGATCGCCCTCTTGTACCTGAACACCCGCGCGGGCCACAGGGGTGACTGGCACCGGCGCTGGCTGCAATATCGCCATCTGGCGGAAACGCTCAGGCCGCTGCCCTATCTGTTGCGGACCGGCGTCGCGCTGCCGCCCTTCCTCGATTACCGGATCACCTCGCGCTCCAGGCGCGCGGACCGGGGCACGCGCTGGACGCGCTGGTACGCCGCGGCGATATGGCGGCAGATGCCGGGGCCGGCGGGGGTGGTGACGCCGGACACGGTCCGGGATCTGGCCGCGCTGATGATCGAGGAGCAGCTGCAGCCGCAGGCGGCCTATCACAAGGTCAATGCCCACCGGATGCACGTGCTCGACCACCGGCTCCATCATGTCGGCAATATCCTGATGGGCGGCGTCGTGCTGGCGTGTCTGACCTTCCTGACCGGTTATCTGTTCTTTCAGGACTGGACGCTGTCCAATGTCGCCTGGTTCATCGTCGTGACGGCGGGGCTGCCCGCCATCGGCGCTGCGGTTTACGGCATTCGCGGTCACGGCGAGTTCGTCCTTGCCGCCAGCCGCTCCGCCGCGACCGCGGACGATCTTGAGGCCGCGAAGGCGCGCATGGACGGGGTGCGGACACTGGATGACCTGGCTGAGGAGCTGGAGGGGGCAGCCGCGATCATGCTGGCCGATCTCGGCGAATGGACCATGGCCTATCAGGAGCGGCAGCTGGCGATCCCGGCATGATGACCGGGCCGGTTCGGAAGTCCTGACCCCCAACGCACGGCGTTCCCGTCAATCCTTCCCCTTCCCCCAGACCCTCTGCATCATCAGGTAGGTGAAGCTGGAACTCCATGCGATCAGCACCAGCCCATGCAGCGACTCTATACCCGTAAGCAGGCGCATCGGCCCCTGCGGGACGATGTCGCCGATCCCGAGCGTCGTGTAGCTGGCGATGGAAAAATAAAAGAGGTCGAACATCCTGTCCGTCTCCCCCGCGCCGACCAGGCTGCCGCTGTCCAGCCAGATTTCCAGCGCCAGATAGCCGAGCGCATAAAGATAGACTTCAAGAAGATGCGCGATGAAAATCGCGCCGATGACGACCAGCATGGGGCGCTTCACGCGAAGATGCTCGCCCATGACCAGCCGCGAGCAGGTCCTGAGGACATGGAAATGAATGACGGATGTCGTCGTCACCAGCAATATGGTGATCAATAATGCCGCCAGCATGCCCTGTCCCCCTGGACAGGAACCCTAGTCGATTTTTGCCGCCGATGAAATCTTTACCGGGCTGGCGAGGAACTGCCCCCGCATCACGCCTTCGCCCTTGTTCGGGTCGGTCGGTGCGGCAAGCATGGCGCGGACGATGTCCATGCCCTCGGTGACCCGGCCAAAGGCGGCGAAGCCGGGTTCGGTGTCGGTGGCGTCCAGACTGACGAGATCGCCGACGATGATGAAGAAATCGCCGTCCGCCGTTCCGGGCGCGCCCATGGCCATGCTGATTGTCCCGTCCGTGTGGCTCAGGCCGGTTTCGCTGGTCGGTTCATGCGCGATCGGCGGCAGGACCATCTTCGGATTGCCCTGCGTTCCGCCCTGCACAAGGCCGTAGCCCTCGGCGATGTTGGAGGCGCGGTAGAAGCTCATGCCGTTGAAGCGCCCCTCGCGGACATAGCGCAGGAAATTCTTCGACGTCACCGGCGCGCGTTCGGTTTCCAGCGTGATGACGATGTCGCCCATGCTGGTCGACAGCTTCACGTCTTCGGTCTGATAGGCGGGTTCGGCGGCAAGCTCGGCTGTTCCGACCTCCGCGGCGGCCGCCGCGGGGCTGTCCGCCTGCACTTCGGCGGACGCGGCCTGGATGTCGTCGATGACCTCGGCCTCCTGCGCGAAGATGGGGGCAGGGATCGCCAGAGGGGCGATTGCGACGAGGGCGGCAAGCGGATAGGCGAATGTCTTCATGCCGCCCGTCTAGCATATTCACATGAACGTGCCATATCCCCCCAGTTCAATCCCCGTTCAAGCGGCGGCCCTTAATCCGGCGGCACAGTTCCCAATCGAGAGAGCCAGACATGACCCTCATCCGCATCCTTCTTGGCCTGATGGCCGCCTTCGCGCTTACGGCGCCCGCCGCCGCCACACTGCCAGAGCTGACCCGGCACCTGGAGGCGACGCGGACCATGACGGCGACCTTCACACAGACGGCGGGCGACGGCTCCACGGCCACGGGAAAAGTCTATCTGGCACGGCCGGGCAAGATCCGCTTCCAGTATCAGAAGGGCATTCCGCTGCTGGTTGTGGCGGACGGCAAGAGCCTCAACGTGATCGACTATGAAGTCAGCCAGGTGCAGCGCTATCCGATCAAGTCGACGCCGCTCAGCGTGCTGCTCGATCCAAAGGCCGACCTCGCCAAGTTCGCGCGGGTGAAAAGTTCGACCGACTCCGCCGTGACCATCGAGGCGCGCGACCGCAAGCACCCGGAATATGGCATCATCACGCTCTATTTCGACCGCGATGCCAAGGCGCCCGGCGCGCTCGCGCTGGCCGGCTGGAACGTGATCGACGCGCAGGGCAACACGACTCGCGTCGCGCTCAGCGATGTGCGCTTCAATGTCGACGTTCCGAAAAATGCGTTCATCTTCAGGGACCCGTCCAGGAAGCGTCCCCGCTAGGGTGACCCGCACATCCCGACTTCAGGACCGGCTATAGGAACGCGCCCGTAACTGATCGCCGCTCAAATGCGCGCTTTTCGCGGCAGGTTGAAATTTAGGGCGATTGTGACGGCCTGTTTCGCAACGTATCTTTCACAGATCGGGGACGAGGAGGGCATCTGAGATTTTGCCCCCTGTTGCTTGGGTGTCCAATTCGGCTTCGTTTGCGTGACGAGCGCAAGAAAGGCCTCCGTTCTTCCTGAAAAGGGAGGGCGGAGGTCATTTCTTTTGCGGGGCCTGTCCATGGATGTTAGCTGCCCGGCATGAGCATTACAAAATTCGTAAGCTGGAACATCAACAGCGTTCGCGCGCGTCTCGGCATCGTCGAAAGGCTGATCGCCGAGGAAGCGCCCGACATCATCTGCCTGCAGGAAACGAAGGTGCGGGACGCCGACTTTCCGCACAAACCGTTCGAGGCGCTGGGCTACACGACGCGCATTCTTTGCGGCCAGCCAATGCATCACGGCGTCGCGATCCTGTCGAGGATTCCGCTGACCGAGGATCGCCGCCATGACTGGCAGGACAATGGCGAGGCGCGCCATATCGGCGTGCGCCTGCCGTCGGGCGTGCTTCTCGAAAATGTCTACATCCCGGCCGGCGGCGACCTTCCCGATCGGGAGGAGAATCCGAAATTCGGCCAGAAGCTGGATTTCTACGAGCGCATGACGCGCTGGTCGGAGACTCTGAACACACCGACGATCATGATGGGCGATTTCAATATCGCGCCGCTGGAATCCGATGTCTGGAGCCACAGGCAGCTGCTCAATGTCGTCAGCCATACGCCGATCGAGGTCGAGACCATGGGCCGGCTGCAGGCGGCCCATGACTGGCAGGATGTCGGCCGCATGATGATTCCCGCGCCGGAACGGCTCTACACCTGGTGGAGCTACCGCGCGAAGGACTGGCGGGCGTCGGACAGGGGCCGGCGGCTCGACCATGTCTGGGTTTCGCCGGAACTGAAGGGGACGGTGAAGGCGCACCGGGTGATGGAGGACGCGCGCGGCTGGGAAAAGCCGAGCGATCACGCGCCGCTGATTACCGAGATCGAGCTTTAGGTCGGCGACCGAGGCCATGATGGACCCAAGCCCATGAGCCTTGCCGCCGAACGCGCCATCGACGAGCTGCGCCGCGGGCGCGCCGTGCGCGTGGGCGGGATGGCGGTGCTCGCGGTGGAACTGGCGGACGAGAAGTCGCTGGCGGCGTTTGAGGCGGACGCGCGTGCCGACCTTCTCATCACGGACAAGCGCGCCGTGCAGCTGAAACTGGCGAACCAGCGGGCGGCGGCGGGCATGCGGGCGGTGCGGCTGGTGCGGCCCGACTGGGTGGATGCGGCGGGCGCGGTGGCCATTGCCGATCCCACGCTCGATCTGGCGCAGCCGCTGAAAGGACCGTTTGAAACGCTGGCTGTGGCGGATGCTGGCGAGGCGGCGGCGGCGCTGCAGCTGGCCAAGCTGGCGGGCCTCCTTCCCAGCCTGCACGCGCGGCCGGTACAGGAACCGGACGAGCTTCCCTTCGTATCGCCCGGCGAGATCGAAGGCCACCGCGACCCCGCCACCTTGCGCGAAATCACCCGCGCGCGCCTGCCGCTAAAGGTCGACGAACATACGCAGGTTGTCGCCTTTCGCAGTCCCGGTGGGCCAGAGCATCTCGCACTGCTGGTGGGTGAAGGTGCGCTTGGCGCGCAGCCGCTGACCCGCCTGCACAGTGCCTGTCTCACCGGCGATGTGCTCGGCAGCCTGAAATGCGATTGCGGCGACCAGCTGGCAGCGGCGCTGCAGGCGATTGCGGAGGCTGGCGGCGGAATCTTGCTGTATTTGCAGCAGGAGGGGCGCGGCATTGGCTTGATGAACAAGCTGCGCGCCTACCGTCTGCAGGACCAGGGCTTTGACACCGTCGATGCGAATTTGCGCCTCGGCTTCGAGGTGGATGAGCGCGATTTCGGCATTGCCGCCGCAATGCTGCGCGCGCTCGGTGTGACACGCGTGCGGCTCCTGACCAACAACCCGCAAAAGGTGGCGGGCCTGGAGGCGGAGGGCGTTGCGGTGGCCGAGAGGGTTCCGCTGGTTGCGGGCCATGGACCGCTCAATGCGGATTATCTCGCGACGAAGCGCGACCGGACGGGGCACCGCTTTTAACCGGTTGCGGCTGGAACCGCCCGGGTTCGTGCATCCTGCCGGATGGGGAGACGGCGGACCGCACTGACCGCGCCATGGGCTGCGCAGCCCATGATCTCCTGCTTCTGCGTGAACGACGGATCGGGGTCGGCGGCCTAAAAACTCTCTTCCGCATAGACCTTTGCGACGTCGCCATTCCATCGGCCATGATAGGCGGCCAGCAGGCGATCGGCGGGCGTCATCCCGGTGTCCACGATCTCGAAAAGCGGCGAGAGAAAACCGGCCTCGTTATCGCCAGACGCGTTCAGCCGCTTGCGCGCCACCAGGCCGGATTCCGATATTTTCAGGGCTTCCCGGCCGATCTCCTGCAGGCTGCGCTCACCCACCCTGGCCTTCAGCCCCAGTTTCGGCACGTCGTCGCGCAGCTGCTGATAGTCGGCCATGTCCCAGTCCTTCACGAGATCCCAGGCGGCGTCGAGGGCGGTCTGGTCATAGAGCAGGCCAACCCACAGCGCGGGGAGCGCGCAGATGCGGTTCCACGGACCGCCATCGGCGCCGCGCATTTCCATGAAGCTTTTCAGCCGGACTTCGGGAAAGGCGGTGGAAAGGTGGTCCGTCCAGTCGGCGCGGGTCGCGACCTCACCGGGCAGTTCATCCAGCGTTCCATCCAGGAAGCGGCGGAAATCGCGGCCCGCCAGATCGACATATCTGCCGTTCCGCACGGCGAAATACATCGGCACTTCCAGCATGTAATCGGTCCAGCGTTCGAATCCGAACCCGTCCTCGAACACGAACGGCAGCATGCCGGTGCGATTGGGGTCGGTGTCGGTCCAGATATGGCTGCGATAGCTCAGATAGCCGTTCGGCTTTCCCTCGGTGAAGGGCGAATTGGCGAACAGCGCCGTCGCCAGCGGCTGCAGCGCCATCGACACGCGGAATTTCTGCACCATGTCCGCTTCCGACGAATAGTCGAGATTGGTCTGGATGGTGCATGTCCTCAGCATCATGTCGAGGCCGAGCGAACCGACCTTCGGCATGTAGTCCAGCATGATTTTGTAGCGGCCCTTTGGCATGATCGGCAGCTCACGGCGGGTCTTGTCCGGCCACATGCCGAGACCGAGAAAGCCAAGGCCCAGCTTTTCGCCCACCGCCTTCGCCTGTTCCAGGTGCCGCCCGGTTTCGGCGCAGGTGTCATGCAGGCTGTCCAGCGGGGCGCCTGAAAGCTCAAGCTGTCCGGCTGGCTCCAGGCTGACATTGCCATCCTGGCCCTTCAGCGCGATGACATTGCCGTTCTCGACGATGGGGGTCCAGCCAAACTGCGTCAGCTCGTGCAGGACATCCCGGATCCCGCCGGGCTCGTCATAACTGGGCGCCCGATGATCGGTGGTCGTATAGACGAACTTTTCATGTTCCGTCCCGATGCGCCAGTCGGCCTTCGCCTTGCAGCCATCCTCGAACACGCGAAGAAGGTCCGCGCGGGTTTCGATGGGGGCCGCATCGCCCTCGGCTTCGCTTCTCGTGCTCATTGCGCGGGACTAGCCAGCACCCGGCGCTGAGTCATCCTCGAAAATCCTTCGCGGGCGCGGGCGCATCACGATGCTGGCAAGAAACCCTTGGAACCCAGGCGCAGCTTCGTTAGGTCCTGACCATAGCGGGCTTTCCATTCCCGCCGCACGAGATCAGCGAATTTCGCCTTCTGGGCAACACCCTTTGCTGCTTCTCCCTTCGCAATCATGCTGGTCATCGCGGTCAGGTGCACCAGTTCCTCGTCCGCTTCCTGGCGGGCAGCTTCGGTTGCTAGCGCGCCCTGGCCTGCCATCAACGCCCGTATCTGGTTGCGCACGGCGGCGGCGTGACTGTGATCGATGCTTGAAAATTCCGCAGACGGATTGGCGGCTGCCCAGTTCACGAGCATGTAGGTTGCCATGGTATCGGCCAGATTGCTGCGCTTCAGGTTGATTGTTGCGGCAAGCGTCTCATACTGATTGGCAACCTTCTCCTGCACTCTCTGGCGCAGGCGGTCATCGCTGGCCGCAGCGCCGACGGCATAGAAACGCGCACGTGTCCGGCGACTGATCGCAGGATCGGGCGTGTAGCTTAACGTATCTGCCGGAAGGTTCGCGCCGCTTCTGGTAAGCGCCGCTGTGAACAGGCCATCACCACCGGCGATGTCAGGTGCGCGCCGCCTGTTGTCTCCTGCGGCGCCGGGGATATTCGGTGTCGCTTTCGCCACATCCGCAACCCGGTCCGCACCATAGACAGACTTCATCTTCTGCTTGTGCAGGATTCCTGCCATCACCGTGTTATAGCCAATGGAGGAAAAATCCTGCGCCGATACGGGCGACAGGGCGACACTAAGTCCCAGAGCGAGAAAAATTGCGGCTCTCATGACAGTCCCTTCCTGATTGCGCCCGCAGTTATACTCGCAGATGTGACTGCCGTACCAGTCCGCTACGACCAGCCGGTTCACTGGTCTGTCGGGCGGTTGGGATCACGCCACCTGATGTCCAGCCAGAGCCTGCCAGATGGCAAGGGCGGCGACGGCAGCCGTGTCGGCCCGCAATATGAGCGGTCCGAGGCTAATCCGGCGCGTGCTGGCAATGTTCGCCAGCATCTTTCGCTCCGCATCTGAAAATCCGCCTTCCGGACCGATCAGGATCGCCGCGGGTGCGGGGCAGGCGCGCATGACCTCGGACGCCGGTGCGCCGCCCTCTTCATCGCAGAAGATCAGCGCGCGCTCCGATGGCCATCCCGCGAGCAGGTCCTCCAGCGAAACCGCGTCTGCCAGTTCGGGCAGGGCCGTGCGTTCGCACTGTTCCGCCGCCTCGATCATGTGCGCGCGCAGACGGTCCGGTCTCGCCTGCTGCGTTTCGACGCGCCCCGTGCGTTCGGTGATGACGGGGACCAGTCGCGCCGCGCCCAGCTCGCACGCCTTTTCCGCGGTCCATTCATAGCGCGCGCGCTTGATGGGCGCGGCGAGAAGCCAGATGTCGGGCACGGTTTCGCGCGGGCGCAGATGTTCTGTCGGAAGGACGCGTATGTCCCGCTTTGAAACCGCCTCGATCCGCGCGCGCCATTCACCTGTATGATCGTCGAACAGGATGACCTCGCCGCCCTCGCCCAGCCGCATGACGCCGGCCAGATAGCGGGCACTTTCGGGGCCAAGCGACAGCGGGCTACCGGCCTTGATCCGCGCGTCGCAGTAAAGGCGGGGGACATATCGGCTGCTCATGGCGGTCCGTTAGGACAAGCCCGCCTTCCTGTCATCCGCCGTGATGGCTAAGAGCGGGGCGATGACGCAAGACCGACCTTCCGATCCCATGACTCCCGATGCGCGCCGGTCCCTCGTCGACCTGTTGCCCGATTCCGCGCAGCGATGGGCCCGGCTGGCGCGGCTGGACCGGCCCATCGGCACGTGGCTGTTGTTCTGGCCCTGTGTCTGGGGCGTGCTTCTGGCGGGCGAGGCCATGCGCGACTGGTATCTCATTCCGCTGTTCTTCGTGGGCGCGCTTGCCATGCGGTCGGCGGGATGTGTTTATAATGACATCGTCGACCGAAAGCTGGACGCGCGGGTCGCCCGGACCCGCGACCGGCCCCTCGCCAGCGGGCGGATCAGCGTCGGCGGGGCGTGGGTGTTTCTGGTGGCGCTTTGTCTCATCGGGCTTGCCGTCCTCGTGCAGCTGAACATGTTCGCTGCGCTGGTGGCGCTGGCGGCGCTGGCGCTGGTCGCGGCCTATCCGTTCATGAAGCGGATCACCTGGTGGCCGCAGGCGTGGCTGGGGCTGACCTTCAACTGGGGCGTCCTGGTGGGATATGCGGCGGCGACGGGGACGCTGGGCTGGAGTGCGGCACTGGTGTATCTTGCGGGCATATTCTGGACGCTCGGTTACGATACGATCTATGCGTTGCAGGATGTGGAGGACGATGCGCTGGCCGGTATCAAGTCGAGTGCGCGGCGGCTGGGCAATCAGGCGGAAACGGCGATCCAGCTCTTTTATATCCTGTTCGGCGTGACGCTGCTTCTCGCGCTCTGGCTGGAAAGCGGCGATTTGCTTACCGGGTTTTCAGGCGCGGGTCCCGCGCTGTTCGCAGGCGGCATGGTCGCCAATATGGTCAGGCACGGACAGCATCAGCGCGCGCTGAAGGCGTTCCGGGCCAATCTCTGGGTCGGGCTCGCCGCGGCGGCGGGCGTGGCCTATGCGACCCTCTTCACGCTTTGAAGCTTTGACCGGGGGCATGCGGCTGCCTACATCCGCCCGATGATCACGCAAACCGAAGCCCTCGCCCATCTCGATGCCGTCCTCAGCGCCGCCCGCAAGGCGGGAGCGGACGCCTGCGACGCCGCCTTTGTCGGCGGGGAAAGCGCGTCGGTGTCGGTGCGGCTGGGCGAGGTCGAGGACATTACGAGGTCCGAGGATGCGGAGATTGGCCTGCGCGCGTTCGTGGGCAAATCGAGCGCCAGTGTTGCGCTTTCCGACTTTGCGCCCGCTGCCATCGGGGAGGCGGCGGCGCGGGTCGTCGCCATGGCACGGGCTGCAAGCGCGGATGACTATGCCGGGCTTGCCCCCGACGACATGCTGATGAGCGACACGCCGCCCGATCTCGATTCCGATGACGGCGGCGACGTCGATGTCGAGCGACTGGAGCGGACCGCGCTTGCCTGCGAGGATGCGGCGCGGGCGGTCGAGGGCGTGACCAACTCCGGCGGCGGCGGCGCGAGCGCCAGCCGCGCGACCTTCGCGATGGCCACCAGCGCCGGCTTTTCCGGCGCGCGGACGGGCACGTCCTACAATGTCTATGCCAGCGTCATTGCGGGCAAGGGCGGCGACATGCAGCGCGACTATGCGATGTCGGCGGCGCGGCATCTCGAAGATGTCGAGGCGGCGGAGGAGGTCGGCGCGCGTGCCGGGACACGCACCGTGGCGCGGCTGAACCCGGTTTCGGTGAAAAGCGGCCCGATGACGGTGCTGTTCGATCCGCGCGTGTCGAACAGCCTGCTCGGGCATTTCTCGGGCGCGATCAACGGCGCGGCGATTGCGCGGAAATCCAGTTTCCTGTCCGACCCTGAAGAGCAGCTTTTCGCAGATGGCGTGATGATCATCGACGATCCGCTGCGCCTGCGCGGACAGCGCAGCCGGGGCTTCGATGGCGAGGGGCTGCGGACGGCGACGCGCCGGCTGGTCGACAACGGCCGCCTAACGGGCTGGCTGGTGAACAGCGCGGCGGGACGGCAGCTTGGCCTCACGCCAACCGGTCATGCGGTGCGCGGCACGTCGGGGCCGCCATCGACGGGAACGACCAACCTCAACATGGCCCCAGGCACGGTCACTCGCGAGGACATGATCGCGGACGTCAGGTCCGGCGTTCTCATCACTGAACTGATCGGTCAGGGCGTCAACATGGTGACAGGCGACTACAGCCGCGGCGCGTCGGGCGTGCTGATCGAAAATGGCGAGCTGACGCGGCCTGTCAGCGGGATAACGATCGCGGGCAATCTGAAGGCGATGTTTGCCGCGCTGATCCCGGCCAGCGACCTTGTCTTCCGCCACGCTACGAATGCGCCCACCCTGCGGGTCGAAGGAATGACGGTGGCGGGTGCATGACGATCTGACGCTGATCGTCGAGGCTGCGCGGGAGGCTGGTCAGCTCGCCCTCGACATGGCGGTGGGCGGTGTGGCGAAATGGGACAAGTCGCCGAACAATCCCGTGACCGAAGCCGATATCGCGATCGATGGACTGTTATCGTCAAGATTGCGCGCCGCCCGACCGGCCTATGGCTGGCTGTCGGAAGAACGCGAGGACGATCGCGCGCGGCTGGGCTGCGCACGGACATTCCTGGTCGATCCCATCGACGGTACACGGGATTATGTGCGGGGGCGCTCCGGTTGGTGCGTGTCGGTTGCGGTGGTGGAACATGGCCAGCCCACCTGCGGCGTACTGTTCGCGCCAGCTTCGGGCGCACTCTATACTGCGGTGCTGGGTGACGGCGCCTATCTCGATGGAAAGCCGATCAGGGTCAGCGAGCGGACACGGCTCGCCGGTGCGCGGCTGCCGCTCGACGCGGATTTCCTGCGGTCGAAATACTGGCAGGGGCCGGCCTGCGAGGCCGTTGCCAAGCCGAACAGCATCGCCCTCCGCATGGCGAAGGTGGCGGAGGGAAGCGCCGATGCGCTGTTCGACGGGCGGCCCAGCCGCGAACTCGACATCGCGGCGGCGGCGCTGATCGTGACAGAGGCGGGGGGCATGGTCACGGACACGGAAGGGGCCGTGCCCATGTTCAACAAGCCGATTCCGAAAGAGCGTAACCTCGTCGCCAGCGCGGGCGGCGCGCTGCATGAAGAAGCCCGGCTGGAAATGAAGGCGACACTGGAACGCTGGCTGGCCGCGCAGAACTAGTTGTCCGCCTCCGCAAGGCAGGGAAACTAACCGGCGGTTCCGATTCCCAGCCTTGGAATTTCGATCTTGGGACAGCGGTCCATGACCACCTTCAGACCAGCCGCTTCGGCTTTCGCGGCGGCAGCGTCATTGACGACGCCAAGCTGCATCCAGACTGATTTCGCGCCTGCCGCGATGGCGTCATCGACAACACCTGCAGCGGCCTCCGAATTGCGGAAGACGTCGACCATATCGATATCGACACCGATTTCATCCAGTGACGCCCAGACATGCTCGCCATGCACCTGCTCGCCCGCAATGGTGGGATTGACGGGCATGACGCGGTAGCCCTGATCCTGCAGAAACTTCATGACGCGATTGGAATCGCGGTCCGGGCGGTCGCTAAGGCCGACCATGGCGATCACCTTCGTCGTTTCCAGCAGAGTTTTGATTTCCGTGTCGGTTTCAAGCGGCATCTATCGTCTCCAGTTCGGTCAAAAGCGCGCGTGCGGCGCTGCGGATGGCATCGGCCGCAGGGCCCGTACCCAGAACGGCGGGTGTTCCCGCGTCGGCGCTTTCCCGAAGCGCCATGGTGAGCGGAACCGATCCCAGGAAGGGAACGCCCCTCTTCTCTGATGTTTCCTTTGCGCCGCCCTCGCCAAAGATGGGTGTTGCCGTCTCGCAGGCCGGACAATGGAAGACGCTCATATTCTCGATAATTCCAAGGATCGGGATGCCCACCTTTTCGAACATGGCGATGGCCTTTTCCGCATCGATCAGCGCGAGATCCTGCGGCGTCGAGACGATCACCGATTTCGCGCCCTTGATTTTCTGCGCCAGGCTGAGCTGGATGTCGCCTGTTCCCGGCGGCATATCGATGACGAGGATGTCCAGCGGCCCCCAGTCGCCCTCGTTCAGCATCTGCATCATGGCGGCCGCGGCCATGGGACCGCGCCAGATGACCGCCTGTCCGGGTTTCGTCAGCGCAGCGATGCTGAGCGCCTTCACGCCATGTGCCTCGATGGGAAGGATGCGGCCCTGTTCGCCCTCGGCGCGGTCATGGCAGCCAAGCAGGGTCGGGACGGACGGGCCATAGATGTCGGCGTCCAGCAGGCCGACCCTCAACCCTTCGGCGGCCATGGCGACGGCCAGATTGACGGCGATGGTGGACTTGCCAACCCCGCCCTTCCCCGAAGCGATGGCGACGATATGTCTGACGTCTGGCAACGCTGCTGCGGGCTGTTCATGCGGCTGTCGAGGTGGCTGTGACGTTTTCGGCGCCGCCCCCTGCTGCGTGGTAATGATACGGGCTGCGGGCAACGCGGTATCCAGTTTCGCCCGCAGTTCCGCCAGTTCGTCTTTCGAGAGGCCGCCGATGTCGAGAACGAATCCAGGCGTGCCGCCGCGCATGGTGAGGCCGCTGACGCGGCCCGTGCCCAGAAGATCGCCGCCCCTGGGATCGGCGATCCCCGCCAGCCTTTGCCTGAGCGCGGTTTCATCCATCTGCGGTGGTCCTTCTGGTCAATATGGGCGCACCTATAGGAAAGCGCGCGGGGCGTTCGTATATAGGTGGGGAATTGATGAACGTAAGGGCGGGAAAGGGCTTGGATGCCTTGGCAAAATAACGACGGCGACAAACCGAAGAACCCCTGGGGCAGTGGCGGCTCCGGCGGAAAGGGCGGCGATGGCCCCAAAAACCCCTGGGGGCAGAAACCCTCTGGCGGTGAAGGCGGCAGATCGTCTGGCGGCGGTTCTGCGGATTTCGACGACTTTATAAAACGCAGTCAGGAACGGTTGCGCTCCGGCCTGCCGGGCGGTGGTGGCACGGGTACGCGCAAGTCGCTGCCCTGGAGCTGGATCATCGCGGTTCTGGTCATCGTCTGGGCGGCGGCGACGTCGATCTACCGGGTCGAGCCAGACGAGCGCGGGGTCGAACAGATGTTCGGACGTTATCTGAAAACGACGACGCCCGGCACGCATTTCAAATGGCCCGCGCCCATTGTGACGGTCACGAAGCCAAAGGTGGAGCAGGTCTCCACGATCGCCATCGGTTCCGACAGTCCCAACAACCAGAACCTGATGCTGACGAGCGACCAGAACATCATCGACATCGCCTATCAGGTGCGCTGGAAGATCAAGGATCCTGAACTCTTCCTGTTCCAGATTGCCAATCCTGAAGGGACGATCAAGGAAACGGCGGAATCCGCAATGCGCTCGGTCATCGCCAGCGTCGAGCTGGACGCCGCCATCGGGCCGCAGCGTGAACAGGTCGCCGCAGAGGTTCGGTCACGCACGCAGGCGCTGCTCGACCAGTACCGCGCGGGCGTCGATGTTGTCGGTGTCGATATTCGTCAGGCCGACCCGCCCGCCGCCGTCGATGACGCCTTCAAGGACGTTAGCTCGGCGCAGCAGGATGCGGAAAGCCTGATGAACCAGGCGCGCGCCTATAATCAGCAACTGGTCGCACAGGCGCGTGGTCAGTCGGCGGCATTCGATGCCGTCTATGAACAATATCGCCTTGCGCCCGACGTGACGCGCAAGCGCATGTACTATGAAACCATGGAAAAGGTGCTTGGCAAGGTCGACAAGACCATTTTGGAGGCTGACGGGGTCGTGCCCTATCTGCCGCTGCCTGAAATCAACAGGCGCAGGGCGGCCCCCGCTGCCGCGCCGGCGCAGGGAGGCCAGTGATGAGCCTGAAAAACCCCATCATCCTCTTGGGAATATTATTTGCCGCGCTGATCCTGGTGGCGACAAGTACGTTCACGGTTACCGAAACGCAGCAGGCGATTGTCACGCGGCTGGGCGAACCTGTCCGCATCATCAATGCCTATGACCCGGATGACGCCTATGGCCGCACGGCAGCGGGCATCAACCTGAAAATCCCGTTCATTGAGGATGTCGTCTATATCGACAAACGCGTGCAGGATCTGAACATGCAGCCGCAGACCGTGCTGTCGACGGATCAGCTTCGCGTCGTTGTCGATGCCTTCGCACGGTTCCGCGTGACAGATCCGCTGCGGATGTACCAGGCGGTCGGGACGGAAGCCCGCGCCGCCGACGAGCTTGGCCAGATCCTCACATCACGGCTCAGGAACGAACTGGGTCGCCAGACCTTCGCGGCACTCCTCAGCCCCGAACGTGCCGACCTGATGGCGACGATCGCAAAGGCGGTCGAACCTTCCGCTGCCAACTACGGCGCGGAAATCATCGACGTGAGAATCAAGCGCGCCGACCTGCCGCCGGGACAGCCGCTGGAAGCTGCGTTCACCCGCATGCGGACAGCCCGTGAGCAGGAGGCGCGGCGCATCCGCGCTGAGGGCGATCGGCAGGCGCGGGTAATCCGCGCGGAAGCGGATGCCGAGGCGGCGAAAATCTATGCCGACAGTTTTGGCCGTGACGAGCAGTTCTATGAATTCTACCGCGCCATGCAGGCCTATGAAGAGGCCTTCAAGGACGGCAACGCCTCCATGGTGCTGTCACCCGAAAATGAATTCCTTGAGCAGTTTCAGGGGAACGTGAGGCGGTAACGCGTAAGTGAATCTGATCGTCGCGATCGGCCTGGCCATGGCATTTGAGGGCGCTGCCTATGCGCTGTTCCCCGATGCCATGAAAAAAGCGGCAGAAGCGCTTTTCGCCATGCCGGAGCGAAATGTTAGGCTGGCGGGAGCGGCTGTGTTCGCAGCGGGCGCGCTGGTCGTGCTGGCGACGATGTTGTAACCCCCACGCGCCAGCCGCGTTTGACATGAATGAATAACAGACGGGAATTTCAACTCAGATGCAGAAACTCCGCACCGCCACCATGACGCTGGGCAGTTATGTTGCCGCAGGCCTCCTTTTTGGAAGCGCCGCTACGCTGGCATTGCAGGCACCCGGCCAGGCGCAAACCGAAGCGCCGCAGAACACACCAGCCGCCGTGCAACAGGCCATGCCTCCTGGCGGCGCCCCTGGCAGCTTCGCTGATCTGGCTGCGCGTCTGCAGCCTGCCGTTGTCAATATCTCGACAACGCAGCAGGTAGAGGTACGCCGCTCGCCGTTCCCGGGATTTGGGCGGGGCGTACCTGATATCTTCCGCCAGTTCGAGCAGGACCAGGAGGACGCCGAACCAGAAACGCGCGAGGCGAGTTCACTCGGATCGGGCTTCATCATTTCGCCTGATGGCTACATCGTAACGAACAATCATGTGGTCACGGCCCGCAGCGGCGACAAGCCAGTCGACACGATCACGGTCATCCTGTCCGACGAGCAGGAATATGACGCAAAGATCATTGGCCGGGATCCGCTCAGCGATCTCGCGCTCCTGAAGATCGACGGCGATAATCTGCCCTATGTTCGTTTCGGCAATTCGGACGGCGTCCGGGTTGGTGACTGGGTCGTCGCCATCGGCAATCCCTTCGGCCTGGGCGGCACGGTCACGGCCGGCATCGTCTCGGCGCTCGATCGCAATGCCAGCCAGTTTGGCCGGTACATTCAGACCGACGCGAGCATCAACCAAGGGAACTCGGGTGGTCCGATGTTCGACCTCAGCGGCAATGTCATCGGCGTCAACAGCGCCATCATTACGCCGACGGGCGGCAATGTCGGCATCGGTTTCGCCGTGCCCGCCAGCCAAGCTGAGCCAGTCATCAACCAGCTGAAAAACATGGGCCGCGTCCGCCGCGGTTATCTGGGTGTGTCCATTCAGCCCATTACCGACGAAATTGCCGAGGCCTTCGGTATACCCGAAGACAAGGGCGAGATCGTCGCGAGCGTCGAGGACGGCGGCCCGGGTGCGAAGGCCGGGATCAGGCAGGGCGATGTCATCGTCAAGGTGAATGGCCAGACGGTCGACAAGCAGAACACGCTCAGCTTCCTGGTGGCGAACAGCGCCATTGGGAGCAAAGTGCCGATCGAACTGATCCGGAGCGGCAAGCGCGTCAAAGTCAGCGCGACCCTTGGTGAACGCCCGGCGGAAAACCAGATCGCCGCCAACGGCAGTAGTGAACCCGATGTCGAAGCACCCGAAGCGCCTGGCCGTGAAATGGCGCGGCAGTCGCTTGGCATCACACTTGCCGAACTGACGCCGGAAATCCGTCAGCAGCTGCGCCTTGATAACGATATCAGCGGCGTCGTGGTCGCCGGTGTCAACAGTCGCAGTGATGCGGCCAGGAAAGGCATCGGACGCGGCGCGATCATCGTGTCGATCAATGGCAAACCGACACGTACACCGGCAGAGGCTGCCGCTGCCGTCGAGGAGGCAAGGAAGGCGGGCCGGAAAACGGTGGCGATGTTCGTGAAACTGCGGAATGCCCCGCAGCCCGGTTTTGTCGGTGTCGAAATGATGGCTGCCGAGGACGAATAGGACAATTGGCGGCGCGGTTCATCCGCGCCGCCGCTACCGGTCGAGTTCGAACAGTTCGCAGCGATGGAGCCTAGAGCCGTCGATTCTACCGCGGACGACCGTGGCGTCTTCGTCGAAATTTACGCCCATATCATTGGGCGGACGCGATTTTCCGCGACGTGACCTTCCTTATGCTGCACGAAATGCTGCGCAGCATTTTTTGGCTGATACCGTGTAGGTCGACGACGCTGCTCGCCGCGCCTTCACTGTCATCGAAGCTGCGCGAGGAATGGATGATGCCGGTCAAAAACGGAGAGTGAAAACCGTCAGGCCGCGATGGCCCCGTGCCACGATCTTCCGCGCCCGGAGCCCGCGTTAAGGCGTCAGCAATGTCGAGCCGATGGTTTTCCTGCCCTGCAGGTCGTCATGCGCCTTTGCCGCGTCGGTCAGCCTGTAACGCTGGCCGATTTCGACCTTGAGGACACCCTTCGCCACCAAGTCGAATACCCGCGCCGCACCCGCTCTCGCTTCTTCAGCGTCGGCATAATAGTCGAACAGGGTCGGGCGGGTGGCGAAGAGGGAGCCTTTCCGCGCGAGAACGCCAAAGTCTTTCTCACCGACGGGTGCGCTGGCGTTGCCGAAGCTGACGAGGAGGCCCCGCCTTGCGAGGCTGTCGAGCGAGGCCTCCCATGTGGCGAGGCCAATGCCGTCGAAAACGACGTTCACACCCTGACCGCCGGTAAGGTCGCGGACGCGCGGCGCAACGTCTTGTTCGGTGTAGAATATGACATGGTCCGCCCCGGCCGCCCGTGCCGCTTCCGCCTTCTCCTTCGTACTGACCGTGCCGATCACCGTCGCGCCGATATGTTTCAGCCACTGTACGAGGAGTAGCCCGGTCGCACCGGCGGCAGCATGGACGAGAACGGGCCAGCCGGCCTTCACCCTGCCGCACCGTTCGATCAGGAATTCCGCAGTGCACCCCTTCAGGAAAATGGCGGCGGCGGTCTCGAAAGATATTGGGTCCGGCAGCGGGAACAGTTGCGCGGCAGGCAGAATGCGTGCGGTCGCATAGGCGCCAAGGGTCGGTCCGAAGGTCACGACACGGTCGCCCGCCTTCACATTCGTCACGCCCTCGCCGACCGCCTCGACGACGCCTGCCGCTTCCACGCCCAGGCCGGACGGTAGTTGCGCCGGATAGATGCCGCGCCGATGGTAGGTGTCAATCATGTTGAGGCCAACCGCCTCGTTCCGCATCAGCGCCTCGCCAGGACCGGGTGCGGGCAGGTCGGCATCTTCCCACTGGATGACGTCACTGCCGCCATGTTCATGGATAATCGCGCGCGTCGTTTTCATGACTATGTCCTCAATCCGTGTTCTGCGCCGTCCTATGTACAGATGACCTATATCCGGCGCAGGTTGAACGTCATGACAGTTGGGTCGATGCGGGTCAAAATGTCTGACGGGCCAGCGCAGCGGCTTTCGCTGGCCATCAGAACGAATCGGTCAGTATTGGCGTGCATCAGGTCCCATGCCGCATCGCTTCTGATGATGCCGGCCGCGCGGCGGCTTTACCGCGAGCGATGGGGAAACGCGGGGCGCGGCGGTGACCTTGTGATCCCTTTCGGGAGGGATTAGAGGCACAGGCTGCCATTTCATAAAAAAGGGCCGGCCCTGCCCGAAAGCAGGACCGGCCCTTTTTCAAAGCTCCGCGCAGGCGTCTACTCGGTTGCGGCCTTGATTTTCTCGACCGCAGCCTGCTTCTGCGCGTCCGATGCACTGGCATCGGGCACCATGTCGCCAACGGTCTTCTTCTGATCGAGGCGGCGCTCGGCAATACGTGCGGACTTACCGCTACGCCCACGCAGATAGTAAAGCTTTGCGCGGCGGACGACACCGCGACGTTTCAATTCGATGGAATCGACATTTGGGCTGTACAGCGGGAACACGCGCTCGACGCCCTCGCCGAACGACACTTTCCGCATCGTGAAATTGGAGTTGATGCCGCGATTCGAACGCGCGATCACGACGCCCTCGAAATACTGGATGCGCTTGCGCTCACCCTCCACGACGCGGACGCCGACGCGCAGCGTGTCGCCAGCGCGGAAATCGGGAATATCTTTCGCACCTTCGTGCTTCTTTACCTGTTCGGCATTGATCTGCTGGATGAGGTTCATCTCATTCGTCTTTCTTCTCGCGCCGCGCACCAGAGGGCGACCCGACCCGAACGCCCGAATGACGTTCCCAAAGGTCCGGCCGCCTTAGCCGTGTGATTTCGCGGGCCGCGTTTTCACGCCACGCCGCGATGCGCGCATGATCCCCCGATCGCAGCACTTCGGGGATCGTGCGCCCTTCCCACTCCTGTGGTCGGGTGTAGTGCGGATATTCGAGAAGACCGTTTTCGAACGATTCGTCCTCGCCGCTCAGCGTTGCGCCCATTACTCCGGGGAGCAGCCGAACGCAAGCATCGAGGAGGACCATGGCCCCCAGCTCTCCGCCCGAGAGAATATAGTCGCCAATGCTTACCTCTTCGATAGCGCGCGCATCGAGCAGGCGCTGATCGACGCCCTCGAACCGCCCGCAGAGGATGGTGACGCCGGATCCGGCGGCAAGGTTGCGGACACGGGCCTGCGTGAGCGGCGTCCCGCGTGGGCTCATGTGGAGAAGGCGCGCGCCAGGCTGGGCGGCGACGGCATGATCCACCGCCCGCCCCAGCACATCGGCCCTGAGGACCATCCCCGCCCCGCCGCCCGCAGGCGTGTCATCGACGGAGCGGTGCCTGTCGTCGGCAAAATCACGAATCTGGATGGTGTCGAGCGACCATGTCCCGTCCGCGAGAGCCCGTCCCGCCAGCGATGCGCCGAGCGGGCCGGGGAACATGTCGGGGTAGAGCGTGAGGATTTGGGCGTGAAAGCTCACCCTTTCCCCTTTGTCCGCGTGGCGTTCGGTTTCGCGTTTGCCTCGATATACTCGATGATCTGGCCTGCAATGTCCTTGCCGGTCGCGCCTTCAATGCCTTCGAGGCCGGGGGAGGAATTCACCTCCATGATGACGGGGCCGTGGTTGGAGCGGAGCATGTCCACGCCGCAGACGTTGAGGCCCATCTTCTTTGCCGCGCGGATCGCGGTCGAGCGCTCCTCTGGTGTGATTTTCACCGTCTTGGCGCTGCCGCCCCTGTGAAGATTGGAGCGGAAGTCGCCCTCCGCGCCGGTGCGCATCATGGTGCCGACGACCTTGCCGCCGACGACGAAGACGCGGAGGTCCGTCGAGCCCGCCTCCTTGATGAACTCCTGCACCAGAATGTTCACATTGGCCCCCCGAAACGCCTCGATGACGGAGCGCGCGGAGCGTTCGGTATCACCGAGAACGACGCCGATGCCCTGCGTGCCTTCGAGAAGCTTGATGACGACAGGCGCGCCGCCCGCGATCTTCAGGACTTCATCCGTCTGTTTCGGGTCGTGCGCGAAGGCGGTGACCGGAAGGCCGAGACCTTCGCGGGCGAGGATCTGCATCGAACGCAGCTTGTCGCGGCTGCGGCCGATGGCGACGCTTTCGTTGAGTGGCCAGACGCCCATCATCTCGAACTGACGCAGCACGGCCAGGCCATATTGCGTGATCGACGCGCCGATGCGCGGGATGACGGCGTCATAGCCGGTCAGCTTTTCACCATTGTAGAACGCTTCCGGACGGTGCGAGGTGATGTTCATGTAAACGCGCAGCGTATTGACGATGTCGAGCGTATGACCGCGCTTTTTCGCCGCCTCAACGAGGCGCTTGTGCGAATAGAGGTTCGGATTACGGGCGAGCATGAGGAGCTTCATTCTGATATTTCCTTCGTTGGTCCGCCGCCCTGCAGCCAGGATTTCGCGACATCGACATTGAATCGTCTGATCAGGGCCGTGCGGCCCACCAGCATGGCGTAGCCCATCTGCCTGCGGTTGGTAAGGGTGACCTCAGCGGAAAAGCTGCGGCGGCCGATCTTCAACTTCGTATGAATATAGAAGCGTTTTTGTGTTTCGCCGTTGGAACTGGTGACCTTCTTGACGCCGGCCAGCGGGGCCTCGACCCGGTGTGCCGGACGACCTGCCCGCGCAGGCACGGTAAAGCGGACCCATTCCTCTCCATCGACCTCATAATGATGCAAATGGGTCGCGTGGAGCGCGCTGGTGCGGGCGCCGGTGTCGATCTTGGCGCGCACGAACGGGATGCCGAGATCGGGAAAGCCGACATATTCGCGCCAGCCCACGATCGGCCGGCTTTTCCCGCTGGCTGCGCGTCCTGAAATCGCCGTCATGAGGGGGTCCTTTGTCATCGCCAGCTTCACACCACTTCACACCCGTGGGCGGATTTTGCGGGCAAACCGAAAATGTTCTTCAAGCGAAATGAAATCGGAAATCTGCTCATGATCAGTCTATAAGCGAATGCCGGGACTGTAGGACAGCCGTTCCTTCGCGAGGGCCAGGATTTAGCTTGATGGATAAGGCCGCTAGGGCCGGTCGGCCTCGTCCAGATGGTCGGGATCGACAACGATGTTGTCGCCGACCTCCGGCACCGCCTCGCGGCTGAAGGCGAGCATGAAGCGCTTGCCGTCCGGCTTTTCGATATCGAGGATATCGCCCGCGCCATAATTTTCGACAGCATGGATATGGCCGACCAGCCTGCCGTCCGGCGTGCCGACGCTGCGGCCGATCAGGTCGGCGACGTAGATTTCGTCGTCTTCCGGATCGGGCAGGGCGGCGCGCGGAACAGTGAGGGGCTTGCCCTTGAGCGCCTCGGCGGCCTCGCGCGTCCTGACCTCGACGAAACGGGCGACGAGCGATTTTCCGGCGTGCTTGGTTGACGACAGGGTGAGGGACCGGCCGTCGGCATCGTAAGTCCCATAGGCGGCGAAGCTGTCCACGGACTCCGCGAACAGCTTCAGCCGGACTTCTCCCGACACGCCGTGCGCGCCGATGATGGCGGCGAGCATGACGTGATCGTCGGGAGACTCCCTCACCATGGACATGTCGTTCCCGCGCAGGCCCGTCAGGGTTACTCGGCCTTGTCGGCGTCTGCGGCGGGCTCTTCCGATGCGCTCTCGTCTGCGGCAGGCGCTTCCTCAGTCGCGGCTTCCTCGGCGGGAGCCTCCTCAGCAGGGGCCTCGGCGGCTGCGGTCTCGGCCTCTTTCTTCGCCTCCTCTGCGGCGGCCGCCTTTTCGGCGCGTTCTTCGATACGGGCCTTGGCGTTGGCGCCGGGTTCGCCCTTCTTCGGATTGTTGCGGACTTCACGCTTGATGAGGCCTTCGGCATCCAGGAAGCGGGCGACGCGATCGGAGGGGACAGCGCCGACGCTGAGCCAGTGCTTCGCGCGCTCAACGTCGATCTTGACGCGGTCCTCGGAGTCCTTCGGAAGCAGCGGGTTATAGCTGCCGATGCGCTCAAGATACTTGCCGTCGCGCGGGCTGCGCTTGTCGGCAACGACGACGCGGTAATAGGGGCGCTTCTTGGCACCGCCACGGGAAAGACGAATTACGACTGCCATGTTATTTTCCTTTGATTATTCTGTAAGTTGGAGGATCTGATTCAGGAAAGGATCGCCGGGATGACGATATGGGGCGGGACCGGTGGTCATCGGCCGAACTTGTCGAAGCCGGGGGGCAGTTTCGGCATGTTCCCACCGGCAAGACCGCCAAGATCGGGCATGTCACCGGCTCCCGGGCCTCCCGACCCCAGGCCGAGCATCTTGGCAAAGCCCTTGAGGCCGCCCATCTTCTTGATCTTCTTCATGGCGGTGGACATTTCCTTGTGCATTTTGAGGAGGCGGTTCACCTCCTGCACGGTCGTCCCCGCGCCATTGGCGATGCGGATCTTGCGCCTGGCATTGAGGAGCTGCGGTTTGCTGCGCTCCTTCAGTGTCATGGAGAGAATGATGGCTTCCATCCGCTTCAGGAGGTTGTCGTCCGCCCCCGCCTTTTCGGCCTGCGCCTTCATCTTGCCGAGGCCGGGCATCATGGACATCATTGCGCCCATGCCTCCCATGCGCTGCATCTGATTCAGCTGCGACTTGAGGTCGTTCATGTCGAACTCGCCCTTGGCGAACTTCTTCGCCATGGCTTCGGCTTCGTCCGCCTCAACGGCTTCCGATGCGCGTTCGACCAGGCTGACGACATCGCCCATCCCAAGGATGCGGCCAGCAACGCGGGCAGGATCGAAAGCGTCGAGCGCATCGACCTTCTCGCCGGTACCGACAAACTTGATCGGCTTGCCCGTGACGGCGCGCATGGAAAGCGCCGCACCGCCGCGCGCATCGCCGTCCATGCGGGTGAGGACGACGCCCGTAAGCGCCATGCGTTCCGAGAAATTCCTGGCGACGTTGACGGCATCCTGGCCGGTCAGCGCATCGACAATCAACAGCGCTTCCGTCGGCTTCGCCGCGTCCGCAACGGCCTGCATTTCCGACATCAGCGCTTCGTCGACATGCAGCCGGCCCGCCGTGTCGAGCATGAGAACGTCATAGCCTTGCAGCTTTGCCGACTGGAGCGCGCGCCTGGCGATCTCGACGGGCTGCTGCCCCTCGATGATGGGGAGCGTCGCGACCTCAACCTGCTCACCGAGCACGCGCAGCTGTTCCTGCGCGGCGGGCCTCTGCACGTCGAGGGATGCCATCAAGACCTTCTTGCCATCCTTGATCTTCAGGCGGCGCGCGATCTTTGCCGTGGTCGTGGTCTTACCGGAACCCTGCAAACCCACCATCATGATGGTGGCGGGCGGCGTGACGCCCAGCTGCAGACCCTCCGCCTCGCCGCCCAGCATGGCGGTCAGTTCGTCATTGACGATCTTGACGACCTGCTGGCCGGGCGTAACGGATTTCGTGACCTCCGCGCCGATGGACCGCGCCGTGACCTTGTCGATGAAATCCTTGGCGACCGGAAGGGCGACATCAGCCTCCAGCAGCGCGATTCGCACTTCGCGCATGGCCGCGCGCACGTCCGCTTCGCTGAGCGCACCGCGCCCGCGAAGTTTGTCAAAGACGCCGCCTAGACGGTCGGAAAGCGATTCGAACAAAAGGCCGTTTCCCATCAAGTTAAGCGCAACATGCAGCGCACAACGCAAAAAGCGCCGGTGGGCGAAACCTCGCTGACCGGCGGCGCCCCCTGTCCGCGACAGGCTGCGTCAGATTACATCATGCTCTACTTGAAAGCGGGCCGCACATAGGCGCGCAGGCGGTTTCGGTCAAGCCGTGCGGGGGCTGTTGCGGAAAAGCCACATCCCTGATTTGTTTCGATAAGCCTGGAAACCAATCGCGATATCCGCCGTTTCTCATGCATCGCCCGCCAGCAACAGGGGGCGACCGGTTGGCGACCAAGAGCAACCGAAGGCGCGTCAGTGTATTGACGCTCCAAAGTAGC
The DNA here is from genome assembly GCA_963710205.1 of uncultured Alphaproteobacteria bacterium. Lineage (GTDB taxonomy): Bacteria > Pseudomonadota > Alphaproteobacteria > Sphingomonadales > Sphingomonadaceae > Pacificimonas. Next base: position 182,370 of record CAVPZG010000001.1, on the reverse strand, counting down.
GTAAAACAAGGATTATCAGACATGAATATCAAATTTGCGATGGTGGCTGCGGCCGCCCTTACCCTTCCCTTCGCCGCCAGCGCGCAGGAAACCTCCCCCGACGGCAGCAAGGCCTTTGGCATCGAGCCCTATGTCGCCATTGGCGGTGCCTATCATGATTTCGACCGGACAGATAAAACGCCGCTCGGAGGCGCCCCCGACACCACGGATGGCTCGCTCATCACGGGTACGGTCGGCGTGAACGTCCCTCTCGACATGTTCTTCGTCGGTGTCGAGGGCAATGGTGCCTATGGTTTCGACGAAATCGACTGGGAATATGGCGTTGCCGGCCGTTTCGGTATCCGTATCGGCGAGTCCGGCCTGTTCTTCGGCAAGGTCGGCTATCAGTGGATCGAGGAAGAGCGCGCGTTCAAGGATGACAAGGGCATGCTTTATGGCATGGGCTTTGAAGTCGGACCGCAGGACATCGGTCTGGGTGGTATTACCGGCCAGTCGGGCGTCCGTCTGCGCGTCGGCGTCGACACGTTCGAAAACTTTCAATCCATCCGCCCGAATGCGGCGGTGGTGCTGCACTTCTAGTCGCGACGCGACAGCCGATAGGGAGAAGGGGGCGGGCCGCAGGGTCCGCCCCCTTTTTCCATTCAGATGCGGCGACCGGGCGCGATTTCGTTCGGATCGGTGCGGCAGGCGATGAGGGCCGGACCATCGTGGGCAAGCGCCTCTGACAGCGCGCCAGCGAAGTCCTCCGTCGCCTCGACCGTCCAGGCCTTGACGCCGAAACTTTCCGCATATTGCGCGAAGTCGGGGTTGGTGAGGGCTGTGCCGGACGGGCGGCCCGCAAAATCGCGCTCCTGGTGCATACGGATCGTGCCAAGCTGGCCGTTGTCGACGATGATGAACAGGCAATTCGCATTGTAGCGGACAGCGGTGGCGAGTTCGCTGCCCGACATCAGGAAATCGCCGTCGCCTGCGACACAGACGCTGCGCGCGCCGTTTATCAGCGCCGCGGCGATGGCTGCCGGGACACCGTAACCCATGGCACCCGAAGTGGGGGCGAGCTGGGTGCTGTGCTGGCGGTGGTGGTGGAAGCGGTGCAGCCAGGCAGCGAAGTTACCGGCGCCGTTGGTGTAGACCGTGTCCTTGGGCAATGTTTCGGAGAGCGTGGTGATGACCCTCGCCATGTTGACGCCGGACTGCACGTCAGTGGGCGCTGTCCAGGCCTCGTAATCGGCGCGGGCGGACTCGCGCAGACCCCCGAAGGGCTCAAGCATGAAGCCAAGCTCGGCAAGGGAGGCGCAGGCGAGGCGGATCGACGACTGGATGGCGAGCGCGGGACGGCGGACGTTCGTGAGCGTGTCCGCGTCCATGTGGATGTGGACGAGCTTCTGTTCGGGCACGGGGACGGCGGGCAGCGTGTAGCCCATGCTGGCAACCTCGCCGAGGCGGGTGCCAAGGGCGATGATGACGTCGGCGGAGCGGACGCGCTCGACCAGCTTCGGGTTCGCGCCGAGGCCGAGTTCGCCCGCATAGCTGGGGTGCGCGTTGTCGAAGCGGTCCTTCCGGCGCCAGGATGTGACCACGGGGATGTTGGTATCCTCGGCGAAGCGGCGGATATTGGCGCAGTCCTCCTCCGTCCAGCCAGGGCCGCCCAGCCAGAGGATGGGGCGCTCCGCTTTGGCCAGCAGGTTGGCGAGGTCCGCGATGCGGCTGGCATCGGGAGAGGGTTCGGGCGGCGACACCGGCGCGGGGACGGCGGTCGGCGCGTGCTTCAGCAGCAGGTCTTCGGGCAGCGTGACGATGACCGGGCCGGGACGGCCGGAACGGGCGAGGGCGAACGCCCTGGCGACAATTTCATGCGCGCGCTCCGGGCGGTCGAGGGTCATCACACCCTTCGCAAAGGCGCCGAAATAGCGGTTATAGTCGATTTCCTGAAAGGCTTCGCGCCCCAGCATGTCGCTGCCGACATCGCCGACGAACATGACGAGCGGCGTGGAGTCCTGAAAGGCGGTGTGGATGCCGATGGAGGCATGGGTCGCGCCGGGGCCGCGCGTGACCATGCAGACGCCCGCGCGCCCCTTCAGCTTGCCATAGGCTTCGGCCATGTTGGCGGCGGCGGCCTCGTGGCGGCAGGTGATGAGGGCGATCTCGTCCCGCGCGTCGTAGAGCGCGTCGAGGACGGCAAGATAGGATTCTCCGGGAACGCAGAAGACGTGCGAGGTGTCTTCCGCGCGAAGGGCCTGGACGATCGTTTGCGCCACGGTGTTTTCAGCTGCGGTCGGCATGGTTCAGTCCCAGGCGGCGAGCGGGGGAAGGCTCATCAATATGGCCTCGATATTGCCGCCGGTCTTCAGGCCGAACAACGTGCCGCGGTCGTGGACAAGATTGAATTCGGTGTAGAGGCCGCGATATTTCAGCTGCTCGTGGCGGTCGCCGTCGGTCCAGGGCTGGCCCATGCGTTTCCTGACGAGCGGCGGATAGGCGGCGAGGAAGGTTTCGCCAACGTCCTTTGTGAAGGCGAAGTCGGCATCCCAGTCACCCGAGTTCAGCCGGTCGTAGAAGATCCCGCCGACGCCCCGCGCGCGGTTGCGGTGCGGGACAAAGAAATATTCGTCGCACCATTTTTTGTAGCGCGGGCCGTCGGCGACATCGTGGCGCGCGCAGCAGTCTGCCCAGTCGGCGTGCCATGCGCTGGTATCATCCGCATAGGGGATCGGTGGGTTGAGGTCGCTGCCGCCGCCAAACCAGTCCTGTGTGGTGACGAGGTAGCGGGTGTTCATGTGGACGGCCGGGACGTGCGGGTTCACCATGTGCGCGACGAGACTGACCCCGGTCGCAAAGAAGCGCGGATCGTCCGCCGCGCCGGGTATGGTGGCGGCGAATTCGGGCTCGAAGGTTCCCGCGACGGTGGAAATGTTGACACCAACCTTTTCAAACAGCCGCCCCTTCATCACCGACATGACGCCGCCGCCGCCCGGTTCGCCCGAGGGGTCTTCACGCTCCCAGCTTTTGCGCCGGAATCGGCCCGCATCGCCGGGCATGTGCGCGGCCTCATCCTCCAGGCGTTCGAATTCGGCGCAGATGCGGTCGCGGATGTCGGCGAACCAGGCGCTGGCAAGGGTTTTTCGCGTTTCGAGGTCTGTCATTCGACTGCGCATAGCCCGCACCGCACGCCAGTAAAAGCCTGTGGCGCCTCGCCGCCGCGCCAAATTGTCCGTTGCGCTTTGCAGGGCGCAGCGGCTATCAGGCGCGCCAGCAACGAAGCAGTCATGGACGCCGCGCGATATCGTGCGTCCGTAATGTACAGGGATTTCTTATGGCAACCGCCCCTGACGGCCCCATCGAAGAAGCCATCGCGGAAGACGCGCACGAAGGTGTGCGCCGCCGCGACTTCATCCATGTCGCCACCGGCGCCTTTGTCGGTGTGGGCGCGGTCGCCGCGATCTGGCCGTTCATCGACCAGATGAACCCGAGCGCGGACGTGCTGGCGCTGGCGAGTATCGATGTCGATCTGGCTCCGATCGCAGAGGGTCAGGGCATCAAGGTGTCGTGGCGCGGCAAACCCGTTTTCATCCAGCACCTGACGGCGGCGAAGATCGCCGAGGCGACCGATGTCGATATTTCCGGTCTGCGCGATCCTCAGACCTATGATGAGCGCACGCAGGACGGCCACCGCCAGTATCTGATCCAGGTTGGCGTCTGCACGCACCTCGGCTGCATTCCGTCCGGCACGGCGGCGGGCGAAGTGAAGGGCGATTTCGACGGCTGGTTCTGCCCCTGCCACGGCTCGCATTACGACAATGCGGGACGGATCCGGAAGGGCCCGGCGCCAAAGAATCTGGAAGTGCCGCAATATGAATTTCTGTCCGACACTAGTGTGAGGATTGGCTGATGTCTTTTGGCTGGACCAAGGCCTATGAGCCCAAGACCGAATTCGGCAAATGGATGGATTCGCGCCTGCCCATTCCGCGGCTGATCCATGGATCGCTGGGCGGCGGCTATGAAGTTCCGAGAAATATCAATTATTTCTATAATTTCGGTGTTCTGGCCGGTCTTGCGCTGGTGATCCAGATCGTCACCGGCATCGTTCTCGCCATGCATTATGCGGCCAATACCGAGGTCGCGTTCAGCTCGGTCGAGCATATCATGCGCGACGTCAATTATGGCTGGCTGATGCGCTACATGCACGCCAACGGCGCCAGCTTCTTCTTCATCGTGGTCTACGTGCACATCTGGCGCGGGCTCTATTACGGTTCCTACAAGGCGCCGCGCGAACTGGTCTGGATGCTGGGCGTCGTCATCCTTCTTCTGATGATGGCGACGGCGTTCATGGGATATGTGCTTCCCTGGGGCCAGATGAGCTTCTGGGGCGCGACCGTCATCACCAATCTGTTCTCGGCCATACCGCTTGTGGGCGATGCGCTGGTAACATTCCTGCTGGGCGGATTCGCGGTCGACAATGCCACGCTCAACCGCTTTTTCAGCCTGCATTTCCTGTTGCCCTTCGTGATTGCCGGCGTCGTCATGCTGAAAATCTGGGCGCTGCACCTGCCGGGATCGAACAACCCTACGGGCGTCGAGGTGAAGGGGCCGCAGGACACGCTTCCGTTCCATCCCTATTTCACGGCGAAGGACCTGTTCGGCATTGGCGTCTATCTGATCGCCTTCTCCATTTTCCTGTTCTTCCTGCCGAACTTCCTGGGTCACCCCGATAACTATATCGAGGCGAACGCGCTATCGACGCCGTCGCACATCGTGCCCGAATGGTATTTCTGGCCGTTCTACGCGATCCTGCGCGCCTTCACCTTCGACTTCATCCTGCCCGCGAAACTGTGGGGCGTCCTCGCCATGGGCGCGGCCATCGTCGTGCTGTTCTTCCTGCCCTGGCTCGACTCGTCGCCAGTAAAGTCGATGCGCTACCGGCCGAAGATGCGCATGTGGACCTATGTGTTCCTGGTGAACATCGTCGTCCTCAGCTGGTGCGGCGGTGCACTGGCGGAGCAGCCCTACATCGTCATCAGCCAGATCTGCTCGATCTATTATTTCGCGCATTTCCTGATCATCATGCCGATCGTGTCGCGCACGGAAGTGCCGCTGCCGCTGCCTGCGTCCATTTCAGAGGCGGTGCTGAAGGGTGAAGCCTCGACGGGCGCACCCGCGGGTCTTACCGATACCGGGCCGCATGCCGCGCCCGACGCGCAACCCGCCGAATAAGTGCCTGCGAATAGGAAAGTCTGAACCATGGTACGTTGGATCGCCTACGCTGTTGGCACCGTCTTCATCGCCGTTCTGGTCATGGCCGCTGTCAGCGGCCTTATGGAAACATCGGAGAAGAGCGAGAGTGACCTGCTGATCGAGGAATATCACGCCTATAACAAGGATGTGAACTGGTCCTGGGAAGGGCCGATGGGCCTTGGCGTGTTTGGCGGGTTCGACGAAAGGCAGCTGCAGCGCGGATTTCAGGTCTACAAGGCGATCTGTTCGAATTGCCACAGCCTGAAGCGCGTCGCCTTTCGCAATCTGTCGGAAATCGGCTTCAACGAGGCCGAAGTGAAACAGATCGCCACCGACTGGCAGATTCCCGTTCCGACGATCAATCCGGACACGGGTGAAACCGACACGCGGCCCGCACTTCCCGCCGACAAGTTTCCGTCCGTCTATCCGAACGAAATCGCCGCGCGCGCGGCGAACAACAACGCCCTTCCGCCTGACATGTCGCTGCTCGCAAAGGCGCGCCCTGACGGCCCGAATTACATTTATTCGCTGATCACAGGCTATGAAGACGTGCCGGCGGAATTCCCCGAAGACGCGGTTCCGCAGGGACTTTACTATAATCCGCACTTTCACAGCCTGTGGATCGCCATGACACCGCAGCTGGCCGATGGCATGGTCGAATATGCCGACGGCACCGAGCCGACGGTGGACCAGATGGGCAAGGACATCACCGCGTTCCTTTACTGGGCGGCGGAACCGAAGCTGGAAGAGCGCAAGCGGGCGGGCATCGGGACGATTGTCTTCCTGATCATCCTGACGAGCTTCGCCTATCTGAGCTATCGCCGCGTCTGGGCGGACGTGAAGGGCCACTAGGCACACGATGCCGCCGATGAAACTGGGTGTCATCGGCGGCAGCGGCCTTTACGAGCTGGAGGCGTTGCAGGACCGCGAATGGCGGCCCGTGACGACGCCCTGGGGCGATCCTTCCGATGAGCTGCTGCACGGTCATATCGACGGCACGCCGATCGTCTTCCTGCCGCGACACGGGCGCGGCCACAGGCTGTTGCCGCACGAAATCAACTACCGCGCCAATATCGCCGCACTGAAGCTGGCGGGATGCAGCGACGTCCTGTCGGTGGCGGCCTGCGGGTCCTTTCGGGAAGCGCTCGCACCGGGCAGCTTCGTTCTGATCGACCAGATCGTCGACCGCACGCGGATGCGGCCGAAAACCTTTTTCGGCGAAGGCATTACCGGCCATGTCGCGCTCGCCGATCCCATCTGTTCGCGTGTTCGCCAGCTGCTGGGCGATGCCGCCGCGTCCGCGCATATCGAGGTGACGGACGGCGGCGCCTATCTGGCGATGGAGGGACCGCAATTCTCCACGCGCGCGGAATCGCGCCTGTACCGTCAGGCGGGGCTGGATGTGATCGGCATGACGGCCATGCCGGAAGCGGCGCTCGCGCGGGAAGCGGAGCTTTGCTATGCCAGCATAGCCATGGTGACGGACTGGGACAGCTGGCGCGACGGCGAGGCTGGCGCGGAAACCGGCGACATCATGGCCGTGATGCAGGCGAATGTCGGCAGGGCGCGCGACCTGATCACAGCCATGGCAAAGACATTGCCAGCGACGCGCGATGCGTGTCCCGCAGGCTGCGACCGGGCGCTGACCCACGCGGTCATCACCCCGCCGGACCTGTGGCCGCAGATGACGGCGGAGAAGCTGCGCGTCGTGGCGGGCCGGGTGATGCCGTGAAGGCCGACCTGAAATCGCTGATCCGGACGATTCCCGACTATCCGAAGGCGGGCATCAGGTTCCGCGATATTTCCACCCTGCTAACGGATCCCGCCGGATTTGCCGACGCGACCGAACGCATGGCCTCGCTCGCGCCGCAGGATATCGATCTGGTTGCCGGGATCGAGGCGCGGGGATTTCTGTTCGCGGGCGCGATTGCGCCAAAGCTTGGTGCGGGCGTGCTGATGATCCGCAAGGGCGGCAAATTGCCCGGACCGGCGCATGGCCTCGATTATGCGCTGGAATATGGCGACGATCGGCTGGAAGTGCACATGGACGCCTTTCCGCCGGGCGCGCGCATCCTGATCGTCGATGACCTGATCGCGACGGGCGGCACGGCGCTGGCGGCGACGCAGCTGATCGAGAAGGTCGGCGGTCATGTCGCAGGGGCGAGTTTCCTTGTCGACCTGCCGGACCTTGGGGGTGCGCAGCGCCTGCGCGATAGCGGCCTTGACGTGCAGGCGCTGATTGAATTCGAGGGCGAATAGGCCCGCGCACACGCGCTGTTTCGCATGACCTCCCGATAGGACGCGGTCTTTCATGTGCCGGGGTGTTCCGCTTCGGGATAATCCGCAGCCGGAGACGCAGCGCGCGCGCCGGCGGCCGCTGGTACACAGAGATCGTGCGGCATTTTTACCTGCGAAGGCGGCGCGGGTGGCGGGCGTGCTGAACTGGCGGACATGTGCCGCCCAGTGTTACCGGTCGACGTGACCGGTTAGCGGAGGGTGGCCAAAGGCCGCATGTCTGAAACCGGTGACGATAGCAGCGCGGCGGCCCACGCTGCCGGCACGTTATTCGGCGCCGTCGGTTTCGATCAGGAGCCAGGCCGGGTCTTCGCTGCCGAGGTGACGGCTGAAGGTCCAGACATCATGTGTCTGTGTTGCGGCCTCCTCCGACCCGGCAACGATCACGCCCTCGGCATCGCGGGTGATCGTCATCAGGTCGGCATCGAACTGCACCGTGACTTCGGCCATATAGCCGCGCTTCTCCGCGGACAGGATGCGGGCGTCCTCGATCTTTTCGAGGCGGTTCTCGTAGCGCATGTCATCCTTTTCACGCGCGTCGATGGCGGCGGTGAAGTCCTCGTAGATGTCGTCAGAGACGAGTTCCTTGAGCGCGTCCCTGTCGCCGGACCAGAAGGCCTCCAGAACCATGCGATAGGCGGCGGTCGCCCCTTCCAGGAATGTGGCGGGATCGAAATAGGGGTCGGCCTCGGCAATGTCCTCCAGACCACCGCGCGCGGTGTCGTTAAGGTCTTCCGGCAGGACCAGCGGCGGACGGGAAACGGGTTCCAGCGCCACGACGTTCGATCCCTGCTGCGGGACACTGGTTTGCCGGTTCATCGCAGGCTGCTGCGGCTCTGCCGATTCGTCATGACGGCCGAGCACGCTGATCAGGCGGAACGCGATAAAGCCCGCCAGAAGGGCCAGGACAACGATTTCAACCAAGACGGCCTCCTTGCGGCGCAAAATATCGTGGGCGTAAGCGGATGCGTTGATTCGCAATCTACCCATAGAATACCAACATAGCCCTTACGTTCCCTTGCACAAGGTGAAGCGAGCTTGCGCAGCAGGCATTCGGCCTGCTAGCGCGCGCGGCAAACCGACCCACTTTTCCAACATAACAGGTGTTATCAATGGCAGACGAACAGACCCCGCCCCTCGGCACGGACGAAAATGCCGCGCCCATCGCGATCAATATCATGGCGCAGTATGTCAAGGACCTGAGCTTTGAAAATCCCAATGCGCCCAAAAGCCTGCAGGCGCAGAACGGCCAGCCGGACATCGACATCCAGGTCAACGTGACCGTCAACCAGCAGGAACAGAAGGACGTCTACGAAGTCGTCCTGACCCTGACCGGCAAGGCCACGACGAAGGGCACTGGCGATGTCGGCTTCATTGTCGAACTGTCCTATGGCGGCCTGTTCGCACTGCAGAATGTACCGCAGGAGCATCTGCAGCTGTTCCTGATCATCGAGGCGCCGCGCATGATCTTCCCGTTCGCGCGCCGCATCTTTGCCGACGCCGTGCGTGACGGCGGTTTCCCGCCGCTGATGCTCGATCCGATCGATTTCGCACAGCTTTACATGGCGCGGCAGCAGCAGATGCAGGCGGCGAAGGATGGCGAGAAGCCGAACGAGTCTGGCGGCGAAACGCCGAACATCATTCTGCCGAACTAGGTATGAAAACACTGACCGTCACTCCGGCCAAGGCCGGGGACCATCTTCGGGCATCGTCCATGTGACGTCGCCCGGAAGATGGATTCCGGCCCCGGCCGGAATGACGAACTGATTTAAGGCGGCGCACGGCATGTCGCTGATCAAATCCGTCGGCACGATCGGCGGACTGACCCTTGTCAGCCGCGTGTTCGGCTTTGCGCGCGACATGCTGCTGAGCCGGCTGCTTGGCGCAGGCACGGGCGCGGATGCGTTTTTCGTTGCGTTCAAGCTGCCGAACATTTTTCGGCGCCTGTTCGCGGAAGGCGCCTTCAGCGCCGCCTTCGTGCCAATGTTTTCCAAGGAATATCACGGCGAAGGCGGGCGCGAGGCGGCGCTCCGCTTCTGCCGTCAGGTGCTGTCGGTGTTCCTGCCCGTGCTGTTCCTCTTCACGGCGGTCGCGGAAATCTTCATGCCCTGGATCGTCCGCGCCATGGCGTCCGCCTACACGGAAGTGCCGGGGAAGTTCGAGCTGACCGTCGATCTGAGCCGCATTACGTTCGTCTACCTGATGCTGGTCAGTCTCGTCAGCCTGCTGGCGGGCATATTGAACAGCCTGAGTAAATTCGCCGCCGCCGCGGCCGCGCCGATCCTTCTCAATATCTGTCTGATCACGGCCGTCGTCATCTTTGGCAGCACCGATCCCGATCCCGATTTTGCGACCGCGCGGGCGCTGGCCGTTGCCGTCAGCGTGGCGGGCATCCTGCAGTTCTTGTGGCTGTTATGGGCCGTCCACCGCGCGGGCATGGACCTGAGGATCGAGCGTCCCCGCCTGACGCCGAAGGTGAAGCGCCTCCTGAAAATCATCCTGCCGGCCACATTCGGCGCGGGCATCTACCAGATCAGCCAGCTGATCGATGTCTTCTTCGCCACAAGGCTGGAGGAGGGGGCGATGAGCTTCCTCAACTATGCCGACCGGCTGAACCAGCTGCCGCTGGGTGTGATCGGTATCGCGCTGGGGACCGCCATCCTGCCGGCGCTCAGCCGCCTGATCGGGCGCGATGACCAGGCGGGCGCGCAAAGGCTGATGGGGACGGCGCTGGAGCTTTCCATGCTGCTGACCATTCCCAGCGCGGTCGGGCTGGTCATGTGCGCGGAGCCGCTGGTGACGGCCTTCTTCGTCGGCGGGCGGTTCGACGCCGCGGACGCGGCGGTGACGTCGAGTGTCATGGCCGCGCTCGCCTTCGGCCTGCCCGCCTATGTGCTGATCAAGGTGTTCACGCCCGGCTATTTCGCGCGCGGCGACACCAGAACGCCGGTGAAAACGGCGCTCGTCTCGCTGGTCATCAACGTTGCCCTGATCTTCGCCCTGATCGACCGGCTTGAAATCGTCGGCCTTGTCCTGGCCAGCGCCATTGCGGCCTGGATCAATTGCCTGATGCTGTATGTCGGTCTGATGCGGCGCGGGCAGTTCCGCGTCGAGACGGCCTCGGCCTTGCGCGTTCTGCGCCAGATCATCGCCGCGCTGCTGATGGGCGGCGCGCTTTGGTGGATCGCAGGCCAGCTTGAAGGCAATTTTTCGCGCGATGTCCTGACCCGTATCTGGAGCATCGCCGCGCTCGTCCTGCCGGGCGCCGTGGTCTATTTCGGCACGCTGTTCCTGATCGGCGGATTTGACAAGGCGCAGATCGCGAAGTTCAAGCGGCCCGCCGCCTAGTTTTTGGATTTGACATGAGCAACTCTCCCCGCGTTTTTTCCGGCATCCAGCCGACAGGCGACCTGCACCTCGGCAACTACCTGGGGGCGATCGTCAACTGGGTACGGATGCAGGACACGCATGAATGCATTTTCTGCATCGTCGACATGCACGCGATCACGATGAAGCATGACCCAAAGACGCTGGCGCGCGCGACGCGGGAGCTGACGGCGGGGCTGATCGCGTCAGGGATCGATCCTGAAAAGGCGATCCTGTTCCATCAGAGCGCGGTGCCGATGCACGGGCAGCTGACGTGGATCCTGGATTGCGTGGCGCGCATCGGTTGGCTGGACCGGATGACGCAGTTCAAGGACAAATCCGGGTCGGACAAGGAGGGCGCGTCAGCGGGCCTTTATGTCTATCCCGTGCTGATGGCGGCGGACATACTGGGCTACAAGGCGACGCATGTGCCGGTGGGCGAGGACCAGAAACAGCATCTGGAACTGGCGCGCGATATCGCGGCGAAGTTCAACCGCGATTTCGATGTCGATTTGTTCCCGATCCCCGAGCCTTTCATTCAGGGGCCGGCGACGCGGGTCATGAGCCTGCGCGACGGCACGGCGAAAATGTCGAAATCCGATCCCAGCGAAATGTCGCGCATCACCATGCTGGACGATGCGGATACGATCATGCGGAAGGTCAAGAAGGCCAAGACGGACGCGGATGCGCTGCCGTCCGAAATCGCCGGACTGGCGGGAAGGGCCGAGGCGGCGAACCTGGTCAACATCTATGCGGCGCTTTCCGACCGGACGGCCCAGGATGTCCTGCGCGAATTTGGCGGGCAGGGCTTTGGCGCCTTCAAACCTGCGCTTGGCGAACTGGCGGTCGAGAAGCTCGCGCCCATTGCCGCGCGGTTCCGCGACCTGAAGGGCGACAAGAAGACGCTCGACCGCATCCTGCGCGACGGGGCGGCGCGGGCGAATGCGATCGCGGAGCCCGTACTGCAGGAGGCGAAGCGGGCGGTCGGTTTCCTACGCGGTTGATACGCCGACAGGCTATCATTCACGGGTGGTTCAGTCGTATTCTGGCAACTCATCGCCAATTCATGCGTATATCATACGCGTTGCCGTATGGAGGGCTGTCCCAATGAAAATCCTGCAAACCGCTATTATTTCCGGAGCGCTCCTGCTGACGAGCGCCTGCGCCAGCGGCTTTTCCGCCGATGTGAGCCGGTTCCAGCGCCTCCCCGCGCCGACGGGAGAAACCTATGCGATCGTCGCGATGGGCGATGAGGATACGCGCAGCCTGGAATTCCAGAATTACGCGCGTTACGTCGCCGCGCAGATGAACGCACAGGGCTATACCGAAGTCAGCAACAAGGATGATGCAACGCTGATCGTATCACTCGATTACGGTGTCAATGACGGCCGCGAGCGGATCGCGTCGCGGCCTGGCACGCGTTTCGGCTATGGCTGGGGCTCGCCCTATTATGGCTATGGTTTCCGTCACCGCCGCTCGATCTTTTACGATCCCTTCTTCTATGGCGGCGGATTTGGCGGCTATGGCGGGTTCGACAACGAGATTTACAGCTATACCGTCTATGGCAGTTATCTGGACATGAACATCACGCGGCCTGACGGTGAGCCGGTGTTCGAGGGCCGTGCAGAGGCCAATTCGCGCAACGACAATCTGCCGGAACTGGTGCCGAACCTGGTCACGGCGATGTTCACCGACTTCCCCGGCATGAGCGGCAAGACCGTGCGGGTGAAGGTGCCGACCGAGCGGCGCTAGGCGGTTAAACCGGCCCGCCGCAGCCCGAATAGCGCTTGCCGTTGAGTTCGATCTCGACCTTGTTGGGATAGGCCCTGCCCCCACCCGTGTCGGCGCATTCCTCGTCGGTCGCGGCGACGGACAGCGCGCCTGCGGCGCCCGCAACGGCAAGCGAGAAGGGCGCGGCCCCGACCGTGGCGGGCGCGGGAAATTCAGCCACTGTTTCGCCGTCGTCCGCAGTCACCTTCAGCGTGCCATCGGGCCGGATCGTCATGTCCCAGCCCGGATCGCTCCCTTGGGCGCGGTAGGCGATGTCGGTGGCCACGCGCATTTCCGTTTCTCCTGCCATGGCCGCGGCCATCCGCGCGGGCGGCATGCCGCCGGGCTGGTCCCATTCGCGCGGGCCGTTGACGCGCCAGACTTCCTTCCCCTCCGCATCATAGAGGATCGTCAGCGGCAGCCCCGCCGCACCAAGCGCCTGCGAGAGCGCGCCTGAAGAGTCGGCGAGGACAGTCAGCGTGCCGAGCGGGTTCTCCTCGAGAAACGGCCTGATCTTGTCCCAGCCGCCGATATCCTGGCTGACCGCGACCACATTCAGGTCATAGCCGCGGTCCTTCGCCAGCCTGTCCAGCGCGGGCAATTCGGCAATGCAGGGCGCGCACCAGGTTGCCCACAGGTTGACGAGTGTCGGCGTGCCGCGAAAGCTGGTGATCGCCAGCGGTGCGCCATTTTCCCGCGTCAGCGTGACATCGGGTGCGTCACTGCCCGCCTTGTCGTAAAGCGGCTGGCCGGTGACGATCTCAGGTGCGGCTTGCGCCATATCCGGCGTCTCCTTATCGGTCGCTTCTCCCCCGCAGGCGGATGCGCCCATGAGGGCGGTAATGACGAGGAAGGCAAAACGACGCATGGCTGAGAACTCCAACTCGGACTCGAATTCGATGTGGGGCGGCCGGTTTGCCGAAGGGCCGTCCGCAATCATGCAGGAGATTAACGCTTCTATCGGTGTGGACAAGCGCATGTGGCAAGAGGACATCGCGGGCAGCCGCGCGCACGCCGCGATGCTGGGGGCCGTGGGCGTGATTTCGGCTGAGGATGCGGCGGCGATCGACGCGGGGCTGGCGGAAATTGCCGGGGAATGGGCGACCGGACCGATCGAGGAGAATCTCGCGCTTGAGGACATCCACATGCATGTCGAGGCGAGGCTGAAGGAAAAGATTGGCGACGTCGCTGGCCGCCTTCACACGGCGCGGTCGCGCAACGATCAGGTGGCGACGGACCTGCGCCTGTGGGTGCGCGGCGCGATTGACCGGCTGGATACGGGGCTTGCGGCATTTCAGGATGCCCTTCTGACGCGCGCGGACGAACATGCGGGAACGGTCATGCCGGGCTTCACGCATTTGCAGACGGCGCAGCCGGTGACGCTTGGGCACCACCTGATGGCCTATGCCGAAATGGCGAAGCGCGACCGGGGACGGTTTCAGGATGCACGGAAACGGCTGAACGAATGTCCGTTGGGAGCGGCGGCGCTGGCAGGAACCGGGTTCGCCATCGACCGCAACATGACGGCGACCGCGCTGGGGTTCGACCGCCCCACGGCGAACAGTCTCGATTCCGTCAGCGACCGGGATTTCGCCATAGAGTTCATGACCAGCTGCTTGCAGGCGGGCCTGCACCTGTCCCGGCTGGCGGAGGAAATCATCATCTGGGCCTCGCAGCCCTTATGGGTTCGTGAAACTGCCGGACGCCTATTCCACGGGTTCGTCGATCATGCCGCAAAAGCGCAATCCCGACGCCGCCGAGCTGGTACGGGCCAAGACGGGCCTGTTCCTGGGCGCACTGACGCGGCTGGTGACGGTGATGAAGGGGCTTCCGCTTGGCCTATTCCAAGGACATGCAGGAGGACAAGACACCGGTTTTCAACGCCTATGACACGCTGGCGCTGGCGCTGGCGGCGATGACCGGCATGGTGGAGGGGCTGGCGTTCGACGCGGCGAAGATGCGCGCTGCGGCTTCGGCGGGGCATTCGACGGCGACCGACCTCGCCGACTGGCTGGTGCGGGAAGCGGGCGTGCCGTTTCGCGATGCGCACCATGTTACCGGGCGGGCTGTCGCGGCGGCGGATGCTGCTGGCATCATGCTGGCAGAGCTGCCGCTGGAGGCGCTGCAGGAAATCGACGCGCGCATTGACGGGCGAGTTTTCAGCGTGCTGACGGTGGACGCCTCCGTTGCCAGCCGTAAGAGTCATGGTGGAACCGCACCCGATCAGGTGCGGGAGCGAATCGCCGAAATGAGGGGCGCGTGATGCGGAAATTTGCCGTGATGGCCTGTGTGCTTTTGCTGTCGGCCTGTGGATCGGCGGGGCCGCTGCAATGGCCCGGCGGCAGCCCGCCCCCCGCCCCCGAAGGGCAGGAGGCCGCGCAGACGGCGGACGAGATGCTGGTACCGCCCCCGCAGGCCGCGCCCGAGCGCATTGACGATGCGGTCAGGAACACCGATCAGCGCAGCGAAGATCCCTTCGACTTGCCGCCAACCTGATGGGCGGCGGCTGATGGACCATTTTCAATATCGTGACGGCACCTTGCATGCCGAAGATGTCGACCTGGCCGTACTTGCGGATCAGGTGGGTACGCCGTTCTACTGTTATTCGACGGCGACGCTGGAACGGCATTACCGCGTTTTTGCAGAGGGGCTGGCGGCGCTGGACGATCCCCTGATCGCCTATGCCGTGAAGGCGAATCCGAATCAGGCGGTGATCCGCACGCTGGCCCGGCTGGGCGCGGGTGCCGATGTGGTCTCCATAGGCGAGCTGAAACGCGCGCTGGCGGCGGGCATACCGGCGGGGCGCATTGTTTTTTCCGGCGTCGGCAAGACGCGCGAGGAGATGGAAGAGGCGCTGAAGGCGGATATCTATCAGTTCAATGTCGAATCGCTGTCCGAGGCGGAACTGTTGAGTGAGGTCGCGGCGGGGATGGGCCGGGTCGCGCCGATGTCCTTTCGTGTGAACCCCGATGTCGATGCCATGACGCATGCCAAAATCTCAACGGGCCGCGCGGAGAATAAATTCGGCATTCCCATCGATACCGCCGTTGACGCCTTTGCCAGGGCGAAGACCTTGCCCGGCCTTCATCCCGTAGGTGTTGCCGTTCACATCGGCAGCCAGCTGACCAGCCTGGAGCCGCTGGAGCGCGCCTTTGTCGGGGTGGGCGACCTGATCGCCGACCTGCGCGCGGCGGGGCACGAGGTCAGCCGCGCCGATCTGGGCGGCGGTCTGGGCGTTCCCTATCTCAGCGACATGCCCGACCCGCCGTCGCCCGCCGCCTATGGCGAAATGGTCGCGCGCGTGACGAAGGGGTGGAATGTGCGGCTGGCGTTCGAGCCTGGACGTCTGATCGCAGGCAATGCCGGGATCCTCGTTTCGCGCGTGGTCAGGCTGAAGACGGGGCGGGAACGCACCTTCGTCATCATAGACGCCGCGATGAACGATCTTCTTCGCCCCAGCCTTTACGAGGCGTGGCACGATATCGGCGCGGTCAGGCAGACCGACGCGCGCATGACCGCCGATGTCGTGGGACCGGTGTGCGAAACTGGCGATACCTTTGCCAGCGAACGTGACCTGCCCGCGCTGAAGGAAGGCGACCTGATGGTCTTTCGCACGGCGGGCGCCTATGGTGCCACCATGGCCAGCACCTATAATTCGCGCCTGTTGACGCCCGAAGTCATGGTTTCCGGCAACCGCTGGGCGCTGGTGCGTGAACGGTCGACCTATGAGGCGCTGATCGCGCGCGACGTCGTGCCGGACTGGCTGCAGGCTGAATGACCGCGCTGCCCCCGCATCAGGGGCTGTCGCCTGACGCTGCGAAGCGCCTGCCGCTGGCGGGCGCGCTGATCTGGCTGGAGCGCGGGCTTGCCGCTGAACTTGGCTGGATAGTGCTGGCCTGGGCCGGGTTTCTGGCGCTGGGACTGCTGGGCCTGGCGGACTGGCTGCCGGGCGACGCGCGGCTCGCCCTGCTGGGTGCGGTGGTCGTCGGCAGTATCGCCGGAATCGTGCGCTATGCGGCCCGTGCGCCGCTTCCCAGCCGGTCAGACGTGCTGGCGCGGCTGGATGCCGGCGGCGCGCTGCCCGTGGGGACGAGCAGTTTCACCGATCATCTGCCGGCGGCGCTGGACGGCGATATCGGGGAACTTCTGTGGCAGCGCGCGCGGCGCGATGCCTTTTCGAGAAGGGCAAGGATCGGGCTGCCCCGGCTTTCCCTCCCGAAGGCACTGTTCACCGGCCTGATTGGCTGCGCACTGCTGCTGCTTGCCGGACTTGCCCTGGCGGGCCGTGATGCGCCGGAACGAGTGGCCGATGCGTTTTCGCCGTGGCGTACGCCGCTGGCCGCTTTTGCCTTCCGGGTGGAAATGACGCCGCCCGATTATACCGCGCTGCCCGCCGAGAGTTTTTCGGTTGATGGCGGTGAGACGCTGCGTCTCGACATGCTGGATGGCGGCACGGTTCAGCTTCGTGCCGCGGGTGAGGACGGCGCATGGCAGCTGCGGCATCCGGATGGTCGTCTATCGACCGACGGGCAGTGGATGCCGGATCGCAGCGGCACGTGGCGCATCCTGCGCGGCTCGCGCGAGCTGGCGGCGGTGGAGATCAACCTTGTCGCGGACGGCATCCCCGTGGTGCGGTTTGCGGGCGAGCCCGCCAAGGCCGCAAGTGGCGCGCTGAGGCTGCTTTATCGCCTGACCGACGACCACGGCCTCGCCTCGCTTTCGCTGCGCGTCGAGGGCGGTGAAGCCGAGATGCGCGAAACCCTGCTGAACGAGGCGGTGCAGCCGGGTGAGGGCCAGCTGTTCGCCGATCTGACCTCCGACCCCCGTGCTGGTGAAGAGGCGCGGCTGACGCTGGTCGCCCGCGACGGCGCAGGTAATGAAGGCGTGTCCGCGCCCATTCTCGTCAAGCTGCCGGTGCGGGTGTTTTCCGATCCCGTCGCGCGGGAAATCGTCTCCATACGCAAGGCGTTGCTGGAAGGCGGGGAGCGGAAGGACGCCGTGCGGCGGCTGACGGACATAGCCGAGCGGCCCAGCCGGTTCGACGGCCGGCTGGATATCTTCGCGGGACTGCGCGCCGCGAACTGGCGCCTGCTCTATCAGGTGACGGCGGAGGGCAGGATGCAGTCCGCGCAGATCCTGTGGGATGTCGCTGTCGACCTGGAGGATGGCGGAACCAGCCGCGCAATGGATGACCTGCGCGCGGCCATGGAACGGCTGGCGCAGGAAGCCGGATCGAAGGACGATGAACTGCTGGCCGCGCTGACGAAGCAGCTGGAACAGGCGATGGGCGAATATCTACGGCGGCAGATGGAGGCGGCGATGAACGCGGGCGAAATGCCCTCGCAGCAGATGATGCAGAACATGTCCGGCGCAGCGCCGATGGTGGATTCCGGTTTTCTGGACGCGATGATGGCGGATCTGAAGGATCGACTGGCGGCTGGCGATACCGAAGGCGCGATGCAGGCGCTCGCAAATCTGCGCGGGCTGATGGAATCGATCCAGTTCGGGCCGTCCGCTCCGGATCCCGCAGCGGCGGCACGCGCGCAGAAGGCAGGCGAGGCCGCAGAGGCCCTGCGCGACATCGCACGCCGTCAGGAAGAGCTGCGGGCCGGGACGATCGCGGAAAGCGTCATGCCGGAACGCACCATGCTCGATATGCTGGGATCGGAGCAGCGCGACCTTGGCACAGCGCTTGGCGATCTGCAGTCGGTATTTGGCGAGGCTGGTGTTCCCGTGCCGGAATCGCTGGGGGATGCGGGCGTGGCCATGGAGGCGGCCGCGCAGGCGCTGGCGAACGGCGATCCCTATAATGCCGCCCGGGCACAGACGCTGGCGCTGGAGAAGCTGGGCGAGGCCGCGCGCGCTGCGGACCAGGCCGCTGCCGCGGCGGCGCAGGCCGCGGCGGGCGGGCAGATGCAGCCGGGGGCGTCGGGCAGCGGCATCGACCCACTGGGCAGGCCCGGGCAAGGCTTTGGACAGGGGCAGGTCAAGCTGCCCGACGAACAGCAGCTGCGCCGTGTGCAGGAAATTCGCGCCATGATCGAGGAACGTGCCGCGGACCCGGCGCGTAGTCCCCAGGAGCGTGCCTATTATCTGAGATTGCTGAAGAGGTTCTGAATGTCACGCAAGGTCCGCACCGCCGTGTTTCCCGTCGCCGGACTCGGCACGCGCTTTTTGCCCGCAACCAAGGCCATTCCCAAGGAAATGCTTCCCGTCGTGGACAAGCCGCTGATCCAGTATGCCGTCGAGGAGGCGCTGGAGGCCGGGATCGAGCAGCTGGTGTTCGTGACGGGACGCGGCAAGACGGCCATCGAGGATCATTTCGACATCGCGTTCGAACTGGAATCGACGATGGACGCGCGCGGCAAGGACAAATCCGCGCTGGACGGCACGCGCGTCGGCCCCGGCAGCATCGCCTATGTCCGGCAGCAGGAACCGCTCGGTCTCGGGCATGCCGTCTGGTGCGCGCGCAGCGTGGTCGGCGACGAACCCTTTGCCGTGCTGCTGCCCGATGAGCTGCTGGTCGGGAAACCGGGCTGCCTGAAACAGATGATGGACGCCTATGAAGCGGTGGGCGGCAATGTCGTCTGCGCGCTGGAGGTGGAGCGGGCCGAAACGCGGAAATACGGCATCGTCGATCCGGGGGCGGTCAATGGCAGGCTGACGGAAGTGAAGGGTCTGGTCGAAAAACCCGACCCCGCCCATGCGCCGTCCAATCTGATGCTGCCCGGACGCTACATATTGCAGCCCGAAGTGATGGGGATATTGAAGACGCAGGGCGTCGGTGCGGGCGGCGAGATCCAGCTGACGGACGCCATGGCCTCGATGATCGGCACGCAGCCGTTCCATGCCTTCACCTTCGACGGCGACCGGCATGACTGCGGAGACAAGGCGGGCTTCGTGAACGCGACCATCGACCTTGCGCTGAAACGGTCGGATATCGCGCCCGCTGTTCATGGTTTTATCAGCAACCTGTCATTATGACGGTTTGATGACCGCTCGGACTCACACGGCCTCCGCAGACCGCATCAGCGCGCCGACCCTCCTGCAATATGTGAAGGAGGTGCGCGCGGTGGGGGAGTTCGCCAATTTCCTCGTGCGCGACACGACAAAGGGTCTGCCGCGCGGGGACGGTCACGCCGTCATCGTCTATCCGGGCTTTCTGGCGGCGGACACGACGACATTCCTGCTGCGCCGCCGGCTCGCGCAGGCTCGGCTATGACGTGCACGGCTGGGAACAGGGACAGAATCTGGGCCTGCGCGCCGAGACACTGCCCGCAATCCAGGGGCATCTGGCGCGCGTGGCGGAGAGGAGTGGCGGCAAGGTCAGCCTGATCGGCTGGTCGCTTGGCGGGCTGTACGCGCGCGAGGCCGCGAAACGCCACCCGGACCTGGTGCGTGTCGTCGTCACGGCGGGCACCCCTTGCGTCGGCGACATGCGCGCGAACCGGGCATGGAAGCTGTATGAGCGGCTCAACGATCATCTGGTGAACCATCCGCCCGTGACGACCGACCTGGGCGAAGTGCCGCCCGTGCCGCTCACCTCCATCTATACCGACGAGGATGGGATTGTGGCGCCGCGCTGCGCCAATATCGGCGACGGACCGATGCACGAATCCGTAAGGGTCAATTCGAGCCATGTCGGTCTGGCCTGGAACAGCGAAGTGCTGGCCATCGCGGCGGACCGCCTTGCCCAGCCGGAGGGGCAGTGGACGCCCTACGGCCCCGAATATCGGCGTCAGCAGAAAGCCGCGTGAAATTGCACGGCGTTCGCGCTATGCTGGCGGCATGACGAGAATGCCTTCATGCTGAAACTGGGCAAGGACCGCCCCGCCCGCCTTGATTACCAGTCGGGCACGTTCCGCGTGCTGTCCGCCGGTGACCATGTGCTGTGCGCCGTGACGGGCGCGCGCATTCCCCTCAACGATCTGCGTTACTGGAGCCATGAGCTGCAGGAGGCCTATGCATCGGCCGAGATTGCCGTCGCCCGCTATACCGAGGCGCGCGAGGCCGGGACATTATGAAGGCCGCCCTGTGAAGGCGGTGCTCGCCGCGATGCTGATCGCGGGCTGCTCGCTGCCCGCTTCGGGTGAAGCCGCATCCGAAGCGCAGACATCGGAAGCGCCCCCCGCCATCGCCGCGCCGATGCAGCCGACTCAGCCGGAATTGACGACGACCGAAGCGGAACCCCGCATCATCGAACTGACCGGCGCGCTGGCGCAGGCCGGGTTCGGGCGCGGACGGGTGCGCGGCGGCGCGGCGGCGGAGGTGCTCCTGAACGGCAGACCCGTGCCCTTGATGCCCGATGGCCGCTTCTTCGTCGCCTTTGGCCGCGATGCCGACCTGACCGGGCGCATCGACGTGCGCTATGCCGACGGCCTGACCATCGGACAGGAATTCCAGCTTGCGGACACGAGCTTTCCCGAAAGCCGCCTGCCGCCGATTACGCAGAGCATCGAGGCTTCGGCGGATTTCAGGAAACGCCGCGCCGAAGAGATCGCGCGCATCACTGAAGTCCGCGCCGCGCGGAGCGCCCTGACCGGCTGGTCGGAGACCTTCATTGCCCCGGCCAGCGGCGATACCAGCGGCGTCTTTGGATCGCAGCGTTTCTACGGTGACGAGCCGCGCAGTCCGCACAGCGGCATGGACATTGCCGCGCCTGCGGGTGCGCCCGTCATTGCGCCGGCGTCGGGCAGGGTCGTGCTGGCCGGCGGCGGTTACAGTTTCGAAGGCAATCTGGTCATCGTCGACCACGGCCTTGGCCTCTATTCCGCATTCCTGCACCTGAGCCGCATAGATGTGAACGTCGGCGACATGCTGGCACAGGGCGATGCCATCGGGCGGGTGGGATCGAGCGGCCGCGCCACCGGGCCGCACCTGCACTGGGGGTTGTGGTGGGACGGCGTGCGCTTCGATCCCGCAGCGATTCTGGGACGGAGCTGACACGGTTCAGAGTTTCGATATCCGCCCTTTTCCCATGCCGGAACAAGCGGGCGCGCTGAGGGCCGGAGTGCGCGCGCTGGTTGCCGAACATGCGGGCGCGTGGACAGCGGCGCAGCGGGCGAACAGCTGGGCGGTCGCCGATTTCACCTTCAGCCGCGCACTTGGCAGCGCGGGCCTGATCGGCATGATCTGGCCGCGCGCCTATGGCGGGCATGAGCGTGATCCGCTGGAGCGCTATATCGTGCTGGAGGAGCTGCTGGCGGCCGGGGCGCCTGTCGGCGCACACTGGATCGCCGATCGCCAGACCGGCCCCCTTCTGCTGCGCTATGGGACGGAAGACCAGAGGCGGCGCTATCTGCCCGGCATGGCGGCGGGAGAGCTTTATACCTGTATCGGCCTGAGCGAGCCCGGTGCGGGCTCCGATCTGGCGGCGGTCAGGACGTCCGCGCGGCGGACGGACACGGGCTGGGTGGTGAACGGACAGAAAGTCTGGACGACGGGCGCGCATTTCGCCCATGCGGTGCTGGCGCTGGTCCGGACTGAGGCGGGATCGGAGCGGCAGGCGGGCCTGAGCCAGCTCCTCATAGATCTCGACACGCCGGGAATTACGGTCCGGCCCATCACGGACCTGTCCGGTGCGCGCGAATTCAACGAGATCTTCTTCGAAGAGGTCGAAGTGCCCGCGGACGCGCTGGTGGGCGCGGAAGGCGCGGGCTGGCAGCAGGTGACAGCGGAACTGGCGCTGGAACGCAGCGGCCCCGAACGTTATCTGTCAAGCTATGCGCTGCTGCGGGAATTGCTGCGTGAATGCGGCGAAGACCCGGAACTGAGATCGCTGATCGGACGGGTGATAGCGGAGCTCTGGACGCTGAGGCAGATGTCGATGTCGACGGCGGCAAAGCTGGCCAGCGGTGACGATCCTGCGATCGAAGCCGCCATCGTCAAGGATCTGGGGAACAGTTTCGAACAGGCGCTGCCGCTGGCGGTGCAGGCGGCGGTGGACGTGAACAGAATAGATCCGCGGGGCGATCTTGCGATGACGCTCGACCTGCTTCTGAAGGTCGCGCCGAGTTTCTCGCTTCGCGGCGGGACGCGGGAAATCATGCGCGGCATGATCGCGCGGGGTCTGGGTCTGCGATGAGCGGAATGCGCCAGCCCCTGCTTGCCACGGCGGAGCGTCTGTTCGCCCAGCGCGCGGACAGTGACATGCTGCGGGAGGCGGGGTTCGCGGACGTGCTGCGTCCTGAGCGTGACGGCGGCTTCGGCGGCGACTGGGGCGACATGTTCGCGCTGCTAAGGCTGGCGGGCTATCTGCATCCCTCCAGCGCGATCGGATCGCTCGCTCTTCCTGCAGGCGGCATCGCGCATGACGCCTTTGCCCGCGTCGCGATGGCGGCGGGTGCGCTTGATCGCACTCTCGAAATGTCCGTTGAGCATGTGAACATGCGGCAGCAGTTCGGGCGAACGCTGGCGAAATTCCAGGCGGTGCAGCAGTCGCTGGCAATATTGTCCTGCGAAGCGGCAGCGGTGAATGCCGCGGGCGCCGCCGCGGCCGCCGCGCTGGCCAGGGGCGACGCCGGGCTGGAGATTGCCTGCGCGAAACTGCGCACCAACCAGGCGATCGGCGTTGCGACGGCGCTTGCGCATCAGGCGCATGGCGCGATCGGCTTTACCGCTGAGCATGATTTGCACCATTTCACGGGCGCGCTGACGCGGTGGCGCGGCGAGGCCGGTAATGATCGCTACTGGAGCCGCCGCATCGGCGACATGGCGGCGGCGATGGGTGCGGACGGGCTGTGGCCGGGCCTTGTGGACCGCTAGCCGGCGCTGACCCGCGCCGCGAAGGCGTCCATATATTCCGCGAGCCGTTCGCGGACCGGATCATGAAACAGCCAGTGACCGGCATCCTGAATCTCGTGATAATCCGTTTCGCCGGTCAGCGCGCGCGCCGTCGCCCGCGCGGTGGCGACGGGGGTGATGCGGTCGAGTTCACCGACGACCACCATGGAGGGCATGGAGAGACGGTCATAGTCGACCTCCGTCCCCCTTGTCTTGTCGGCCCAGGGCATCGAAATCTGGTAAAGCACACGGCCGGAATCCCAGACAAGGCTATCGAGTTCGTGCCGGACCACATCATCGGGGACTTCGTTGAAGATGCCCCAGCGGGCGCGTTCCTCATCGATCATGGTGGGCGATTTCCACCATTTGCCGCGCACATTCTTCGTGATGCCAAACGTGGTGCGAAGCGGTGCGATGGCAATGCTGCCCGTCGCTGCCGTCGGCGCGGGCGACAAAAGAACGAGGCCAGCTGCGCCGTTCGCTTCGGCGACCTTCTGCGCGAGCATGGCGCCCATCGAATGGCCGACGACGATGGCAGGCTCGCCCACCTCCCGCGCGGCTGCGAGCAGAGCGTCGACATAATCCTGCACGCTGATTGTCGCGAGCAGCGGATCAGGCTTCTCATCCGCTTTCGCCGCATCCTCCCCGTGAAAGGGGAGCGCCGGCGCGTAGCATTTGTGGCCCTGCCGTTCGTAGCGCGCCCTCAGCCAGTCCCAGACGCCAGGGCGCGACCACATGCCGTGAATGAAGAAAATTGGCGGTTTGTTCATGTCAGGCCCCAAGCATCCCTATTTCCAACCCCGCGCACGCGGGACGTCATTATTTCCGACCCTGACATTTTGGGATTCGGCTGTCGAGATTTACCGGCGGTTCTGAATGTTCAGTCGGTCACGCCGCTGGCCGCGAGAACCGCCATCGTGACAATGTCCGTGGCGCCCGATGTCATGGGAACGATCTGCACCGGTTTCGCCATGCCCATCAGGAGCGGACCGAAGACACGGCCACCGTCCAGTTCCTTCAGCAGTTTCGCGGAGATATTCGCGCTGTGCAGGCCGGGCATGATCAGGACATTGGCAGCGCCGGTCAGGCGACTGAACGGGTAGAGCCGCGCCATGTCGGGGTTGAGCGCGACGTCCGCCGACATTTCGCCCTCATATTCGAAGCCGACGCGGCGGCTGTCGAGAATTTCCACGGCTTCGCGCACAACGTCGATAATCTCGCCGGGCGGATTGCCGAAATTTGAATAGCTGAGGAAGGCGACGCGCGGCGTGCGGCCCATGCGGCGGGTGACGGCGGCGGTCTGCTCGGCATAGTCGGCCAGCTGCTCGGCCGTCGGGCGCTCCGTCACGGTGGTGTCGGCGATCATGTACGTGTCATGCCGCCCGACGACGACGTGGATGCCGAAGGGATTGTGTTTCGGGCTGGGGTCGATGACCTGGCTGACCTGGTCCATCGCCTGATTGAAATGCCGGGTCACGCCGGTAACGAGAACATCGCCGTGGCCGAGCGCGACCAGCAGCGCGCCGAAGATGTTGCGGTCCTGGTTCACATGCCGCTGGATGTCCCGGTAGAGCGCCCCCTTCCTTTGCTGTCGGCGGTAGAGATGCTCGACCATGCCGGGGACGAGCGGGCTGACGCGGCTGTTCTGGATTTCGAACATGTCCATGTCCTCGACGCCCAGGCTTTTCAGGGTCTCGTGCACCTTTTCCGTACGGCCGACGAGGACGGGCGTACCATAACCCTGCGACTTGATGGTGATGGCGGCGCGCAGGACCACTTCCTCCTCGCCTTCCGCGAAGACGATGCGCTTTGGCGCGGCGCGCGCGGCGTTGAAGCTCTGTTCGAGAACGGCGGTGGTCGGATTGAGGCGCGACCTCAGCTGGATTCGGTAGGCCTCCTCATCGATGATCGGCGCACGGGCCACGCCCGAATCCATCGCGGCCTTCGCAACCGCGAAGGGGATCGCCTCGATCAGGCGCGGGTCGAAGGGCGCGGGGATGATGTAATCGGGTCCGAAGGAGAGCTGCTTGCCATAGGCCGACGCGACTTCGTCAGGAACGGCCTGTTTGGCGAGATCGGCGAGCGCGCGCGCCGCCGCGATCTTCATCTCGTCATTGATGGTTGTCGCGCGCACGTCGAGCGCGCCGCGGAAGATATAGGGGAAGCCGAGGACATTGTTGACCTGGTTGGGATAGTCGGAGCGGCCGGTCGCCATGATGGCGTCGGGGCGGACTTCCTTCACCTTTTCCGGCAGGATTTCGGGCACGGGATTCGCCATCGCGAATATGATGGGCTTGTCCTTCATCAGAAGGATATCGTCCTGCGACACGGCGCCCGCGACGCTGAGGCCGACGAAGACATCGGCGTCCGTCAGCGCGTCCTTCAGGCTGCGCTCGTCCGTCTCTATGGCATAGGCGGATTTCCACTGGTTTAGATCGTCGCGGCCCTTGTAGATGACGCCGGTGCGGTCGCACATGCGGACATTGGCACGCTGGACACCCATGGCAATGAACAGTTCCGCGCAGGCGATCGCTGCGGCCCCCGCGCCGTTGACCACCATCTTGATGTCGGCGAGCTTGCGGTTCGTGAGTTCAAGCGCATTGAGAAGGCCCGCGGCCGAGATGATTGCCGTCCCATGCTGGTCGTCGTGCATGACGGGGATGTTCATCTCGTCGCGCAGGCGCGCCTCGATCTCGAAACATTCCGGACTGGCGATGTCTTCGAGGTTGATGCCGCCAAAACTCGGCTCCATCAGCTTCACGGCATTGCAAAAGGCGTCGACATCTTCCGTATCGAGTTCGATGTCGATGGAATCGACATCAGCGAAGCGTTTGAAGAGGACGGCCTTCCCCTCCATCACCGGCTTCGACGCCAGCGCACCCAGATTGCCCATGCCGAGAATGGCCGTGCCGTTCGAGATGACGGCCACGAGATTGCCCTTCGCCGTATAGTCATAGGCGGTCTGCGGATCGTCGGCGATGGCCTGCACGGGAACGGCGACACCCGGCGAATAGGCAAGCGACAGATCGCGCTGCGTCGCCATGGGTTTCGACGCGACGATCTCGATCTTGCCGGGGCGCGGGTGCGAGTGAAAGCGCAGCGCCTCCGAATCCGAAAATTTCACCGAGGAACCACCAGCCCCGGACGGTTCGCCCGCATCATCCTTACGCTCGGTCATCAATCACCCTTTTCACAACGTGCCGACGCCATGCCGGATGGGCGCATCCGGAGCAAGGTCGGCAATCGCGGCCGGCCCTATATATCCGCCAGTTTTCGATCGGTGAGGTTCGAGGTAACGAGGCGGCAGGGGAGATGATGATGACGAGATTATGCGTGATCGCAGGCGTCATGCTGACCGCTTTCGCGCCGCCACCGCAGGCCGCTCCAACGGCAGCGACGCGCGCTGCCAACGCAGCCATGGCGGAGCGGCTGGACCTGGCGAACCAGAGCGATTTCAGGGATGCGCGCCGCGGCAAGCTGGCTGAGATTCCGGGCGGTATCATTCGGTCCGCCGACGGCAGCATCGCCTGGGATGCCAGCCGCTTTGGCTTTCTGCGCGGCGAAGCGCCTGGCAGCGTCAATCCATCCCTGTGGCGGCAATCGCAGCTGCTGGCCGAACATGGTCTGTTCGAGGTGACCGGCGGCATCTATCAGATACGCGGCTACGACCTTGCCAACATGACACTGATCGCTGGCGATACGGGATGGATCGTGGTCGATCCGCTGCTTTCCGTCGATACCGCCCGCGCGGGACTTCAACTGGCGAACGACAGGCTTGGCGCGCGTCCCGTCAGTGCGATTCTCTTTACGCACAGCCATGCCGATCATTTCGGCGGCGTGGCCGGCCTCAACGCGGACGCGGATGTCCCTGTCTATGCGCCGCACGGATTTACGCGCGCCGCCGTTTCCGAAAACCTGCTTGCCGGTCCCTATATGCAGCGCCGTTCCGCGCTGATGTTCGGCAATAGCCTGCCCGCGGGCGCAACGGGGCAGGTTGGCGTCGGGCTGGGCCCTGGACTGGCGGACGGCCCAAATTCACTGGCCGCCGTAACCCACGAAATTCCCGTGACCGGTGAAGCGCTCATGATTGATGGTGTTCCTTTCGAGTTCATGGACGCCGGGGAGACGGAAGCGCCCGCGGAATTCATATTTTTCCTTCCCGATCAGAAGGCCCTGATGATGTCGGAGGTCGCCTCGGGCACATTTCACAATGCGCTGACGCTGCGCGGTGCCGAGGTGCGCGATACCCTGTCATGGTCGAAAGTGATCGATATGGCGCTGCAGCGTTTTGGTCCGCGCGCCGACCTGGTGCTGGCGTCGCATCACTGGCCCACCTGGGGACGTGACAATGTTGCGACCTATCTTGAGAATCAGCGGGACATCTACCGCTATGTTCATGACCAGACCGTCCGGCGCGCCAATCGCGGTGAGACCATGCATGAAATTGCCGAAGATCTGCCGGAACCCGACTTCGCCACCCGCGATTTTTCGGTGCGCGGTTATTACGGCACGCTTCAGCACAATGCGAAGGCGGTCTATCAGCGCTATTTTGGCTGGTGGGACGGCGTTCCGGCGCGTTTCAATCCACTGCCACCAGCAGAGGAAAGCGAGCGATATATCGATGCGCTTGGCGGGGAAGACCGCGTTCTCGCGCTCGGCGAGGCGGCCTTTGCCGGCGGCGAATATCGCTGGGCGGCCACGCTGTTCAATCATCTGGTTTTCGCCGGCAAGGGCGGCGACGATGCGAAGGGTTGGCTGGCCGCCGCTTACGAACAGCTGGGGTTTCAGGCGGAGTCGGGGGCCTGGCGGGACTATTATCTGAGCGGTGCGCAGGAATTGCGGCAGGGTCCGGGCCCGCAAAGGGCAGCCGTTGGCAGCGCGGCATTTCTGGCGGCAGTTCCGACCG
Source organism: uncultured Alphaproteobacteria bacterium (assembly GCA_963710205.1). Lineage (GTDB taxonomy): Bacteria > Pseudomonadota > Alphaproteobacteria > Sphingomonadales > Sphingomonadaceae > Pacificimonas. The sequence goes on along the minus strand of CAVPZG010000001.1, from coordinate 154,019 downwards.
CCGACCTGTTCGACGCGCTTGCGGTGCGTTACGCGCCTGAACGCTCGGCCCGCACGGGTCATGCCATACAGTTCGTATTTCCCGACCGTGATGAGCGGCTGGCCCTCCTCGTGCGCGATTCCGTGCTGATCCCGCGGTTCGGTTTTTCAGCACCGGATCCTGTCGCCACGCTGACCATCGATCGCGGCGACTATGACCTCTTGATCCTCCGGCAGACGGCGCTTCCCGGCCTGATCGCAGCAGGAAAGGCGCGGATTTCCGGCGATCCCGCCGCCCTCGCCAGTCTGTTCGCAGCGTTGGACGCGCCGCCTGAATCCATCGCCATCGTGACGCCCTGACCCGGCCTTGAGGTGATGACGGCGCGCCGGGCTTTGCCTATGACGTTCGGCATGCCGAACGCTCCCTCCAAATCCACCGCGCCGTCACCGATGATGGTGCAGTATCTCGCCATCAAGGAGGAAGCGGGCGACGAGGCGCTGCTGTTTTTCCGCATGGGGGATTTTTTCGAGCTGTTCTTTGAAGACGCCGTGCGGGCGGCGGCGGCGCTCGACATCGCGCTCACCAAACGGGGGCAGCATGAAGGCACGGATATCCCGATGTGCGGCGTGCCGGTGCATTCGTCGGAAAGCTATCTGGCACGGCTTATCGAAAAGGGTTTTCGAGTCGCCATCGCGGAACAGGTCGAAGACCCGGCTGAAGCCAGGAAGCGCGGGTCCAAGTCCGTTGTAAGGCGCGAGATCGTGCGGGTGGTGACACCGGGCACGCTGACCGAGGAAGCGCTTCTCGACGCGCGCGCCGCGAACCATCTGGCGGCCTATGCGGAAGTGGGCGGCGACAGGGCGCTGGCCTGGTGCGACATGTCGGCTGGCGGCTTCTTCACCGCGCCGGTGACTGCGGCGAGCCTGCCTGCCGAACTGGCGCGGATCGATCCGTCGGAACTGGTCACCGCGGAGGGCGAGGACATTGCGGGCGACTGGCCGCTGACAATCGAAGCGAAGGGCATGTTCGACAGCGCGCGGGGTGAAGCGGCGCTCAGGAAACGATTCGATGTCTCCACGCTAGAAGGGCTGGGCGCGTTTTCGCGCGCGGAGGTTGCCGCGGCTGGCGCGCTGCTGCGCTATCTGGAGGCAACGCAGATGTCCGCCGTGCCGCGCCTGCGCGCGCCGCTGAGGCAATTGCCCGGCGGGCATATGGCCATCGACGCGGCCACGCGGGAAAGCCTCGAAATTTCGCGCACGCAGCGAGGGGAGCGCAAGGGGTCTCTCATCGCCTGCATGGATGCAACGGTTACGGCGCCTGGCGCGCGGCAACTGGCGGCGGATCTGTCGGCACCCCTGACCGACCCGGAAGCGATTGCGGCGCGGCTGGATCTGGTCGCGGCGTTCGAGGCGGGCGCGGCGGTGCGAGAGGACCTGCGCGCGCGGCTGAAGTCTGTTCCTGATCTTGAGCGCGCGCTTGGGCGTCTGGCGGCGGGGCGGGGCTCACCCCGCGACCTCGGTTTGATACGCGATGGGCTGGGGCGTGCCGATGAGGTGCGGGAGATGCTGAAGCGCGCAACGCTGATGGGGCCGCCGCCGATGCTGGCGACGCTTCTGGATGCGATCGGGCCGCACGGGGAATTGGTCGGCGCGCTGGATGCCGCGCTGGTTCCGGAGCCGGGCCTGAACGTGAACGAAGGCGGCTTCATCGCCGAGGGGCATGACCATGCGCTCGACGAGCACCGCAGTCTGGCGAAGGACGCGCGGCGACATATCGCGGCGCTCGAGGCGGATTACAGAAGGCTCACCGGCGTCGAGAAGCTGCGCATCAAACATAATAATGTGCTCGGCTATTTCATCGAGGTCGCGCCGAAGCATGCCGACGGTCTGATGGCGGCGGATTCGCCCTTCGCGCATCGGCAAACGCTGGCGAACGCCGTGCGTTTCAACTCGGAGGAACTGGCGGGGCTGGCGACGCGAATTGCGCAGGCGCAGGGCGCAGCCCTGGCACTGGAGGCGAGGCATTTCGCTGACCTTTCCGACACGGTTCTGGCCCATGCGGACAGCATCGAGCGAACGGCGGCGGCCTCGGCGCGGCTGGATGTGGCGAGTGCGCTGGCGGAATTGGCGGCCTCGCGGAACTGGGTCCGTCCGCAAGTCGATGACAGCCATGAATTTGACATCGCGCGGGGGCGGCATCCCGTCGTCGAGGCGGCGATGAAGACGGGTGAGTTCGTTGCAAATGACTGCGCGCTGGGGCGGGACACGCATGTCTGGCTGGTCACCGGTCCCAACATGGCGGGCAAGTCGACATTCCTGCGGCAGAACGCGCTGATCGCGATCATGGCCCAGGCGGGGAGCTTTGTGCCCGCGGACGCCGCGCATATCGGCGCCGTGGACCGGCTGTTCAGCCGGGTGGGCGCGTCGGACAATCTGGCAGAGGGGCGTTCGACCTTCATGGTGGAGATGGTCGAAACGGCGGCAATCCTGAATCAGGCGACCGACCGTTCGCTCGTCATTCTGGACGAGGTCGGGCGCGGGACATCGACCTATGACGGGCTGGCAATCGCCTGGGCGGTGCTGGAATCGGTGCATGACGAGTTGAGGGCGCGCTGCCTGTTCGCCTCCCATTATCACGAACTGACGGTGCTGGAGGGGCGGCTGAAAGCGCTGAAGCTGGCGACGGTGAAGGTGCGCGAATGGAAGAACGACCTCGTCTTTCTACACAAGGTCGTCGCAGGCGCCGCTGCGGGGAGTTACGGTCTCGCCGTGGCGCGGCTGGCGGGCCTGCCGGAACGGGCAACCCGGCGGGCGGCGGAAGTGCTGAGGACGCTGGAGGCGACACGGGATAAAACCGGCGGAATCGCGGCGGGGCTGTCGGACCTGCCGCTGTTCGCGGATGCCGGGCCGAAGCCGGAAATGGTTGATACGCTAAGAGAACGGCTGGACGGGATCCGGCCCGATGAACTGACACCGCGCGCCGCGCTTGACCTGCTTTACGAACTGAAGCGGCTGGCGGGCGAACAATAGTGGCATGTTGGCGGCAGCCGCGTCATTAAAGGTCGCCATCAGTTAACGGGAGCCAGTCATGTTCAGCGGTTTTGGAATTTTCACGCTCATCCTCGCGCTGGCGGCGGTGGTTATCGTCTTCAAGGCGGTCGTCGTGGTGCGGCAGGGCTATCACTATACGCTGGAGCGGCTGGGCCGCTACACAACGACGCTGAAGCCCGGCTTTTCCCTTATCATCCCGTTCATCGATTCCATCGGGCGGAAAGTGAACATGATGGAGCAGGTGCTCGACATTCCGGGACAGGAGATCATCACCAAGGACAACGCCATGATTTCGACCGACGGCGTCGTCTTCTTCCAGGTGCTGGATGCGGCCAAGGCGGCCTATGAAGTGTCGGACCTGTATAATGCGATCCTGAACCTGACGACCACCAACCTCAGGACCGTCATGGGCGCCATGGACCTGGACGAGACGCTGTCAAAGCGCGATGAAATCAATGCGCGGCTCCTGATGGTGATCGATGAGGCAACGGGCGTCTGGGGCGTCAAGGTCACGCGCGTCGAGGTGAAGGACATCAATCCCCCCAAGGACATTGTCGATGCCATGGGACGGCAGATGAAGGCCGAGCGGCTGAAGCGCGCGACGATTCTGGATGCGGAAGGTCAGCGCCAGTCGGAAATCCTGAAGGCCGAGGGTGAGAAGGCCTCGCAGATCCTTGAGGCCGAAGGACGGCGCGAGGCGGCGTTCCGCGATGCCGAAGCGCGCGAGCGCGCCGCGCAGGCGGAAGCCGAGGCGACGCGCATGGTGTCGGAAGCGATCGCCAAGGGCGATGCGCAGGCGATCAACTATTTCGTCGCGCAGAAATATGTCGAGGCCATGTCGGATTTTGCGCGTTCCCCCAACGCCAAGACGATCTTCCTGCCGCTGGAGGCGACGAGCCTCGTCGGTACGATTGGCGGTATCGGCGAACTGGTGAAGGCCGTTGCCAAGGATGATGGCGGCGCTGGCGGAAAGCCGTCGGCGCTCGGCAAGTAGGGCGCGGCACTACGGCCATGTCACTCCCGCTTCCGCGGGACGGACACCGGGTTCAGGCGATGATATCCGGCAGCAATATGTCCCGCAGCTGCTCGATGCGGTCCTTCATGGCGAGCTTCTTTCGCTTGAAACGGGCGATGGCAAACTGGTCCGGCACGGGCGAGTTGGCCAGCGCCTTGATCGCGGCGTCGAGGTCGGCATGTTCGATCAGCAGGCCTTCCAGCCGGATTTTGGCTTCGCGTTCATCCATTTAAGCGCCTAACATCTCGTTTCGCATGTGGGGGCTGACATGCCCGCGGTTTCATGATTTGGTACTTGTTCCTTAACATCAAGCCAAGGGAGATCGGAACATGGGTCAGGCTTATGCGGACGCACTTCGTGAGAAGCACCGTAAGCTGGAGGGCAAGATCGAGGCGGAAACGCATCGCCCCATCCCCGACAATGTCCGGTTGCACGCGCTGAAGAAGGAAAAGCTGAAGCTGAAGGACCAGATGCTGGCGGCGGGCTAGCTGCCCGTCGGGCTCCGCATTTCCGACATCGTCCGCGCCGCCGCGATTTTGGATTCAAGGTCGGCGCGCCACGGCGCGTCGGGCGGCGTGCGCGCCATAAGGTCCTCCCACACGGCCAGCGCCTGTCCCGCCTGATCGGCCTGCAGCAGGGCAAGGCCGAGGAAATAGGGCGGCGCGGGGTGCGCGGGATCAAGGGCCGAGGCGCGTCCGAACGCCAGCCGCGCGGCGGGCGTGATGACGCCGTCGCCATGCGCCATCAGCGCACTGCCCAGCTGCACCCAGAGGTCCGCATTTTGCGGCAGCGCGCGCACGGCAAGGCGCAGGCCCTCGACTGCGTCCTTCGATCGTCCCTCCGCAATCAGCGTGTCGGAAAACTGCGCCCACGCGGCGACATCGCCGGGATTTGCGAGCAGCCTGCTCTGCGCGGCGGCCTGACGCTCCGCATTGTCGGCAGGCGGCGCGGCGGCGGTCGCCGGGGCGCTGGGCTGCAACGGATCGCCGGCAAGGCCGTAGGCCACCGCCGCCGCCAGGGTGACGGCGGCGATGGCGGACATCGGCATTTTCGCGGCGCGCAGCAGCACAATGACCATGATGGCGAATCCCGTCAGGATCAGCACGGCCACGCTCATGCCTGCGGTTTCCGAAACAGCTTTGCCGCGACAAGGCCGCCCGCAATGAGCAGCAGCAACGGCGCCGTCCACAATACGAGGTTCGCCCCGCGCTTTGGCGGCGAAAATGTTACCCATTCGCCATAGCGCGCGATCAGATAAGCGCGCACGTCATCCGCGCTCTCGCCCGCCGCGATGCGCTCGCGCACAACAGCGCGCATGTCCACGGCCATCTCCGCATCGGAATCGGCGATGGACTGGCTTTGGCACACGAGGCAGCGCAGTTCATACATCAGGGACTGCGCCTCGGCCTCCTGAGCGGGATCGGCGAGAGGCGCGTCTGCGAACGCGGTGAGAAGGAAAGCGGCGAGCGCCAGAGCGGCGGCCTTCATCGCAGCGCCTCCACAGCGGCGATGATCTCGTCCACCTGGCCCGCGCGGATTTCGCCGATCCACTGTCGCCGGATGATGCCGCTGCCGTCGATCAGGAAGGTTTCCGGTACGCCCGAGGCGCCCATCTCTATCTGCATTCGCCCGCGCGGATCCATGCCGATACGGGTGAACGGGTCGCCATATTGCGTCAGGAACTGCTGCACACCCGCCTGATCGTCACGGATGGCGATGGCATGGACGACGATGCCGGCCTCCGCGAGGCGCTCGAGTTGCGGCGCTTCCACGCGGCAGGGCAGGCACCAGCTGCCGAACAGGTTGACGAGCGTGACCGTGCCCTGCTTCAGGTCGCTGGACGCAAGACCGGGACGGGCATCGTCAAGCCCGGGCAATTCGAAATCGGGCACGGACTGGCCGATCATGTGGGATTCGATGGGGCGGTTCGGTTCCGAATTCAGTCCGCTGATCGCAACGATCGCGAATGTGATGAACAGCGCCAGAGGCACGATGAGGGCGATGCGTTTCATGCCGCACCTCCCGCTGGCGAAGCGGCGGTGCCTGCACGCGGTCATGCGCGCGCTGCCTGACGCCCCCGAACAGGGCCACCAGCCCGCCCGTCGCCGCCAGCAATCCGCCGACCCAGATCAGCGCGATGAGCGGCTGCCAGTTCAGGCGGACCTGCCAGCTGCCGTCTCCCGACCCCTCGCCAATCACGGCGTAGAGATTGCCGGTCCAGAGCGGCAGGATGTCCGTTTCCGTGGTCACCTGCGTCGGCGTGATGAAGGCCCGCCGCTCCGGGAACAGCATATAGCTGTCATCGCCGCGCGTGATGGAAAGGGCTGCCATGATACTGGTATAATTCTCCCCGGCGGTCGGTTCGACGGTCAGGAGTTCCGCGGTGAACCCGGCCATGTCCGTGCTCTGGCCGGGCTGCAGGCTGACGATGCGCTCCACTGACCCGGCGGCGCTGACGCTGACGCCGAGCGTCATGACGGCGATGCCGAAATGCGAAAGCGCCGTGCCGACGGTTTCGGCGCTGCGTGCGCCGCGCAGGATCATCAGGCTTGCCATGGCGAGCCAGCCCGCGAGTGCCACACCGAAAAGGGCAAGCGCGCTTTTGAGGCCAAAGGCAATGGCGATGATCGTCAGGACGGCGGCAGCTATTGCGGCCACAATCGCATTTCGCCGGAGCCGGGCGCTGGCGCCTGCCCGCTTCCAGCGAAGCCACGGGCCGATCGCCATGATCGCGAGAAGCGGCAGGATGAGCGGGATGAGCGCGGTTTCGAAATAGGGCGGGCCGACGGAGACGCGTTCGCCCGTGACCCCTTCGAGGGCGGGCGGATACAGCGTGCCGATGAAGACGACGCCGAGGATGGCGGACAGGAGGAGGTTGTTGATCACGAGCGCGCCCTCCCGGCTGAACAGGCGGAAACCCGCGCCCGCCGTGACCGTACTGGCGCGAAAGGCGTAGAGCGTCAGTGCGCCGCCGACATAGAGTCCGAGGAGGATGAGGAGGAACAGACCGCGCTCCGGATCGACCGCGAAGGCGTGGACGCTGGTCAGAAGCCCCGAGCGGACGATGAATGTGCCGATCATCGAAAAGCTGAAGGCAGCGACGGCGAGCAGGATCGTCCAGTTTCTGAGCGCGTCGCGTTTTGCAAGAACGCCCGTCGAATGGAACAGTGCGGTGGCCGCCAGCCAGGGCATGAGGGAGGCGTTCTCGACCGGATCCCAGAACCACCAGCCGCCCCAGCCAAGCTCATAATAGGCCCAGAAACTGCCGAGCGTTATGCCTGCGGTCAGGAACGCCCAGGCGGCCAGCACCCACGGCTTGACGGTGCGCGCCCACAAGGGCCCGACCTGGCGCTCGATGAGGGCGGCGACGGCAAAGGCGAAGGCGATGCTGAGGCCGACATAGCCGAGATAGAGAAGCGGCGGGTGGAAGGCGAGACCGGGGTCCTGCAGGAGCGGGTTGAGGCCGTTGCCTTCGGTTGGCGCGGGAAACGCGCGCGTGAACGGATTCGAGGAAATGAGGAGGTAGGCGTAAAAGCCGAGCGACAGTGCCCCCGTCGTTTGAATGAGGCGCGCACGAAAGCGGGGGCCAAGCGCGTTCACGCGGAGAGCGGCGATGGCGGCGAACACGGCGAGCACCATGACCCAGAGCAGCATGGACCCCTCATGGTTCGCCCAGGCACCCGACAGTTTGTAAAGCCAGGGCTTCATCGTGTGGCTGTTGGTGACCACCAGCTCGACCGAAAAGTCGCTGATGGCGAAGGCGTAGATCAGCGCGAGAAAGGAAGCGAGGCACAGAAGGCCCTGCGCAACGGCGGCGGGAACGAGCAGGCGCAGGGCTTCGCTTTCGCCCGCGCGTCGCATGATCCATGCGCCGCCCACCAACTGTGCGAGGGCGAGCGCGGCGGCGAGCCAGAGCGCGAAATGTCCGAGTTCGGGGATCATGATCTTGTCTTAGCAGGGGCGCGCGATAAGTTGCAGCGGCTTTTCGTGGGGAGGGACAAAATGGCCGATGGTGGCTGCCATTGCGGCGCGATCCGCTATCGTTTTACGGGCGAGCCCGTCGCCAGCGTGATCTGCAACTGCGCGACCTGCCGGGGTACATCGGGCGCACAGAATGTTGGCTATGTCATGGTTGCAGAGGATGCGTTTCGCTGGCTGAAGGGGACGCCGACCAGCTATGCCTCATCGCCGGGCGTCAGCCGAAAATTCTGCGGGACATGCGGGACGACGTTATCGTTCGAGGCGGATTATCTGGAGGGGATGATCGACCTGACGACGGCTTCGCTGGATGATGCCGGGGCGTTTCCGCCGACGGTCCAGATCAATGACGCCGACGCACTGGAATGGACGCGGCATCAGGATGGCCTGCCGCGCGTGGCAGGGTTCCCGGAGTAGAAAGAGGATGGCCGTCATTCCGCCGCTTCCGCGGGAATGACGGCTTTGGCTGGCGAGACTAGTAATCGACGCCCGCGGCGATGGCTTCCAGCTTGCGGACGCGTTCCTTCAGGTCGGCGACCTCGATGCGATTCGTGGGATTGGGAACCATCTCGTCCGGGGAGAGGCTGGCCGCGGTCAGCTGGGCGCGCTTCAGGTCAAGCCAGCCATGCCAGCACCATGCGGCGAGCCCGGCGATGAGCGCGGCGCACAAAAGCGCGCTGGCGGCGACGACCAAAGTGGTTTCAAGGTCCGGCATGTTCATTCCTTTCCATCATCCAGCGCGTCGATCTGGTCGGACAGGCGGCGCGATTTATCGGTGGCGATTGTTTCCAGCGTGGCGATACGCTGCTTGAGTTCGGCGATTTCAGTCCTGAGCGCAGCCTTTTCGCTTTCCGCCCGCTTGACCTCCTGCGGGGCCTTCTGACGGGTCATGACAATCCGTCCGACGACGGCGATCAGCACGATCAGGACGATGGTCGCACTCCACGACATCAGTTTGTTTTTCTTTCCGACAGACTGTCGATCTCGTTCGACAAACGCAGGGCGCCATCGGTGACGATACGCTCCACGGTTTCCAGCCGGTCGGTGACGCTGCCAAGCTGGGCGCGCAGCTGCGCGTTTTCCTGCGTCAGCATGGTGATGCGCTCGCGCTCCTCGGTCGAAACCTTGGGATGCAGCGCCTGGCCCCAGCTGCCGTCGAGCGGATAGCCATTCTTGATTCGCATCCAGGTCGTGATGACCCAGCCGCCGATGGCGGCCGCGCCGAGCAGCATGCCGCCCGCGATGATCCAGGGCAGGTTGGGGACGATGACGGTTGTCGGGTCCATCAATTGGGTTTCCTTTCGTCGCTGCCGCGCAGATCGTCGATCTCGGCGGCAAGGGTGGTGGAACGGTCGGTGACGATACGCTCCAGGACCTGGACGCGCAGCGCCAGCTCCTGCACGAGGTCATCCTGACGCGCGCTCCGCTCGGCATGATGACCCGCAGCCATCTCGATCTGCTTTTCGCGAATCTGAGCCCAGCGTTTCAGAACGCTGTCGACGATGCCCCACAGGCCAACGAGGATCGTGACGCTGATAAAGACGACAGCCATATTCTCGTTCATTGCGGTCTTCCTTCATTTGAGCCTTCGCGCAGATCCTCGATTTCCGCGGCGAGCGCCGCGCCCTTGTCAGTGGCGATGCGTTCGAGGACGCGCATGCGCTGTTCCAGCCGTTCGACCTGTGCCGCGTGCGTCGCTGCCCGGTCTGCCGCTGCGTGCGCGGCGAGTTCGAGCTGCCTTTCCTTCAGCCTGGTCCATTGCTTGAAGATCCCCGCGCCGATGCCGAGCGTGACCGGTAGCCCGACGCAGATCAGCAGCATGAGGATGAATGCCCAGCCCTCCATCACCGGTCTGCCTGGCTCAGCGCGTCGATTTCATCGGACAGGCGCTTGGAGGGGTCGGTCGCGATGCGCTCAAGCACGCTCAGACGTTCCTCGAGGCGTGAAATCTGACCCTTGAGAGCGCCATTTTCGTTCGTCAGCAACTCGATCTTGCGATCGGCCTCGGGCGTGCCGGTCTTCTTCGACTTTCCGCCCCAGTCGTCGTCGAGTTCATAGCCATGCTTTGCCTGTATCCAGTTCCTGGCGAGCGTGATCGCGCCGCAGACGGCGATGATCGCGATGACGAAGGCGGGTGAACCCCAATCCATGATATTTCCCCTTTGATTAAGCTGCCGGTCTCAAAGCGCGTCGATCTCGCGGGCCAGGCCGGTATTCTGGGTGGTGACACCGCGTTCGATGTCGGAAAGGCGGCGGTCGAGCGCGCGGAAGCGGCTGTGCACGTCGCGGATCGACCGCTGCGGCGCGCGGCGGGTCTGCCGCTCGAACTTTTCCGTCTCAGGGTCGCGGTAATCGCGATAAAGCTCGTTCGGGCGTTTTTCGGAAACCATGGCGGTCACCAGATAGACGAAGGGAATGATGGGGAAGGTCGCGAAAGTCGCAACCACCGCCCCGACACGCCACCAGACGGCTTCGACACCGGTATAATCCGCAAGGCCGGAGCAGATGCCCAGGAATTTGCCATCGCGTTTATTGCGGTAAAAACGGTTGTTGATGCTTCTCATGATACCCTCCTGAGGCTTGCGCTGCGGTCTTCGATTTTGCTGTCGAGCGTATCGCGCGGTTCCGGCGCGGCGAGCCGCCGCCAGTCGGGATTGTCGACATCCATGATGCGTTCGATGCTGACCAGCCGGTCATCGAGACGCTGGGCGGTATGGTAAAGGTCGTCGAGCAGCTGCTCGTCATCTCCTGAAATCGACCGGCCTTTCTTCCACTGCGTGATGTGGTGCAGGATGATGGAAGGAAGGACGACGAAGAGGATCAGCATGACCCCGATTGTGGTGAAGTCCATGACTTAATCCTCCTTGGCTTCGACGGGCTTCTGGTGCGTCAGCCGGTTTTTCATTTGCGCGAGCTCCGCTTCGACAGCGTCGTCTGCGGTGAGCGCGGCGAACTTGTCCTCCAGGCTTTCGGGTTCGCCCAGCGTCCAGGCGTCGGCGCGGCCTTCGGCATCGTCGACGCGGCGTTCGAGAACGTCGAAGCGGCTGAACGCTTCCTGTGTCTTGCCGCCGCGCAGCAGGCTGCGGACGCGAACGCGGTTGTTGGCGGTTTCAAGGCGCTGGAGCAGTGCACCCTGGCGGGCGCGGGCCTCGCGCAGCTTGCCTTCCAGCTTCTGGATATCCTCCTCATAAGTTCCGAGCGAGTCGCCGAGAAGGTCGACTTCGGCCTGCAACTGCGAGGCGCCCCCCGCGGCCTTCTGTTTTTCCAGAAGGGCGGCCTTGGCGAGATCCTCACGGTCCTTGGAAAGGGCGAGTTCCGCCTTTTCCGACCAGGTGACGGCGGCCTGTTCCAGCTTGATGATGGAACGGCGCAGCTCTTTCTGGTCGGCGATGGTGCGCGCGGCGGAGGCGCGAACCTCCACGAGCGTTTCTTCCATCTCCATGATGATCATGCGGATCATCTTCGCCGGGTCTTCGGCCTTGTCGAGAAGGTCGGTGACGTTGGCGGCGACGATGTCGCGGGTGCGGGAGAAAATGCCCATGATGAATACCTTGTGTTGTTGAACTGTCGAGTTTGGAGCGGCGGGTCCGGGGACTTAACAGGGGGAGTGTTTCGGCCCCGCCGCTTCCGGGTCAGGCAACAATGCTGCTGACCGATGGGTTTGCCGCAATCTGAACCTGTGCGGTCTGGTAATATTCGGCCTTGTCCTTGCCCATCGGATCGGGGCCGGCCGTGCCGTAGAAGATCGTTGCGGTGAGAGCGGCTGCGCCGATCATGCCGATCATGCTGCGGAGGATGTTGGTGTCGTTTCCGTTGTTGAACATTGTCTGGCTCCTTTTTGTCTGTGCTGCGATGTTGTTCTTATCGTTGCCCGGTATCTAGCAACCCCCGTGCCAGTTTTGCCGAATTTCGTGAAAAGTGAGATAAATCAATAATATATCCGTTCAGTTGGCATTCATGATGATATCTGAACGCAGGATTAATTTGCAAAACATTGGGAAAATATACTAACTGTTGGCGATGAAACAGGGTACGACACTTGTCGGGCAATCGACGGTCCTCCTCGACGCCATCGAAAGGGCCTCACGGGCGGCTGCGCTTGACCGTTCCGTGCTGGTGATCGGCGAGCGGGGTACCGGCAAGGAACTGGTCGCCGAGCGTCTGCACCGGCTGTCCAATCGCTGGGATGCGCCGCTCGTGACGGTAAACTGCGCCGCCTTGCCGGAAAATCTGCTTGATGCCGAACTGTTCGGTTACGAGCCGGGTGCCTTCACCGGTGCGACAAAGGGAAGGGCGGGGCGGTTCGAGGAAGCGGACACGGGAACCCTGTTCCTGGACGAGCTTGGAACGCTGAGCGCGCCCGCGCAGGAGCGCCTGCTGCGCGTCGTCGAATATGGCGAGTTGACGAGGCTGGGGTCGAACGAAGTGCGCAATGTCGACGTGCGTATTGTCGGCGCGACCAATGCGGACCTGCCCGGAATGGCGGCGGAGGGCACCTTCCGCGCCGACCTTCTCGACCGGCTGAGCTTTGAGGTCGTGACGCTGCCGCCGCTGCGCGTGCGCGGCGGCGATATCATGGATCTCGCCAATCATTTCGCGGGCCGCATGGCGATCGAGATCGGCTGGGACAATTTTCCGGGTTTTTCCGAGGAGGCAATGGAGAAGCTGCAGAACTACCCCTGGCCCGGCAATGTGCGTGAATTGAAGAACGTCGTTGAGCGGGCGGTTTACAGCGCCGAGTTTGCCGACGAACCGGTACGCGACCTGCGCTTCGATCCGTTCGAATCCCCCTGGCGACCGGTGGCAATGCCGCAGGCGGACGCGAACGCCGTGCCTGCCGACGCATCGACGGCGGCCCTACCCTCCCCAAAGGACATGGACTGTGACGACCTGCGTGCCGCCGTCGCCGATTTCGAAAAATCGCTGCTGAGCGCCGCGCTGGAGCGTTGCCGTTACAACCAGCGGGAGACCGCCACCGCGCTGGCGCTGACCTATGACCAGTTACGGCATGCGATGAAACGCCACGACCTTCACAAGTGAACCAAGACGCCGTTCGCGCATTGGCATGTCAGAACAACCGCAACACCTACAGGAGACCGTTACAATGGCTTTCGCACTTCCCGACCTTCCCTACGCCAAGGATGCCCTCGAGCCGCACATGTCGTCGAAGACGTTCGACTATCATTATGGCAAGCATCACCAGGCCTATGTCAACAAGACCAATGACGCCATCAAGGGCACCGAGCATGAGGGCAAGAGCCTGGTCGAGGTCGTTCGCGCGGCGAAGGCGAATGACAATCAGGGCCTGTTCAACAACAGCGCGCAGATCTGGAACCATACGTTCCTGTGGAATTCGTTCAGTCCCAATGGCGGCGGCGCGCCGTCCGGTAAACTCGCCGAGATGATCAACGATTGCCTTTGGAGATCTCGACGGTTTCAAGAAGGCATTTTCGGAAAAGGCCGCAGGCAATTTCGGGTCAGGCTGGACATGGCTGTGTGAATCGGGCGGCAAGCTCGAAATCGTCAATACCGACGACGCCGATACGCCGCTGGTACATGACGGCAAGAAGGCGCTTCTGACGCTGGATGTCTGGGAACACGCCTATTATCTCGATTACCAGAATGCGCGCCCGGATTATATCAGCGCGTTTCTCGATCATCTGATCAACTGGGAGTTTGCGGCGGCGAACCTCGACAAGAAAGAAGATGACCTGATCTGATTCGGTCCGGAACAAGTACAAATCGGGGCGGCTCATCGAAAGATGGGCCGCCTCTTTTCGTTCGAGACCACGCAATAAAGCGTGTTCGGCTGGTCGCGCCTTGCATGACTAACCGCGCCTTAACGCTAACATCTAACCGTGAATTAAGCCGCGGGTCGCAATCTGGCCCCTGAACGGAAATTCCTTCCGTCCGGGGCCAAAAATGTCGTTTATCAAGCTTGCCGCGCCTGCTGCGCGTCGCGTTCAAACTGTCTCACCTAACATGCGGAATGCCGCAGCGGATGTTGCGCTGCCGGTGACGCCGCCTATGGACGCACCTTCCGGGGGCGTGCGCCGATCAGGCGCTACCGGAAAGTCGGCTCCCCTGCACAGATTTGCACTGCAACGCCGGCACGCACGGCATGTCCTGGCCGCCACGGCCAGCAGCCTCCTTCTCGCGGCCTGCGGCGGCGGCGGTTCGTCTTCCGCACCGCAGTCGAGCGCCGGTTTGCCGAGCCCCCTCGTGTCATCCAACCCGACGCCGCTGCAGCCGACGCCTACGCCTGCGCCGACACCCACGCCGACACCCACCCCCACACCTGCGCAGCCCAGCGCGCCAACGCCGGCTCCCACGCCCGCGCCCACGCCGACACCGACGCCGCCGCCGTCATCATTGACGGGTCCGGTCGCTGCGCCGTCATCGGCCTATCCCGATTACATGCCGGTCGCCGACCTGATCGCACCCGTTCTGACAGCGAACGTGCTTTGTGACGAAAGCATTGCCGCTGGCAAGGAAGTGCTGGCGGGCGGAAGTGACCTTCCCTCGAATGACTATTCGCGCGGCGGCGTGCATATGATCTACGAAGCGCGCGACGATGCGGGCAAGCCCTGCGTCTATCCGTTCGTACCGTGGATGCCGCGTCCCGGCAGTGGCAAAAATGCCTGGGAAACGGGATCCCAGTTTGTCTGGCGTTCGTCCGAAGCGGGCACGCGTGTGACGTTCAAAAGCGACAGCCAGTGGGCCGCGATGAACTTCAAGACAGGCCAGAGCGACGGCAAACGCTATCATATGGAAGTCGTCGACCTGGACCTGGATTTCACAGGGTCGGTGCAGCCATCGGGCGCGCTCTGGTTCCAGTCCTATCCCGATGGGGCGTCCGGCGGCCTGTCCTCGCTGGTCATCCGCAACAGCCGGATCACGGGCGGCAAGAACGCCCTGTTCGCACCGTCGGGCGCGATCATGATCTATGCCGAGGATAGCGAGATTGGCCGGAACCTCGGCATCAATATCGATCAGGAACATGCGATCTATCTGAACGGTGTCCTGACGTCCCACTTCAAGGACACGCTGATCTTTGGCCAGCGCGCCTCCAGTGGTGCCGGCGGGCATATCCTGAAGGCAAAATCGGCTGTTCGTATCCTTGAGAATGTGACGCTCGACAATGGCGGCGGCGTCCTCGATCCGACCAACCGCCCCCTGGGGGATTTCAGCGGCTTCGGTTGGACATGGTCTGACGGACTGAACCTGATCCGCCGCGCGCCGACCGGGGACTATCGTCCGGTCCTCGTTGACATGCGCCGCGACTATTACTTCGGAAAACGTCTCAATCTGCCCTGGTCAACCGCCGCCGGTTGGGAAATGCCAACAGCTCCGGGTGACTGTTCCGGTAATGTCGCAAACGACGTCTACCTGCATGTCTTCCGCGATACGGTCGTGAACAGCGAAGTTTCAGAGGAAAGCGTGTTCCGCATGTCGGGTGTGGTCGACATCAAACATAGCGGGATTCATGGCAAGACGTCGCACGCGGAAATCGTGGCGAATCCGCGCCGTAACCGCGGCATGCTGCTCAGCTTCAACACCCAGCATGAAGCGGACGCCGTGACGGCGGACGGTTATTTTTATCTGAAGCCCGCCTACCAGACCTATCACTGCGAGAATGGCAAGCTGGCTCCGAAAGTGGCCGCGCTGGCCGGTGACCGTGACGCCTTCGTCAATCACGCCCTGAAGCTGATCAACGCCGCCAATGGCAACGCCATCCCCTTGAAGAAATAGGGCCTGGCGATCGCAGGCTTGTGGAGGGTGACGGTACGACCTAGCGTCCGTCACCCTCCGCATGTTTCATCAGGATGGGGGCCTGCGACAGCGCGAAGACGAAACTGATGATGGTGAAGCCCCAGACCTTTACCTGAACCCACTGGTCGAAGGTCAGGAGCGCGCGCGCGATCTCGTTGAGGCCTGCGAGCGCGAGAAAGAACAGCGCCCAGTTGCGGGTCAGGATTTTCCATCCCGCGTCGGTCATGGCGGGGAAGCCGCTTTCGAGCACGAGCTTCAGGAGCGGGCGGCCCGTGAACAGGCCCGTCAACAGAATGATCCCGAACAGCAGATAGACCGCCGTCGGCTTGATCTGAATGAACTGCTCGTCATGGAAATAGATGGTGAGCCCGCCGAAAAAGGCGACGATGACGCCCGTGACGATCTGCATGGGTGTGACGCGGCGCGTTTTCATGAACGAGAACAGCATCGCGGCGGCAATGGCGACCATGAACGCGCCTGTCGCCCAGACGGCCTGATTGACGTCATCGCCCGGCGCGAAGCTGTTGACGGCGAAGAAGACCAGCAACGGGCCGAAATCGAGCGCGAAACGGAGGCCGGGCGACAGCTCGGCATCGCGCGGTGCGGCGGGGTCCGGAAGCGGCGGTTCGATATTGGTCATTTGCGGTCTTCCTCTGTGATGCCGGCCAGCGCCTCCGCGAAGGCGCGCGGGTCGAAGGGGCGGAGGTCGCCAAGCTTCTCGCCGACGCCGATGGCATGGATGGGGAGTTTTGCGCGTTCCGCCGCGGCGACCAGCACGCCGCCCCGCGCCGTGCCGTCCAGCTTTGACATGGTAAGGCCGGTGACGCCCGCCACCTCCTTGAACACATCGATCTGCGTCAGCGCATTCTGGCCCGTCGTCGCATCGAGGACGAGGACCACATCATGCGGCGCGGATTCCATGCGGCGCTTCAGGACGCGTTTGACCTTGGCCAGCTCGTCCATGAGTCCCTGCTTGTTCTGCAGGCGGCCCGCGGTGTCGATGATGAGCACGTCTGAGCCAAGCTCCCACGCCCTCGTCAGCGCGTCATAGGCAAGGCTGGCCGCATCGCCGCCGACCTGGCCGTGGATGGTTTCTATGCCCATGCGGTCGCCCCAGACCTTCAGCTGTTCGATGGCGGCGGCGCGGAATGTGTCGCCCGCAGCCAGCATCACCTTGTAATCCTGCTCCTGATAGAGATGCGCCAGTTTGGCGATTGTCGTGGTCTTGCCGCTGCCGTTGACACCGACGACCAGGATGGTGTGCGGACGCGGAAAGGCAGTGATGTCGAGCGGCTTCGCCACCTTCGTCATCAGCGTCTCGACCTCGTCCGCCACCAGCAGCTTCACGTCCATGTCCGTGACCTGTTTGTCATATTTTTCAGCGGCGAGTTTGGCCGTGATGCGCGCGGCCATTGCGGGGCCAAGGTCGCTGGCGATCAGCGCGTCCTCGATTTCCTCAAGCAGGGCATCGTCGAGCGGGCGTCTGGCAAGGCTGGCAAGATTCTCGCCAAGCTTGTCCGATGTCAGGCCAAGGCCGGATTTCAGGCGTCCCAGCCAGCTGGTTTTCGGGGTCGGTGCATCCATTTCGTTCATGCCGGGTCCGCTAGCAGGCGGCCATCCCGGTGGCCAGTGACCCGCGCGCTGACGACGTCGCCGCGCTTCCCGGGCCGGGACAGCGTGACCGGCGCGAAACTTTCCGCATGACCATTGCCGTCCGCCTCGGCGAGGACGGATATACTGCGCCCCGTCAGGGTTGCATACCAGCGGTCGCGGCGCGCGGCTGCGGCATCGCGCAGCTGTTTCGCGCGCGCCTTTCTGACGGACATATCGATTTGCGGCATGCGCGCGGCGGGCGTGCCGTCGCGGGCGGAATAGGGAAAGATATGGCCGAAAACGATATCGCAGTCGTCGATGAGCCTGACGCTGTTTTCGAACATGGCATCGGTTTCCGTGGGGAAACCCGCGATGATGTCCGCCCCAATGGCGATGTCGGGACGGCGCCGCTTGACAGTCTCGACGAAGCGGATCGCGTCGCTGCGCGTGTGCCGCCGCTTCATGCGTTTCAGGATCATGTCGTCGCCTGACTGCAGACTTAGATGCAGATGCGGCATGATGCGGGGTTCGTCGGAAATCAGGTCAATCAGCTGGTCGTCGGCCTCTATGCTGTCGATGGACGAAATGCGCAGCCGTTCCAGCGCCGGAACATGCTTCAATATGCGTGCGATCAGGCTGCCGAAGGTCGGCGAGCCGGGCAGGTCGGGACCATAGCTGGTCAGGTCGACACCGGTCAGCACGATTTCGCGGTGGCCGGCGTCGACCAGCGTCTGAATACGCTCGATCACCAGCCCTGCGGGAACGCTGCGCGAATTCCCGCGGCCATAAGGAATGATGCAGAAGGTGCAGCGGTGGTCGCAGCCATTCTGTACCTCGACAAAGCCTCTCGTCTGCGTTGCCATGGCGGGAACCATGTGCGGCGCGGTCTGGCGCACGCGCATGATGTCGGAAACGGCATCGCCCGTTTGCGTCCAGGCTTCCGGGGTAAGCTTTTCCGCATTCCCGACAACGCGCGCGACCTCCGGCATGGCGGCGAAACTGTCGGGATCGATCTGCGCAGCGCAGCCCGTGACGACGATGTCCGCCAGGGGACGCGCGCGCTTCATCCGCCGGATCGTCTGCCGGGTGGAGCGAACGGCTTCATTTGTAACGGCGCAGCTGTTGATCACGACGATATCGTCGGCGCCCGCCAGATGTGCGCGCATGATCTCGCCCTCATGGATGTTGAGGCGGCAGCCCATGTTGACGATTTCGGCGGTCATAGCGCGATTTCGCCCGTGAAACTGATCTCGGCGGGGCCGGTCATCAGCACATGGCCGTCTTCGCGCCATTCAATCTGAAGATCGCCGCCGGGAAGGCTGACGGTCACCTCGCGCTCCGTTAGCCGCCGCCGCGCGGCGGCGACCGCGGCGGCGCATGCCCCTGTCCCGCAGGCCTGCGTAAGACCCACGCCGCGCTCCCACACGCGCAGCCTGATATGTTCTCGGCTAATGATCTCGGCGGCGCCGACATTGATCTTCTGCGGAAAAAGCGGGTCGGTCTCGATGAGCGGGCCCAGGCGTTCGAGCGCGGCGGCGTCCGTGTCGGGTACGAAGAAAACGATATGCGGATTGCCCATATTGACCGCGCCAGGTGCGGTCAGCTCTTCCCAACCCACCGGCATGTTGACGGTATCCATGGCATAGGCGAGCGGGATCTGGTCCCAGTCGAGGCCTGGCGCGCCCATGTCGAGCGCGGCGGCATCGCCATCCGCGCGTCCCTCGATCAGGCCGCCCTTCGTTTCAATGCGAACGGGCGCGCCATCCGGCCGGACAAGCCGAGCGATGCAGCGCGCGCCGTTGCCGCACGCTTCCACCTCGCCGCCATCGGCATTGTAAATGCGCATGAAGACATCCGCGCGCTCCGACGGCTCCATCACGAACAGCTGGTCACAGCCGACCCCTGTGCGCCGGTCACTGACCGCGCGTATCTGTCCGCTCGTCAGCTTCAGCCCCTCGCGCCGCGCGTCGAAGATGACGAAGTCGTTGCCAAGGCCGTGCATTTTGACGAAGGGGCGGGTCATTCGACCGCATGTAGGTTCAGGTGAGGATCATGTCCACGAAACCGCTTCTATTCGCCCCGCTGCTGCTGCTTGCGGCCTGCGGAGATGATACCCCGAAGGCAATCGAGGATATCAGTCCGTTTCCGCCTGTGGAGCGCCCGGTGTCGGCGATCACCTCCAATCAATATTCCGATGAGACGAGCCGCGAGGGCACGGGCGAGGCGGAAACGGTGCTATCGGTTCTGGGTGTCGAACCGGGTGATACGGTGGCCGATATCGGTGCCGGCCGCGGTTTTTACATGCAGCGCCTCGCTGCGGCGGTCGGGCCGGAGGGCACGGTTTATGCGCAGGACATTTTCGACGATGTCGTAAGTGACCTTGAGGTCAGGGCCAATGCCAACGGCTTCGGGAACGTCGAAGCCGTGCTGGGAACGCCAAGCGATCCGAAACTCCCCACGGGGAGTCTCGATCACGCCCTTCTGGTGCACATGTACCATGAGATCGAGAATCCCTACGCGCTGCTCTGGCATCTGCGTGACAGCCTGAAACCGGACGCAACCGTCGCCATCGTCGACGCGGACCGGATCACCAGCCAGCACGGCACGCCGCCCGATCTGCTGGCCTGCGAAATGAACGCGCTTGGCTTCGATCAGGTCGCGCAGGCTCCGCTGGAAGAAGGCGCGGCCTATGTCGCCATCTTCCGCGCCGTGCAGCCCCGCCCGGAACCGGCGGACATCAGACCGTGCCAGAACCCACGGTGACGGCGCTGCCGGACGCAGGCGATGTTCTGCGCTTCTGGTTTGAAGAGGTTGACCGTAAGGACTGGTTCCGGGGCAGCGAGGCGCTGGACGAGCGAATCCGCGACCGGTTTCTGGCCCTGCACCGGATGCTGGCTGCGGATGTCCCCGGCGGCTGGCTGAAAACGCGCGCGGGACTGCTGGCGGCCATCATCGTGCTCGACCAGTTTTCGCGCAATCTCTACCGCGGCGATCCGCGGGCCTTTGCCAGCGATACGGATGCGTTGAACCTCGCGCATCTTGCCATCGAACGGGGCTGGGACACGGACTATTCGGATGACGAGCGGCAGTTTCTCTACATGCCCTTCATGCATGTCGAGGATGCGCGCGGGCAGGATCGCAGCGTTGAGCTGTTTTCCCTGCTGGAAGATGACGAGCCGCTCGAATTTGCGAAGGCGCACCGGGAGGTGATCAACCGCTTCGGGAGGTTTCCGGGGCGCAACGCGGCGCTGTCGCGGAAATCGACCGCGGCGGAGCAGGCATATCTGGATGACGGCGGCGGATTTTAGGGGCGGGATCGCAAAATGCGGAGACCGCCGGATTGCTATTCCGCCGCTTCTGCCGTCCCATCGTCACCAGTCGCCAGTTTCGTGAGCCGGCGCGTTTCCATATTTGCCGTTGGCAAGGCCTCAACGGTCTTTTTCGGTGCATCGATGGCCTTCTCGCGCAGCTTGTGCGCCGAGGTCATCACCTGCGATTCCAGACTGCCGACCATCCTGTTGTAAGCGCCGGACGCAAGGTCGAGATTGCGTCCCAATTTGGCGACATGCTCACCCATGGTGGCGAGACGGTCGTAAAGCTCCTTGCCCAGCGCGGCGATCTCGCGGGCATCCTCGGCGGCGTTTTCCTGCTGCCAGACCATGGCGACGGTCTTCGCGATCGCGATCAGGTTGGTGGGGCTGGCAAGCAGGATTTTCTTCGCGAAGGCGACCTCGAACAGATCCTGGTCCGTTTCCAGTGCGGCGGCGAGGAAATTTTCGCCGGGAACGAACATGATGACGAAGTCCAGCGTATCGTCGAACTGCTGCGTGTAGCTTTTGCGGCCCAGCGTATCGACATGGGCGCGCATCGCCTTTGCATGGGCCAGAAGGTGGATTTGCCGGTCCTCGTCCGTTTCCGCGGCGGCCGCATCCTGATAGGAATTGAGCGAAACCTTGGCGTCGATGACGAGGACGCGATCATTGGGCAGGTTGATGACGGCGTCGGGGCGGATGTTCGGCCCCTCCTCGACATCGCGATGAACCTCCTCGGCAAAGTCGCAATGTTTCGAAAGCCCCGCCATTTCAAGAACACGGCGCAGCTGATGCTCGCCCCAGCGGCCGCGCGCCTTCGGCGCGTTTCTGAGCGCGCCGACGATGCGCTGCGCCTCCTGGCTAACGCGCTCCTGCCCCAGCTTCACGTCAGCGATGGCATTGGTGATCGCCCCATAGGCTCCGGCGCGCTTTTCCTCGATTTCCTTCAGCTGCGCCTCGTATTTCGTCAGCGTTTCGCGCATCGGCATGATGAGTTTTCCAAGCTCCTCACGGTTCTTCTCGAGGCCCTGTCCCGCCTGTTCACGATGCCGGACAAGCGTTTCCTCGGCGCGCTTCAGGAAGGCCTCGGTGCTCTTGCCGAGCGCGGCTTCCGCAAGGGCGGCAAAGCGCTTATCGAGATCGGCCTCGCGTTCCGCAAACGCCTTCTCGCGCTCGTCGCGGGAGGATTGCAGCCGTTCGTGCGCGACCTCGACCTGCCGCAGACGGTCGAGTTCCGGTCGTAGTTCCGAAAGCTGCGCGTGCGCCGTTTCCGCACCCTGCGCTGCGAGAGCGGCATCGGACCTGGCGATGGCCAGATCGCCGATGGCCTTCTCCTTCTCCCCGCGCAACATGTCGCGCTCTCTCGCGATCGCGGCAGTTCCCCGCGCCCAGACCAGCCAGCCAACAAACAGGCCGAGACCGGCGCCAGCAAGAAGCGCTGCTAATATCGCGACAAGCGTTCCGGTTTCCAACGTCGCGCGCCTTTCCCTTGTGAACAGAACAGGAACTTCTAGCGACCGGGGACCTGAGCGTAAAGGGCTGCGCGCGGCATCTTACGCCAGGAAGCTGGCCTTCAGGCCGTCAATGACGAACTGCGCGGCAAGGGCGGCCAGGATGACGCCGAGGAGGCGGGTCAGCGTCGCCTCCAGCTTGTGCCCGATCAGCCGCAGCAGCGGTCCCGCCAGCAGCAGCGCGATCAGAGTGAGCGCAAGGACGAGACCGAGCGCGCCGAAGACCACGCCGCGCTCGGCGATGGTCGAGGTTTCACTCATCAACAGCATCAGCGCGGCGATGCTGCCGGGTCCGGCGATCATGGGAATGCCCATGGGAAAGACCGACACATCCTCGACATCAGGATCTTCGGCGGCATCGTGCGCGCGGATTTCCCGCTTTTCCGTACGTTTCTCGAAGACCATTTCAAGCGCGATGATGAACAGCATGATGCCACCCGCAACGCGAAACGCGTCCAGCGAAATGCCGAGCGCGCCGAGGAGCGGGCGACCGAAAAAGGCGAAGACGACCAGAACACCGGACGCGATCATGACCGAGCGTACCGCCATGATGCGGCGCTGGGCATCGGTGGCGGTCGCCGTCAGGCCTGAAAATATCGGTGCGCAACCGGGCGGATCGATGACGACGAACAGCGTTGCGAAGGCGGAGATGAAGAGCTCCATCATGATGCGGAGGGCGCTTCCAGTCCGGCGCGGCGGTGTGCGGCGGTCACGGTGTTGGCGAGAAGGCCGGCGATGGTCATGGGACCGACGCCGCCAGGAACCGGCGTGATGGCGAGCGCGGCTTCGGCAGCCTCAGCATAGGCGACGTCACCGACAAGGCGCGTCTTGCCCTCGCCGCGTTCCGGTGCATCGAGACGGTTGATGCCGACGTCGATCACGACGGCACCAGGCTTGACCCAGTCACCCCGCACCATTTCGGGGCGTCCCACCGCGACAACCAGTATGTCGGCCATGCGCGCGAGCGCGGGCAGGTCCGCCGTGCGGCTGTGCGCCTGGATAACGGTCGCGTTGCGGCGCAGGAGGAGCTGGCCCATCGGCTTTCCGAACAGGTTGGAACGGCCGATGACGACCGCCAGCTTGCCGCTCAGGTCGCCGCCAAGACGCTCCGCGATCATCATGTCGCAGCCGAGCGGCGTGCAGGGTATCATCCCGGGCAGGCCCGACATGAGGCGGCCGGCATTGACCACATGCAGGCCGTCGACGTCCTTGGCTGGGTCAATGGCTTGAACGGCGGCATCGCCGTCCAGATGTCGCGGCAGTGGCAGCTGGACAAGAATGCCGTCGACGGCATCGTCGGCATTCAGTTTCTGGATCAGCGCCGCCAGATCCTCCTGCGATGTCGTTTCCGGCAGGCGGTGCTCGAAACTTTCCATGCCTGCCGCGACGGTCGCCTTCGCCTTTGCGCCGACATAGACCTCACTGGCCGGGTCCGAGCCGACAAGAACGACAGCAAGCCCGGCCTTCCGGCCGGTTTTCCTTGAAAAGCGCGCAGCATGTTCCGCCGTGCGCGCGCGCCACAGGGCGGCGACCGCCTTGCCATCGATACGGTCAGCCATGGCTACATTCCCGCCATCTCGATCATGATGCCGCCGATGACGACCTTCTGGATGAACAGGATCAGGAGGAGAAGGATCATGGGGGAAAGGTCGAGACCGCCGAGATCGGGCATGAGCCGCCGAATGGGCCGGTAAACCGGCGCGAACAGGCGTTCGAGACCCATATAGATGCTGCGGACAAAGTCGTTCGAGATGTTGATGACGTTGAAACTGATCAGCCAGCTGAGGATGACCTGCGCGATGACGAGATAGGTGACGAACTGGAGAAGCAGGCTGACAAACCCGAGCAGCTGAAACAGGAAGCCCATGGAAAAATCCCGAATGAAGTGAGGCGCCCTCTTTAGCGGCCCGCTTCAAGCGCGGGAAGGCCGTCCGTGCCGAAAGGAACGGCGGCGTGTTTCCACATCAGGGTACCGACACTTTTCCATTTCGCGGTGCGGCGGATGTCGGCTTCCACCTTGACGATGGCGGCGTCGAGGCCGTCAACGGGCTGGATCCAGCCCCGCGCGGCCGCATCCTGTCCCATGCGCATCAGCCAGTAGGCGCGGATCGTGTAAGGCAGGGAGGCATTGTCGAACCGGTCCGTGGGTTTGTTTTCGATGTTGCTGGCCCCGCGCCAGAAGGCGGCGAGACCATCGGCATTGCGGTATCCGAGACCGCCATCCGTCTTCCACGTCACGCTGCTATCCGATTTGCCGGGGTCAAGCCCGGCAATGCCGCCCGTCTTCCCAAGCCGAATAACGAAATGTTCGGTCATGCGCTGCAGCAGGACCGGCTCGCCCGCCTGCGCCCACAGATAGGCAAGCTCCGGGCCATAGTTCTGCATCATGAAGTTGGAATAACCGCCGCCATCGATCAGCCTTGCCGACCTGACGGATATGGCCTCGGGACCGGAACCCGATTCGAGCCTCTTGATATAGGCCTTATACTCCGTCCAGCTATCGGCGATCATCCGTTCCATGCGCGCATCGTCCCAGAACAGCCCGGCGCCGCTGGTCTCGGTTTCGCGCATGACGTCGCGTAGTCGCCACATGGCGGCGAAATGATTGAGCGTTGCCCGCTCCTGTACATTGCCGGCGTTGACGGGCTGGTAGCGCGCCTTGTCAGCCGCGGGATAATAGGATGCGAATGCCCATGCCGCCTGTGCCTGCATCAAAAGGGCGACGCGCGGATCGCCAGTCGCCAGCCACCAGGCATAGCCGTGATTGAACATGTGGGCGAGGTCGCGGCGATGCTTGAAGTCCTTCGCGCCCGACAGGTCGAGCAGCGATGCGCCCGGATAGCCCGCAGGCGGCTGCCAGAATGGCGCGCCATATTGGTCGACGCCCTTTTCCCGGCCGGCGACGCGATATTTCCGGTCACCCGGCAATGGCTTTTGCGGGTCACGCAGCAGATCGTGGTTGCGCGACTGGATGACGAGATACGGGAGGCCGAGCGCGTAGCGAATCTGCGTGGCTGCGTCACGCGTCGCCGTGTTCCAAAGGCCATTGTCGTCCGACAGGGCCGCAACGATCATGGCGGCGTCGGTATCGGAAACGAACCCGCGTGAGGAGGGGGCCTCGCCGCCGGAAACGGATACGTTGCCGAAGACCTTGTCGTAGACAGCGGCCTTGTCGTAAATACGCGCAGGGTCATAGCCCATCTCGGCGAGTTTCTGCGGCTTGTAGGCGGGTTCGCGCGCCTTGAACGGTGCCTTGAAGGCCGCCTCGCCATAAGGCAGCAGCCTGCCCGCCTTCACGGCGGTCAGGATTTGCGCGGGATCGGGTGGGACAGGATCGCCGTTATCGATGCATTTCATGCTGCCGGGGGCGACGCGAACCTCCGCGCGGCTGCCGTTCACCTCGACGCTGTAGAGTGTTTCCTGAAACAGGCTTTTCGGATAGCCACTCTCATGCGCACGGTCCTCGCCAAAGGCGGTGAGGCACAGGCTCCACCAGCCGGGGTTGGAGGCCAGGTTGAACAGATAGGCACGGCCCGGTTCCACAACCGTGCCCGTGTCACCGCGCGCTTCGGGCGCGATGTCGCCGAGGCTGTAGATCGGCCATTTGCCGGTCGGCGTCGTCACCAGCTCCAGCGGCTCCGCGCGGCGCAGGCTGCCGTCGATGCGAATGGCCAGATCGGGAGGGGCCGGCACAGCGGCGCGGGCCGCAGACCTGTCTATGCCCGTGCCCGATCCCTCAGGAGATGACGCGGCGGAAGCCGTCGCGATCGCAGACATGCCGATCTCTGGTCCGTGCTTCAGGAACACCACGCCGCATGCCAGCAGGAAAAATGTGATCGCTCCCATGATGAGAACGGTTGCGCGCATGCTCATGCCGTGAACAGCAGCTTCAGGGCCACGCGCGCATCGGCGAGCGCTGCCGGATCCGGCGAAGCGCCCTCACGAATAAGCCTTTGCGCCTGAACGAAATCAGCGGGGCGATTAACGGCGTCGATAGCGATGAGGCGGCCTTCTTTCATGTAGCAGACGGAGAATTTTCCGTCCGCAGGGTCGCCGCGCAGGATAGCATCGTCGGCACCCGGCGATAGCCCTGCCGTCTGCAGCTTCAGGTCATATTGGTTCGACCAGAACCAGGGCAGCGCGTCATAGCTGGCCTTCTGTCCGGCGATGACCCTTGCGACCACACCCGCCATGTCATTTGCGTTCTGCACGGACTCCAGCCGGATCTCCGCGCCATGCGCATAGGCGTTCTCGTGCAGCGCGCAGTCGCCGATGGCAAAAACATCCGGCAGCGACGTGCGGCACGCCCCGTCGACCTTCACACCGTTGCCGCCCTTTGCGCCGCAGGCAAACAGGGGCTGCACATTGGGAACGATGCCGATACCGACAATCACGAGGTCACAGGGCAGACTTTCGCCGCAGCTCAGCTCCACGCCGCGCACCTGGCCGTTCTTGCCCTCAAGACAGGCGGTCGTGGTGGAGAGCCGAAAGGTGACACCCTCCGCCTCGTGCCGCTGCTGGTAGAAACGGGACAAGGGTTCGCCCGCCACGCGCGCCAGCACGCGGTCCTGGGCCTCGATGACGGTGACGGACTTTCCAAGACCTGTCAGTACGGCTGCGGCCTCCAGCCCGATATAGCCGCCGCCGATGACCGCGATATCCTGCGCGGCCTCGAGTTCTTTCCTCAGCAGTTGCACATCCGCGTGCGTGCGGATCGCATGGACCCCGCCAAGGCCGACATCGCTGCCGCAGGGGAGCGTGCGCGGTTCGCCGCCCGCGGCCCAGATCAGCTGCCCATAGTGAATGGCTTCGCCTTCGGCATCGATCAGTTCGTGCGCGCCGGCATCGACGCTTTCGATGCGGGTGGAGGGAAGGAGGATGATGCCGCGCTCCTCCCAGAAGTCCGCCTTGCGCAGCAGCATCCGTTCAAACGGCTTCGTGCCCGCCAGATAATCCTTGGACAGGGGCGGGCGTTCATAGGGAAGGTCCGGCTCGTCACCGATCAGGCCGATGCGCCCCTCATAGCCCTGTCCGCGCAAAGCGATCGCCGCCTGCGCGCCGGCATGCCCGGCACCGACGATGGCCACGTCAAAACGGTCGAGTTCAGCGGTAACGGCGCGTCTCCTTCGTCAGTGACACTACGCGCGTCCACTGGACCGCTCAAGGTAGGCGGCGCTAAGGGCGCTACATGAGCGAGACACACCCCTTTCATTCACTGCGCCAGCAGGGCTTTGTCCGCGTCGGTGCGTGTACGCCGCTGGCAACCTCCGGCGACCCCGCCGCCAATGCCGCCGAGACGATCAAGCTGGCGAAGGACGCGCACGGGAAGGGCATCGACCTGCTGGTCTATCCCGAGATGAATCTGTCCAGCTATGCCATCGATGACCTGCATCTGCAGGACGGCTATCTGGATGCGGTCGAGCGGGCGCTGGAAGAGGTGATTGAGGCCACGAAGACGCTGCGGCCCGTGCTGGCGATCGGCGCGGGGCTGCGGCGCAACGGGCGGCTGTACAATTGCGCGCTCGCGGTGCATCGCGGCAGGGTCCTGGGCGTCGTTCCCAAATCCTTCCTGCCCAATTACCGCGAATTCTACGAAAAGCGCTGGTTCGCCATGGGTGTCGGCACGGCCGGGCTGGAGATCGAGGTCGCGGGCCAGACCGCGCCGTTCGGGACCGACCTGATCTTTGCCGCGTCGGACTATGCCGATTTCATCTTTCACATGGAAATCTGCGAGGACTACTGGTCGCCTGTGCAGCCATCCGTCGAGGGCGCGCTGGCGGGGGCGCTGATCCTTTGCAATCTCAGCGCCAGTGATATCGTTATCGGCAAGTCGCGTGAGCGGAAAATGCTTTGCGCCGCCTCGTCCAGCCGCAACATGGCGGCCTATGTCTATTCGGCCTCGGGACCCGGCGAATCGACAACCGACCTTGCGTGGGACGGACAGGGCCTGATCTACGAGCTGGGTGCGGAATTGGCGGAATCGACACGTTTCGAATGGGAAGCGGAGACGGTTTACGCCGATGTCGATGTCGCGCGGCTGCGGCAGGAGCGCATGCGGACGGGGACGTTCAACGACGCCGCGCGGCATCTTGGCGATCCTGAGACCTATTTTCGCCGCGTGGCGTTCGCGCATGAGGATGACGGTGCGGACCGCGGCCTGGAACGCGCACTGCGCCGCTATCCCTATGTCCCGAACACGCCCGCGCTCCTTGACGAGGATTGCTATGAGGCCTTCAACATCCAGGTCGAGGGCTTGGCCAAGCGCATCCGCGCGACCGGCGCGAAAACCATCGTCATCGGCATTTCGGGCGGCATCGATTCCACCCATGCGCTGATTGTGGCGGCGAAGGCGCTTGATCGGCTGGAGCGGCCCCGGACAGATATTCGCGGCTATACGATGCCGGGCTTTGCGACGGGTGAGGACACGAAGGCCAATGCCTGGGCGCTGATGAAGGCGATTGGCTGCACGGCGGAGGAAATCGACATCCGCCCCGCGGCGAAGCAGATGCTCGGCGACATGGATCATCCCTATGCGCGCGGAGAGAAGCTGTATGATGTCAATTTCGAGAATGTGCAGGCGGGGCTGAGAACCGATTACCTGTTCCGGCTGGCCGGGCAGCATCACGGCTTCGTGCTTGGCACCGGCGACATGTCGGAACTGGCGCTTGGCTGGTGCACCTACGGCGTCGGCGATCACATGAGCCACTACGGCGTCAATGGCGGCGTGCCAAAGACGCTGATCCAGTATCTGATTCGCTGGTGTGAACGCACGAATCAGTTCGATCCCGAGACGGACGCTGTGCTGGAGCGCATTCTGGCGACGGAAATCAGCCCCGAACTCGTCCCCGCCGATGAAGAAACGGGGGCGATCCAGTCGACGGAGTCAATGATCGGCCCCTATCCATTGCATGATTTCTTCCTGTTCTGGACGCTGCGGCACGGTCTTGCGCCATCGAAGGTGGCGTTCCTGGCGTGGCACGCCTGGCGCGCCCGGGAGGCGGGACACTGGCCGATCGACCATGATGAGAACCAGCGCCCGGAATATGACCTTGCGACCATCGTCAAGTGGCTGGAAGTCTTTCTGAAACGATATTTCGGCTTCGCGCAGTTCAAACGCTCCGCGCTGCCCAATGGCCCGAAGGTATCCGGCGGCGGCGCATTAAGTCCACGCGGCGACTGGCGTGCACCGAGCGACGGAACCGCGAAGGCGTGGCTGGAGGAATTGAAACGGAATCTACCGCCGCTGGCGTAAGGAAGTCGAACGGTGGGTATCCCCAGGTCGTAAGGGTCACGACATCTCGTCGTCCAGCTTGCGCGCTTCCTCGATCAGCATGACGGGGATACCGTCGCGGATCGGATAGGCGAGGTTTGCGGACTTGCTGATCAGTTCCTGCGCCTCACGGTCATAGCTAAGCGGCTGCTTGGTGAGCGGACAGACCAGCACTTCCAGAAGGCGCGGGTCGATGTCCCTGGGCGTCGGCGCGGTCATCAGTGGACCTGATGGCTGCCCGCCGGATCGCCTTCGCCGGCGAAGCGCATCAGCGCCTCCAGCGTGGCGGCGCGGCGGGGCAGGTCGTCGGCTTCGAGAAGGGCCTGCTTTTCTGCGGGGTCGAAGGGGCAGACTCCCGCCAGTGTGTGGACCAGCGTTTCGTCGTCGGCCTGTTTCACGGCCTCCCAGTCCGCGCTCAATCCCTCCGCATCCAGATAGGCCTTCAGGCCCTCCTCCAGACTGACGCGTGTCGTCGCATCGAGCGGCGTGGGCTGACGGAAATCATTCAGGAAGTCGGAATAATCGGCCTGCACCTGCCGATAGGCGGTCGTCGTCTGCAGCTCCTGCACGACGCGGAACCGGGTGATACCCGACAGGACGATCATGTAGCGGCCGTCTTTCGTTTCGGTGAACTGGTCGATCTTGCCGATACCGCCAACGTCGTAAAGGCTGTTGCCGTCCTTCGCCTGGATCATGCCGATCATCCGGCTGCCCGCCATCGCGTCACGCACCATGTCGAGATAGCGTGGCTCGAAAATGTTGAGTGGCAGGCTGCCGCGCGGAAAGATGAGCGCCCCGTCGAGAGGGAAAATGGCGAGCTGCTTCGGCAGACCCTTGGGATCGATTTCCGTCATGCGAACAGGAGCGCGGAAAGCTTCCGCCGCGCGCCCATCACCCACGCCGTGCCAACGCCGGAGGCGTCGAACAGTTCGAGGAGTTTCGCCTTCGCCGCGCCGTCTCCATATTCGCGGTCGCGGCGGATGGATTCCAGATACTGTTCGGCCGCTTCTTCGCCCCTTCCGGATGCGGCAAGCGCCTCCGCATAGTCGATGCGGGCATCATGATCGTCGGGGCGCTCCTCGACCACCTGCGCCAGGCCTGCAAGCGCGCTGTCGTCGACGGCATTTTCCTTGAGGGCGAGCGCCTTTCGCGCCTGCACGATCTCGGGCGTTTCCGAATCGGCAGGCACCTTGGCGATCAGTGTTTCCGCCTGCGCGCTGTCGCCGAGCGCGATGAGTGACACAGCGGCGCCGCCGAGGATTTCCTCGTCCTCCGGGGCCTGTCCAATCAGCTGCGCCAGGATTTCCAGCGATTCGCGGTGCTTCTCCGCGGCGGCCAGTTCCTTCGCCTTGGCTTTCAGTTCCACCAGCATGTTGGCCGCATCGTCTTCCTGCGTGCCCGTGCCCCCCGTTTTCAGCTGCGGCAGTATCTGATCCAGAAAGGCCCTGAACTGCGGCTCGGTGCGTGCCTGTGTCAGATCCGCGACGGGCTGACCCTGATAGATGGCGTAGATCGTGGGCACGGACTGTACGCGAAACTGCGCGGCGACGGCCTGATTCCTGTCGACATCGATCTTGACCAGCTTGACGCCCTTGTCGGCATAGTCGGCGGCAACCTTGTCGAGGACGGGACCGACCTGCTTGCACGGCCCGCACCATTCCGCATGAAAATCAAGGATGACGAGATCCGTCATCGACGCATCGAGAACGTCCCGCTGAAAGGCGTCCATGGAGGCGCGTTCGCCTTCGGGGGTGCTCAGCGTTGCCATCTGTCTCAAGTCTCCATCACGTTCAGGGCACCGACTATATGGTATGACATATAAGAATCGCAAAGGGCTTGCACCCGTGCGCGCGCGGCGCTATCTGCCCGCTTCCCACGGAGGACATGTGCCTCCGCCTACGACTTGAATGAGCGGGCGTAGCTCAGGGGTAGAGCACAACCTTGCCAAGGTTGGGGTCGGGCGTTCGAATCGCCTCGCCCGCTCCATTATTTCCGAATAAATTGAAGATGTTGGGTGGATCACGTGGGCGCTCCACCTGCTTCCCCGGTTGCCTGATGACTTCGGGGAAGCATGGGGGAAGCACAAATCGGCGTTTCGTGGCGCACTCTGACGTTTGCATTGCGACGTTCTGAACCTCCCGATTCCAAGGTGCAAGGTTTGGTTTGGGGTGTGCCCAGCTTTGAGTGCGATCGGTGAAGGCATCCAATCTGATTGCCCAATTCGCTTTTCATTCGAAGCGGCGGAATTTGGGCCGTTTCCAGACAGTCTGCTCTTGGTTGTCGTTCTGGCAAAGCCGTCCTTCCGCTTCGACAATACCCTGAGCCTTCCACCGGTAATCAGGAACGGGGACGTCGTCTGCGTCCAAGTTCCCCTTAGTCCCCCTGTTTCGATACTTTGTCTCGAAAAGCCATTGGCGCCATGCCGGTCCATTTGCGAAAGCTCCGAGAAAAGCTGTTGGCGTCGCTGTAGGCAAGGACACTGGCGATTTCGTCCGAGCGCAGTGCGGTCTTAGTGAGATATCGGATCGCCATATCTCGGCGCGTGTCGTCGAGTATGGCCTGATAATTCGTGTTCTCATCCCGCAGCCTTCGCTGAAGGGTGCTGCGGCTTATTTTAAGCGCAGCGGCCACATCTTCCGCACCTGTCCTGCCGGTCGGGATCAGATCGACTAATACACCGCGCACCCGCGTTGCCATTGGCAGGCGCGCATTATGGGTGGCCAATTGAAGCTTGAGGTCCTCTTCAACATCTTCCCACAGGCTGGGGTTTTCCGAAATGAACCGACGCTTTCTGTCCTCCGCAGAAAACTCCACGAAGGCGGCATCGGAGCGTTCGGGCATGATCCCCAGATGGTCCGCAATCTGGCGTCGCTCTTCCTCGGGACTATCGAATCCAGCGCGAACCGGGCGAACATGATACGCCGAGGCCCCGCGAATATTTTCCAACGCGACCACAATCTGCAGGGCCCCCAGACTGGGAGGCATGGCAACCGTGCTCTGCGCGCTCTCGAACTCAACCCTCAGCGTCGCGCCCTCCGGGAACACGCGCATCTTGGTCGGCCCCAGCAGGGTCTTGAATTGCGCAAGACGCAGTAACCCCGTTTCCAGATCCGGCGCACATGACAAGGTGAAGAAGACCGGGATCACTGGCCCGCGCGCGATCGCGACACCCAGATAGGGGACGTAATCGGCGCGAGGCGCGAGAACGTCCATCGTATTCCAGGCAGCGAAATACTCCTCGGCAGAAACACGCAACTCAGGCCCACCGCGCGCCTGCCCGGCAATCCCTGCGGTGCGGAGCATGGTATCCGGGTCCACCTCGAGTATGCGGCAGGCGACGTTGGTCGCCATGAAGAGCGAATATGTTTCTGAACCTGCCATCGGCCACCCCGCTGTGAGGTCTCGAGGAATGGCATGGACCACGACTCGTGACCAGATGCGGCCGCTCGCCTGACCGTATTTGCCTGTTCCTGACCACATTTGCATATCGCTCTGCCGTGCCCACCGACCTAGCTTTCTGTCCGCTCGGGGTCTCCAAATGCTCCGATGCTGGGTGGAGGGTCTCGTGGAACTCACGCTAAATGATCGGGAATTTACCGTGGACTTGCCTTCCGATGTTCCGCTGCTGTGGGCATTGCGGGATGGCTTGAATATCACGAGCGTCAAGTATGGTTGCGGGATTGCCCAATGCGGCGCCTGCACGGTCCATATCGCTGGCCAAGCCGTGCGGTCATGTCAGGTGGCACTGGGCGCTGTCTGGGGGCCGATAACTACAATTGAGGGCCTCGGGACGCCCGCTGCGCTCCACCCGGTGCAGGAGGCGTGGATAGCCGAACAGGTCGCGCAATGCGGTTACTGCCAGTCGGGCCAGATAATGCAGGCTGCGGCCTTGCTCAAAGACAACCCTGACCCGTCCGATGCAGACATCGATGCGGCCATGGCCGGAAACCTGTGCCGCTGCGGAACCTATCCGCGCATTCGCACAGCAATCAAGCGGGCCGCCGCCAGCCAGCAGGAGGCCTGAGTCATGGGTCGCGCAGGAACCATCGCCCGCCGCACCTTCCTGATCGGATCTATAGCCATCGCTGGGGGTGTCGCAATCGGGGCCTATTACGTGACCCGCTCGACGCCCAACCCTTTGCTCAAGGGTCTGGGTAAGGGCGAGGCGGCGCTGACCCCATTCGTGAAGATCACCTCGGACGGAATAACCTTGATCGTGCCGCGCGCCGATGTGGGGCAAGGCATCGCCTCGACCCAGGCGATGTTAATTGCCGAGGAACTGGATATCGACCCCGGCAGCGCCACGCTCGATCCCGGTCAGCCGCATCCTGCCTATTTCAACGGCACCGTTGCCGCCGACGGATTGCCGTTTCCGACCTGGGAACACGGCGCAGTCGCCTCTTCCGTGCGCGATCTCATGATCACCGTCGCGCGGCTTTCGGGCTCGCAGTTCACGGGCGGATCGTCCTCGACAGCCGACCTTCACGAAACCTTGCGGCGCGCCGGGGCCACCGCGCGCGAAACGCTGAAGGCCGCGGCGGCGGCGCGCTCCGGGGTTGCTGTCGCCGATCTTCGCACCGAGGACGGTCATGTCATCATGCCGGATGGGGCGCGTATCGCCTATACCGATCTCGCTGCCGAAGCAGCCAAGATCGAGCCTGTCACTGACGTTGCGCTACGACCTGCGAGCGAATGGCGGCTTCTGGGCAAGCCCTCCCAGCGGCTCGACATCGTGGCAAAATCGACCGGCACACAAGACTTCGGCATCGATGTGACCTTGCCCGGCATGTTGTATGCCGCGGTCCGCGCCAATCCGGGCCGCGGTGGCGGCATGGCCAGCTACAAGGCCGAAGCTGCGCGTGCGATGCAGGGTGTGCGCTCGGTTGTCGAGGTAAACGAGGGTCTGGCCGTCATCGCTGAAAACACATGGTTCGCGTTCCGCGGGGCCGAGGCGTTGGAGGTTGAATGGCTGCCTCCGGAGTATCCGGCGAGCAGCGATGAGATGTGGGAGACTCTTAGCGCCGCCCATGCGTCAGGTGACTATAACAGCCGCTTGCGCGATGACGGCGATGTCGATGCGGCGACCGACGGAAACCAGACGATCGCGGCCGAATATCGCACACCCTTTCTAGCGCACGCCGCGCTGGAGCCTCTCAGCGCCACCGTGCTGGTGGAGGAGGATCGGGTTGAAATCTGGACCGCGACGCAGGTTCCGCATGTCGTCAGGGATGCGGCGGTTGAGCTCACCGGGGTCGATGCGGATAATGTGACCCTCCATGTCCTGCCAGCAGGCGGCAGCTTCGGGCGCAGGCTTGATCACGACTACGTCGTGCAGGCGATCCAGATCGCCGCATCGGTTCCGGGAACGCCGGTCAAGACCACATGGAGCCGTGAAGAGGACATGACCCATGACTTCCCGCGCCCGCTGCACATGGCCATGATGCGTGGCGATGTGGCGGACGGGAGGGTGCTGGCGTTCGACCTCGACACGATCAGTCCTTCGCTTGTGGAATCATGGTTCGGCCGCGTGTTCATCGTCCCGCCGGGGCCGGACGCGATGCTGGTGTGGGGAGCTTACGATCAGCCCTATGCGATCCCGAATTACCGCGTCACCGGCTATGCCGCGCCGCAGATGGTGCCGGTCGGATCATGGCGATCACCCGGGGCCTGTTCCAACAGTTTCTTCCACGAAGGCTTCCTGTCCGAACTCATCCATGCCGCTGGCGCCGATCCGCTGGAAGAGCGGCTGCGGCTGATTGACAATGCCGATTCCCGCCGCGTGCTTGAGGCCGTGGGCACAATGTCGAACTGGGCGGGCGCCGATATCGGCCCCGGACGCGGTCGCGGCATCGCCTTTGCTCACACGCATGGCGTTCCCGTGGCCGAAGTCATCGATGTGACGATGTCCGATAACGGAATACGTATCGACGAAGTCTGGATTGCAGCCGATTGCGGTACGGTGTTCGACCCCGTCAATGCCGAGGCGCAGCTGACGGGTGCCGCCATCTTCGGTCTGGCCCACGCGATGAATTGCGAGCTGACTTACGCAAATCACGCGCCGGAGCAGACCAATTTCCATGCCTATCAGGGGATGCGGATCAACCAGACGCCCCGGTTCCACACGCGGTTGTTGGGCAAAGCCGAAAAGGTCCGCGGTCTGGGTGAGCCTGCCACCGCGCCCGCCGCCCCTGCACTGGCCGATGCGATCTTCGCCGCGACCGGCACGCGGTGCCGCGAAATGCCGTTCAGCAAAGCGATCAGTTTTGCGTGATGCCCGCCTGTTCTTGAAAGGAACGATAGCTTGGAACCGACCCAATATCCGGACAACCGAACTGCGCTGCTGTTCATCGACCCCTATAACGACTTCCTGGCCGAAGGTGGCAAGCTGTGGCCGATGGTGAGCGCGGTCGCACAGTCGGTTGACCTTCATGCCAACCTTGCCCGTGTCCGGTCGGCCGCGCGCACAGCCGGTATCCCGATCTTCATCCTTCCGCACCATCGGCACCAGCCGACAGATTTCCAGGGATGGGCGCATCCCACCCCGTTTCAGCTAGGCGCGCACGAGGCGCAGTTGTTCGCAGCGGATAGTTGGGGTGGAGAGTGGTATGAAGGCTTCGGACCTGAACCCGGCGACGTTGTGGTCAAGGAACACTGGGGCGGGTCCAGCTTCGCGAACACCGATCTTGATGTGCAGTTGCGACAACACGGCATCACTCACGTTATCCTGATCGGTCTGATCGCAAATACGTGTATTGAAACAACCGGGCGATATGCCTCGGAACTGGGCTACCACGTGACATTGGTGCGCGATGCCACGGCGGCCTTCTCGCCCGAGGCGATGCACGCCGCTCACGAGATCAACGGTCCGACCTATGCGCATGAAATCCTGACCACATCAGAGCTTGTGGAGCGACTGAGTTGAAGGCCATAAGTTCATGATGTTGAAAACACCGAGATCGTTTGCACTCTTTATCGCCCTTCTCGGAACATTGGCCATAGCCGCTTGCGCAGGAGATCCGGTGGAAGAGCCGCCGCCTCGCGCCGTTCAGACCGTCAAGGTCCAGCCCTCCACACTTGGCGCCAGCGACCGGTTTCCCGCGTTGCTGCGCGCGGACGACCGCGGTCGGCTCGGGTTTGAGCTGGCCGGGCTGGTGGCGCGCGTCAACGTCGATGTGGGCGACCGGTTTCGGCGCGGCGAGCTGCTTGCGACGCTCCAGGCCAATCAGCAGCAGCTGAGCGCTCAGGCTGCCTCGGCAGACCTGGCGCAGGCACAGGCATTGGCCCGCGAAGCCGAGCTCGATTTTGGGCGCAAGTCCGCGCTGGAGGGCACAGGCGCTGTCTCTCAATCCGAAGTCGATAGTGCG
This sequence comes from uncultured Alphaproteobacteria bacterium, assembly GCA_963710205.1. Classification (GTDB taxonomy): domain Bacteria; phylum Pseudomonadota; class Alphaproteobacteria; order Sphingomonadales; family Sphingomonadaceae; genus Pacificimonas. Next base: position 117,175 of record CAVPZG010000001.1, on the reverse strand, counting down.
CGCCGCGTCCGCGATGAAGCGGTCGCTCGGGTCACGGCGCTTACCGCGCAGCGTGGCCGGGCGCGCGACACCTTGCAGGACACCCGGCTTTATGCGCCCTATGCAGGCGTCGTGACGGGCCGTCTCGTCGAGCCTTCGGAGGTGGTTGGCGTCGGCCAGCCTGTGCTCGAGGTCAGCGGCCTTGGCGCAGGGCTTGAGGCAGTCATCACCGTGCCCGCCCGCCAGCGCAGGGATTTCTCGATCGGCCAACGCGTGCGGTTCGTTCCTGAGAGCGGGCCGACACTGCAAGCTGTTGTCCAGCAAATCAACGCCGCTGCAGGCGGCAACGGACTGTTCGAAATCATCCTCAATGTCCCCACTGCGCGGCGAAGCGGCCTTGCGCCGGGGAGCCGGGGTGAAGTGCTGCTGCAATCCGAAGCCGTCGAGGGCATCAGGCTGTCGCTCGCGGCTATCCGGATGGGCGAGAACGGGCGTGGAAGCGTGATGGTCGTCGATCCGCAGACGAACGCAGTGGCCGAACGCAAGGTCGAGCTTGGCCCGGTCAGCGACGGCGGAGTGACCGTCATGTCCGGCCTCAAGTCGGGCGAGACCATTGTGGTCAAAGGCGCTCGGCTCCTGCGACCCGGCGAGACCGTGCGGCCGACCTCCGCCGGGCCGCGGCAGTACAACCCTTGAATTTCTCGGTCGCAGCGCTGCGGGCGAAACCGCTCATGTTGTTTCTGGTCGGCATCCTGATGCTGTTCGGGGTGTACAGCTATTTCACCCTGCCCGCGCGCGAAGATCCCAAGCTGATCATTCGTCAGGCGGTGGTGACGACGGTCTATCCCGGACTATCCGCCGATCAGGTCGAATTGCTGATCACCAAACCGCTTGAAGAGCGGATCGTCGCGCTTCCGAATATCCGGGATATCGCCAGCACCTCGATGAACGGCGTTTCGATTATCAAGCCGCGGTTTGACTTCGATACGCCCGATCTGGAGATCGCCTTCGAGAATTTGGCGGAGACCGTGGCCGAGACGGTCCCTGACCTTCCCGAAGGGGCGCATACCCCGATCGTAAACGATGATTTCGGCGATATCGCCGCGATGACCCTGGCGCTGCACGGGCCGGATTACACCAATGCCGAGCTTGCCGAATATGCCGAGCATGTTCGCGACCAGATGATCCTCGTCGAAGGCACAAAGAAGGTCGACCTGCTGGGGGTTCGCCCGGAGCGCATCTTCGTCGAATTCGAGAATGCCGTTCTGTCACAGGCAGGCATCTCGCCCAATGCGATTGCCGCCGCGCTCGACAGCGAAAACACGATCCGGCCGGGCGGCACAGTCGAACTGGCCAATGGCTCGATCACGGTCCGGCCCGGCGGCGACTTTCAGGACATCGACGATGTCCGCGCTGCGCTCGTTCGCTCACCCGGCGGCAATCTTGTGCGGCTGGGGGACATTGCGAGCGTCAGCCGCGGCTACGAAGACCCGGCCCAGCGGCTCGCCTATTACAACAATGATGAGACGGTGATCCTCGCGGTCGTCATGGAAGAGGGGCTGAGCATCCTCAACTATTCCGCCGTGGCGCGCGAGGAAGTGGAGCGGATCGCCGCCACTTTGCCTGTGGGCCTTTCGCTCGACATCGTGACTTACGAAGCCACCAAGGTCGAAGCCGCCGTCTATGGCGTCACCTTCAACATGCTCCAGACGCTCGCCGTGGTGCTGGGCATTGTCATCCTCTTCCTGGGGGTGCGCACCGGGCTAATCGTGGGCGCGATCATCCCTGCGGTGATCCTTGCGACCTTTGCCGTCATGGGCGCATTCGAGATCGCGCTGCAACGCATGAGCCTGGCGACGATCATCATCTCGCTGGGCCTGCTGGTCGACAATGGGATCGTCATCGCCGAGGATTTCAAGCGGCGGGTGCAGGAACTGGGCGACCGCGACGAGGCGCTGGCACAGACCAGCCGCGAACTTGCGTTCCCCTTGCTGGTGTCCTCGCTGACCACGATCGCGGTGTTCCTGCCGCTGCTGATCGCGAACAGCGACAGCTCCGAATACACCCGCTCGATCAGCCTTGTGGTGACGATATCGCTGGGCGTGTCCTACGTCTTCGCGATGACCGTGACGACGACGCTGTGCTACCTCTTCCTCAAGGTCCCCGAGGCTGGTGAAGATGACCAGTACGAAAAGGGCCGGATCGCAAGAGCCTTTGATCGGCTGACCAACATCTACGCGGCGGTCCTGCGCACAATGCTGGGTTTCCGATGGCTATACGTAGCCGGAATGGTGGCGCTCTTCGCCGGGGCAGGATTGTTGCAATCCGCGATCCCCAAGGAATTCTTCCCCAGCAACAACAACCCTCAGGTACTGGTCTATATCGAGCTGGCCTCAGGCGCGACGACGAGCCAGACGGACGAGGGCGTTCGCAAGATTGTCGACCTGATCGATGACGAGGAGAAGTTCCCTGAGGTCGAGGATTTCGCCGCTTATGTCGGGTTCGGCGGTCCGCGTTTCGTGCTGTCGCTCTCTCCGGTCGATCCTGCGCCGAACAAGGGCTTCATCGTCATCAACACCGAAGATCTGGCTGGCGCAGAAGCAATCGTGCCGCGGCTGCGTGAAGTGTTTTCCGAGCAGGTGCCGGATGTCAATGCGCGGGTCACCCGGATGTTTTTGGGTCCGGAAGACCCCAAGGTCATCCGGATCCAGATCACGGGGCCTGACGCTGACTACATCAACGCCCGCGCTGGCGATGTGATGGATATGCTCGCGCAGGAGCCGAACATGATCGATATCTGGTCAGACTGGCGCGCGCGCACGGTCGAAGTCGATCTCGAGGTCGACCAGCAGGCCGCAAGGGCTGCGGGTGTGACCTCTGCGGATATCGCGCTCTCGCTGCAACGCCAGCTCGATGGCCAGCCGGTTTCCACCTTTCGCGAAGGCGATGAAAGCTTCCCGATCGTGATGCGCGCCACCGAGGACGAGCGCACCAGTATCGAGCGGCTTCGCAACTCGGCGGTATACGCGGCGGATGGCAGCAGCGTTCCGCTTGGGCAGGTTGCCGAACTGACCTTGAGCGGGGAATGGGGCTTTATCCAGCGCGAAGATCTCGTGCGCACGGTGACAGTCGAGGGGCGTCACCTGAGCATGAGCCCGGATGATCTCGCGCCCCAGCTCCAGCCGAAGATCGACGAAATGAACAAAGGGCTGGCCCCCGGCCACAACATCAAGATTGCCGGTATCCTCGAGGAATTGGGCAAGAACAACGCGGCGCTAGTCGCGACGCTGCCGATTGTCATCGGCATAACCTTCTTCCTGCTGATCGCGCAATTCGGCGATTTCCGCCGCCCTCTGGTGATCTTTCTCAGCCTGCCCTTTGCCACTTTCGGCGCGTTCTTCGGCCTCTTGGTGATGCAGTCGCCTTTCGGCTTCATGGCGATCCTGAGCCTGTTCGCGCTGTTCGGGATCATCATCAACAATTCCATCGTGCTCGTTGACCGCATCGATATAGAGCGCAACGCCATCCTCGCCGAAGATGTCGAGCGGCCGCAAAGCGCGGCAGACACGTCTGCGAGCCGCGAACGCGAATTCGAGGCAGTGATATCTGCCTGTCGTCGACGCTTCCGCCCGGTGGTGATGACGACGCTGACGACCATCGCGGGATTGCTTCCACTGATCATCGCGCAAGATGTGCTGTTTTATGGCTTCGCCAGCTCGGTTGCTTTCGGCTTGTTGATTGGCACCTTCGTGGTCTCGCTCGGCATCACTCCGGTTCTCTATTGTCTGTTTTTCGGAATTCGCCGGATCGACACTGCCGATGAGGACGAGGCGGAGCCAAAGGACAAGTGGTGGAAGCGGCTGTTCGCCCGCCTGCCATTCAATCGGCGAGAGGCAAAGGCATGACTGCGAGAGCGTCCCTTGTGGCCATCGCAATCGGTGGGCTTGCGATCGGCGTTTCCGGCTGCGCCGTCGGGCCGGATTATGCGCGGCCCGCGCTAAACGCTCCTGCCGCGGTTACCACATTGCCCGATGCGCCCGAGCTCTCGAAAGCTGCGCCCGACCCCGAGTGGTGGAGGGCTTTTGGCGATCCGATGCTTGATCGGCTGGTCAGCGAAGCTGTCGCGAACAACGCCGATCTCGAAGCGGCGGCCGCGCGGATAGAGCAAGCACGGGCCCTCCGTGCGATTGCTGCGGGAGGAGCACGGCCGAATGTCTCGGCGAACAGCGGCGTTACCCGGTCTCAGACCAGCGAGAATGCTATCGACCTCAGCGGGCTCGGAGGCGGCGGAGAGGGAGGCGGTGGAGGCGCGCCAATCGGTGGCATCGGTGCCCCGCAAACGATCTACAGCGTCAGCACATCGGCATCGTGGGAGCTTGACCTGTTCGGCAGGATCGGTCGCCGCGTCGAAGCCGCCGAGGCTCGCATTGGCATCGCGCGGGAGGACCGCAACGGATTGTTGCTGACGGTGATCGCCGATACCGTGCAGAATTATGCCGAACTGCGCATCGCACAGGAACAGATCGCCACAGCCGAAGCGAATCTGGCGACCGCGCGCGAGACCGTCAGGCTGACGCAGCTGCGGCTCGACAAGGGGTTGGCGTCGCAATTCGACCTTTCCCGCGCCGAGGCCGATGCACGCAATGCCGAAGCCCAGCTGACGCCGCTGCAAGCGCAGGTCAGAGCCAACAATGCCGCTATTGCGGCGCTCACGGGCCGTTTCCCAGCCGACCTCGGCGACGGCCTTATAGCACCTGCCACCATCGCGATCCCGCAAGAGGTATTCCCGGCAGGGACGCCCAGCGAAGTGCTTCGCCGAAGACCCGACATTCGCCTCGCGGAACGCAGGCTAGCCGCCGAAACCGCCGACATTGGCGGCGAGATTGCTGACCTTTACCCAAACTTCAGCCTGTCCGGACTGTTTGGCTTCTCCTCGATCGCGCTGGACACCCTGTTTTCCGGCGGGTCGGAGAATTTCTCGGTTGGCGCGGCACTCGATTGGCCGATCTTCTCGGGCGGGCGAGCGCGCGCGGAAGTCGCAGAGGCCCGCGCCGGAGCCGACGAGGCGCGGGCGCTGTATCGCGGCGCAGTTCTGCGCGCTTTCGAAGACGCTGATCGTGCGCTTACGGCCTATGTTTTTGCACAAAGGCGGCTAGGTGTCCTTGAAGCGGTCTTGGCGGAGCGCGAACGCAGCTTCGGGTTTGCCAAGCTGCGGTTCGAACAGGGTCTGGATAGCCAATTGACGTTGCTCGACACTCAGCGACAATTGATTGCGGCGCGTAGCGAGGTTGCGCGGGGCAAGGGTGCGGTGCTGTCAGCAACAGTAGCGGCTTACCGCGCCTTGGGTGGCGGATGGGATCTTGGCGAAACGCCAGAGCCGGGCATCCAACCTTAGCGGCCCTCTCAGGCCTGCTGCTCCTGCCGAAAACGTTCAGGCGGCTTGCCGGTCCAGCTCTTGAAGGCGCGCTGGAACGACTTCGGGTCAGCGAAACCCAGCAATCCGGCCACCTGGCTTTGCGAGAGCGTGCTTTTCGTGAGGTATCGCACCGCCAGATCGCGGCGAACGCGGTTCAGGATCGATTGATACGCCTGCCCCTCTGCCGCCAGTTGCCGCTGCATGGTCGACCGGCTGACCCCCAGTTCCTCACAGATCGCTTCCACCCTAACAGGGCCGACATTGAGGGCGCGCCGGATCGCAGACTTCGACCTGATCCGCAAACTCGGCTTCGCCAGTTTGCTCCCGCAACTGCCGTTCAAGATCCGCTTCGATCTCCGCCCAAAGCTCGTCGTTGACAGATATGAAGGGAGCTTCAGCATCATCAACCGCGAAGTCGATCACTACCCCATCGCCATGCTCGATGCGTGCCCCGAAATACGCGTTTGCGACCTCATCCTCGATCAATCCGCTGGGAAAAATAACGCGCAGCGCAAAGACTTCGCGCAACGAATGGGCCCGTGCCTTTTCGACCAAGAACACGCCGATTGGTGCACTTAGATGCGGTGGCAGGGTTAGCGCCGGTTCCTCCGCGATGATCTCCACGCGCAACACAGAATTGGCTTGAGTAAGCTTGATCGCAACGGGCCCGAATAGGGTCTTGAAGCGCGCCAGACGGCGAAACCCTTCGGCCATGTTGGGCGCAATCGATAGCGCGAGAAAGATCGGGAGGATTGGTCCGCTCGCCATCGCCTTGCCCACCGCAATCGGGTCCGACCGCTCACCTGCCATTTCTGCCAAGGTCCGAAACAGCGTGATGTAGTCCTGCCCGGACACGAGCAAGTCCTGGCCAAGCCGGGTCGTCTCTGGCCACGGGACCTCGCGCAGCAGATCATCAGGATCGACACCCATAACGGGGCAAACGGCGTTTAGCAGGATCGCAATCGAGTGTTTGGACATCAGACCTCCGCGATGGCCTTCCCACATTCGGAACCCCGGTTCCATCGCCGTATGATCAGTGACTGAATTGATCACCGAATGACCGAATTCGTCTCTCGCGCCCGCCCAGCCAAAAGCCCAGTCTGAGTGCACCTTTTTCGCGGCGGGCCATGCGGAGTGCACTCATGAAGCGATCACATATTCTTGCGCCAACAGTCCTATTGATGCTTGCGGGATGTTATCCGACGGCCGGGGGTGATCGACCCAAATCGAGCTATTCGGCCGCTGGCGAATCCGTTGCCGGCACGCAATTTGAACGCACTACAGCCGATGCCGCGCAGTATCAGCAATTGTTCCCCGGCGTTTCCGTCAGGTTCCTTTATGGAGGTATCGATCAGGGTGTCCCGACCCTTCAACTCGGCAAGATCGGCGCCGGGGTCACATTCCCGGTCCACTCGCATTCGAGCGGCTATCATGCCGTTGTGGTCGCGGGGCGGTTTCAGCACTGGGAAGAAGGCGACGCCGACCGGGGCCCGATAATGACCGCAGGCTCGCACTTCTACCAACCGGGCGGCAACCTGCACTACGACAGCTGTCTGGGGCCGGAGGAGTGCATCGTATCGGTCTCATTTCCGCAAGGCGCCGACGTCAGCTTCCCGCAATGATCTCTCCCGCGGGAACTGAAAGTTGCGCTCCGAATGCATGGCTCGAACGATGCCCCCGCACGGCCATGCCAACTGCCCGCAGCGAGTGTCCAGGGAGTTCAGGCAATGACAGCCAGGTCTGATGTGGTCGCAACACTCGCTGCGGGTACTTTTGCCGGCGCGCAATTGATGATCGGCGTCTCGTTCGGCGCACAATGGAGCCAGATGACCGGCGCTGAGCTGGTCGACGCATTCCATGTGGACTGGACCAACATCGCCACCACCATCATCCCTTTCGCGCTCTTGCAAACAATCGTCATCCCGCTCTCGCTGTATCTTGCCCGGACACACACACCGGCGCGCCGTTGGTGGACCCTGTCGCTGGCCAGTTGGCTGGTCAATTGTGCGATAACTGCGGGCTATCACTTCCCGGTCGTGTGGACATCGATGCAGAGTGGCTATTCGCCCGATGAGATCGCCGGTGTCGTCGACACCTGGGTCTTGGTCCACTGGGTCAGGATCGTGCTTGGCTACTTCACCTTCTTCTTTGCACTTCAGGCGACCTTGCACGGGCGGACAGCCGGTTGAAGACTCTCCTCAAAAGGATCGAGGCCGCATCATGATGCTCGAAAACAAGATTGTTCTGGTTACCGGAGGCAGTTCTGGAATTGGCGCTGAGATCGCGCGCCAATTTCGCGCTCTGGGAAATGACGTCGTCATTTGCGGTCGCGACGAGGACAAGCTCAAGGCCGCAGCAGAACAGCTCGATGCTCATCCGATACGGTGCGATGTATCAAATATCGACGATTGCACGCAGATGCTGACGGAAATCGAACAGAAATTCGGTCGCCTCAACCTTTTGGTCAATTGCGCCGGAATCATGCTGATGTACAACTTTCATGCTGAACCGGATACGCCCGAGCGACTTCAGCGCGAAATTGCAATCAACGCGATAGCACCCTTACGCCTATCGCACATGGCCCTGCCGTTGATGCGCGAAGCGGAGGAGCCGGCAATCGTGTTTGTCAGTTCTGGTCTTGCTTACATTCCGTTTCCAAACACGCCTGTTTATTCTGGCACGAAGGCGTTGATCCACCACAGCGCCTGTGCCCTGCGTCATCAACTTGCCAAGGTCGGGATCAAGGTTTTCGAGCTGCTCCCTCCCGTGACGGACACGCCTCTGGCGCAAGGTATGGACACCGGCAGTTTCAGGAAAACACCGCCGGCCGAAGTGGTCGCCGAATTGATCAGCGGGATGCGAAAGGACAAGTTCGAGATACCCGCCGGAGCCTCCAACCTGCTGCGCCTGATGAGCCGGATTGCTCCGGGGTTCCTGTTCAAGCAGATGGTCAAGCAGTTTGATAAAGGCGCTGGAACATGATGAGCCCGACAATCCGATGGTCCATCGCAATATTGATGGCGGCAACGATTTTCCGGGCGCAGACGATCTTATTCCTGCCCACGGTTGAGATGTTCGGCGGGATTGCGCCGGATGCGTGGTTCGCGCCGTGGTTCAGCGATACCGTGCTCGGCTTTCTGGTCCCGCTCATGGTCTTTGTGTTCTGGCGTCGGCGTGGCGTCGCTACTTGGGGCGCGTTGGTGATCTACAACGCGGTCGGCGCCTTTGACTATGCGACCGGGCTGGCCACCCAATGGGTTCACCCGATGCCGGTCGAAATGGCCTCTGCGACTACGGTTTACTTGGGGATCGGCGTGTTTATGGTCTTACAATTGGGCGCTCTTGCGCTGCTCTTTCGTCCCGAGGTGATCGCGCATTTTGCCGACGCCGAGCGGCATTCCTGACTGGACCTGCGTCAGACCGCGTCTCGCCGCCCGAGTGCGGCAATCATCAAGAGCGCGGCCAGCGCAACGATGGCTCCGGCCAATCCAACCCAGCCGAGGCCGAACTGCGCTGTAACCCAGCCACCCAGCGCAGCGCCGAGACCCTGTCCAAAATAGAGCATCGAACCGTTCAGGGCGAAGGCGATGGTCGCAGCTGGTCCAGCCGATTTCGCAAGACTGGTCTGTATGATCGGAGACGTCGCGAACAGCGCCGCCGATCCAGTGATCATTGCGAGCAGCAAGATGGCGAGCGCCAGGAGCCCAAGGTCATTCAACATGACGAGAGCGAAGAGGAGCTGCGTTATCGCAGTTGTGGCAACGAGGATCGCAAGTCCCTTCCGCGCGGGAAGTTTCGCCAGCCACGCGCCCAGAGCAAGGCCAAGAATGCTGCCGATCCCGGTCGACACCTGAACCGCTCCGATGGCCGCGCCGGTCAGCCCGGTTGCCGCCGTGATGACCGGTCCGATGAAGCTGACGCTAGCAAAGGTCGCGCAGAACGCGAGCATGGTGATTCCCATGAGAAGCGCGTTATCGCCGCGCAGCGCCGAGGCGAAGTTCTGCTGTCCCATGTCGGGCGCCTCGATCCGCGCAGGCGCCGCAACGGCCAAAACGACAAGGGCAATAAGGCAGATCGCAAAGGCGAACCAGAAGGCCGCCTGCCACCCGAACATATCGCCAAGCACGCTGCCGACCGGCATTCCGATAAGGAACGCGAGCGTGTAGCCGCCGAGCACGGTGGCAATGGCTGCCGGTCGCTTGTCCTCGGAGACAAGATTGACCGCGATTGTCGTGGAAACTGGCAGGGTCAGCGCCGCGAACAGGCCGCCGGCGAACCGGATGACGGCGATTAGCTCGAAGGTGGAGGCCAGCGCGGTCGCAAGGTTCATGAGGGCGAGGATTGCCATCACGCCGAGCAGCACTCGCTTGCGGTCGAACCCCGCCACAAGCCGGGCGAGGATCGGACCACCCAGACCGCAGGCCAGAGCAAAGACGGTCTGCAACTGCCCGATTGCCGGAACGCCGACCGACAAATCGCCCGCCATTGGTTCGATCAGGCCGATGAACACAAAGGCGCTGGTCCCAAACGCAAACGGCGCGAAGATGAGGCTGAGAAGGCGGAGGTTCACAAGCAGATCGGACCGATGTGCAGGCGCAATGCGACTGTGTTCATGTCTGTGAAGCCTTGCCAACCAGACAAATGCCCGCTCCGCCGAAAGCCGCCGAAATCGCCCAAGGGTAAGGGGCAGGAGTGCTCCAGAGTACGGGGTCGCCCAGAAGCGCCAGACTCACGCCGAGCACCGCAAAGCCTAGGCTTATAGCGGTGCCGAAAACGGCTAGGATCAGATGTTCCGCCTTGCGCGCTGCAAGCACGAACATCGCAGCCATTGCAAGCAGCGCGACCGATCCGACATGCCAGGAAAAGTGGTGAAGCCAGACAACGTCTGCTGGCAGATCGACCTCATTCAGAGGATCGAGCACCTTAGAATTGCCGAGCACTTCATGGCCGAGCATCGCCGCGATGCAAACGCCCGCTGCGAGGTAGAAACACCAGCGTGCCGGAGCGCTCACGGCCATTCACCAGGCTTCCTTGTAGGGGCGCAGGTCAAGTTCGTGTGTCCATGTCGAGCGCGGCTGCTTGTGCACCATCCAGTACGCGTCCGCGATGTCGTCAGGCTCTAGCGCACCATCCGGACCGAGATTTGCCAGGTGCTCGCCGAACAGGTCACCCGCGCGTTCGCCATTCACCAGACCATCAATGATGATGTGGGCGATATGGACTCCGTGCGGACCGTATTCGCGCGCCAACGCCTGAACGAGATTGCGCAGCGCGGCTTTTGCAGAGGCGAACTGCCCGAAATTGGGCTTTCCTCGCAGGGAGGCTGAAGCGCCAGTAAACAGCATCGAGCCAAAGCCTTGTTTGCGAAGCATTGGCAGAGCCTGCTTTGCGGCCAGAAACGCTCCGAAACAGCACACCCGCCACACATTCTCGAAAGCTTCGGCCGATAAATCCTCAAAGGGTTCCAATGTGTTGCCACCTGCATTGAAGACAACCGTTTCGAGGTTGCCTTCGCGCTTCCGAACACGGTCGAACAGGCCTTCGACTTCGGCTTGCGATGTCACATCGACCTTGATCGCTTCTGCCGAACCGCCAGCAGCGCGGATCCGATCGGCGCTCTGCTCCACTTTGCCGATGTTCCGGCCCGAAATGAAGACATGCATTCCCTCCCGGGCGAAGCGGCGGGCAACAGCGGCGCCGATTCCTTCCGGAGGACCTGCGCCCAATACCACTGCCTTGTTCTGCATAATCGGCTCCCAAAATCGCCCGGATTGTAGCCGGCTTGCTATTCGAAGCACTTTGCCGGATAATTTTGGAACAATCGTTCCTTAATGAGGATTGGATGCCACGGCCCCGTTTGAAGTCAAGGGAAAACCTGTTGCAGAACGCCATGTGGGTGTTCTGGACAAAGGGGTATTACGCCACATCGATCGATGACCTGGTCAAAGCGACCGGCGTCGCCCGCAGCGGTATCTATTCCGAATTCGGGGGCAAGGAAGGAGCCTTCCTGAGATGTCTCGCCCATTACCGCGAAGTGGTTGCCGATCCGGCGATCAACATACTTCACCGCAACGAAGATGGAATGGACGCGATACGCGAATACTTCGATCATTTCATTGAGATGCACCGCAAGCATGGGATGCCGGGTCCGGGCTGCTTCTTCGCAAACGCCGTCACCGAAGTTGCACCGCACCTCGACGCCACGAGTGAATTGACATCGGCGCACCTAGTGGACCTCAAGTCGGGTTTCGACACTGCGCTGCGCCGAGCGACGGCTCAGCTCGATACGTCAATGCGACCGGAGGAACTCGACAGCCTCGCTAACTTTCTTGCGATCGCGAGCCAGGGCCTCTGGTCCTATGCGAGAATGATGCACGATATTGCAAATGTTGAAGACGTCGCACGAGAGTATCAGGCATTGGTCAGGACAAGGTTGAAACGGGATTTCAGCTAATTTGCGCTGCGGCTGTATCCTCCGAGCTGAGACTGTAAGAGCCGAGAATGATTGACCACTTTCTGAGACTTCGAACGCAAACGAACCCCTGATCAAGCTGGCTCATGGCTTCGGTGTTCAACGCGCCAGCCCAGCGAAACACAACGCCCAAGTCTGAAGCGCATCTCGTCAAGGCAAGTTGCGAGGATCACCCATAAGCAACGTCAGCTATCGGGATCAGTTCGACACGCCTTCTGCGTCCGGCTTTGGGGCGCGTAGCGGACGTTGCTTCAGCGCGAGATTACCTAGCTAGCGTCGCTGCGCGAGCGCTAAGACGATGCTCGCCAAGACCGCGTCTTCAGCGTGCTTGCGGCGCTCCAAAACAGTCGAGACAAGCTGTCGCTTGGTGCTGTCTGGAACTTTGGCTAGTGCAGCTAGAATGACAGCGCGGACGAGATCCGGATGCATGTTCAAGATTCGACCTCTGCAGCACGGCGCGGACCCTTGTGCCTTCGTTCGACCAGGTCCTTCAGACTCTCGGTCAGAACCAGTGTCGAACTGCCCAGCTTGATGAATTCGATCTCTCCTTCGCCGATGAGCACATAGAGGGTGCTCCGACCGATCCCGAGATAGCGGCAAGCCTCGGGCACTCGCATGGTGATGGGCTCAATGTCGGTCGGATGGTCGCGTTCAGTTTGCTGGTCGTCTGCGCTTGATATCGACATGCCGGTCGGTCCTTCCATCTTTCGGGTGATGACGGACCGACCTAGGGACATGGAGGGGGAGCAGGTCAGGCCCGCCATCGACACCAATTATCGATCGATCGGGCCCGATTGCGCTACATGACGTTTCTACGCTGAGGCAGCCGATCTCACGCTAGGGCGCAGGCATGTGACACTGGCTGCGGACACTGCATCCACGAACATCCGTATGGATGGGTTCAGACAAGCGTCTTTGGGTAAATCGTGACCGTATTGAGCACAAGTCGAGCAAGCGCCGTCGCCATTCTCATTGAAAAGAATGGAGAATTCTCGGAGACCGCCGCAAGGCTGTTTTGACTGCCGTCGCAAATTGCTCAACATAACCAACCACCTGCAGCCCGACCGACGGCGCTGCTTTTATCTCGCCCTCATTTTCACGCTTCAAATCAGACGCTTACGGACACATGCCCCACGATGCGCCCGCCTGCAAGCGGAATGCATCGCGCCCTGCCAGCGAGCTGCAGTGATCGCGCTCGCGAGTGTGCAGCCGAACTCCAGCACTGCTGCAAAACTGCTGCAATACCGGTGTCGAAGAACGTGGCTGATTGATGCAAAGCCGTGGCAGCAAAGCGTCGCGATCACCGCAAACCAAGGGCCAGATACGCGGATTGCGTGACCACACGTGATGCCCGGAAATTGTCCGCCGCTACGTTCATGGTCTGCATTTGCGACCGCTTTTGGGTCAATAATCTTGACTCTCTAATGTCGTGGATGGGGTGGTTAGCTGCCATCCCCGTGAACCCTTAGCTGCACGCTCGTGCAAGTCGCCAAAAGGTTCGCTCCGATTGCTGGCTCCATTTCCACAAAAATAAGCTCGCCCGCTGCAACCGCCTCAATCTTTCGGTCACGAAAAGCGACATGCTTCTCGTGATGCTCCGCCGCTGCGCTCGGATGGGGCGGAGTATACAATCGCTCAAGATTGGTTAGGTTACTCGGGCGTTCGCGCGTGGTCGTGCCAAAGTATACGACGATGTTGCCCTCCCGAAAGTCGTCCATCTGCAGAGCATCGACACCGCCGAGGTGAACCTCGCATCCACTACCATCTGACCTCCTGAAAAACATTTTGCAGTCTTTGCCGTGGTTGACGAGACCATCGAAGGTGGCGTCGTGGAGGGGAAGTTCGTCCTTCATTTGCCTCAATTACACACCGATCGCTCTGTCCGCTATCGGGTCGTTTGCTGAATTTCCGCTCTTGGCTGCAATTCGGCGAAAGCTGACATCCCACACACTCGCGTGAACGCTAGACCTTGTCCGGTCCCGCATTAGCCTCGACTTTGAGTTTATCAATGCGCTCTGAGCACACCTGGTGAACGACGCGTCCGAGCTCTTCGACTTGCGCGCTGAGCCATTCAAGCTCTTCCTTTGTGACGTGGTAGTGCTTGGAGTAGCGCGCCTTAACGTAGGCGTCCTTGAGCTTCTCGAACCGGGCCCGATCGCGCTTGTTCTCGCGCGGCCAGACATAGGTCAGACGCGGATCGATCCGCTCGGCCTGGGTGCGCAGGAAGCCAAGATTGTGCACATGAGGAGTATAGAAAGTCGTGACCAAAAGGACGCAGTGGTAGATTGCTTCAGTTCCCTGGTGCAGCAAGAAGGCTGCCTTCTTCCAATCGCCTTCTGACATGTAGAAGCGATATCCCTTCAAGAACCCCGCTCCGCTGGGCATCCACTCGTCAAAATACTCCTGCGCCATCGCCAACGCTTGTGTGGGCGTCTTGGGCTTCGGCGTATGCAACTCGGTGTCGTCGGACTGGTAAAGCGCTACGCCATCGTCCTTCACGTCCATGAAAAAGTAGCGCCCATGCGCGAGCCCGTCATTCACCTCCTGCAGGGTGTGGACGATGAAGTTGACCGGCGTCTGTAGCGTGCCGGTGACGCCGTACTCCCGCATCAGCCGATCATCGAGCTTAGCCCAGTATTTCACCCGGTCGGTCAGCCGCTTGTCATTGACGATGATGAGGAGATCAAAGTCTGAACGGTAGCCCTTGGCGGTGTGGGATTCATCAACCCAGGTGCCGCGCGCATAGCTGCCGTAGAGAATGACCTTGAGGATGCGCCCGGCCTTCTTCCACTCGTGCTTTGCTAGCGCGAAGGCGTCGTCGAACTCCTCGAAGATCAGCTGCACCACGCGTTCCAGCTCGCGTTGCTTTTGCGGGGGCAGATGATCGAGATCGGTCTTCATCACTCAGTTCCTAGCAAGCTGCTGGAATGGTTGCACCTGATGAGTGCAAAAGCGCGCGGTGACGGCGCCCCTCAAAGCGCTAAGGAGCCGCGCGCTGATGTGCCGCGCGTTAGCAACAATCCGACAAGGATTGTCGTTAGGATAGTTAAGAGGCGCTGTGTCTCAGCATTTCTGCGGGTTTGAGGCCTGTTTTGGTGCCTGATAGTCCGAGCTTTAGGTTCCTGATAGTCCGTGCCCACCGGTTCCTGATAGTCCGAACAGGCCACAGGCTTATCCACAAGGCCCATCCTAATTTCTGGAGACGGGCTTTAATTTCAAGCGGCGCTGTCCACGAGCCGCCGCAGTCTTTCAATCTGACCTCAGGGCAATCCTAGACAAGTAAGCGTCATGCCACTGCGCGCAACGCTGCCAGTGTGCGCGCTTGCTTGATCTCCCGCACGCTCCGCAATTCACCACCGTCCAATAGTCGCGCAATCTCTGCCGCCACTTGATCCGCCGCGATGACGAGCGCGGTATCCAAGTGTACATAGCGCTGGGTCACGCCGCGCGGGGCATGACCGAGTAGGCCCGAGATAGTCAGTTCACTGAATCCTTGTGCCGCTGCCATGCTTGCAAAGCTGTGGCGCAGGGTGTGCGGTGTCACCTGGTCCAGACCTGCGCGCGCGCAGACCCGGCCCAGCACCCGAACGACGCCTATGAAATGCCCATCGCCCCAATCCGCCGGGAAGATGAAGGGCGAATGACTGGACAAAGCCTGAGCCTCCAGCACATGCATTGCTGCGTCTCCTGCCACGCGGACTTGCGGACCGGACTTTGTATCAGGAAAGCGGACGAAATTGTCGTCTGGCTGAACCCATGCCTTATGCATTGCCAGCACTTCCATGCGGCGAAAACCGGTGAGAAGCATGACGCGGATCGCAGCAAGGCCAGTCGGGTGCTCACCCTCGCGTTCCATCTGCGTCATCACCTTGCCAAGGTGGCGGATTTCGCCAGCGCTCAGATATCGCTTCGTGTTGTGCGAGGCCATGATGCGCACGCCTTTTGCCGGACTAGCCTCAATAATGCCGAGGCGGCGGGCGTGATTGAGTAAAGCGCGAAGCGTGCTGATGGCGCGGGCAGCAACGCCTGCGCCGCCAGCCGTCTGCCCACCTCGGGATCTGCGCCTCGCTTGGGCAGTCCGACCAGCCGCAATATCACCTTGCAAGCGTTCAATATCCGCCAATTTCAATTGGCTGACCACGCGATTGCCTATCAGCGGCTTAATGTGGAGTTCAATGCGGCTTCGATCACCTGCGATTGATGACGCCTTAATAGGGCGTCGGTTGCGTCCGATCAGCCGACCGGCTTCGGCCTCGGCAAGATACCAATCGCAAACTGCCGAGATTGTCAGGCCCGTGCGGACCGAGTGTCGTTCGGCAGACGGGTCGGCCCCGTCGATCACGGCGGCGAGTTTCTTTTGGGCGAGGTTGCGGGCTTGCTCGACAGTCAGGACTCCATATTGGCCTATGACGCAGCGACGGGTCCTCGCCTCTTGATTTCGATACTGGATGATAAAGGTTTTGGTGCCGCTTGGTTTTGCGCGAACGCCAAAACCGCGCAGTTCGCTGTCCCAAAGGAAGGTGTCGCGCTCTCGGTTGGATTTAAGCGCCTCGACGGTGCGTTTAGTTATTCTGGTCATGCGATTTGTCCGTGATTTGAGTTGTCATTCCTTTCGAAGTTGCTCCTGCGCTCCGGTGGCCCACGCGCTTGATATTTGCTTCCCCACGCAGGTGCAGCATGGCCGGGGAAGCAGGGGGGAAACAGTAGGAGGGAAACCGCCGGAAATCGCAGCGTACCAATGGCGACTCGGTGTGATAAACAAGCAATTGATATTGCGTGGAATATCGTAGATTTTACTGAAAACGGAAACGATCGCGAAAATGCCAATTGGCAGTTGCCAAGGTTGGGGTCGGGCGTTCGAATCGCCTCGCCCGCTCCAGTCGTGATCCCGGATCAGATCGTCATGCGGCGCAGGCCTAGCTGAGATAAGCCAGCGCCTTGCCGTCAAAGGCTTCCAGTTGGTCGTGGCGGCCTTCCTTCACCTTCGCTGCCCAGTTGGGGTCCTGCAACAGCGCGCGGCCGACCGCGATCAGGTCGAATTCGCCCTTTTCCAGGCGCTCGACGATATCGCCGATGGGGCGGGTCTTCGACCCTTCGCCGCCGAAGCTTCCGATGAAATCCGAGGACAGGCCGACGCTGCCGACCGTGATGGTTGCTTTGCCGGACAGCTTCTTTGTCCAGCCCGCCAGGTTGAGGCCGTTCTTGCCGTCGATTTCAGGCCACTCCGCTTCCCACCAGCGGCGCTGGGAACAATGGAAAATGTCGACGCCTGCATCGCACAGCTTGGTCAGGAAGGCTTCGAGCTGGTCCGGGGTGTCGGCGAGGCGGGCGTCGTAATCCTGCTGCTTCCATTGCGAGAAGCGCAGGATGAGGGGCATGCTGTCCGGCATGGCGGCGCGGCAGCCCCGGATGATTTCAGCGGCAAAATTGGCGCGGTCTGTCAGGTGTTTGCCGCCGAAGGCGTCGTCCCGGCGGTTCATCATCTCCCAGAAAAACTGGTCGATCAGATAACCGTGCGCGCCGTGCAGTTCGACGGCGTCGAAGCCGAGCCTGGCGGCCTCTCCGGCGGCCTTCACGAACGCGGCGATCATGTCTGCGACCTCGCTTTCACTGGGGGCGGGCGCGACTTCCTTGCCGGTGTGCGTGACGCCCGAAGGGCTGTCGCTGTCGGCATCGGGGCTGGGGCCGGTGCCGGGCTTGCGGACCATCCCCACATGCCAGAGCTGCGGCGCAATGGCCGCGCCCTTGGTTTTGTGGACTTCCCCGACGACCCTGCCCCAGGCGGCGAGCGCGTCGGCCGCGTGGAAATTGGGGACATTCGGGTCGTTCGACGCGCCGCCCCGGTCGACGGTCGTGCCTTCCGTGACGATCAGGCCCACATCGGCGGCGGCCCGGCGGCCATAATAGCTGGCGACATCCTCGGTCGGGACGCCGTCCGGTGACTTGCTGCGGGTCATGGGGGCCATCACGATTCGATTGGGCAGGGTCATGCCGCGGCTGGTGAAGGATGTGAAAAGGGGATCGGCGGTGGTCATGTGGTGCTTTCCGATGTGTGCATTTACCCGGTCCTTACCGGCTCCGGTGCTGACGGTCAGGCTAGCTTTTCTTTGCGGCTGTGAAGGCGGCGCGGATGGCCTCCAGCGCAGCGGGTGTGTCCGCGTCCATGAAAATGCTGGCCGACGGCGCCGGGACCTCCCGGACAAATTGCGGGTTTTCGGCAAGAACGGGCTTGCCGCCCATGTCGCCCTCCAGCGCGGCGAGCGCGGCGAAATGGCGGCGGCCCCACAGGACAGGGTTGCCGCGCCGCCCGTCATGCACGGGAAGAACGATATCGGCTTGAGTTGTTGCGGCGGAGATCATGGCGCGGATCAACTCCGGCTCAATCAGCGGCATGTCACCAAGCATGATGAGCGCGGCATCCCAATCTGACGGGATGGCGGTGATGCCGGCCGCGAGAGAGGCGCTGAGGCCGTCGGCATAATCGTCGGCATGTGCGGTCAGTGTATCGGCGGGGAGCAGCGCGCGGGTTCGATCCGCCTCATGTCCCGTGACGACCAGCAGCGGGAGCCCGCTCGCCGCCGCGAGTGTGCGCGTCAACAGCGGCTGGCCGTTCAGGTCGGCGTGCAACTTGTTCGCGCCCATGCGCGAGGATCGTCCCGCGGCGAGAATGACGGCGCCCGCTTTCCGCACGGGCGGTGCGGGGCTCAGGGGACGGGGGTCAGGGCGCGGCGTGTCCGCGAGCAGGCCGCCGACGCCCATCGCCGCGACGTCCGTACCAGTCACGTTCAGCCCCGCGAACAGGCGCTCCAGAACGAAGTCGAAGCCGTTGCGCTTCGGGCTGCGGGCGCAGCCGGGCAGACCGATGACGGGCGTCTCGCCAATTTGGGCCAGAAGCAGAAGGTTGCCGGGATCGACGGGCATGCCGAGACGGATGATCCGGCCGCCTGCGGCCTCGATCGCGGCGGGAATGACATCGCGCCGGTCGGATGTCGCGGACGCGCCAGCGACCAGGATCAGGTCCGTGTTGCCTTCGGTCATGGCGGCGTCAAGGGCGCCGGCCAGGGCGGCGATGCCGTGGACGGTCTCTCCGCTGGACGAAAATGTCCCGCCGAGAGCCTGGATGCGGCTTCGCGTGACACGCTCCGTCTTTGCCAGCATCTTTCCGGATGTGCCCTGCAGGCGGGTCTGGATGAGCTTGACGTCCAGCACGCGGTAGGGGGCGACCGATAGCCGGACGGACTGCGCCAACGCCGCTTCCAGTGTGTCTTTCGCCACGAAAAAGGGAATGATCTTCAGCGTGGCGACAATATCGCCGGCGCGGGCGCGGCGATGGCTGCGCAGCGTGCCCAGCGTGATGGTTTCGCTGACGGTATTGAGGGCATTTACCTCCCTCTCTTCCGCAAGGAAAAGGCCGTCCGCCTTTGCGCGAAGGTTGACGCGGCCATGCGCGGGCGGGTCCGCGCTGAGGCCTGCGCCGCAAAGGCTGGCGGCCAGGCGGGCGGCAGCGGTGTTTTCACTGATGTCGCCATCTCCGGCGAGGGCGACCGTGGCGCTGGTGGCGCCCGCCTTTTCCAGCCGCGCGAGGTCGCCGGGGGTCAGGACACGGCCCTTCGCAAGCGTCAGGCTGTCGAAACGCAGGCTGTGGGCGAGGACGCCGCCTTCGCACTGCGCCAGCGGAAAGTCGCCGAATTTCATGTGGGTATTGTCATTGCCGCCAGCTGGCGACCATTTGCGCGGCTACGCTGAGGGCGATTTCAGCGGGATTTGCAGCACCGATATCAAGGCCGGCGGGGCCGTGTATGCGGGAAAGGGCGTCCTGGCCGAACCCGGCCTCCGTCAGGCGCTCAAGCCGTGCGGCGTGGGTCCGGCGGGAACCAAGGGCGGCAATGTAAAAGGCATCGGAACCGAGGGCGGCGATGAGCGCGGGGTCATCCAGTTTCGGGTCGTGCGTCAGCGTAACGACAGCGCTGGCGGCGCCTGGCTGCCAGTCGGCGAGCGCCTCGTCGGGCCAGCGGGTATCGACGTCGAGACCAGCAAATCGCTCCCCCGCCGCGAAATTGCCGCGCGGATCGACGACCTTGACGCGGTAATCGAGCGTTCGGGCAATGGGGATCAGGGCCTGGCTGATGTGCACCGCGCCGACCAGCAGCAGCTCGCGGGGCGGCGTGTAGCTGCGCCTGAAGGCGTTTTCCAACTCCGCCGTACCGGTCATGCCGCTTTCGCTCGTAAACAGATGAAGCGCACGTCCGGCGCTGCGGGCGGCGATGATCTGGTCGAGCAGCGCGGGGGCGAAGCCGCCTTCCGAAAGCGGCTGCACGATGATGTCGATCTCGCCGCCGCAGGCGAGGCCGACTTCCCACGCCTTTGCATCGGCGACGCCGTAATGCAGGCGTTTGGGTTCATTCGAGGCGATGACCTGCAGCGCTTCGGTGACGACATCGCCCTCGACACAGCCGCCGCTGACCGAGCCCTCGAACAGGCCGTCCTCGCGGATGATCAGATGTGCGCCCTGCCGCCGGGGGGCGGACCCCCATGTTTTTGTGACCGTTGCGATAGCGGCCCGGTGGCCCGCAGCCAGCCAGTCGCGCGCCGTCCGGTAAAGGTCAGGCGCGGTCCCGCTCACAAGAGCTGCGCGGCGACGATACCGGCCGCGATGACGACAACGATAAAGGCCCATGCCGCGGGACCGAGCCCCCTTGATGCTGAGCGGAAGGGCTCAGCCGGATCGACCGCGCCGACTGTGCCGGGACCGCCGGTCGCGACTTCCTCGATGCCTGTGGTGGAGGTTTCCGCAGCCGCCGCGATTTCACCGGCGTCCGCCTGCGCTGCCGGTTGTTCGACCTCAGCCTTGAAGCTGGCGAAGAAACGCTCGGCATAGCCCTTGGCGGCACCTTCGATCAGCCGCGCACCCAGTTGGGCGAGCTTGCCGCCGACCTGCGAATTCGCCGTGTAGCGCAGCAGGGTTTCATTGGCGCTGACCTCATCCAGTTCGATTTCCGCGCCGCCCTTGGCGAATCCCGCAACGCCGCCCTTTCCCTCACCTTCAAGCACATAGCGTTCAGGTTCGTTCGCCTCCGTAATGGTGACAGCGCCCTTGAACGTTGCGCGGACGGGCCCGACCTTCGCATTCATCGTGCCTGCAAATCCGCCGTCCGCCGTGCGTTCCAGCGTTTCGACGCCGTCAATGGAACGCGCCAGCACGTTCGGATCCATCAGGCCATCCCAGACCTTCTGCCGGGGCGCGGCGATCAGTGTTTCTCCCGTGATGCGCATCACGCGTCTCCTTCTTGCGAAACGGCTAAGGCCATTGAACATCAGGTTCAACAACTGGCTTATTATTTGCCTGTTTTCGATAATGATGTATGTTGAATAGCCGGGAGGCAGACAAGGTGGTGTATGAGACGGGGACACCCGAATCCGTCCGCGGGAGCAGCGGGGGCATGAATGACGTTCAGGCGTCTGACGCGTTTGAACTGTCGGGCCACATGAAATGGTTCGACAGCGTGCGCGGCTATGGCTTCATCGTTCCCGATGATGACAGCGGCGACGTGCTCCTGCACTTTTCCATTCTGGCCGAACATGACCGGCGCGCGCTTCCTGAGGGGGCTGGTGTGGTGTGCATGGCTGTGGAACGGCCACGCGGACGCCAGGCGCTGAAGGTTTTGAGCATAGACCTGTCGACCGCCATCGGTCCCGATCCCGACGCCGTATCGCGCGGCAATGACCGTAACGATCCCCTGGCGCTGCTGGACGAAGCCGGCGATCCGGAACCCTGCCGCGTGAAATGGTTCAATCGCCTGAAGGGCTATGGGTTTCTGATTCGCGAAAAAGGCGGCGCGGACATTTTCGTGCACATGGAAACGATCAGGCGCGGCGGCCTGCTGGATCTGGAACCCGACCAGCTGCTGTCGGCGCGCATTGCGAAGGGCGAGAAGGGCCCGCTGGCTGTGGAGGTGACGGAGCCTGCGGAAAGTGGTACGGCACGGCTTCGCGTCGTCGGCGGTCAGGCGGCGGGCTGAACCCCCTCTGCGGAGTCGAGTTTTTTCATGAGCGTCCTTTTCGCGCGGTTTTCCGGTCTGTTTTTCCTCATGTTTGTCGGCACATGGCTGATGGCCTGCGCGCCCACCGCGGATGCCGATACAGGTCGCGCCGCTGACGGAACCATCGGCCTCAGCATCGTCACGGCCGACGGCACGCACGACTACCGCGTCGAACTGGCGATCACGGGCCCGGAACAGGCCGAAGGTCTGATGTTCCGGCAGGAAATGGCACCGGACCGCGGCATGCTGTTCCCCTTCGATCCCGCGCGTCCGGCCGCCTTCTGGATGAGGAACACATACCTGCCGCTCGACATGATTTTCATTGCGCCGGACGGCACGATCGAAAGCATCGCTGCGGATACGACCCCGCTTGCGGAACAGTCATATCGTTCGCAGGGGCCCGTGAAGGCTGTGCTGGAGCTGAATGCGGGCGAGGCGGCCCGTATCGGTGCGAAGGCCGGTGACCGTGTAGAGTACGTCCTGCCACGCTAGATTCGATTTCAATCACATCCGACCGCGGCGCTTGCCCTTGCCATTTCAGGGGATTCGCGGCTTAAGGCGCGGATGTTGTGTTTTCCCCTGAAAGTGCGGTCCCCATGGGCATCCTGAAATCGATCTTCACCTGGTGGGATGGTCCCACCATCGGCACCCGGCTGTGGTCCGCGCGGAATGGCGAACAGGTCGGCACGGACGGTGAGGGCAACCGCTATTACCGGAAGGCGGCAAAGAATGGCGCGCGGGAGCGCCGCTGGGTGATCTACGCGGGCGAGAACGAATCGAGCCGTGTGCCGCCGGAATGGCACGGCTGGCTGCACCGTTCGCATGATGCGATTCCGGATCCCGATGCGGAGCGGAAACCCTGGATAAGGGCGCACACGCCAAATCTGACCGGTTCGGCAGACGCCTATCTGCGTCCCGGCGCGCTGCCAACGGGCGAAGCACGGCCGAAAACGACAGGTGACTATGAGGCCTGGTCGCCGGACGGCGACACGCTGACTGCATCGCCGGACGGCGACACGCTGACCGCATCGCCGGACGGCGGCAAGCTGATGGCATCTTCGGAGAAAGCGGCATGAACCAGCTGTTTCGGCAAAATCTGGTCGAGGCGCTGGTTGGTGCCTTCGTCCTGATCGTCGCGGTCGTGGCCGCATTGTTCTTCTACCAGAAAACCAGCGCCGAAGTGGGCGATGACAGCTATGTCGTCAACGCGCTGTTCGCGAACACGGCTGGCGTTGCGGTCGGCACCGATGTGCGCGTGTCCGGCATTACCGTGGGCAGTGTGGTCGAACAGTCGCTGGAAGCGGAATATCCGTTTCGCGCACGTCTCGGGCTCGCCATCGACCGGCGCTACATGCTGCCGCTGGATTCCAGCGCGTCCATTACGTCCGAGGGCATATTGGGCGGCAATTATGTTTCGCTGTCCCCCGGCGGTGATCCCGAGACGCTGCGCGATGGCGATGAGATTCTGGACACGCAGGGCTCGGTCGACATGCTGAGCCTGATCGGCAGCTACATCAACAATAGCGGCAGCGAAGCTGAGTCGCCTCCGGCTGAAGCCTCGGTGCTGGACGAGGGTGGATTCGGCAATCTGGAAGAGGGTCTGGACGATGAGGGCCAGTAGCGCCGTCCTTGTCGGTATCCTTCTGACCGCCGTACCTGCCTCGGCGCAGCAGCAGCGGGCAACGCCGATGAACCAGCGCGTCGTGACGATCGGCGTCCTCGACAAGGTCAGTCAGGCGACGGAGACTTTCGAGGCGCGGCCTGGTCAGACGGTCACGTTCCGCGGTCTGAACATCGCCGTTCGCGCCTGCGAACAGACGCCGCCCTGGGCGGAAGAGCCCTATACGGGCGGGTTCCTGCAGATCGATCTGAAGGCCCGGCCCGGTGCCGCGCCGAAGCGGGTGTTCTCCGGCTGGCTGTACAAGGAAACGCCTTCGCTCAACAGCTTTGACAATCCGGGCTATGATGTCTGGGTCAGCGCCTGCAGGATGGACTGGCCCGATACCGGCCCTGAAACCATCGTCGTGAAATAGCCGAAGTCCGCGTCCGTTACCGACATCGCGTGCCGAAGATGCCGTTGATAGTCAGTGCGGGAGATTTCGACCGTACCGAAACGCGCCAGATGGTCGGTGAGGAACTGGGTGTCCAGCAACCGGAACCGGCCGGCGCGCAGCCGCGCGACCAGATGCGCCAGCGCCGCCTTTGAGGCATCGGTCACCCGCGTAAACATGCTTTCGCCGAAGAAACCGCCATTGAGACGGACACCGTAAAGACCGCCGACGAGTTCGCCGCCCTGCCAGCACTCGACGCTGTGCGCGTGACCGCGCTGATGGAGAGCGCTGTAGCCGGTGCGGATCTGGCTGTTGATCCAGGTGCCCTCACTCCGTTCCGCGCAGGCGGCGACGACCTCATCAAAGGCCGTATCGATGCGGTGTTCGAAACGGTCCCGCCTCAATGTCCGCGCAAGGCTGCGGGGCAGGTGGAAATTGTCCAGCGGCAGGATGCCCCGTGAACGCGGTTCCACCCAGAAGACGTCTGGATCGTCGGCGCTGTCCGCCATCGGGAACACGCCGGCGGCATAGGCGCTGAGAAGCAGGTCGGGTTCAAGAGGCTGGCTGATCTCAGTCTCCCGTGCCGGAGACTTTCGCACCGGCATGACGTATGGCCTGTCCGCCAAGTTCCAGCTCCAGCAGCACCGTGGCGACCACGGCGGGCGGCAGGCCGGTCTGTCGCACCAGTTCATCGACGGGAACCGGCGTCAGCGACAACAGGCCCGCAACCCTGGCCCGCGCGTCCTCGTCGGCGTCTGCCATGGGCGCTGCGGCATAGTCGAACAGGTCGGCACTGACGCGCGGCACGTCGGCGATTGGCGACAGGGTCTCGACGATATCCTCTGCGGACTGAACGAGGGTGGCGCCGTCGCGGATCAGGCCGTTGCATCCCCTTGCGCGCGGATCGAGCGGAAAGCCGGGGATGGCCATGACCTCGCGGCCCTGCTCGTTCGCCATGCGCGCGGTGATCAGGCTGCCGGATTTGGGCGCGGCCTCCATGACCACCGTACCCAGCGAAAGGCCGCTGATGATGCGGTTCCGGCGCGGAAAATGCGCGGCGCGGGGTTCCATGCCATGGGGCTGTTCCGCCACCACGAGACCGCGCGCATACAGATCCTCATGGAGACGATCGTTCTCGCGCGGCCACTTCACGTCGATGCCGCCCGCGACGACGCCGATCGTTCCGCCGTTGAGCGCGCCGACATGCGCGGCCGCATCGATACCGCGCGCCAGACCGCTGACCACCGTCAGGCCCGCGCGGGACAGGTCGGCACTGAGTTCGCGCGTGAAGCGAATGGCGGCGGCGCTGGCATTGCGCGCGCCGACAATGGCAACGCAGCGGCGCTGCATGAGCGCGGGATCGCCGCGCACGGAAATGACGGGCGGCGCGCTTTCGATCTGCGAGAGCGGTTCGGGGTAGGCGCGTTCGCCGAGGAAGATCATCTCCGCGCCCGAACGTTCCGTCGCTTCCATTTCGTTCGCGGCCTCGGCCATGGAAACGGGTTTCAGCGACCGGCCGCCGCGCCGCGCGAGATCGGGCAGGGCATCGAGAGCAGCCGTCGCACTGCCGAAACGCGCCATGAGCTGGCGATAGGTGACGGGGCCGACGCGCTCGGTCCGGCACAGCCGCAGTTTCGCCAGTCGTTCGGCGGCGATGCCGTCAGCCATTGTCGGCTGTTGCAGCGGGTTCCGGGGCAGCGGTCTTCGCGCCGATCTTCGATTCCGTCCCGGCGCGCAGGCGGCGGATATTCGCCTCATGCTTGGCGATGACCAGCATGGCCATGCCGCCAAGCAGCAACGCCGCGTCCCAGCGTCCCATGATCAGCGGGACGAGGGGCGCGGCAAGGCTGGCGACGATGCCCGCCAGCGATGAATAGCGGCTGGCAAATGCCGTTCCCAGCCAGACGAGGGCAAAGACCGCGCCGATCTGCCAGTGGAGCGCAAAACATATGCCCAAAAGCGTGGCGACGCCCTTGCCGCCGCGGAACATCAGCCAGACCGGGAACAGATGTCCCAGAAACGCGCCCATGCCGCCCAGGATGTCGCCGCCCAGGGCATGCTGTCCGCCCAGCCATACGGCAAGCGCGCCCTTGCCGACGTCCAGCAGCAGCGTCGCCGCAGCCAGTCCCTTGCCGCCCGCGCGCAGCACGTTTGTCGTGCCGATATTTCCGGAACCGACGCTCCGGACGTCGCCCTTGCCCGCCAATTTCGTGACGATCAGCCCGAACGGGATGGATCCCAGCAGATAGCCGATGATCAGCCAGGACCAGGGGGAGAAGAGGAGGTCGGAGATCATGAGTCACGGCTTTAGGGGGAAGGGGGGCGGAGGTGCAAGAGAGTCCGGCTGCCCTTGCCGTTCCGCCCCTCACCTCTATATGCCGCGCCCACAGTGCCGTGAGGGAGCTCTATCATCGCCACCAGTCTCGTGATCGTCGAATCGCCTGCCAAGGCCAAGACAATCAACAAATATCTCGGATCGAATTATGACGTGGTCGCCAGCTACGGGCATGTGCGCGACCTGCCGCCCAAGGATGGTTCCGTCGATCCCGACAATGATTTCGCGATGAAATGGCAGGTGCAGTCGGACCGGTCGAAGCATCTGACGGAGATTGCCAGAAAGGCGAAGGCTGCCGACCGCCTCATCCTCGCCACCGACCCCGACCGCGAGGGCGAGGCGATCAGCTGGCATCTCTACGAGCATCTGAAGGCGAAAAAGGCGCTTCCGGCCCATGTGGAGCGTGTGGCGTTCAACCAGATCACAAAGGCGGCGGTCAGCGCGGCCATCGCCAATCCACGCCAAATCGATACGCCGCTCGTAGATGCCTATCTGGCGCGCCGCGCGCTCGATTATCTGGTCGGGTTCACATTGTCGCCCGTCCTGTGGCGCAAGCTGCCGGGCGCGAAGTCCGCGGGCCGCGTACAGTCCGTCGCCCTCCGCCTGATCACGGAACGCGAGCGCGAGATCGAGGCGTTCCGGGCCGAGGAATATTGGACCGTCATGGGCGTGATGGCGCTGGCAAATGGCCAGACATTCCCGGCGCGTCTGGTGAAATGGCAGGGTAAGCCGGTTGAGAAATTCACGCTCAACACCGCCGCGCTGGCGAACGAGGCGAAGGCGGACGTGAAGGCCGGCGATTACACCGTGTCCGGCGTCGAGACGAAGCCGGTGACGCGCAATCCCTATCCGCCCTTCACGACGTCGACGCTGCAGCAGGAGGCGTCGCGCAAGATCGGCATGTCGGCATCGGAAACGATGCGCGCGGCGCAGCAGCTCTACGAATCCGGTCTCATCACCTATATGCGTACGGACGGTGTTGAAATGGCGGGAGAGGCCATTGCCCAGGCGCGTTCCGTCATCGCCGAGCGCTACACGCAGAAGCATCTGCCGAAATCGCCGCGCGTCTATAAGTCCAAGGCGAAAAACGCACAGGAAGCGCATGAGGCCGTGCGGCCCGTGGATCTGAGCAAGGGTCCGGAGCAGATGAAGGCGCTCTCGCCTGCGCTCAGGAGCCTGTACGACCTCATCTGGAAGCGAACGCTCGCCAGCCAGATGGCATCCGCCAATTTCGACCGGACCACCGTGACGCTGCACGACAAGAATGGCCGCGCGGAACTGCGCGCGTCGGGTCAGGTGCTGGTCTTCCCCGGCTATCTCGCGCTTTACCGCGAGGATGTGGACGACAAGTCCGAGGATGACGAGGCGGATGACGACGACCGCCGCCTCCCAAAGATCGACAAGGGCGCGACACCCGATTGCAGGGAAGCGACCGCCGATCAGCATTTCACCCAGCCGCCACCGCGCTTTTCCGAGGCCAGCCTCGTCAAGCGGCTCGAGGAGCTCGGTATCGGGCGTCCGTCCACCTATGCCTCTATCCTCGAAGTGCTGAAGGCGCGCGATTATGTGCGGCTGGAGGCGAAGCGGTTCATTCCCGAGGAGAAGGGGCGCCTGCTGACGGCGTTTCTGGAACGCTATTTCGAACGCTATGTGGAATATGACTTCACGGCGGGACTTGAAGAGCAGCTGGACGAGATTTCGGCCGGCCATGAAAATTACCTGGATGTGCTGCGCGCCTTCTGGAAGGACTTTTATCCCAAGACGCAGGAGATCATGGAGCGCCAGCCATCCGAGATCATGGCGTCGATCGACGAATATCTGGAACCGATGCTGTTCCCGGAAAAGGACGACGGCGGCGATCCACGCGCCTGCCCCAGCTGCGGTGACGGAAGGCTGGCGCTGAGGGGCGGCAAGTTCGGGCCCTTCATCGCCTGCTCCAACTACCCGGAGTGCAAATTCACGAGAGAATTTGGCCAGCGGAACGCGGACGGCAATGAGGACACGACCGAATATCCGAAGGAACTGGGGGCGCACCCGTCGAGCGGAGAGCCTGTCACCATAAGAAAGGGGCGATTCGGACTGTTCATTCAGGAAGGCGACGAAAAGAAGCCGCCGCGGTCATCCATTCCTAAGGACGTGGAGCCCGAGGACGTCGATCTGGATATGGCGGTCAGGCTGCTGTCGCTGCCACGCATCATCGGCCAGCACCCGGAAACCGGCAAGGACATCGAAGCCTCGATCGGCCGCTTCGGACCCTATCTGCGCCATGATGGCAAATATGCGAAACTGGGCACGACGGACGACGTGTTCGAGACGGGCATGAACGCCGCCGTTGCCAAACTGGCCGACGCCGCCAAGACCGGCGGCCGCCGCAAGGGCGCGGAACCGCTGAAGATCATGGGGGCGCACACGCTGTCCGGAGAGGAAATCCGCCTGATGGACGGGCGCTATGGCCCCTATGTCACCGACGGCACGACGAATGCCAGCCTGAAAAAGGACATGGACCCGGACGCGCTGACGCTGGAACAGGCTGTCGCCCTGATCGACGAGCGCGCTCTGAAAGCGCCGGCGAAAAAGAAGCGAAAAGCGCCTGTAAAGAAGAAGGCCGCGACCAAAAAGAAGCCTGCCAAAAAGAAGCCTGCCAAGACGAAGGCGGCGGCACCGAAAAAAGCCTGACCCCTAGTCCAGCGGGGCGCGGTAGCGCGGAAAGGGCAGGGTCCATTCGAAGCGCATCGCGAGGAGGCGCAGGGCTAAGCCCCGTGCTGACGCCGGTGACGGCGCGCGGGCCGAAGCCCAGGCTGTCCGGCAGCAGGATGTAGACGCCGCCCGCCAAGAGCGCCGCGCTCACATAGATTTCCTTGGCAAAGATGATCGGCTTTTCCCCCGTCATGATATCGCGAATGATGCCACCGAAGCAGGCGCTCATGGCGCCAAACAGGATGGCAACGAGCGCGTGCGCCCCGGCCGCGTCCGCCTTTGCCGCACCCAGAACCGCGAACAGCGCCAGTCCCGCCGCATCGGCGTAGAGCAGCCATTCCATGCGGTTGCCGATAAGCGGCTTGTTAAAGGCGCTGACCAGGAACGCGCAGACGATGCAGATGGCGATGTCGGTCGGCTGCTGCACCCAGGCGACGGGAAGCGCGCCGAGAAGGACATCGCGGATCGTCCCGCCGCCGATACCGGTGACGGTTGCGACGAAGGACACACCGACGATGTCCATGCCCTTCCTCAGGCCCAGAAGCGCGCCGGAGATGGCGAACACGGCCGTGCCGATGGCGCTCAGATAGAAGAAGGCGGTTTCAATAAGCATGGAGGCGGCCTCTTACCCTCTGTCGTCATCCCGGCGAAGGCCGGAATGACGACAGGGGTGCGGGGTCAGCCCTGGCGTGGACCGCCCGAGCGGCGCTGCCCGGCACTGTTTCCGCCACTGCCCTTGCCGCGCCAGCCACCATTGGCCGGTTTTCCCGCCGGTTTGGGGCGACTGCCGGACGGGCGTCCGCCCGCGGGTTCGCACGTGGACCGCGATCCTCGCGCGTGGCCTGCGCGATCGGCTTCTTGTTGCGGCGCTGGCCCGAGGGACCGCCGCGGCCGCCGCCACCGCGTCCGCCCTGATACTCGCCGCCCGATTTCTTGGGGGGCAGTTTCAGCGCACCGATGCGGGCGACGTCTTCCATGAAGTTCTCTGGCAGCGGTACCATCTGGATCTTCTGCCGCGTCACCTTCTCAATGTCGCGCAGATAGGGTTTTTCATCCTTGGCGACGAAGCTGATGGCAAGACCGTCGGCCCCCGCGCGCGCGGTGCGGCCGATGCGGTGGACATATTGTTCCGGCACGTTCGGAATCTCGAAATTGATGACGTGGCTGACGCC
Organism: uncultured Alphaproteobacteria bacterium; assembly: GCA_963710205.1. Taxonomy (GTDB): domain Bacteria; phylum Pseudomonadota; class Alphaproteobacteria; order Sphingomonadales; family Sphingomonadaceae; genus Pacificimonas. The sequence goes on along the minus strand of CAVPZG010000001.1, from coordinate 87,013 downwards.
GTCGATATCGATCCCGCGCGCGGCGATGTCGGTGGCGACGAGAACGGTGCACTTTCCTTCACGGAACGCTTCCAGCGCGCGTTCCCGCTGCGGCTGCGACTTGTTGCCATGAATGGCGGCGGCCTTGATGTCGGCGGCCAGAAGATGGCGTACGACGCGGTCGGCGCCGTGCTTCGTGCGTGTGAACACAAGCGCGCGTTCGACGGGTTCGCGCTCCAGCGTGACGGTCAGCAGCGCCTGCTTCTCATTCTGGTTGACGAACGTCGCCATCTGCTCGACGCGCTCCGCCGTCGTGGCCGCTGGCTGCACGGCCACATGTTCGGGATTGGTCAGGAACTGGCTTGCCAACTGCGCGATCGTCTTCGGCATGGTCGCCGAAAAGAAAAGCGTCTGGCGCTTTTTGGGAACCAGCGGCACGATGCGCTTCAGCGCGTGGATGAAGCCCATGTCGAGCATCTGGTCGGCTTCGTCGAGGACGAGGACCTCGACGCCGTCCAGAGTCAGGGCACGCTGTTCGAGAAGGTCGATCAGGCGGCCGGGGGTTGCCACCAGTATGTCGACGCCGCGTTCCAGCGCGCGCTTCTGCTTGTTGACGGGCGCGCCGCCAAATGCGGTCTCGATGGAGAGGCGCAGGAAGCGCCCGTAGGTACGGAAGCTGACGGCGATCTGCGTCGCCAGTTCGCGCGTTGGCGCAAGCACCAGACAACGCGGGCGTTTCGGCGCGATCTTAGCGGTAATGCGGGAAAAGCGGTCGAGGATCGGAAGCGCGAACGCCGCGGTCTTGCCGGTGCCCGTCTGGGCGATCCCAAGGATATCCTTGCCCTGAAGACCAAGGGGAATGGTCTGGGCCTGGATCGGCGTCGGGGTTTCGTAACCTTCGCTCTCAAGCGCGCGGATCAGCGGGTCTGCGAGGTTCATCTGTTTAAAACTGGTCATATTCTGAATACTTTCATGCGCGCGGCTTCACACCGCGCAAAGCGTATCGGCGCTGCACGAATCTGTATCGGCGGCACGTCACGCGTGGTGACGACCCGCGTGAATCAGGACGTTTGGATGGGGTGCATCCCAAAGCGGAACTCAAGGGCGGATGTCTCTCCACCAGCGCTTCACGCCGTTCCGCTATCATGCCGCAGTGCAGCATTGATGCTGAAGCGGCATATGGTGGAGAAAGACGGGCGTGTCAATGACGTGCGCTTGCCGACTTTGCGCCAGGGCCTAGGAAGACATCATGACAAAGCTTCCCAGCCCCGAGCAGATCATCGATTTCGTCAAGTCCTCGAAAGAGGCCGTCGGCAAGCGTGAGATTGGCAAGGCGTTTGGCATCACGGGCGATGACCGGCGCGAACTGCGCCGTCTTCTGCGGCAGATGGCGGCGGCTGGCGACATAGAGCTGGGACGTGGGTCGAAAGTGCACGAGGGCGGCGGGCTGCCGCGTGTGGCGGTCCTGAAAGTGACCGGCGCTGAGGACGGGCAGGTCTTTGCCACGCCGGAAAGCTGGGATCATGATGTGCCGCCGCCGCGTGTGCGAATGAAGGAAGCGCGCGGAAACGGACGTTCTCACAGGGCGCGCCAGTCCGCCCTTGGCGAGGGCGACCGTGTGCTGGCCCGCATCGAGGAGACCGGGCGCGGCTATACCGGCCATGTGATGAAGCGTATCGGCCGCGCCGCCGAGGAAATGATGGGCGTTCTGCGCCGCGATGCTTCGGGCTGGTATCTTCAGCCGACCGACAAGCGCGTCCGGCAGATGCTGAAAGTGACGGACCCGGGCAGCGCCGACGAGGGCGAGCTGGTGCTTGCGCGCGCAGAAGGCCGTGGCGCCGTGGTGACGGCGCGGCTGGGTGATCCGTTCGCGCCGAAGTCCATTTCGCTGATCGCCATTCATGCGAAAGGTATCCCGCATGTCTTTCCCGAGGATGTGCTGGCGGAGGCGGAAAAGGCCGCCCGACTGAAACTCGGAGACGAGCGCGAGGATCTGCGCCACCTGCCGATCATCACCATCGATCCCGCAGATGCGCGCGACCATGACGATGCCTTATGGGCGGAGAAGAAGGAAGGCGGCGGCTGGCATGCGATCGTCGCCATCGCCGATGTCAGCTATTATGTCCGCCCCGGCACGGCGCTCGACCGGGAAGCGCGGAAGCGCGGCAACAGTGTCTATTTTCCGGACCGTGTCGTCCCGATGCTGCCGGAAACCCTTTCGGCGGGAGCTTGCTCCATCGTCGAAAACGAAGACCGGGCTGTCATGGCCTGTCACCTGGATATTTCCCCGGATGGAGAGCTGCGGGGCTGGACGTTCAAACGCGCCGTCATCCGCTGTGCGGCCAATATCGCCTATGAGGACGCGGCGGACCATCAGGGGATCGAGGCGCTGTGGGACTGCTGGCACGCGCTTCACAAGGCAAGGGCGCGGCGCGAACCGCTGGAACTGGACCTGCCGGAACGTCAGATCGAACTTGATGAACATGGCAGGGTCGTCCGCATCGGCCTGCGCGAGCGCCTCGACGCGCACAAGATGGTCGAGGACTATATGATCGCGGCCAATGTCGCCGCCGCCCAGGCGCTGGAGAAGAAGCGCTCCCCCGTCGTGTACCGCGCGCATGAAACGCCAAGCGCGGAAAAGATCGATGGCCTGCGGGAATATCTGAAGACTCTGGGTATCCCCCTCGCCAAGGGCCAGGTGGTGAAACCCGCCATGTTCGCGAAGGTGCTGGTCGGTATCGACGACCCGCTGATCCGCGAACAGGTCAGTATCGAGGTGCTGCGGAGCCAGACCGCAGCCTATTACGGGACCGAACGGCTGGGCCATTTCGGCCTGTCCCTGGCAAGTTACGCGCATTTCACATCGCCCATCCGCCGCTATTCCGACACGCTCGTTCACCGGGCGCTGGTCAGTGCCTACAGGCTGGGCGAGGGCGGCCTTGGCGACATGGATCTGGACGCGCTGGCCGAGGTTTCGGAGCATATTTCAAAGACGGAACGCCGCGCGATGGAGGCAGAGCGCGATACGACCGACCGGTATGTCGCGGCCTATCTGTCTGACCGGGAGGGCGATGTCGTTACGGCGCGCGTCACAGGCGTCACCAGGCACGGTCTGTTCGCAACCGTCGACGGCGTCGGTGGTGACGGTCTTCTCCCCATGCGCTCACTGGGGCCAGATTACTGGAATTTCGATGAGGCCAGTCGCACCATCGTCGGCGACCGCACCGGCCAAACCTACAAGCTGGGCCAACGGCTGGAACTGCGTTTGGCGGAGGCCAATGCCGTCACGGGCGGCCTGCGCTACGAATTGCCCGACGAAGGCGCGGGCGAGGGCTATCCGGCCGCGCCGCGCGGTGGCCACCGGAAGGGTGGCAAAGCCGGAAAGCATGCAAAGGCGAAGCGCAAGGCCAGCGGTAAAGGCAGAAAGAGGTAGGGCGGATCCGATTCTGCCCTAGGCAGCCTCGCTGAAATCCAGTTCCCGGCCCAAGGCTGCGAGGTGCGGGCTCAGCGTCTTGGGATTTGCGCCCCCGGCGACGCGATCTTCCAGCAAATGCGCCGCTTCGGCGAAGCCTTTCAGACCATAAGCGAGGGCGATGCCCTTCAGCGAATGCAGTTCCCGGACGAACGCCTGCGCATCGACGAGGCCGGTCATGGCCTGCAGCCGGGCCTCAAGCTCCTCGCGGACGATCTCGAAATCTTCAGCTTCCATAGGTGCGCCTTAGTGCCGCCAGACTTGACGCAGCGTTAATCGCCAGCGCGAATTGCGTTATGGGATGGCGCGTGAGCAGCGAATCCGATCCCAATCACCACGCGGCGGCGCCGCCGCTCCGGAAGATCATCCATGTGGACATGGATGCGTTTTTCGCGAGCGTGGAGCAGCGCGACAATCCTGAATTGCGCGGCAAGCCGGTGGCGGTGGGCGGGTCAAAGGCCCGGGGCGTGGTCGCTGCGGCCAGCTATGAGGCGCGCGCGTTCGGTGTCCGGTCCGCCATGCCATCGGTGACGGCGGCGCGGCTTTGCCCGGGCCTGATTTTCGTCAAATCGAATTTCGATGTCTATCGCGAGGTGTCCGGGCAGGTCAGGGAGATTTTTCGGTCCTATACCGACCTCGTTGAGCCGCTGTCGCTTGACGAAGCCTATCTGGACGTCAGCGACGTGGGGCGACCGGCAACGGAAATCGCGGAGGAAATCCGCGCGCGGATATATGAGACGACCAGGCTGACGGCATCCGCAGGCGTCAGCTATAATAAGTTTCTCGCGAAGCTGGCGAGCGACCAGAACAAGCCCAACGGCATCTGCGTCATTCGTCCGGCGCAGGGGGCCGCCTTCGTTCAGGGTCTGCCGGTGAAACGCTTCCATGGCGTCGGCCCGGTGACGCAGAGGAAGATGGCGCAGATGGGCATCGAGACGGGCGCCGACCTTGCCGCAAAGGACATGGACTTTCTGAAGGCGAATTTCGGTAAGTCGGCGGATTATTATTACCGGGCCGCGCGGGGCATCGACGATCGTCCCGTGCGCGCCAGCCGTGTGCGCAAATCGATCGGGGCGGAGCGCACCTTTTCGGAGGATTTCACGTCGGAAGAAGACCTGTCGGAGGCCCTGGCGCGAATCATCGAGGCGGTCTGGGAACGCATCGAGGCCAACGATGCGAGCGGACGAACGGTCACGCTGAAGATGAAGTTCGCCGACTTCCAGCAAATCACCCGGGCACAGAGTTTTGCCGCGCCCGTTGCCGACCGGGCGACATTCGCGCGGGTGGGACATCATCTTTTGATCCAGCAACTGCCGGTGCCAAAGGGGGTGCGGCTGCTGGGGTTGACCCTTTCGGGACTTGTAAGGCGGGACGATGGGACGCCCGAAGAGAAAGCGGCGAAGGGACAGCTGGAACTGGGCGTCTGACGACATTGACTTTTGCCGCGGGTTTCGGCAATTGCGGCCCATCTGGAGCGGTGGCCCGATAAGAGTTGCCGCTTTTTCTATTTATCCTGAAAAGAGGGCGTCATGGCCAAACCGGCAACCGTCAAGATCAAGCTCGTATCGTCCGAAGGCACGGGCGCGTTCTACACGACGAAGAAAAATCCGCGGAACATCACAGAGAAGATGACCTTCCGCAAATATGATCCCGTCCTGCGCAAGCATGTCGAGTTCAAGGAAGCCAAGATCAAGTAATCCCGCAGGCTTCGCTGTTCACCGGCCTTCGCTGTTCAGACGAGGCCGCAGGCGCGCAGGGCGTCAGGCGAGAATCGAAGATCCCGCACTGTCCCTGTCGCATCTGACACAGTTCCGGCCTGCCGATTTCGCAGTGTAAAGCGCGTCGTCGGCGTTCGCGAGAAGCGTCTTGGCATCATCGCCGCGCGACAGTGTGGCAACGCCGCCGCTCGTCGTGATGTCGATATTCTCGAGGCCAGGCGGCGGCGGCCCGCCTTTTTCGAGTATTGACCGGATACGTTCCGCCACCTGCATGGCGCCGTCCAGGCCGAGGCCGGGCATGACGACCGCGAATTCCTCGCCGCCATAGCGAGCCGCGATATCGACACCGCGCACATTTGTGGCGATCAGCTCCGCGACCTTTTGCAGGATGCGGTCACCGGCATGGTGCCCATGCCTGTCGTTGACGCGCTTGAAATCGTCGAGATCGAACAGGATCAGCGAGAGCGGGCGATTGTCGGCATGCGCCGCCGCGATCAGGATGTCGAGCTGCTGGGACAGGTAATGGCGGTTGTACAATCCGGTCACGGCGTCCGTGGTCGCCAGCCGCATACTGAGGTGGATGCTGGAGCGCAGCCGGTCGGTCGCCTGTTTCCGGCGGAGCAGGGCACGGACGCGCGTTTCCACCTCGACGTTGTGGGCGGGGAGGTGCAGACAGTCGCTGGCTCCGATTTCAAAGGCGCGCACCAGCGGATCGACATGATCGTCTATGCTGGCGGCCAGGATCGGAAGGTCGCGTGTTTCGGCATGGCCGCGCAGGCGCGACAGCAGGCGCAGACCATCGGAATCCCGCGCGCCGATGGGCAACGCGACCAGATCGACGCTCGATTTGCGAAGCGTCTCCAGCGCGCCGGCAAGGGGCAGGGTGCGCACTTCGCCAAAGGCCGCAAGCTGCGCCCGAAGCTGTGTCAGCGGCGCGGCCATATTGTCGATCAGCGCTATTCTGAGCGCACGGTCATCACTTACATGACTGTCGATATCGACCAGTAGTTTCCCGTTCGTACCGGGAAGGGCGAGTTCATCCGCGATGCGCTTGTAATTCAGGATTGAACGCACGCGGGCGACCAGTTCAGGCCCACTGATCGGCTTGGTCACGAAATCGTCCGCCCCGGCAAGCAGCCCCTCCGCACGGGCATCGGGATCGGACCGCGCGGTCACCAGGATGACGGGAATATCGCGCGTGTCCGCCTGCGTCTTGAGCCTGCGCGTTACGGAAAAGCCATTCTCGTCGGGCATCATCACATCCATCAGGATGAGGTCAGGCCCCTCGCGCAGGGCCGTGTCCACCGCCTCGGCGCCGTTGGCTGCCGTCAGGACTTCAAAATATTCATCTTCAAGAATGGCCTCCAGCAACATGCGGTTCACCGGCATGTCGTCGACGACAAGGATACGTGCACTCACTTTATATAACGTCCCACCATCTCAATAAACCGGCCCACCGAAATCGGTTTGGCGATATACGCCTCGCAGCCGCCCGCCTTTATGCGCTCCTCGTCACCCTTCATCGCAAAGGCGGTTACGGCGATCACGGGGATGTCCGCGAATTCGGCATCCGCCTTCAGCCAGCCGGTCACTTCCAGCCCGGATACTTCCGGCAGCTGAATATCCATCAGGATGAGGTCGGGACGCCGCTCGCGCACCAAATCGAGAACACGGCGCCCATCCCTGGTCTGCATCGTCTCATAACCATGCGCGTCCAGCAAATCGCAGAACAACTTCATGTTGAGATCATTATCCTCGACGACGAGGACGGTCTTCGTCATTTACAATGCCTTCCCGTGGGACGAGCGTGTCTGGTCCCTTACACGTCCGTAATCTCTATTAGCAGGCTTATCCTGAATGAACCCCTTTCAAGACGTTAATCAAGGCGACAGTTTAGCGGAAGGATCCGGTGCGGACATCCTGGCGATCCGCGTCATCACGCATATCGCCGCAGACGAGGCACTTCTGGGCCGGTTCCTCGATCTCAGTGGACTGACGCCGTCGGAATTGCGGTCCGGCCTGACGGGTCCGGCAGTCCAGATGGCGGCGCTCGACTTTCTGGCGGGGCATGAACCTGACCTCCTCGCCTGCGCCGACGCCATTGGCGTTCGGCCGGACCGGCTGATGGCGGCGTGCGTGCAGCTGGGAGCAGGCGCATGAAGCCACTGCTGATTTCCGACTGCGACGAGGTTCTCGTGGATTTCCTCGCTCCGTTTACCGCGCATCTCGACGAAGCGCATGACATGGTGCTTAGCCTGGACAGCTTCGCGCTGTCGGGAAATATTCGGCGCCGCAGCGATAATGGCGTGATCGCAGACGAGCATGTGCCGGCACTGCTCGACGACTTCTTCCTTTCGGGCATGCACCGGCAGACGGCGGCGCCGGGCGCTGCCGATGCGCTGGCCAGCCTGTCGCTTGATTATGACATCGTCATCCTGACGAATATCGAGGCGCGTTTTCAGGCCGAGCGCCGCGCACAGCTGAAGACGCTGGGCATGGACTATGAAGTGTTCACCAATCGCGGCCCGAAAGGTCCTGCGCTGAAGCGGCTGCTGAGCGAACATGGTGAGCCCGCCGCCGTTTTCATCGACGACCTGCCGCCGCATCACACCAGTGTGAAGGCCGAAGTTCCGCACGTGCATCGCATCCACATGGTCGGCGATGCGCAGCTGCGGACCATGCTGCCGCCAGCCCCCGACGCGCATGCGCGAATTGACGACTGGGCCGAGGCGGAGGTCTATCTGCGCGGCCTTCTCACAGACAACAGGCTTGCCAAGGGGAAGGCGGCGGAGGAATAGGGACGGCATGAGCGTTGAAGAGAAGCTGGCCACAATGGGCCTTGCCCTGCCGGATGCCCCTGCCCCTGCGGCAAATTATGTGCCGTTCGTGATGGCGGGCGGACTTCTTCACATATCCGGTCAGATTCCGTTCGATGGCGACGGCAAGCTGATGTGCGGAACGCTGGGGGCGGATGTGACGACGGAACAGGGGCAGGCCATTGCCCGCCGCTGCGCGCTCGCCATTCTGGCGCAGGCGAAGGCCGCTCTCGGATCGCTGGACGCGATCGGGCGCATCGTGAAGCTGGGGGTCTTCGTCGCCTCGACGCCCGGATATACCGAACAGCCCAAGGTTGCCAACGGGGCCAGCGACCTGTTCGCGGACCTTCTGGGCGAAAAGGGCCGCCATGCGCGCAGTGCCGTCGGGGTCGCCGCCCTGCCGCTGGGCGTGGCAGTGGAAATCGACGCGATCATTGAAATCGTGGATCATTAGGCCATGCCGCTTAGCCTGCTGCGGAAAGACAAGCGTGCGCTGGAAGGAAAGCTGGCGGCACTGTCGGCCAAACCGTTCGCGCATCGCGGTCTGCATGGGCCGGGCAAGGCAGTGGAGAATAGTCTCGCGGCCTTCGATGCGGCCATTGCGTCCGGGTTCGGTATCGAACTCGATGTGCAGCTGACGGCGGAAAACGGCGCGGTCGTCTTTCACGATTCCACGCTTGAGCGCCTGTCGGAGGGCGAAGGCCCGGTGAACGGCTTCAGCATGAGAGCGCTGACCGCGACCAAGCTGAGGGACAGCAACGAAACCATTTCCAGCCTGCAGGACGTGCTGCATCACATCGGTGGGCGCACGCCGCTGCTGATCGAGGCGAAGGCGGGCGACCGCAATCCCGAAGCTGTCGGCATGGCGATCCGCCGCGCGCTGGAGGGCTATGTTGGCCCGGTCGGCATCATGTCTTTTCACCCGGCGGTATCACGCTGGTATCATGACCATTTTCCGTCCATTCTGAATGGCCTCGTCATGAGCGAGGAGCGCGATACGGTCGGCGCGCCCTGGCGGGGGAGTGGACCCGCACGGCTGCTCGCCGTGCGGCAGGCGCGACCGAAATTCATCGCCTATGATATTCGCTCCCTGCCGAGCGGGATCGCGAAGGCGTTCCGCAAACCCGGTCACCGCGCGTTTACATGGACCGTTCGAACCGAGGATGACATAAACCGCGGCCTTGAAAATGCGGATCAGCTGATCGTCGAGGGCGCTGCCGCCGCGAAGATCATGAACAGGAGTGCGTCGGCCTGACGCCTTGTCCCGGCTTCCGCGGCCGCTACCTTAAGTCTGTGTTGCCCAAAGACATTTCATGACCGATCCAAGAATCGAACTTGTTACGGCGGCGGAGGCGTTCACGGCCGAGGAATGGGACGCCTGCGCGGGCCGCAACAATCCTTTCGCCCTTCACGCGTTCGCCGTCGCCTTGGAAAGATCGAACAGTGCCGTCGCGGCCACGGGATGGCAGCCTGCGCATGTGGCGCTGCGACCCGGTGACGGCGCGCCTGCCAGTGCCATCATGCCCGCCTATGTGAAATCTCACAGCCGCGGCGAGTTCGTATTCGATCATGGCTGGGCGGAAGCGTTCGAGCGTGCGGGCGGACGCTATTATCCGAAACTGCAGATCAGCGCGCCCTTCACGCCCGCCACGGGACCGCGCCTCTATACGAAGGCTGGCGGCGACCCGGCGATGCTACTCAGGGGGGCGGAGGCCGTGTGCCGCCAGCACCGGCTGTCGTCCGCCCATGCGACCTTCATTGCAGAGGAGCAGCTGCAGACGTTTCGCGATGCGGACTGGCTGATCCGGCACGGCGAACAGTTTCACTGGTTCAACCGGGACTATGGCGCTTTCGACGACTTTCTTGCCGCGCTGTCGTCACGCAAGCGCAAGGCCATTCGCCGCGAACGGCGCGGGGTCGCGGAGAGCGGACTTGAGATCGTGCATCTTGAGGGCGCGGCCATCAGCGAAGCCGACTGGGACGATTTCTGGATCTTCTATCAGGACACCGGTGCGCGGAAATGGGGCTCGCCATATCTGACGCGGGCCTTTTTCACTCAGGCCTCCGAACTGATGGCCGACCGGCTGTTGCTGGTTCTGGCGAAGCATCAAGGCCGTACGGTCGCGGCGGCGCTCAACTTCATCGGCGGCGACTGTCTATATGGCCGCTACTGGGGCACCCTGGTCGATGTCCCGTTCCTGCATTTCGAACTTTGCTATTATCAGGCGATTGATGTGGCCATTGCGCGCGGCCTGAAGCGGGTAGAGGCGGGCGCGCAGGGGCCGCACAAGCTGGCGCGCGGCTATGAGCCGGTCGTGACCTACTCGGCACACTGGATCGCTGATCCCGGGCTCAGGCACGCTGTCGCGGACTTCCTCGAGCATGAGCGCGATGCGGTCGCGCACGATATCGAGATCATGAGCGAAATGGGGCCTTACAAGAAGCTGTCCTAGGCCCGTTTCGCGCAGAGTCGTTGCTGTCAGGCGATCCGAAGGATCAGGCGGCCGCCTGCAGGAAAGCGCGCGCATCGCGCTGAGCTTCGGCGATTTCCTCGCTGCTCATCTCTTCGGAAACCTCCCGGCGGTCTTCCTTGGCGCGCTCGTCGCCTTTCAGCGCCGCCAGGTTGAACCATTTGTGGGCCTGGATCAGGTCGATCTCGACGCCTTCGCAGCCAGCCGAGTAGGCGACTCCCAGTTCGTAAAAGGCATCGCTGTCGCCGCTCATGGCCTTCATCAGCTGCGACTGTAGAAAGCGGGCATCGCCCCCCTTGATAACTGCCATGTTCCCGTCCCCCGTTTCGATTTGCTTACGGGGCGTAATGAAGCGCCATGGTGTTCAAAAAAGGTTAACGCGCCGGTGGCTAACCGGAGGCCGTGTAAAAACAAAGGCATGCTGGTCATCTGTCGTCGCGCCGCAGACCCGGGCAGCGGGCAGGATGCAAAGGGCGCGCGTCCCCCGGCCGGGCGTGCCGATCAGGCGAAAGCTGCCGTCATGCAATTCGATCAGCGCCTTCGTGAGTGGCAGGCCAAGGCCGTGGCCCGGGACATTCGCGCCAGCGTTCAGCCTCTGAAAGGGCTGCATCGCCAACTGCGCGTCAGCGGCGGAAATGCCCGTGCCCTCGTCCATCACATCCAGCAGCATCCGGCCGCTGCCGTCGATACGCGCCGTCAGCCTGACCTTGCTGTCCTCCGCGCCATATTTGATGGCATTGGACAACAGGTTGCTGATGATCTGGCGAAACATGCGGGCATCACCGGTCAGGCGGGGCAGATCCGGCGGAATTCTGAGCTCGATGGCGACGCGCCGTGCGGCGGCACTGGTCGCCAGCATTCTGACCGCGCTCGTCGCGGCTGCGCCGATATCGACGCTTTCCTCCGCCAGCGTGGCCTGCCCGCTTTGCAGCCGGGCATAGTCCAGCATGGTGTCGACGGTTCCCGACAGGGCCTGCGCCGCCTCCCACAGGATGGCGGCATGATCGACATTCTGTTCCGGGGTCGTGTGGCCGCTGGCGATCAGTTCGGCATAGCCCATGATCGCGCCCAGCGGCGTTTTCAGTTCATGTGCCAGCGCAGAAAGGAAAAACTCGTCCTGCACCGCCCTTGGTTCCGTCATGCCAGGCCCCGTTCGTCCACACCCCCGTGTCCGGGAAGAAGCTTTCGTTAGTAAACGTGAAGAATAGGTTAAGGCGAGAGACCGAATCAGGAACGGACGGCCATATTGTCGATCAGGCGCGTGCCGCCGATACGGGCGGCGGCGAACAGGCGGGCCGGCCGATCAAGGCTTCTGAGCTCGGCCAGGTCGTCCGCGCCGCGCAGGTCGACATAGTCGACCGTGAAACCCGCGTTTTCCATCTGGCCGCGCGCCGCTGCCAGAGCGCTGCCGATATCGCCGCCAGCCTCGATGCTGGCCGCTGCGGCCATCAGTGCGTCCGGCAGGGCTGCGGCGGCCCTGCGATCCGCCGCGCCAAGATAACGGTTGCGTGATGACATGGCGAGGCCGTCCGCTTCCCGCACGATGGGGGCGCCCACAATCCTGACCGGAATATCGAGGTCGCGGGCGGCGCGGCGAATGATGGCGAGCTGCTGCCAGTCCTTTTCGCCGAAGACGGCGACGTCGGTGCGCGCCTGGTTGAGGAGCTTGGTCACGACGGTGGAAACGCCATCGAAATGCGTCGGGCGGGCTTCCCCGCACAGAAGCGCGGGCAGGTCGGCGACGCGCACGGTCGTCGCAAAGCCTCCCGGATACATCTCTTCCGCCGTTGGTGCGTACAGCAGGTCGCACCCCGCCTCTTCCAGCATCTCCGCATCCTCCGCCTCTTGCCGGGGATAACGGTCCAGATCCTCGCCCGGCGCGAACTGGGTGGGATTGACGAAGATGCTGGCGACGGTGCGGTCCGCCTCCGCGCGGCCCTTCGCCACCAGCGACAGATGCCCATCGTGCAGCGCGCCCATGGTCGGGATCAGGGCGGATGTGCCGCCCGTGTCCCGCCAGCCGTCCACGACCGCGCGCAGATCCCTTACCGTCCGCACGATCCGCATTGCCGCATACTCCTGTCGTTGACTTGGGAGTCGCCCTGTCCGAAACAGCGGCCCTATCGTCAAGAGGCCAGAGACTGGGGGCATCCTTGCCGCACATCATCACATTCGGAAACGAGAAGGGCGGAACGGGGAAATCCACGACCGCCGTCCATGTCGCCATCGCGCTTATCACAGCGGGTCACCGGGTCGCCGCGATCGACCTCGACAGCCGCCAGCGCACCTTTGCGCGCTACATGGAGAACCGTCAGGCATTTTCGGACGGTCACGGCCTCGGCCTTGGCATTCCGGCAATGGCGGTCATCGATGACAAGGCGTCCGATGCGGAGGCGCAGTTGAGCGCCGCCATCGCGACCGACGCGGACTATCTGGTGATCGACACACCGGGGCGTGAGAGCGACCTTGGCCAGATCGCCATGGGCCGCGCCGACACACTGGTAACGCCGATCAACGACAGCTTCGTCGATTTCGACCTGATCGGCCAGGTCGATCCCGAAAGTTTCAAGGTGAAGCGTCCCAGTTTCTATGCCGAAATGGTGTGGAAGGCGCGCAAGGACCGCGCGCGGCACGATGCGGGAACCGTGGACTGGGTCATCGTCAGGAACCGGCTGGCGCACCTCGCCGCAAACAATATGGTTCGCGTCGGCAGGGCCCTGGACGAGCTCGCGCCGCGCATTGGGTTCCGCACCGCGCCGGGCCTGTCGGAACGTGTCATTTACCGCGAGCTGTTCCCGCGCGGGCTGACCCTCCTCGACCTCGACGTCATCGACGAAGCAAAATTGAGCCACATCGCCGCCCGTGCCGAACTGCGCGACCTGGTGGGGAGCCTGAACCTGAAGGACCGGGTTGAGGCCCAGGCCGCCTGATGGGTCCCTTGGTTCTCGTCCTTCTGGGTGCCGTGGCCGTCTTCTGGTATCTGGGGCTGCTGACACCAAAGCGGCTGACCGTAATCGGCGGTATCGCGGGGCTGCTCGTGGGCCTGTGGCTGGCGGCCAAGGGCGGTTACTTTCCCGGTTTTGGTCTCATGACGGCAGGTGCCTATCTCACTTGGACGGGGATCAAGGGGCCGCGCGTGGAAAGCGCGGCGATGACGCGAAAACGCGCCGCCAGGATTCTTGGCGTCCGCGAGGACGCGAGCATAGAGGAAATTCGGGCGGCGCACCGGCTCGCGATCGCCACCGCGCATCCCGACCGGGGCGGTACCGATGCCGCCAGTTCGGAGATTAACGAAGCGCGGGATGTGCTGATCGCCGCAAAGATGAAAGAGTGATATGCCCCATAATTTCCACCGCACCCTGCTCCGAGAATATGACGCCCGCGGTATCGTCGGCGAGACGCTGAGCGAAGAGGATGCCCGCTGGCTGGGCCGCACCTTCGGCACCCGCGTCCGCCGCGAAGGCGGCAGCAAGGTCGCGGTCGGCTATGACGGTCGTCACAGCTCTCCCGGTATGGAACAGGCACTTGTCGAGGGTCTGAACGCGGCCGGCGTGGATGCGCTCAGGATCGGCCTCGGTCCGACCCCGATGCTTTATTACGCTGTCCACGCGCTCGAAGCCGATGGCGGCATGATGATAACCGGCAGCCACAATCCGCCCGATTACAACGGTTTCAAGATGATGCTGGGGACAGGGCCGTTCTTTGGCGACGATATCCGGGCGCTCGGCGATATGGCCGCTGCGGACGATGTCGAAACGGGTTACGGCACGCATGAGAAGATCGACATTGAGGACCGCTATGTCGAACGCCTGCTGGAGGATGCGCCTGCGAAGGAATACCGTGTCGCATGGGACTGCGGCAATGGCGCGGCCGGGCGCATCGTCGAAAAGCTGACCGCGCGGCTGCCGGGACAGCACACGCTCCTTTATACGGATATTGATGGAGATTTCCCGAATCACCATCCCGATCCGACCGAGGAGCATAACCTCGAGGATCTGCGCAAGGTCGTTGCCGACAAGAGGCTCGACTTCGGACTTGCCTTTGATGGCGACGGTGATCGCATTGGCGCGATCGACGGGAAGGGGCGGGTCATCTGGGGTGACCAGCTGCTGATGATCCTGGCCGAGGATGTGCTGAAGGACGTCCCCGGCGGCACGATCATTGCCGACGTGAAGGCCAGTCAGGCGCTGTTCGACCATATCGCGCAGCGCGGTGGAAAGCCGCTGATGTGGAAAACGGGGCACAGCCTTGTGAAGGCGAAGATGAAGGAGGTCGATTCGCCGCTGGCGGGAGAGATGTCCGGGCATATCTTCTTCAAGCACCGCTATTACGGCTTTGACGACGCGCTCTATGCCGCCGTGCGCCTGCTCCGCGCGCTCTCCCGCGCCGGCGTGTCGCTGACCGACATGAAGGGCGCAATGCCCACCCTGATCAATACGCCCGAGCTGCGCTTCGAGGTTGATGAGGACCGCAAGTTCGCAGTGATCGAGGAAGTGCGCGAACGGCTGAAGGCCGCGGGCGCTGAGATGAGTGAAATCGACGGCGTGCGCGTGAACACCGACGATGGCTGGTGGCTGCTGCGCGCGTCCAACACACAGAATGTCCTGGTGGCACGCGCGGAGGCGAAATCCGACGGCGCGCTGAAACGCCTGATGGCGATGATCAATGACCAGCTGGAGGCATCGGGACTGGCGCGCGTCGAAAATTAGCTGATAATTCCAGTTCTTACATTTATGCTGCACTGCACAATTAATATTTGACAACCCTGGTTTCGAATGGTATTGTGCAACGCAGCATAGAAACAGATGTAACGAAATGGAGCATGATCATGGCGAGCGCAGCTCCCACGACAACAGAAGAAAAACCTGCACCCGCAAAGGTTGATGCCAAGCCGGTCGTTCCGGAAGCGAAGCCTGAAGCGGTTGCAACGCCCGCACCCAAGACTGACACGGCGGTGAAGACCGTCGCCAAGGCAAAGGTTGCGGCGAAGAAGCCCGCTGCGAAAAAGGCAGCGAAGACACCGGCCAAGACCAAGGCCGCTCCCAAAAAGAAGGCAGCCACGGCGAAGCGCAAGGCTTCACCGGCACGCGCCAACACCACGAAGATGAAAACCGAAAGGACCACGAAAATGGCTACCAAGAAGAACCCGACCGAAACGATGAAGGCACAGGCTGAAACCGCGATGAAGCAGTCGCAGGCCGCAATGCAGGACATCACCGCCAAGAGCCGTGAAGCCATGGAAAAGGGCGTGAAGTCGATGGAAGAAATGGGCGGTTTCGCCCGCGGCAACATCGAGGCTTTTGTCGAAGCCGGCAAGGTTGCCGTCGAAGGCACGCAGGAGCTTGCCCGTGAGCAGGCCGATTTCGCCAAGAAGAGCGTCGAGGGCTTTTCCGCCACGATGAAAAAGATGTCCGGCGTCAAGAACCCGAACGAAGCCATGCAGATGCACGGCGACTACATGCGCAGCCAGTTCGACGCGATGGTTTCGCAGACGTCGACGATGACGGAGCGCATGATGAAGCTGACGGGTGAAATGATGGCGCCGCTGCAGAACCGTATGGCAGTGGCGAACGAGAAGTTCTCCAAGATCGCGTAACTTGCCCCGCGCAAGGGTTTTGAAAGGACCGTCCCCGTTTGGGGGGCGGTCCTTTTTCTTTGCGGCGATTTGTCCTTCTGATCCGCGACAACTTGCCCTTCGGGAGACTTTCCTTAAATTGGGCGCGATGAGCATCACCCCGCAAGCCAGTGACGAACGCGAGAATGGCCCGCCTGATGGCGAGTCCGGCGTTGCCACGCGCACCCGGCCAAAGACGAAGAAACCATCGCTCTACAAGGTGTTGATGCTGAATGACGATTACACGCCCATGGAATTCGTCATCGCCGTCCTGCAACGCTTCTTCCGCATGGATATGGAACAGGCGACCCGGGTCATGCTGCACGTCCATCAGAAGGGCGTCGGCCTCTGCGGCGTCTTCACCTACGAGGTTGCGGAGACGAAGGTGAACCAGGTGCTCGATTTCGCGCGGAAGAATGAACATCCTCTGCAGATGACGCTGGAAAAGGACTAGCCGCGTCAGAGCCCGCTTCGGGGTCGCGTCAGGCTTCGATTCCGGGTTGCCTCTTCCCGGCCTTGAGACCGGATGAGGCGCCCGAGAAACCATGTGAAACGCCGGCGATCACACTTAGTGAAAATGTCACAGGAACACAGGTCCCGTTCTCCCGTTGAACTGATGTAATTCACATCAGACAGGAGATCAGACATGGCAGCCGCCCCCACCCCGCATATCGGTATCAACAAGGAAGGCCGCGCAAAGGTCGGCAAGGAACTCGGCAAGGTTCTGGCCGACAGCTATTCCCTCTATCTGAAAACGCACAATTATCACTGGAATGTGAAGGGTCCGCATTTTCATTCGCTGCACACGCTGTTCGAGGAACAATATACGGAACTCGCAACAGCCGTTGACGATATCGCCGAACGTATCCGCGCCCTCGGCGAAACCGCACCGGGCAGCTACAGTGCCTTTGGCAAGCTCTCAAAGCTGGAAGAAGCGCCGGACACGCCGCCCGAAGCCCTCGACATGTGCGAACATCTGGCGCGCGACCATGAACATGTGGCCCAGACCTGCCGCGATCTTTTGCCCATCGCCGAAGAGGTCGAGGATGAAGTCACGGTCGACATGATGATCGGGCGTATGACCGTTCACGACAAGGCCGCATGGATGCTGCGTAGCCTGAACGGGTGAGCGCGGCTGTCATTATCGGCGCGTCGGGCGGGATCGGCCGCGCGCTGACAGAAGCGGTGATTTCGCGTGCGCGGCATGATGCCGTGCACGCGCTGTCCCGCTCGGGCGCCGAAATTAGCGGCGCCGACAGCGGATTTATTGATATCGAAGACGAGGCCAGCATAGCTGCCGCGGCAGCCCGCATTGGCTCCGCCGACCTGATTATCGTTGCAACGGGACTTCTTCACGCGGACGGCTATGGTCCGGAAAAGAATTGCCGCGCCCTTAGCCATGACGACCTGTTGCGCGCCTTCGCCGTCAACGCGGTCGGGCCCGCGCTGGTCGCGAAGCACTTTCTACCCCTATTGCCGAAGGAAGGGCGCAGCGTTTTCGCCGCCCTCAGCGCGCGTGTCGGCAGCATATCCGACAACGGGCTGGGCGGCTGGTATGGCTACCGCGCGTCGAAGGCGGCGTTGAACCAGCTGATCCGCACGCTGGCCATCGAACTGGCGCGCCAGAAACCGGAAGCGATCTGCGCCGCGCTTCATCCTGGAACGGTGGACACGGCATTGTCCGGACCCTTTCAGGCGAATGTGCCGGAAGGCAAGCTGTTCACGCCGGATTATGCCGCCGGAAAACTGCTGGATGTGCTGGACGGACTGACCGCAAACGAAAGTGGCAGGCTCTTCGCCTGGGATGGTGCCGAGATCGCGCCCTGATGCCGCGCCTATCTTTATGGCGGATATGATGCACCGCCATGCTATGGAAATAACAGCCGCAAAGGAGACACGATATGGACCTGTCATTCAGCCCCGAGGAAGAAGCGTTTCGCGCCGAGGTGCGAAGCTTCATCGACAAGAATTATCCCAAGGAACTTCGCGAAAAGGGTGGACGGGAAGATCTCGGCAAGGAAGACATGCTGAAATGGCATCAGATCCTGGGTGAAAAGGGCTGGTCGGTTCCCGCTTGGCCTGAGGAATATGGCGGCACCGGATGGACGTCGACGCAGCGCTATATCTGGTCCGAGGAGAGCGCGAAGGCCGAGACCATTCCGCCGCTGCCGTTCGGTGTATCGATGGTGGGACCGGTCATCTACACCTTTGGAACGGAGGAGCAGAAGAAGCGCTTTCTGCCCGGCATCGTCGCCGGTACGACCTGGTGGTGCCAGGGCTATTCCGAACCGGGCGCGGGTTCCGATCTTGCCTCGCTGAAGACGAAAGCCGAGCGCATAAAGGGTGACGACGGCAAGGAATATTATCTGGTCAACGGCCAGAAGACCTGGACGACGCTGGCGCAGCATGCCGACTGGGGCTTTTTCCTCGTGCGCACCGATCCCGATGCGCCCAAGCCGCAGCAGGGCATTTCCTTCCTGCTGATCGATATGAAATCGCCCGGCATCACTGTCCGCCCGCTCATCACGCTCGGGGGCGAGCATGAGGTCAACGAAGTCTGGCTCGACAATGTGAAGGTGCCCATTGAGAACCGCATCCACACCGAGAATGACGGCTGGACCTGCGCGAAGTTCCTGCTGGCGCATGAGCGGTCCGGCATCGCGGGCGTCGCCCGGTCGAAGCGCGGGATCGAAAAGCTGAAGGAGATCGCCACGACGGAACTCGACGAGGGGCAGCCGCTTCTTCAGAATCCGTTCTTCAAGCGCAAGGTCGCGGAACTGGAAATCGACCTGGCCGCGCTGGAGTTTACCGAACTCCGCACGCTCGCAGGTGAAGCCGCGGGCCGCGGCCCCGGACCCGAATCCTCGATCCTCAAGATCAAGGGCACGGAGATCCAGCAGCGCATTACCGAGCTCGTGCTGGAGGCCGTCGGCCACTACGGCGCGCCCTATTTCCGCGGCTATGGAGAGGGTGGCAACGAGTATGCTATCGGCCCCGATTATGCCCAGCGCGCCGCGCCGACATATTTCAACACGCGCAAAACGTCGATTTACGGCGGATCAAACGAGATTCAGCGCGGCATCATCGCAAAGATGATGTTGGGGCTGTAACAGCAGGACGAGATCGTGACCCCGGCGTCGTCCGGGGTCCATTCCCAAGACGGCGCAGGTACGCGAGTTCCGGAGATGAATTCCGGCCTCCGCCGGAATGACGAAAAGGGTTTTACATGAACTTCGACTATACCGAAACGCAGACCATGGTCCGCGATACGCTGCAGCGTTTCCTTGCCGACCGCTATGATTTCGAAACGCGCCAGAAGATCAGCCGCGGTGAGCATGGCTGGTCGCCCGATATCTGGAAGGCCTTCGCCGAAGAACTCGGTATCCTTGGCGCGCCATTTTCCGAGGACATGGGCGGCCTTGGCGGCGGACCTGTTGAAAACATGATCGTCATGGAGGAGATCGGCAAGGCGCTGGTCGTTGAGCCCTATCTATCCACCGTTGTCCTCGGCGGTGGCTTTGCGCGGGAGGCGGGCCGCAATGACCTCATCGAGGGGATTATCGGCGGCGAGACGCGTTTCGCCTTTGCCTGGGCGGAACCCAGGGGCCGCTATAATCTCGATCATGTCGAGGTGAGCGCGAAGGAAAAGGATGGCGGCTGGACATTGTCGGGTCACAAGGCCGTTGTGCGCGACGCGGCATCCTCGACCCACCTGATCGTCAGTGCGCGCACTTCCGGTGAGAAAACCGACGCTGACGGGATTTCGCTGTTCGTCCTTCCGTCCGACGCGGCGGGTGTCTCGCGCCGCGACTATCCGCTGGTCGATGGTGGCATTGCGTCCGAAATCACATTTGAAAACGCCGCGCTCGACTCTTCCGCTTTGCTCGGCGACGTCGGCAAGGCCAGCCCGGTCATTCGCAAGGTCGTTGACGAGGCGCTTGCCGCCCTGTGCGCAGAGGGCGTCGGCGTCATCGGGATGCTCAACAAGCTGACCATGGAATATACCAAGGAGCGCAAGCAGTTCGGTGTGCCGATCTCGAAGTTCCAGGTTCTCCAGCACCGCATGGTCGATATGTTCGTCGTCCATGAAGAGGCGCAGTCCATGACGCTGATGGCGACCCTGAAATTACCCGAAACCGCGCCCGTCGCCATGGCGAAGGCAAAGATCGGCAAGGGCCTTGTCCACTGCGGGCAGGAGGCCGTGCAGCTGCACGGCGGCAACGGCATCGCCGACGAATATGCCGTCGGCCACTATTTCAAGCGCGCGACCATGATCGAGGCGCAGTTCGGCGGCGTCGATCATTATCTGCGCCGTTATGAGCGGCTGGCGCTGGCGGACTAGGCGGCGCCCCCGTTCGGCAGGTCAAAGCAATGATTGTCGTTCCCGTCCGCGCGAGAATGACACTTGTTTTCAATGCGACCGGCGCGCGGTCTAACCCAGCGTTTTTGCGAGCGCCTCGAACAGGCCGCGGCCGTCCGTGCCGCCCTGTTCCTGTTCCACCAGCCGTTCAGGATGCGGCATCATGCCAAGCACATTGCCGCGGCGGTTGCGGATCCCGGCGATGTTGCGCTGTGAACCGTTGACGGACTCGCCGTAGCGAAAAACGATCTGGCCTTCGCCCTCCAGCCGCTCCAGTGTGTCTTCGTCAGCGAAATAATTGCCGTCATGATGGGCGACGGGAATGCGGAGTGTCTCGCCGCCCTCATAAGCCAGCGTGAAATTCGTATCGGAATCTTCCACGGTGATGCTGACATCGCGGCAGACATAATCGAGACCGGAATTCCTCAGCAGCGCACCCGGCAGGATCTGCGTTTCCGTCAGCATCTGGAAACCATTGCAGACACCCAGGACATGGCGGCCTTCCTCTGCGGCCCTGATGACCGCCTTCATGATCGGCGATTTCGCGGCGATGGCCCCCGTCCTCAGATAGTCGCCATAGGAAAAGCCGCCCGGAAGCGCGATCAGGTCGACATTTGGCAGCTCGGCATTGCCATGCCACACCATCTCGACGTCGGCGCCCGCCACACGCTCCAGCGCGACGGCCATGTCGCGGTCGCAATTGGAACCCGGAAAGACGATGACCGCGGCTTTCACGCGATTTCTATCCGGTAATTCTCGATAACCGTGTTTGCCAGCAGCTTCTCGCACATTTCGGCGATGCGCGCCTCGCTTGTGCCGTCCGCCAGTTCGAGTTCGATATATTTCCCCTGGCGGACGTCCTCGGCCTCCGAAAAGCCGAGCGCACCCAGTGCGTGGTGGACAGCCTTCCCCTGCGGGTCGAGAACGCCGGATTTCAGCGTGATGTAGATTTTGGCTTTCATGCGCGCCCCTATGCCGTGCCGGTAACGGAGGGGAAAGACTTTTCCGCTATGGCGAGTCGCAGGGGCCACAATTTGGGGTAAAATCATGGCAGCGCTCGCACTCGCGCTCTTCATCGCTCTGTTCGCGTTCGGACAGCAAAGCATCGGCGGTCTGGACGGCGCGAACGTGCGGCTCGCCTTTTTCGCCTGCTTTCTTTTTGGCATCATCGTTGGCTGGAAAACCAACCGGTAACGCCTAATCGGCTGTGGGCCTGCCGCGCAGGGATTTCACGCGCCCACGGTTCACCTTCCTGTCGACGCGTTTCGCCTTGGCGCGCCGTGATGGCTTTGTCTTCACCCTGTAGCGCGGCGGGACCGCGGCCTCTGCCAGCAACGCGACCAGCCTGTCGCGCGCATCCTTCCTGTTGGCCTCTTGCGTGGCAAACCGCTCGGCCTTCAGCACCAGCAGTCCCGATTTTGACAGGCGGCGTCCCGCAAGGGCAGCGGCGCGGCGTTTCGCGCCCTCCGGCAGGTCCGAAGCGCCAAGATCGAAGCTCAGCGATACCGCCGTCGACACCTTGTTGACGTTCTGCCCGCCGGGACCGCCTGCCCGAATGAAGCTCTCCGTCAGTTCATTCTCGCCAATCGATAACCCGCGCCCGATGTCGATACGGGCGCTCATTGCGCGCGTTCCCAGGCCGCGCGTATGGAATCGGACGTTTCCCGGCTGCCGTCATGGCTCCAGCCCGGTGGTTTCGACAGATAATGCCAGCGCGCCGACCAGGATGGGGCGGCCCGAAGGTCACGCCATAGGCCCGCCCATTCGTGCAGCGCCACGCGCACGGGATTGAACGTACCGATATTCTTCACAAGACCGTATTCCAGAACCTCTGCGGGCTCGGGCTGGAACGTGCCGAACATGCGGTCCCAGATGATCAGCATGCCGGCATAATTGCGGTCGAGACACTGCGCATTCGTGGCATGGTGGACCCTGTGGTGCGACGGCGTGTTGAACACGGCTTCGAACCAGCGCGGCATCCGTTTCACCGCCTCGGTATGGATCCAGAACTGGTAAACCAGATTTGCGCCCATGACGAAAAACACCATGGCGGGTTCGAAGATGAGGAAGAGCGGCAGGCGAAAGACAAAACTGAAACTGATCGTGCCCGTCCAGGTCTGCCGCAGCGCGGTCGAGAGATTATAATATGTGCTGGAATGATGCACGACATGGCTGGCCCAGAACCAGCGCACGCGGTGCGCAGCGCGGTGAAAGGCGTAATAGGCCAGATCGTCCAGCAGGAAACAGGCGATCCATACCCACCAGGCCCAGCCTGGGTCGACAATGCGAAACTGCGCCGTCCATAGCGCCGAACCGACCAGAAGCGTTCCGGTCAGCAGGCCCGCGACCAGACTGCCCGTCCCCATCGTCAGTGAGGTCAGCGTGTCACGCCACTCGTAACGACCCGCCCGCCTGCCTTTCAGGCGCACCCAGACCATCTCCGCCACCAGCGCGGCGACGAAAAAGGGGATGGCCAGCTGGACGGGGTCGGGCAGCGCCATCAGCCCTGCCCCGCCAGCTCCCGCAGCATGTCGCGATAAGGGGAAAGATCATAGCCCGCAGCCGCGGCCTTCTCGATCAGCTCGTCCGCATCGCGGCCCGCGCGCGCCTCCGCCAGCGCCCACAGGGTCGTGGAGCGTGTGCCCGACCGGCAGAACAGCAGCGCCGGGGCAGGGGCGGCGTCCAGGGCGGCACGCATGCCGGCGACCAGTTCGGCGGTCAGCGGCTCGCGGCCCATCGGCACATGCGCATAGCTGAGGCCCGCCGCTCTCGCAGCGGCTTCGATCTCCGCCGATGCCGGCTGCCCCGGGTCTTCATGGTCGGGGCGGTTGTTGACGATGCTGCGAAAGCCTGCCGCTTTCAGGCTTTCGATATCGGCGGCGGTGATCTGCGGCGCTGCGGCGGCGCGATCGTCTAGGATGCGATAGGTCATGCCCCGCATCCTGCCGCAGCTTTGCATTCCGCGCCAGAGGCGGCGGATGAAGGCGTAACGTCCCGTAGCTGATGCCGTTCACCGCACGAACGGCGCGACGGCGTCCGGTCTTTAGTAGTTGTTAACCACGTTCCCGCGACAACCGCCCCATCCTCATGACCATCATCCTTGGAATTCCAATGTCTGCAAGCGTTCGCGCCAGCGCCCTGGCCCTCATCCTCCTGTCCTCCACGGCGGCACATGCCGCCACTCTGCAGGTCGGCGCGGGTAAACCCTATGCCAGCATCGACGCCGCCTCCAGAATGGCCAATGACGGCGACGTGATAGAGATAGACGCGGGCGTTTATACCGCGGGTGCCGCGTTCTACGACAACAACCTTACCATCCGCCCCGCGCCGGGCGCAGCGGCGGGCAGCGTGATCGTGCGCGGCGGGACCGTGCTTGGAAAGGCGCTGTTCGTGACGGCGGGCGACAACATCACCGTGCAGGGCATTCGCTTCGAAAACGCCTCCGTGCCGGACCGGAACGGCGCGGGCATCCGCAGTGAGGGCAGAAACCTGTCGGTGCTCGACAGCCAGTTCTACAATGTCGAGAACGGCATCCTCGCCAGCGGCACGAATGATGGCAATGTCCTCACCGTGCGCGGCTCGAGCTTCGACCTGATCAGGAGCCCTGGCGGACCCGGCGTCCTGACGCACGCGATTTATGTCGGCAAGACCATCGACGGCCTTGTCGTCGAGGACACGGTCTTCACGCGCGTCGCGACCGGCCACCACGTGAAATCGCGCGCGAATTCGACCATCGTGCGCCGTTCGACGCTCGATGACCGGGACGGCTCCGCCAGCTATCTGATCGAAGCGCCGGAGGGCGGTCAGCTGGTCGTCGAGGGAAACACCATGATAAAGGGCGCGAATGCGGGCAATCCCGTCGCCATCGCGTTCGGCTTCGAACAGAATAAGGGCGGCGCGTTCGTCAACACGCCCGGGTTCACCTTCGTCGGGGACAACCAGTTCACCAATTATAAAAGCGGTACGGTGGTCTTTTTCGAGAACCGCACGGGCGAACCTGCAGAGCTGCACGATAACGAGATTACCGCCGTCAATGGCCGGGTGGAGCTGGCGCGGGGCGAATATCAGGTGACGACCGACGCCGACGATATCGTCCCCATCGATGGCCGCCTTCCCATCGGCAGTCCGCCCATCCTCGATTTCCCCGCGCCGAATGCGGGTCATCTGCCCGAGCCGCTGGCGTTCGATGCCGCCGCCCCGGTTCCCGCTCCAGGGGCCGCGCTTCTGCTTGGGCTCGCGGCGCTCGGCCTTGGCATCGCCCGCCGCAAACGGGGCTAGCGGCAAAGGCAGGCTTGCAAGCCCGACATGCGCGCATAGGGTCGAACCCGATGCGCGTCCCGACCTCTCGACTGATCGCCTATGCCGGCCCGGGTGTGCCCGTGGCGGCAACGGGTCTGCCGCTCGTCGTGTTTCTACCGCCCTTCTATGCGGGCGAGATGGGCCTTGATCTGGCCGCTGTCGGTCTGATGTTCGGGGCGGTGCGGGCGATCGACACGGCCTTCGATCCGCTTGTCGGTTACTGGGCCGACAATACGCGCAGCCGCTTCGGGCGCTTCAAACCTTGGATTGCGCTTGGGGCGCTTCTCACCTTCATTGCAACGGCGCTGCTGTTCTTTCCGCCGGAGGGCGCGGGTCTCGGCTGGCTGCTGGGCGGATTGATCGTCATGTATGCGGGGCAGTCTTTCCTGAACGTGCCGCATCTGGGCTGGGGCGCGACGCTCAGTCCCGACTATGATGAGCGCAGCCGCATCTACGGGTTCTGGCAGGCAGGCCACATGGTCGGCCTGATCTGCGTATTGCTGCTGCCGGCATTTCTGGCGGGACTGATGGGCGAAACCGCACCGCGCGCGGTAACCGGCATGGGCATGTTCATCCTGGCCGCGATTCCGGTCACTGTGATTGCCGCGCTCCTGCTCGTCCCGCGCAGCCGCGCCAATCTGACCGAGGCGCGCCTGACCTGGCCGGACGTGAAGCGCATCTTCGGCGATCCGGCGCTGCGCCTGCTTCTGGTCGCCGACATCAGTGTCAATCTGGCGGCGGGCGCGACGGGAACGCTGTTCCGTTTCTTTATTGAGGGCGCGCGCGGCTTCGGTGATGTGATGTCGTCGCTTGGCCTGCTGGCCTATTTCATATCCGGGCTGGTCATGCTGCCATTATGGATGAAGCTGGCGCGCCGCCTCGGAAAGGCGCGCACGGGTGCCTGTGCCGCCTTATATGGCGGGATCACGCACATCATCGCGTTTTTCATATTCGATGCGGACCGGCCTGTCCTCAGCCTGATCGCCATCATCATGACGGGCATGTCCTACGCCGCTCCCCTGTTTCTGCTGCGTGCCATGCTGGCCGATCATGTCGATGTGGCGGCGGCGGCGGACGGGGTGGACCGGTCGGGGCTGCTGAACGCCGTTCTGACCACGGCGCAGAAACTCGGCTATGTCATTCCCGTCGCGATTCTCTTCCCGCTACTCTCCCTGTTCGGCTATGATCCTGCCCCGGACGCCCCGAAGGACGCGGGCGCGATTCAGGCGCTGGAACTCATGTGGCTGATATCCATACCGCTCCTGTTGCTACCGGCGATCTGGCTGCAATTTCGCTACAGGGCGG
Organism: uncultured Alphaproteobacteria bacterium; assembly: GCA_963710205.1. GTDB lineage: Bacteria > Pseudomonadota > Alphaproteobacteria > Sphingomonadales > Sphingomonadaceae > Pacificimonas. The sequence continues at coordinate 60,979 of CAVPZG010000001.1, read as the reverse complement.
ACCAGCAGCGGCACGCAGCGACAGCATCCTCTCCATAAAGCACTGTTCCCGCCCGCGCTTTGTCGCTATGCGAGTCTCCGCCTGCAGGTGCGGGCATGAGTCGGGTTCCGCGGCGCGCGGGCTGTTTTTTTGGATTGTGATACGCTGGGATACACCTCTTTGACAGGGATACGCAGCAAACCGGCATCGGACGCGCCCGCCGGCACGATAGGTAATATGGGACGAGTTTAATGGGTTACGAGGGACGCCGGCGCGGCCGGGGTGATCGTCATGGTGGCGGCGACAAACATGGTGGCGACAGCTACGGCGGCGACAGTTATGGGGGCGGATATGACCGCGGCGGCTTCGGCGGCGGCGGATTCGATCAGGGCGGCGGTGGCGGCTATGGCGGCGGTGACCGTTATGGCGGCGGCAATGATCGCGGCGGCGGCTACGGCGGCGGCGGTGGTTATCGCGGCGGCGGCGGCGGTGCTGGTGGCGGCGGCCGGGATGCCGGCATGTCGCTTGGTCAGGCTTCCGGAACTGTAAAATGGTTCAATTCCACCAAGGGCTTCGGCTTTATCGCACGCGATGAGGGCGAGGACGTGTTCGTTCACATCAGTGCCGTTGAACGCGCCGGACATTCCGCGCTGGCGGAAGGTCAGCCGCTGACGTTTGAGCTGATCGACAAGGGCGGACGCCTGTCCGCGACCGAACTGCAGATCGAGGGTGAGGCCGTGCCGCCTGCGCCCCGTGCGCAGCGCGAGGAGCGTGCCGATCCCGACGATGTCGATTTCACACCGGGTGAACGAATCGATGGTGCCGTCAAGTTCTTCAACGCGATGAAGGGCTTCGGCTTTGTTTCGCGCGATGATGGTCAGCCCGACGCCTTCGTCCACATCAGTGCGGTCGAGCGTTCGGGCCTGACGACCTTGTCAGAAGGTCAGAAGGTCACGTTCGAGCTGGCCCGCGACCGCCGCGGCCGCGTCTCGGTAGACCAGATCGAGGTCGTCTGACTTGACGGTTCATCTGCACGAGGGCGACCTGCCCGCAGGCGTTCTCGGCGGATCGGGCGCAATCGCGGTGGACTGCGAGGCCATGGGCCTGAAGCAGCACCGCGACCGCCTGTGCGTTGTGCAACTGTCCGATGGCGGACCGGACGAACATCTGGTCAGGCTGGGGCGGGGTGAATATGACGCTCCGAACCTGAAGGCGCTGCTGGCGGATACCAGCCGTCTGAAAATTCTGCATTTTGCGCGTTTCGATATCGCCGCCGTCATGAAATGGCTGGGCGTCACCATGGCCCCTGTCTATTGCACCAAGATCGTGTCGAAGCTGATCCGCACCTATACCGACAGGCATGGCCTTGCGGAGCTTGCGCGCGAGACGCTTGGTCAGGATATCTCCAAACGCCAGCAGTCGAGCGACTGGGGCGCGCCGCGCCTTACCGATGCGCAGCTGGAATATGCCGCGTCCGACGTGCGTTATCTGCACGAGATAAAATCCATCCTCGACGAGCGGCTGATCCGCGAAGGTCGCATGGAGCTGGCCCAGGCGTGTTTCGACTTCCTGCCGGTCCGTGCCCGGCTGGACCTGATGGGCTGGGAAGATACGGACATTTTCTCGCACAGCTAGGTTCGTTCCGGCTGTTGTTGCATGGCCGCAATTAACATGATTTTTAGATGGCGGCGGTATCCGCCCGCCTATGCGTGCCTTCCTTCCCTCATTTCGCGCTTCGTCACCCTTGGGTGTGCAGCTCGGCGTTGTCCTCATCGGCCTCTCCCTTCTTGCGCTTGCCCCGCCTGCCCAGGGCCGCATGATCGCTGTTCCGCTTTCCAGCGGCGCGGCGAGCGGACTGCTCGGTCTGGCGGTGGGCCATGGCGCCCTGCCTCTCGATGGCGGACCGCTTCCCGGGTCACAGGTCATGATGGGTGACCGCGCCGATCTGTTCGGACCTTTATTCGCTCATGGTGTTCTTCTTGTCGCCGCCCCTTTCGCGGGCTGCGGAGAAGATGGGGATATTTCAGAATGATCGCCCTGTTTTTCGATGGCGAAAGCCCAGCGCTTTCCGAACAGCGACGTGCCGGCGAGGTCTTCCTCGTACGTGCGGGCTGGGCTTTCACGCTGTTCCTTGCGGTTGCCGGACTGGCCAGCGACCTGCCGAACATGGCGGTCGCCGTGACGGCGTCCGCCATCGCCAATCTTGTTCCCGGGTTTCTGGTTCTCAGTCGCCGCAGCGGCGTGCAGACCCGCCTGTCCATTGGTCTGATGGCGGCACTGCAGCCTGCCGCGCTCGTCTATCTTCTGGAGGCGCAGGCGTGGCAGATGGACATGCACATGTACTTCTTCGTCGCGCTGGCGGCGCTCACCTTATTGTACGACTGGCGCGCCATCGGACTTTCCGCAGTGGTCGTCGCCGTCCATCACCTGCTTTTCAGCTTTATCGCGCCGGAGTGGGTGTTCACAGGGTCGGGCCAGTTCGTGCGCGTCGTCATTCATGCCGTTGCCGTCATACTGCAATTCGCCGTCCTGACCGCACTTGTGCGCCGGATGTGCGCTCTTGTGATTGAACATCACGATGCGCGTCAGGACAGTGATGCGCTGACCGCCGATGCAGAGGCGCAGCGTGACCTGGCCGAGGCTGCCCTTGCCGCCAGCAGGGCTGCCGAAGCCCGTGCGACTGAGGAGGCGGCGCGGCGGGTCGAGGCGGAGGACAATTTCCGCCGGCAGCGCCAGCAGGCATTTCAGGAACTGTCCGCCGCGTTCGAGGACAGTGTTGCGGGCGTCACCAATGCCGTCGTGAGCGCGGCGACGCAGATGACGTCCATGGCCGGGCAGCTGTCAACGACATCGAAACACGCGCAGACGCGCGCCAACACCATGACCATGCTGGCGGCGGGAGCCTTTGATTCCGCCAGTCAGGTCGCGACGGAAATAAAGGCACTCTCCGCGTCCATCGCAGAAATCGGCCTCAACACAGACCGTCAGTCCGCCGCGAACGAAGCCGCACTTGCGAAGGTGAAATCAGGCACGGAAAGCATGCAGGTGCTGGCGAAGACCACGACCGACGTTGAACAGTTTGTCGGCATGATCCGGTCGATTGCCGGTCACACCAACCTCCTTGCGCTGAATGCGACCATCGAGGCTGCGCGCGCGGGCGATGCGGGCAAGGGCTTCGCTGTCGTCGCCGATGAAGTGAAGAAGCTCGCCGTGCAAACGGATGGCGCGACCGGGCAGATCGACACGCTGCTTGCCGGAATCAGCGGCGGCGCGAACGAGGCGAGGCAGTCGATCGACGATGTTTCAGGGTCGATAGAGGCGCTGGCCGCCGCCGCCCTCGCGATCTCCAGCGCCGTCGACGAGCATGAACGCGCTGCCTCGCTGATCGAAAGCAATGCCTCCGAAGCCGCCAGCAGCGCCGAGCGCATTGCCAGCGACATGCGCGAACTGACCAGCAACGTCACGCAGACGGGTCAGTTGTCCAAGGACATGGACGCCGCCGCCGGAGAGCTGATGCAAAGCATTGGCGCGCTCAAGAATGCAACCGATCGGTTCATCGGCCACCTGCGCGCGGCCTGAGGCTACAGGCCCTTAGGTCAGCGCCGCGCAGGCCCGCTGGATGCGCTCACAGGCGTCCTCCAGCACGTCCGCTGCCACGGCATAGGATATGCGAAAGGCGGGGCTGAGACCGAAGGCCGCGCCGTGCACGACCGCAACACCCTCCGCTTCCAGCAGATAGGCGGCCACGTCCTCGTCCGATGTCAACCGCTTGCCGTCCGGCGTGGTCTTGCCGATCAGTCCCGAGCAGTCGGGATAGACATAGAACGCGCCCTCGGGCTTCACGCAGGTCAGCCCATCCACCTGGCCCAGCATAGACAGCACCAGGTCGCGCCGCTCCTGAAACGCGTGGGCGCGGTCTTTCAGGAAATCCTGCGGTCCCTCCAGCGCCGCCCGGGCCGCTTCCTGCGCGATGGCGCAGGGGTTCGTCGTCGATTGCGACTGCAATTTGCCAATGGCCTTGATCAGCGCTTTCGGCCCACCCGCATAGCCAATGCGCCAGCCGGTCATGGAATAGGCCTTTGACGCGCCGTTCATGGTCAGCACGCGGTCCTTCAGGTCGGGCGCGAGTTCGGCGATGGTATGAAACTCGAAATCCTCATAGACGATATGCTCATAGATATCGTCGGCCAGGATCCAGACGTGCGGATGACGGCGCAGCACCTCTGCCAGCGCCTCCAGCTCGGCCTTGTGATAGGCCGCGCCGGTGGGATTTGAGGGCGAATTCAGGATCAGCCATTTCGTCTTCGGCGTGATCGCCGCCTCAAGCTGTTCCGGCGTCATCTTGAAGCCCGCCGAGGCTGGGCATTCGACGATGACCGGATGGCCGTCACAGAAGCGGACGATGTCTGGATAGCTGACCCAGTAGGGCGCCGGGATCACGACCTCGTCGCCGGCATCCAGCGTCGCCAGCATCGCGTTGAAAATCGTGTGCTTGCCACCGACGTTCACCGTGACCTCGTCGCGGCTATAGTCGAGGCCGTGATCGCGCCTGAACTTGGCGCGCACGGCGTCCTTCAGTTCTGGCGTGCCATCGGCAGCGGTATATTTCGACTTGCCATCATGGATGGCCTGGATCGCCGCATCGCGCGCATGTTGCGGCACGGGAAAGTCCGGCTCACCCGCCGCCAGTCCGATGACATCGCGCCCCTCGGCCTTCAGCTCTGTCGCGCGCGCATTGATCGATACCGTCGCGGATGGGGCGATGCGGTCGATCGCTTTCGAGGTGAGGGACATGGTTTGCGCTCCTGCAGTCAGACAGGACCGGCGCTTACGCCGCAGGGTTGTGCGCCGCAACATGCTTTGCCGGGATCAATCCGCGCAGGGAATTGCCGACAAGGATATCGCCGGCAAGGTCGGCCGCTGTCAGGTCGGCCTCTATGGCCTCACCGCTTTCCAGCAACACGGCGCGCAGAACGCCGGGCAGCAGTCCCGATTCCCCGCGCGGCGTCTTCAGCTTGCCTTCATGCCGGACAAAGACATTCGTGAAACTGCCCTCGGTAAGCAGCCCGTCGGGCCGCGCGAAGATCACTTCGTCCGCGTTGCTGTTCCGGCGCGCCGCATCGTAAAAATCGCGGTCGCTGGACTTGTGAAACAGCCGCCAGTCGTCCGCGGCGACGGGCAGGGGGACGACCGCGACCGTCAGTTCCGTGCGCACGTCAGGAAGGTTCGCCAGCGCCAGCGCGTGATTGCCATCCCGCGACAGCGTCAGCTTCACGCGGCGTTCCCGCTTTTCCCGTCCCATGACGGCCTGGATCAGGTTGCCGATCTCATGCAGGTCGCAGACGAAGCCCAGCCGCTCCGCCGACGCCTTCAGCCGCTGCATGTGATGGTCGAGCCGCAAGATGCCGTCGGCAGGGTCGAACCGCATTGTCTCGATCAAATGAAAGGGCCGCGCACTCATCTCAAGAAACGCCGCCTTTGATAGCGTTTCGCGCCATTCGGACCGCGCGTTCGAATCGGCGACGATCCCCGCGCCGATGCCCATGCGAAGCCGCCCGTCCTTCAGCTCCGCCGTGCGGATGGCGACGTTGAAGCTGGCTTCCCCATCCGGAGCCATCCAGCCGATGCTGCCGGTATATATTCCACGCGTATGCCACTCGACCTCACTGATAATCTGCGCGGCCCGAACCTTCGGCGCGCCCGTTATGCTTCCACAGGGGAACATCGCGGACAGGATATCGGTTGCATCGCAGCCGGACTTTAAGTCCGCCTTCACGGTCGTCACCATCTGGTGAACCGTCGGGTAGGCTTCGACCTCGAAGGCATTTTCGACCCTGACGGATGCGGGTGCGGCGACCCGCGAAAGATCGTTTCGGATCAGGTCGGTGATCATCAGATTTTCGGCCCGGTTCTTGGGATCGGCGGCAAGCGCGCTGGCCGCGGCGCGGTCGGGACCGGGCGACGGCAGACGGCGCGACGTGCCCTTCATGGGGCGGGCCGTGATAACCCCCTTGTCGATGCGGAAGAACAGCTCCGGAGAGGCGGAAAGCAGCCAGCCGCCGCCCGCGTCGTGCAGCAGCGCGCCATAGGGCATGTTCTGCGCCGCCCGCAGGCGGGCATACAGGGCAAGCGGATGTCCGCGATAGTCCGTTTCCACGGGCAATGTCAGATTCGCCTGATAGATATCGCCCGCGTGGATATAGCTCAGGATGGCCGCGATGGCCTCCGCATGCTGCGCCTCGGTCACGGCTGTTCTCAGCGGGCCGATCTCCGCGCCGCGTCCAGCGGCGGGCGCCGCGATCTCGGACCAGTCCAGAAACGCCGCCCGCTCGTAAATCCCGAACGACAATAACGGTCCATCCGGCGGGGACGCCGCCATGCGCGGCTCGAATGCGCCGCCCGCCTCATAGGCGAGGCGGCCCGCCACATGCAGGCCTGACCGGAGCGCTTCGCGGACATCCTCAAGTGCGGGACGGACTGCGTCGAAAGTCCGCGCCGTAATGCGCCCGACTTCGCCCTGATAGACACGTACGGGCGCATTCGTCCGGGCATCGTCGAACAGAATGAAGGGCAGGGCGGGGTCGAGGCGCATGGCGCCTATCTAGGCGTCATCTGCCCGCGTTGACACCGCCGCGTCCGCCCACCATCTCGCAGACATGACTGACACGCCACCGCTCGCCGCCTGCATTGTTCCCGTAACGCCGCTGCAGCAGAACTGCACATTGCTATGGTGTACGAAGACGATGAAGGGCGCGCTCGTCGATCCGGGCGGCGATCTCGACAAACTGAAGCAGGTCGTGGCCGACAAGGGCGTGACGCTGGAAAAGCTGCTGGTGACGCACGGTCATCTCGATCATTGCGGCATGACCAAGGTGCTGGCCGAGGAACTTGGCCTCGACATCGAAGGGCCGCATCCCGACGATGCCTTCTGGATCGATCAGGCGGAGGCGCAGGGACAGCGGTTCGGCATGACGGGCACGAAGAGTTTCACACCGGAACGCTGGCTCTACGAGGGTGACCAGGTGACGGTGGGCGAACTCACCCTCGACGTCATCCACTGTCCCGGCCATACGCCCGGCCATGTCGTTTTCCACCATGCCCCGTCGAAGCTGCTGATCGTGGGCGATGTGCTGTTTCAGAACAGCATCGGGCGAACGGATTTCCCGAAAAGCAATCATCAGGATCTGATTGACGCGATCACGCAGAAACTATGGAAACTGCCAGACGAAACCGCCTTCGTGCCGGGTCATGGTCCGATGTCGACGATCGGTCAGGAAAAAAGGACGAACCCCTTCGTGGGCGCTTACGGCTAGGTGTTAGCTGACAAGGCCGAACGCCAGCAGGAGCGCCCAGCTGGACAGCGTCATCAGCACCAGGAATGTCAGCATCATGCCGAAAACGCGGGGCTTGTTCGGCTTTGTGAAGGTCATTCCCCAGGCGTGCAGCAGGCGGCCCAGAATCAGGAGGACGCCCGACACCCATAGGCCCGTGCGCGCCCCCAGCGCCGCTTCGATCAGCAGCATCAAGATCAGGCAGAGCGGAATATATTCCGCGAAATTACCATGCGCGCGGATCCGGTAGGTCAGCGCCTCGTCACCGCCATCGCCGATCAGATGCTTTCCCGCGAACCGCACACCGATCACGCGGACGGACAAGGCCATGAAGATCAGGCCCGCAACCGCCGCCGTTGCCATGGTGATGCTGTACATGTCGCGCTGTCCCTTCCGCTATTGATTGCGCGCCTTCCACCAAGTTCGGCTTGCAAAGTCCAGCGCGTCCGCTATATCGCGCCGCTTGCACCGGCCCCGCCGCTGCATGCGCTTGTCGTGCGCGCTTCGGGGGCCGATTCGAGATATAAGAGAAACAGGAACAGGTGCCGATATGGCTGTCCCCAAAAGAAAAACGTCGCCCTCCCGCCGGGGCATGCGCCGCGCGCACCACGCCCTGGAAGCGAAAAACTACCAGGAATGCTCCAATTGCGGCGAACTGAAGCTGCCGCATCACGTTTGTGGCTCCTGCGGTCACTATAATGGCCGGGAAATCGTCGAAGTCGGCTTGTAACGGCGCGCTGTTTCTGGCGTACCACCAGACATGACCGCAACGCCCATCATCGCGCTGGATATCATGGGCGGCGATGAGGGGGCAGCTGTCACCATTGCCGCCGCGGCGCTGGCCCGCAAACGCTATCCCGACACGCGCTTCCGTCTTTACGGCGACCAGGCGGTGATTCGCGAAAAGCTGTCGTCATTCGCCGACCTTTCTGCGGAATCGGAAATCATTCATACGGATGTCGAGGTTCTGGGCACCGACAAGCCCAGCCAGATTCTCCGTGCTGCCCGCAAATCCTCCATGGGTCTCGCTGTTGCCGACGTGAAGGCGGGCGAGGCGCATGCCGCCGTGTCTGCGGGCAATACCGGCGCCCTCATGGCGCTGGCGAAGATCGGTCTTCGCACCATGCCGGGTATCGACCGGCCCGCCCTTGCCGCGTTGCTGCCCACGATGAAATCCGACGTCGTGATGCTGGACCTCGGCGCCAATGCCGAGTGCGATGACGAGAATCTCATTCAGTTCGCCGTTATGGGCGCGGTCTTTGCGCGCATCGTTCTGGGCCTCGATACGCCCCGTGTCGGCCTTTTGAACATTGGCGAGGAAGAGCTGAAAGGCACCGAGGACCACAAGGTCGCCGCCGACGCGCTGAAGGCCGCCGAAGCCGCCGCGTCCCTAAAGATGCGCTACGCCGGCTTTATCGAGGGCGACAAAATCGGCCGCGGCGATGTGGACGTCGTCGTCTCGGACGGCTTTTCCGGCAATATCGCGCTAAAAAGCATTGAGGGGACGGCCAAACTGGTCGTCGAACTGCTGCGCCGCGCCTTTCGCGCCAATCTCTGGTCGATCATGGGCTTCTTCATGTCGAAGCGGGTCCTTGCGTCCCTCCGGGCGCACCTCGATCCGAACGCGCATAACGGGGCGGTCTTTCTCGGCCTCAATGGCATCGTCGTGAAATCTCATGGCAGCGCCAATGTCGAGGGATTCGCCAACGCCATCGGTGTCGCGCATGACCTGATCGTCGATGACATCCAGCGCCGCATCGCCGAGGATCTTGACAGCTTCCAGGCCCAGCGGGTGCTTGCGGATGGCGCGCAGCCGCCGCAGGCGGCAGCCGAATGACGCGCATCGCCCGCATGGTCGGCACCGGCAGCTATCTGCCCGCGAACCTCGTCACCAACGCGGATCTGGCCGCGCGCGTCGATACGAGCGACGAGTGGATCGTCGAGCGTACCGGCATCCGCCAACGCCACATCGCCGCAGAGGGGGAATACACCTCCGACCTAGCAACCGAAGCGGCGAAACGGGCGCTGGATGCCGCGGGGATCGCCGCCAGCGATATCGACCTGATTGTTCTCGCCACCGCCACGCCGGACCAGACCTTCCCCGCCACCGCGACGAGCGTGCAGCAAAAACTCGGCGCCGGCGACTGCGCCGCCTTTGACGTGCAGGCGGTGTGTTCCGGTTTTCTCTACGGCCTTTCGGTGGTTGATTCGATGATCCGGGCTGGCGGGCATGAAAAGGCGCTGCTCATCGGCGCGGAAACCTTCAGCCGCATCCTCGACTGGGAGGACCGCGGCACCTGCGTCCTCTTCGGCGACGGCGCGGGTGCGGCGGTGCTGACGGCCGACAATTCCGACAGGGGCGTCCTCGCAACGAAGCTCCACGCCGACGGCAACCACCGCGATCTGCTCTATGTCGATGGCGGGCCCTCCACGACCGGCACGGTCGGGAAGCTTCGCATGTCGGGCAGGGAAGTCTTTCGCCACGCCGTCAAGAATCTCGCCAGCGTGGTTGGCGAAACCCTCGACCTTGCGGGGCTGACGCCCGCCGATATCGACTGGATCATTCCGCACCAGGCCAATCTTCGCATCCTCGAGGCCACGGCAAAGAAGCTTGGCCTCAGCATGGAAGAGGTCATCGTCACCGTTGACCGGCACGCGAATACGTCTGCGGCGTCCGTGCCGCTGGCGCTTGACACGGGCGTGCGGGACGGCCGCGTGAAGGACGGCGATCTTCTGCTGCTGGAGGCCATGGGCGGAGGTTTTACCTGGGGTGCGGGCGCTGTACGCTGGTAAATGCGCGTTCTGTTTGATATCATGGCAACAACGATAAAGAGGGGAGCCCGAAGCTCATGTCCGAAACCAATACCCTGACCCGTGCCGAACTCGGCGATGCCGTGCATGACCAGATCGGTCTGTCGCGTAGCGAATCCGTTCAGCTGGTCGAGACCGTTCTCGACAAGGTATCCGACGCGCTGGTGCGCGGCGAGAATGTGAAAGTGTCGAGTTTCGGCAGCTTCATCCTGCGCGACAAGAACCGCCGCATGGGCCGCAACCCCAAGACGGGTGAGGAAGTGCCGATCGAACCGCGCCGCGTACTGACCTTCCGTCCCAGCCAGATCATGCGCGACCAGATCAACGGCAAGTAGAGCATCGATGGCAAAATCCGCCGACGCGTTCCGTACCATCAGCGAGGTGTCCGAGGAAATCGGCGCGCCGCAGCATGTCCTGAGATTCTGGGAAACCAAGTTCAGGGACGTCAGTCCGATGAAACGCGGCGGCGGACGCCGTTATTATCGCCCGGAGGATGTCGATCTGATCCGGGCGATCAACAAGCTGCTTTATACGGACGGCTACACGATCAAAGGTGTCCAGAAACTTCTGAAAGAGCAGGGCGTCAGGGCTGTCGTCGAGGGGGAAATGGCGACGTCCGCGCCAGCGGCTGCGGAGCCTTCCACGCCCGCTGCGAAACCGTCGGCTGTCTCCGCGCCCGCCGCCGCCAATGACGCCGCCCTCATTCGCGATCTGACCGCGATCCGCGACCGCCTGTCGGGCGCGCTGGACGCTGCCCGCTTGGGCTGAAGCCCGTGCCCACGGAACAGTCCGTCCGCGTTGCGGCGCTTTACCACTTCACCCGCTTTGCCGATCCCGCCAGCCTCAGGCCACCGCTTCTCGCGATCTGCGATGCGGCGGGCGTGAAGGGTACGCTTCTGCTTGCGACTGAGGGCATTAACGGCACGATTGCCGGAGCGCCCGTCGCCATCGACACGGTCCTCAGCCATATTCGCGCCATTCCCGGCTGCGCCGACCTGCGGGTAGCCTTTTCCGGTGCCGACGAGATGCCATTCTACCGCATGAAGGTCCGGCTGAAACGCGAGATCGTGACCATGGGTCAGCCCGATATCGATCCGCTCGAAGGGGCCGGCACCTATGTCGCGCCGCAGGACTGGAACGCGCTCATCGACGACCCGGCGACCATCGTGATCGATACCCGCAACGATTATGAAGTCGCCATCGGCAGTTTTGCCGGCGCAATCGATCCAAAAACGAGTAGCTTCCGTGATTTTCCGGACTGGTTCCGGGCGCAGCGCGACTCGCTTATCGAAGACGGCAAGACGCCCCGCGTGGCGATGTTCTGCACGGGCGGCATCCGCTGCGAAAAATCGACGGCCTTCCTGAAATCCGAAGGCGTCGAGAATGTCTATCATCTTGATGGCGGCATTCTCGGTTATCTGGAAACGGTCCCCCCTGAAGACAGCCGGTGGCAGGGGGAATGTTTCGTCTTCGATCAGCGCGTTGCCGTCGGCCACGGCCTCGCTCCCGGCACGCACGATCTTTGTCACAGCTGCCGCATGCCGATCAGCGCGGATGACAGGGCATCGCCGCTTTACGAGGCGGGTGTCAGCTGCCCGCATTGCCATGGCACGCGCAGCGCCGAGGAGCGCGAAGGCCTCGCCGAACGCGAACGCCAGATGCGGCTCGCGCGCGCCCGCGGCACAGCGCATGTCGGCGCGAAACTGCCGGACAGGTCCTCTGGCTGATCTTCCGATCCTCTACAGCTTTCGTCGCTGCCCTTATGCCATGCGCGCGCGCATGGCGCTGCTGATCAGCGGCACGGTTTCCGAATTGCGCGAGGTGAAGCTCAGCGACAAGCCGGCCGCGATGGTGGCGGCGTCGGAAAAGGCGACGGTTCCCGTCATGGTGGCGGACGGCCAGGTGCTCGACGAAAGCCTCGCCGTCATGGACTGGGCGCTCGCCCGTTCCGACCCGGAGGGCTGGCTCGACCGCCGTGACGACGATCTGATCGCCGCCAATGACGGCCCGTTCAAACATCATCTCGACCGCTACAAATATGCCGCCCGCCATGACAGTGATCCGGACGCGCATTTCGCGGCGGGCATCGATCTGCTGGCTGCGCTCGAATCGCGCCTGACGGCAACCGGCAATCTGCACGGCGAGCGGCGCGGCTATACCGACATCGTGCTGTTTCCGTTCGTCCGCCAGTTCGCCCATGCGGACCGCGACGCCTTCGCCGGTCAGCCCCTGCCGCGCGTCCGCGCCTGGCTGGCACGGCATCTCGCTTCCGACCTGTTCAAAAGGGCCATGGTCAAGCACCCGCCATGGCGGGAAGGTGACGCCGTAACGAGATTCCCGGACGCGCAATAGAAAGCCGCAAAGACATGCTCACCATCACGCTTGCCCTCCTCGCGGCACAGGCCGCGCCAGCTGCCATCGCGCCGGAACAGCCGCCGGTCACCATGGACGCCCCGCGCGGCTGGCCCTTGACGGAGGGTGCTGTCACCCTGCGCGATTTCCGCTTCCAGACCGGGGAGACGCTGGCCGAACTCAGGATGCACTATACGACGCTCGGTACGCCGGAACGCGATGCGGACGGCAATATCACCAATGCCGTCATTGCGCTGCACGGTACGGGGGGCAGCGGCAAATCCTTCCTGCGCCCGCAATTCGCCGATGAGCTGTTCGGCCCCGGCCAGCCCCTCGATACGGACGAATATTTTATCGTGCTTCCGGACAATATCGGCCACGGCGACTCGTCAAAGCCGTCGGACGGCCTCCGCATGGCCTTCCCGCGATATGATTATACCGACATGATTGCCGCGCAGCAGGCACTGTTTCGCGAACTCGGAATAAAGCAGGCCCGCCTCGTCATGGGGACGTCGATGGGCTGCATGCACATTTTCATGTCGGGCGCGGCCTATCCCGGCACTGCGCGCGCGTATATGCCGATGGCCTGCCTGCCGATCGAGATCGCCGGACAGAACCGCATGTGGCGGCAGCTGCTGATCGACGGCATCAAGGCGGACCCCGCCTGGAATGATGGTGACTACGATGCCCAGCCCGTGCTCGGTCTCAGGACGGCGGCCTCGCTCCTGACCATTGCGGGCGGTGCGCCGCTGAACCTGCAAAGGGAATTTCCGGACCGTGAGGCCGCCGCTGCCCACGCGCGCGAACGGGTTGCCGCCACCATCGCTTCGGTCGATGCCAATGACATGATCTACCAGTTCGATTCGTCACGCACCTACGATCCGTGGCCAAAGCTGGACCAGATCAGGACGCCGACAATGTGGGTCAACAGCGCCGACGATTTCATCAATCCGCGCAATTCGGATATTCCCGCGCAGGCGGTCGCCAGAAATCCGAACATCAGCTTTCGCCTCATCCCCGAAACCGCCGACACGCACGGTCATGGCACGCACAGCTGGGCGGTCAATTGGCGGGCGGATCTGGTCGATCTGCTTCAGCGTAGCGGGGCAGCGGCGGACTGAAGTCGCCGGCAGGCGGCACGTCATATGCGGACACGTGGTTCATGGCGATGCGCCACTCGCCGTTCACCTTGCGGAACAGCCGTGTGTTGATGCCTTCATTGCTGTTCTCGGGGCGCTCCAGATGATAGCGCCCGATCAGCATGGCGGCATCCTCCGCCAGCAGTTCGATATGCATGTCGTAGAATGTCAGCACGCCGCGCGTGTCATCCGACGCGCCATATTTGCGGCGATATTCCTCCAGCGTGCCCTGCCAGCCGTCGCGATATCTCCCGCCTGATACGAAAATGACGTCGGGATTCTGAAAGCCCGCCACATAGCCTGCGAAATCGCCGCGGTTCCACGCCGCCTCCATGTCATCGACGACCGTGCGGATGGCGGCCTTGTCCTCGGCGGGACCGCTCAGCGCACCCGTCGGCAGGATCGCGATCAACGCGGCGAACATCACTCTCGACATCAGGTCTCAGCCCATGTCTTCAGGAGCGTCCAGGCGATCGCCATCGGCGGCGGCGACAGGAACGGCCCGTCGCCCGCCAGCACGGCCTTCACCTCGTCTTTCGTGAACCACCGCGCCTCTTCCAGTTCATGTTCGTCCAGCCGAATGTCGGTTGTCGCGGCCTCCGCGAAGCAGCCCACCATCAGGCTCGAGGGGAACGGCCAGGGCTGGCTGGCGACATAGGCGACGCGTTCCGTCCGAATGCCGACCTCTTCGTAAAGTTCGCGCCGCACGGCTTCCTCCAGCGACTCGCCCGGTTCGACAAAACCCGCCAGCGCCGACATGAAGCCCTTCGGGAACATCGGCTGCCGTCCCAGCAGGCAGTTGTCGCCATCGACCGCCAGCATGATGACAACGGGGTCCGTGCGCGGAAAATGCTCCGCGCCGCAGCCGGCGCATTCCCGCGCATAGCCCGCCTTCGCCATCGCGGTTCCGCTGCCGCATTTCGCGCAGAATCCATGCCGCAGATGCCAGTCGAGCATTGAGCGCCCGTGCGCGACGATGGCGGCCTGGTCCGGCGCCATCGACACGGCCGCGCCGCGCGCGTCGGTGAAGATGCCGCCGTCCAGCGCATCCTCGTCCAGTCTTGCCGCTTCGATGACAGCGGCAAAACGCGGTTCACCTTCATCCATGCCCAGCATGATTTCCAGCGCATCGTCAGGTACGTCGACACGCCGGATCCAGCCCAGCGCCTCCCCCCGCACCAGCGGTTTCAGCGCGTCAAACGGCAGCCAGCGCGCGCCGGGATGTTGCCGCGCCGCCCATAGCTGCTCGGCGTCCCGGCGGATGTCATCGACCCTGTCTATCCTTGATCCGGAAAAGCCGGTCGGTGCTGGCTTGAACGCGCGTGAGAATATGTCTGTCATCCCGCGCGTGAAAGCAGAGGTACGGGCGGGCTGCAACTCCTCAAAGGGTGCGGCGTTGCAGGGAAAGCACAACAAGGGGACAGCACCATCACTGACCGCCATTTCTACCGGCCTGAAGACGGCCACGGCCTCGCTCATGACCCGCTCAACGCCATCGTCGCGCCCCGTCCCATCGGCTGGGTCAGCACGCTGTCCGCTGCAGGGAAGCGCAATCTCGCGCCTTACAGCTTCTTCAACCTGTTCAACTACCGCCCGCCGCTGATCGGGTTCTCCTCCGTCGGTCACAAGGACAGCGTTTCAAACGCCGAGGCCACGGGTGAATTTGTCTGGAACCTGGCCACGCGCGATCTGGCGCAGGCCATGAACGCGACTTCCGCGCAAACGGGCGCGGACGAATGGGAACTGAGTGGGCTGGAAGCCGCGCCGTCGGAATGTGTCGCGCCGCCCCGTGTCGCGGCCAGTCCGGTCAGCTTCGAATGTCAGGTGACGCAGATCGTTCGGCTTCGGGACCGCGGCGGGGAGGATATCGACACCTGGCTCGTCATGGGCGAGGCGGTCGGCATTCATATCGACCGGGCCATGATCGAGGACGGCGTCTATGTCACCACCCGTGCCCGTCCTATCCTGCGCGGCGGCGGCCCGGCCGATTATTTCGAGGCGCTGGAGGCGGGCAGGTTCCAGATGGTGCGGCCGGACTGACGGTTTCAGAGGACGCGCTCCGACCTTGCGCGAATCGCCCTCTTTCCCCATATGTCCTCGTGGAAGTCGGGCGGGTGCGGCACTCGCCAACCCGGTCAGGTCCGGAAGGAAGCAGCCGTAACGAATTCGTCGCAGGTCGTTCCGGCTTCCACCTCATAAAACAGGCAATACCAGATGTCTCCGTGCCATGGCCGGGGCGGTCTCGGATATTGTTCCGCTACCGTATCGTTTCACATTCCTTGGGCTGTGCGGTGCTGACAGGGTGTGAAGCAGTGTGAAGTTGCCGCCACATTTTCCCAGTTTCGCCTTCGACATTTCCGGCTTGATTGCATAGGCTCGCCACCATGTCCGAATTCTCGCTCGAAGCCGAAACCGAAGCGCCGCCAGCGCAGGAATATCGCGTCCTCGCGCGCAAATACCGCCCGACGCGCTTTGCCGATCTGATCGGCCAGGACGCGATGGTGCAGACGCTTGCCAATGCCATCGCCAAGGACCGCATCGCGCATGCGTTTCTGATGACCGGCGTACGCGGTGTCGGCAAAACCTCGACGGCCCGCCTGATTGCGAAGGCCCTCAACTGCATCGGGCCCGATGGCCAGGGCGGACCGACGATCGACCCCTGCGGCGTCTGCGAGCCCTGCAAGGCGATTACCGAGGGGCGCTTCATCGACGTCGTCGAAATGGACGCCGCCAGCCACACCGGTGTCGACGACATGCGCGCCGTCATCGATTCGGTACGCTATGCCTCGGTGTCGGGCCGCTACAAGATACACATCATCGACGAAGTCCACATGCTTTCGAAAAGCGCCTTCAACGCGCTCCTCAAGACCCTTGAGGAGCCGCCGCCGCATGTGAAATTCATCTTCGCCACGACCGAGCTCGACAAGGTGCCGGTCACGGTCCTGTCGCGCACACAGCGCTTTGATCTGAAACGCATCCCGGCGGACAAGCTGGAGGCGCATTTCAGGACCGTCTCCGAATCGGAAGGCATTGGGATCGAGGACGATGCCGTCCGCATGATTGCCGCCGCTGCGGAGGGATCGGTGCGTGACGGCCTGTCGCTGCTCGATCAGGCCATTGCGCATGCCGACGGCGAAGGGGCGGTTACCGGAGAGGCCGTCCGTGCCATGCTCGGCCTTTCGGACCGGGGCCGCACCCGCGCACTCCTTTCTGCGATCCTGACCGGCGATAGCGGCGCGGCGCTGGCTGAACTTGCCAGCCAGTATGACCTTGGCGTTGGCCCGGACAAGGCGGTGGAGTCCCTCCTTGAACTCGTCCACGCGATTACCCGCAGGCAGGTCGGCGCTGACATCGATCTCGTCATGTCGGAGGACGGTCATGCGCAGCTCGACGAATGGGCCGGGGCCATGTCGCCAGCAACGCTGCACCGTTTCTGGCAGCTGCTGCTGAAGGGGCTGGAGGAAGTGAAGCGCGGCACGATGGCCTTGCAGACGGCGGAGATGGTCATTCTGCGCCTGATCCACGCCGCGCAGATGCCCGACCCCGGCGCGCTGATGAAGGCGCTCAACGCGGAGGTGAAAAATGTGGAGGTCGTACGCGGCCAGCCCGAACCGACACCGCCAAAGCGCGAACCGGTCGAGGCTGAAATCCACCAGCTCCGCGCTGGCACTGGCCCCGCAACGGACCGTCATTCCGGTGGACGCGGTGGCCAGGCGCATCAGCCCGGTCCGGACGGCGAACTGACGGCCGAACCGGCAGCGCCTGCGAAACTCGCAGGCCCCACCAGCTTCGCCGGCCTCTCGCAGCACCTGCTCGATACCGGCGAGAACTGGCTCTACAACTGGCTCGATCATGGTGTGGGCATGGTCAGTCTGGAACGTGGCAGGATCCTTCTCTCGGGAGAGGCTCTGGGCGAAAACGCTGACCGCCTGCGCGAGCTGCGCGCCTTTTGCGCCGCGCATTACGAGGGCGACTGGGACATTCGCCTGGACCCGAAGGCCGAGGGCAAGACCGGAGAGCAGCTGGAGATCGAGGCGAAGGCCGCCGAGCGCGCCGCCGTCATGGCCGACCCGAATGTGCAGCGTCTGCTCGCCGCCTTCCCCGACGCCGAGCTGCTGGGCTATGATCTCAATGCAGATATCGGCGGCGACACCGCCGCCAGGAAACAAGGAAACGCATAATGCAAAATATGGAAGACATCATGAAGGCCGCACAGAATGTGCAGCAGCAAATGGCGGAAAGTCAGGCGAAACTCGACAGGATCGAGGTCGAGGGTCAGTCTGGCGGCGGCATGGTGAAGGTCCGCGCCACCGCCAAGGGCCGCATCGTCAAGGTCGATATCGACGAAAGCCTGATCGTCCCCGACGACAGGGAAATGCTGGAAGACCTGATCGCTGCCGCTTTCAACGATGCCCGCGCGAAGGCCGACGCCGCCGGTCAGGCCGAAATGGAAAAAATGACCAGCGGGCTTCAGCTGCCGCCGGGATTCAAGCTGCCGTTCTAAATCTGAACGGCATATGCCAAGCCGTTTTTGTGGGTTGCACAATAGGATTTCAGATGAGACAAACCGGGAACGGTCTTTCTCAATTGATGTCATGATTCCGCGCGTGCGAAGCTGAGTGTGCCTTTTGCGACTGTGCGGTTCGCTCAGTCGGGCGTGTATAGACAGTCGTCCTGACCGTCCTGATCGACGATGGGAATCCAGCGTTCGATGCGGCCGGCGTAACGGGTCGTGTAGGGGCCGGGGTTCGACGCACTGCGGGTAATGGGATCAGGCAGGATGGCGGCGAGGCGCGCGGCTTCGCGGCGGGTCAGGTCTTTGGCACTCTTGCCGAAATAGTGGCGGCTGGCGGCCTCAGCGCCGTAAACGCCCTTTCCGAACTCAGCGACGTTCAGATAGACTTCCATGATGCGCGGCTTGCCCCAGATCAGTTCGATCAGCCCGGTGAAATAGGCCTCCAGCCCCTTGCGGACGAAATTGCGTCCCGGCCACAGAAACGCATTCTTCGCGGTTTGCTGGCTGACCGTGGAGGCGCCGCGTATCGTGCCCCCCTCTTCGTTCGATTTCATCGCTTCCTTGATCGCCTCGACGTCAAAACCGTGATGAATGCAGAAATTCGCGTCCTCCGCGCCGATCACGGCGCGCGGCAGGGCGGGGGCGATCTCGTCGAGGCCGACCCAGTCGCGCGTAACGCCTGTGCCATTGGTCCAGTCGCGAATTTGGATGCTCGTCGCCGGAATGGGGACGAAGCGGTAGAGGCCCACCCAGACAAGCGTGAACAGAAAGACGGTCAGCACGATCTTTCCCAGAAAGCGGAACGGCCGGAAGCCGCGTTTGCGGGGTCGGGATTTGCGTTTCCTGGGCATGACTGTCGTTTCGGGTGGCGCGCGCATTTTCGCAACATGTTTCCTCCGCCGCCAGCCAGCGAAAGAAAAGAAAAAGGCCCGCTCATGTTTCCATGCGCGGGCCTCTTCGTTTTCCGGTTCTGATGCCTATGCCATTTCGAGCAGGTTCCGCTCCTCGGCCAGTTCGGTCATCGCCTTTTGCAGCTTCTCGAACGCCCGGACTTCGATCTGGCGCACACGCTCGCGGCTGATATCATAGACCTGGCTGAGTTCCTCCAGGGTCTGCGGCTCGTCCGTCAGGCGGCGTTCCGTGATGATGTGCTTCTCTCGGTCGTTCAGCGTGTCGAGCGCCTCGGCCAGCAGTGCGGAACGCACATCGGCTTCCTGCGCCTCGGCCACGATCTGGTCCTGTAGCGGCTCTTCCGACTCCAGCCAGTCCTGCCATTCCGAATCGCCCTCGTCGGCCTTCAATGGCGCGTTGAGGCTGGTGTCGCCGCCGCGCATCATGCGGCGGTTCATGGAAACGACTTCTTCCTCGGTGACCTTCAGGTCGGTCGCGATCTGCTTCACGTCGTCGGGATGCATGTCGCCGTCCTCGAACGCGTCGATCTGGCTTTTCATCCGGCGCAGGTTGAAGAACAGCTTCTTCTGCGCGGCGGTCGTGCCGATCTTGACGAGGCTCCACGAGCGCAGGATGAATTCCTGAATGCTCGCCCGGATCCACCACATCGCATAGGTCGACAGGCGAAAGCCCTTGTCGGGCTCGAATTTCTTGACGCCCTGCATCAGGCCGACATTGCCTTCTGAAATCAGGTCGCTGGTCGGCAGCCCGTAACCGCGATAACCCATGGCAATTTTCGCCACCAGACGCAGATGGCTCGTTACCATCTTGTGCGCGGCTTCGCGGTCGCCATGCTCCTTGAAGCGCTTGGCGAGCATATATTCCTCGTCCGCCGAAAGGACGGGGAACTTCTTGATCTCGGACATATAGGTGTTGAGCGAGGTCCCACCGCCTACTGCGGGGATCGTCGCGGGGACATTCGTCTTGGCCATCTAGCCTTACTCCTTTTTTGCGAGCCCTTTCAAACAGGCACTCGCGCCTGGTTTTCGCTACGCCCCGAAATACGGCAACGTCACGGTCTCTCACTTGTAATGATAACGTTAAAGCGCCGCTATCAGTTCCTGCATATCAGCCGGAAGCGGGCTCTCGAAAGACATAATTTCTTTAACTGAGGGATGCTCAAATTGCAAGTATTTTGCGTGCAGGGCCTGCCGTGTGAAGCCCAGCCCTTTCAGCAACTTTCCCTGAGAAGAGCCGCCTTTTCCGCCATATAACGGGTCACCCAGCAGCGGAAATCCGATCGATGCCATATGAACGCGGACCTGGTGCGTGCGTCCGGTTTCCAGGCGGCACTCGACAAGTGCGGCATTTCGGAGCGCCCTGATGGTGCGATAATGCGTCACGGCGTGTTTGCCGCGCCCATCCTCAAGCACGGCCATCTTCTTCCGGTTCTTGCTGGACCTGCCGACATTCCCCTCGATCCGCCCGGCGCGGGGGATCGGGCAATCGCGGACAATGGCGGCGTACAGCCTGCCGACACTATGCGCGGCGAATTGCGCCGCGAGCGCATGGTGGGCGTGATCGGTCTTCGCAGCGACGAGGAGTCCGGATGTGTCCTTGTCGATCCGGTGGACGATACCTGGGCGGGTGACGCCGCCAATGCCCGACAGGCTGCCCCGGCAGTGATGCAGCAGCGCGTTTACAAGTGTGCCGTCCGCATGACCCGCCGCTGGATGGACGACGAGGCCCGCAGGCTTGTCGATCACGATCAGATCATCGTCCTCGTGAATGATGTTGAGCGTTATGTCCTGCGGCTGCGCCCGGTCGGGCGCGGGTGCGGGAACGGTGACGAGATAGCGCTCGCCGCGCCTCACCTTGCGCGATGCGCTGCGTTCCACGCCGTCCGGGCCGGTCACGCTGCCATTTTTCAGCAGCGCCTTCAGCCGCTCCCGCGACAGTCCGGACAGGAGCATTGCGAGCGCGCGGTCCAGCCGCTCGCCGTCTTCGGCCGTGCCGATCAGCGCGTTCAGGGTCGACTCCGGTATCGTCATTCGTCAGGCGACATTGGCGATGGACTGGCGAATCACAAGAGCGGCGGTGTCAACGATGCTGGCAGAGGCGCGCCGCGCCGCACCCGAGGAGGCGTGCGGCCTGCTGCTGGGCAAGGGCAGAACGATCCGGGAAGCGCGTCCGGCAATCAATTTGGCAGCCGACCCCCTGACCGGCTTCGAGATCGACCCGGCGGCGCTGTTTGAGGCATGCAGGAATGCGCGGACGGGCGCGCCGGGCGTTCTCGGCTATTATCATTCCCATCCCAATGGTCACGGGGAGCCGTCGATGAGGGATGCCGCGCGAGCGGCCCCGGATGACATGCTCTGGCTGATCGTCGCCAATGATCGCATTGCCGCCTTCAGGGCAGGCGAGGCTGGTATTCATGGCCGTTTTCAGCCTATTGATCTGCGCGAGGAATAGGAGCCGTACACTGGCGCAGGGTATCGTCAAATGGTTTGATCGCAAGAAAGGGTTCGGCTTCATCAGTCCGGACCTGGGTGCGATCGACGTTTTCGTGCATGTCTCGACATTGAACGGGCCGGAGGCGCTCGTCCCCGGCGACCGGGTGCAGTTCGAGCTGACACAGCTGCGCGATGGGCGCGTCAGCGCCTTCGACGTGCAGATGATCGCGCCCGCGAAACAGGGGAATGGCAACTAAACCGTTTCGTTACTGTTTAAGGCCATTATGGTTAATGTTGACTGCCAGTTCACTCTGACAACCGGGAATTGCCGATGAATGCCGCCGAATTTGCCAGCCTGTTATGCTCGCGCCTTTGTCATGACCTCGTTAGCCCGGTCGGGTCGCTTTATAACGGCGTCGAACTGCTGGCTGACGAAACGGATCCCGACATGCGCGCGCGGTGCATGGACCTGCTTGCCGATTCGGCACGCCAGACGGCGAACAAACTGAAATTCTTTCGCCTCGCTTTCGGTGCGGCGGGCGGCTTCGGTGACAATATCGACACGCGCGAGGCACAGGCTGCGCTTGAGGGACTTTACAGTGCCGAGCGCCGCATCGAGGTCAGCTGGCAGGTCGGCGGCCAATCGCTGCCGAAGGGGGCGGTGAAGATGCTTCTCAATCTTGCCATGATCGCCGGCGACGCATTGCTTCGCGGCGGTACATTGCAGGTTGCGAGTGAAGAACAGGGGGCCAGCATAGAGGTGGCGGTTCGCGCCGAAGGTCCCCGCCTGCTGCTCGATCAGGAACTGAAGGAGGTTCTGCAGGGCGGCGGCGACATCGATTCGCTGACGCCGCGTGCCGCGAGTGCCTATCTGATCCGCCTCCTTGCGGAAGAGGCCGGAGCGAAGATTCAGGTGATGGAAAGCGAAGGTTCGCTGGTATTCGGTGCCACACTCAAGAACATGGCCTGATCGCGCGTTCGTCAGGAGTTCCAGCGCTCATATTTAGCTGGTTTTAACCATTATCGCGGCATGACGACCCCCTATCTTCTGGGGCCTGATGCACGATGGACGACCTTCTTCCTGAATTCCTGTCGGAGACGGCGGAAAATCTGCAAACCGTCGACAACGAGCTTGTCCGCTTCGAGCGCGACCCATCCGATGCGGATGCGCTGGGTCATGTGTTCAGGCTCGTACATACCGTCAAGGGCAGTTGCGGGTTCATCGGTTTGCCGCGCCTTGAAAAGGTTGCGCATGCCGCGGAAACCCTGCTTGGCAAACTGCGTGACGGCGAAGTGGCCGCGAGTGAACAGATCGTCACGGAAACGCTTGCCGCCATCGCCGCAATCCGCACCATCACGGCGGCCCTTGGCAAGGACGGCAACGAACCCGAAGGCGACGATGCGCAGCTGATCGAACGACTGGAAGCGCTTGCGGCCGGCAAGGTTGTCGAGGCTGTGAGGGCAGTCCCTGTGGACGCCGGAGAGACGGGTATCGAACCTGCCGCCCAAAGCATCCGCGTTTCCGTGGAGCTGCTGGAAGAATTGATGACCAGCGTGTCGGAGCTGGTGCTGACGCGCAACCAGCTGATACAGGAACGCCGTCGCAGCGAAACCGAAGAGCTGGATCTGCCCCTGCAGCGCCTCAGCGCGCAGATCGGCAGGTTGCAGGACAGCGTCATGCGGACGCGCATGCAGCCCATTTCAGGGGCTTGGGGTATCCTGCCGCGGATTGTGCGCCAGCTTAGCGTCGATCTTGGCAAGCAGATCGACCTGAGGATGACGGGCGGCGATACCGAACTCGACCGCCAGATGCTGGAACTGATCAAGGATCCGCTGGCTCACATGATCCGCAACGCGGCCGACCACGGCCTGGAGGATGCCGCCACCCGCCGCAGTGCCGGAAAACCGCCGATGGGAACGATCCGGCTGGCCGCGGCGCAGGAGGGTGGACATATCATCGTCACCCTGTCCGACGACGGCCGCGGCCTCAACTATGACGGCTTGCGCAAGAAGGCGGTCGAAGGCGGTCATATGTCTCCCGCGCAGGCGCAGGCCGCGACCGAATTGCAGCTTTCCCGGCTCATCTTCGCGGCGGGGGTATCGACAGCGGCAGCTGTGACGCAGGTATCGGGCCGCGGCGTCGGCATGGATGTCGTGCGTGCCAATATCGAGAAAATAGGCGGTACGATCGAAGTCGATTCGCGTGCGGGGGCCGGAACCACATTTCGTATCCGCATTCCGCTCACGCTCGCCATCATGCCGGCTTTGATCGTCGGCGTCGGTCCTGGCGACACACGCGCCCGCTTCGCCATTCCCCAGATCGCCGTCGCCGAACTGGTGCGCGCGGGGGAGGGAACGGAGCATCAGATCGAAGAGGTCGGCAGTGCGCCCGTCTTGCGCTTGCGCGGACGCCTGCTGCCGCTCGTTTACCTGGGCGATACGCTGAACAGTCCGCGCGGCGTCAGCGACCATGTCCTCATCATTCGCGGTGCGGGCACGCAGTTCGGCGTTCTGGTCGATGAGGTCTTCGATACCGAGGAACTGGTGGTGAAGCCCGTGCCCGCCCCGCTCGCCGACCTTGGCGTCTATTCCGGCAATGCGATCCTGGGCGACGGGCAGGTCATCATGATCCTTGACGCCAATGGCCTTGCCGAGACTCTTGTGGAAGGCGCAACGAGCGAAGACGATCTGGAACCGCGGCAGAACAGCGACACCGCCAATCGCGATGCCATGCTGCTGTTCCGCGCGGGCGGACTGCCGCATCCGCGCGCCGTGCCGCTTGCGCTGGTGTCACGCATCGAGGACATCGAGGTGGAGCGCATCGAGAGCAGTGGCAGCGATGCCGTGGTGCAGTTGCGGCAGCGGCTGGTTCCGCTGGTGGCCCCCGATGGGCGCTACACGCCGATTGCCGAGGGCCGTCAGGCCGCGCTTGTTTTCGCCGATCGACACGATGTCGTCGCGCTTGCCGTGGATGAAGTGATTGATATCGTCGAGGCAAATGTGACCCTGGAAATGGCGTCCGATGATCCCACGCGTCTGGGTACGGCGGTGATTGCCGGGCAGGCGACCGAGCTTCTGGACGTTGCGCATCTGCTCAGCGCCAACTCTCCGCGACGTGCCGGTCCGGGTAGTGGTCAGACCGGGCCGCATGTCCTGGTTGTCGATGACAGCCCCTTCTTCCGCAACATGCTGATGCCCCTGCTGAGCGCTGCAGGTTACCGTGTGACCACGGTTTCGGGCGTCGACGAAGCGCTGGCGCTGCGCGACTCCGGCAAGACGTTCGACCTCATTCTCAGCGATATCGAGATGCCCGGCAAAACCGGCCTCGACTTCGCACGCGCCGTGCGCTCTGGCGGCGACTGGACAAAAATACCGCTCGTGGCGCTCTCGTCCCTTGCGGAGGAAGAGGATATGGACGCCGGCATGGAGGCGGGTTTCGACCGGTATGTCGCCAAATTCGATCGCCGCCGCCTGCTCGGACTTCTCGAAACAAGCCTCAAGGCCAACAGGGAGCGCGCAGCATGAGCCAGCTTGTCACCATGAAACTGGCGGGTTCGTCGCTGGGCATCGATGTGTCCGCCGTACAGGATGTGGTCCGCCTCGGCGCCCTGACGCCCGTCCCCCTGGCCGCCGACTGGATCGCGGGCATGATGAACCTGCGCGGACATATCGTCACCGCCATCGACATGCGTGCGCGCCTTCACCTGCCGCCCGCGCCCGATGACCAGCGCCGCATGTGCGTTGTGGTGACGATTGAGGGAGCGGCCTATGCGCTGATCGTCGATGCGGTGGGTGAAGTCACGACCGTCAGCGAGGAGGAGCGAGAGCCTGATCCGGCTACGCTGGAGCCCCAGTGGCGTGCGGTCTCGCGCGGTGTTGTGCAGCGCGAGGACGAGCTGATTATCGAA
Organism: uncultured Alphaproteobacteria bacterium; assembly: GCA_963710205.1. GTDB lineage: Bacteria > Pseudomonadota > Alphaproteobacteria > Sphingomonadales > Sphingomonadaceae > Pacificimonas. The sequence continues at coordinate 35,599 of CAVPZG010000001.1, read as the reverse complement.
ATCGACACGGCGGTTCTCGTCAATGGCGAATTTCGCGCCGCTGCTTAACGGCGCGGAAACCACCAGTCGTCTACAACCTCCTTTCAGTATGCGTAGCATTGCAAAAGGGTCACCCAAATGAACAGTTGCCTCATCGTCGACGATTCCAAGGTCATTCGGAAGGTTGCACGCCGCATCCTTGAGGATTTCGATCTGAAGATCGACGAGGCCTGTGACGGTCAGGAGGCGCTTGACCATTGCGGCACGAGCATGCCCGACGTGATCTTCCTCGATTGGAACATGCCCGTCATGGGCGGCATGCAGTTTCTCGAAAATCTGCGCAGCCGCGAAACCGAAAAACGCCCGACCGTGATCTTCTGCACGACTGAAAACGACATGAGCCACATTCGCGCCGCCATGGAAGCCGGTGCGGACGAATATATCATGAAACCCTTCGACCGTGACATCATCGCCGCCAAGCTGACCCAGGTCGGCATCATCTGATCTCCTCCTTCCCCTTCGGGAAAGGAGCGGGCCATGACATCGTCAGCTAATGCGAAGGCCGAGCCCGGACAGGTCGTGACCCCTGGCGGCAATGCGCCGAGGGTGATGCTGGTGGACGACAGCGGGGTCAGCCGTGCGCTGATGACACGCTGGTTGAACGAAGCTGGCGTGGACATTGTCGCGACGGCGCGCAACGGCGAGGAAGCCCGCGACCTCATCGCCGATATCCGGCCCGATATCGTCCTCCTCGATATAGAGATGCCCCGCCTTGGCGGCATAGATGTTCTGCCGGATCTGCTGAAACGATGCCCCGGCGTGAAGATCATCATGGTCTCCACGCTGTCACGCCGCAATGCGCGAATCACCATCGACGCGTTGCGGGCAGGTGCAACGGATGCGCTGGCCAAACCGGATAGCGGTTGGGCGGGAACGTCCGCACCGGCGTTTCGGGAGGAACTGGTCCGCAAGGTTCTGGCGCTCGGCGCAGAGCAGACCGAACCCACCGTAGAGAAAATCGTAAAGCCGCGGGCGAATCGAATTGCGGACTCCGCAGCGCGCAGGGCGGTTCCCGTCCACGCCGCTGGCGGCGACACGTCCATCGTGGTTATCGGCTCGTCGACAGGCGGCCCGAACGCCCTGTTCACCATGCTCAATCAGCTGCCGCAGTCTCCGTCCGCGCCGATCCTGATCGCGCAGCACATGCCGCCGATGTTCACGTCCATTCTGGCGGAACATATCACCCGGCTGACAGGCATCAGTGCCGCAGAGGCGGTACATGGCGAACCGCTGACGGCCGGACGCATCTATGTTGCCCCCGGCGGGCTGCACATGTCCGTCACAGGCGGCCCTGGCCGCCGGTCCCTCATTTCGCTGTCCGATGCCGAGCCAGAAAATTTCTGCCGGCCATCCGTCAATCCGCTGTTCCGTTCTGCGGCGAGCGGATGGGGCAGTTCCGCGCTTGGCATCGTGCTGACAGGCATGGGCAGCGACGGACTGGACGGCGCGCGTGCGCTGAAGGCCGCAGGGGCGCAGGTTCTCGTCCAGGATGCAGCGACCAGCGTCGTCTGGGGTATGCCGGGCGCGATCGTTCGCGCGGAGCTGGCAGATGCGGTTCTGCCGCTCGAACAGCTTGGAGCGCGGCTGGCGGATCAGCTCGCATGTTCATGAATCCGCTGCCCGCCCCCAGCCCTGCGAGTTTCGCCGTCTTTGCGGCTCTGCTGAAACGGCAGGCGGGCCTAAACCTGCGGCCTGAAAAGGCCTATCTGCTTGGCGCGCGTCTGGGACGCCTGTTGCGACGCGAAGGCTATACCGGCCTCGACGCGCTTGCGCTTCGCCTGACTTCGCAGGATCCCGGCCTGATGATGCTGGAACGCGAGGTCGTCGAGGCCATGCTGAATCATGAAAGCTTCTTCTTTCGCGATATCCTGCCTTTCGAGGAACTTCACCGCACCGTCCTACCTGGACTGAAAATCGCGCGTGCCGCCAGCCGCCGTATCTCGATCTGGTCCGCCGCCTGCTCGACCGGACAGGAACCCTATTCCATCGCCATGCAACTGGAAGAGCAGCGCGCGAACTGGACGGGCTGGACGGTGGATATCGCGGCAAGCGATCTCAGCCATGCCGCGCTCGACCGCGCCAGAAGCGCCAGTTATACCCAGTTCGAGGTACAGCGCGGACTGTCGACACAGCGGCTGCTGGCCCATTTCGAAAAGATCGGCGACAACTGGACATTGAACGAGTCCATTCGCCGCCGTGTCAGTTTCGAACAGCGCAATCTCTGCGCCGTGCCCCCCACCGGCCGGAAATATGACGTCATATTCGCGCGCAACATTCTCATGTATCTGGGCAAGGAAGAAAAGGCGCGCGCGCTCGACAATCTGCGCTTTGCCCTTGCCGATGACGGCCTTCTGATCCTGGGCGCTGCGGAGACCGTCTTCGGTCAGGCCGAGGTCTTCCAGCCCGATCCGAACTGCCGCGGTTTCTACAAGCCTGCTACCAAGGCAGATCCTCGCCCTTATAGTTCACGAACAGGCGACCATCCTTCGGGGCTTTCGCTGCCAGCACGGACCGCAGCCCGCTAACTGATTCCGTCGCTTCGATGCTGGCATTGGCACCGCCCATGTCGGTTTTTACCCACCCCGGATGTAACGCGATGACGCCGACGCCGTCATTTTCCATGGCGAGTGCCAGCGATTTCAGTCCGGCATTCACCGCCGCTTTCGACATCCGGTAGCTGTAGAACCCGCCCATCTCATTCTCGCCGATCGACCCCATGATGGAGGATAGAACCGCGAACGTCCCGCCCTTGGCGATCTTTCCGCCCAGTTGCCGCGCGGCGAGGATCGGGCCAAGCGCATTGACCTGCATGACCTTCGTCCAGTCGGCACTGTCGATGTCGCCGGGCGTCGCTTCATGGCTGCCGGAACTGATACCTGCATTGACGACGACAAGGTCGAGATTGCCTTCAAGGTCACCGGCCAGCGCCTTCAGCGAGCCTTCGTCGGCGGTGTCAGCCCTATGGGCGTGCGCGCCTGCCGCTTTCAGGTCGGTCAGATCGTCTTCCTTTCGCGCCGTCGCGTATACGGTCCAGCCGTCCTCCAGATATTGCGTGACGAATTCACGGCCGATACCCCGGCTGGCACCTATGATGAGAACGGATGGCATTGATATGTCTCCCTTGCATGACTGTCCTGTCAGCGAGCGGCAGATGAATTTCGTTCCCATGCTGCAGCGCAGCATGTAGGGCCAGCGCACAATGCGCCCGATCCACCTTGCCTTCATTCTCTTTATCGACCTTTGCTGGGCGCTCAACATCATTGCCGTGAAGCTGGCGGTGGAAGCCATCGATCCCCTGGCCGCCGTCACATTGCGCTACGGCATTGCCCTTCTCGTCTGCATCCCCTTCATCCGCTGGGTTCCGGGGCAGATGCGCCGTATCTTCATCACCGGCCTGGTCGCGGGCGCGGCCTTCATGGCATTCGTGAACCTGTCCATGGCCGTCACGGACAATGTCGCCGCGCTTGCGATCGCCGGACAGCTGGGTGCGCCCTTCAGCCTGATTCTGGCGGTTATCTTTCTGCACGAGCGGATCAAGTGGCTTCGTATCGCTGGCGTCAGCCTGGCCTTTGTGGGTGTCGCGATCATGGGATTCGACCCTGCGATCCTGAGCGAATGGTTTGGCGTCACGCTGACCGTTGTTGCCAGCATGTTGTGGGCGGTAGGCTCCCTGCTCTTTCGCCAGCTGAAGGGCGTCAATGTGATGAACATCCATGGCTGGCTGGCGCTTGTCAGCGTTCCGGCCCTGGGCACGGCATCGCTCATTTTCGAGCCGGGTGCGCTCGCATCGGTCGGCAATCTGCCGCTCGATATATGGGGCTGGATTGCCTTTTCCGCCATATTCTCATCACTGGTCGGCCATGCGGGGATGAGCTGGCTGCTGCAGCATTATGAAGTGTCCACCATCGTGCCTCTGACCCTGCCGACGCCGCTGATATCCGCAGGCATCGCCGTTGCCGTTTTCGGCACGCCTGTCAGCGCTAGCCTCGTCATCGGGGCTCTTGTAAGTTTCGTCGGTGTCGCCATCATCACCTGGCGCAGCGCCGCGAAACAGCCGGAGATGGCAAGCGAGATGATCAGCCGGAACGAGCGATGATTGAAAGTCCGTCGCCAAATTACGACGAGCGCAGGCTGCCTGTCTCGATCGTCGTCATCCACTATACCGGCATGAAAACCGCAGCGGCGGCACAGGCGCGCCTGCGCGATCCGAAAGCAAAGGTATCGGCGCATTATCTGATTGCCGAGGACGGCACGGTCGTCCGGCTGGTGCCCGAAGACAAGCGGGCCTGGCACGCGGGCGTGGGCTATTGGCGCGGCATTCGGGATGTAAACAGCGCAAGCATCGGCATCGAACTTGCCAATCCGGGTATCGAACATGGCTATGTCGACTTCCCGGAGCCGCAGATGCTGGCGCTGGAGGATTTGCTGGCGGGTATCCTGAAGCGCCACGATATCGATCCGCGCAATGTCATCGGCCATAGCGACCTTGCGCCGGGGCGAAAGGTCGATCCTGGTGAACTGTTTCCCTGGGAGCGTCTTGCGGCCGCCGGACTGGCGCAGTCCCGGCCCATGGCCGGCCTCGACCCGAACTGGTCCGACAAGGGCATGAAGGTCGGGCTTCAGCGTTTTGGCTATGAGGCGAGCAACATGAAGGCGGCGCTGAGTGCGTTTCAGCTGAGATGGCGCCCGGGGAAAGTGGACGGCGAGATCGATGCGGAAACGCGCGCGATCCTGTTTCAGCTGCTGAAAGCGGGTGCGCCCGAAGACTTCATACTTGGCAGCGACCTGCCGCGTATCTAGGGGATGTGAGGCCAGAGGGTCGGGCGATCGCGTTATGGCTTGCCATACCGAGGAAAGTCCGGGCTCCACAAAACCACGGTGCCGGGTAATGCCCGGCGGGGGCGACCCCAGGGAAAGTGCCACAGAAAGAAGACCGCCCAATGGCTTTTGAAAGGCTGGCGGGTAAGGCTGAAAGGGTGCGGTAAGAGCGCACCGCGGCTTCGGCAACGCGGCCGGCAAGGTAAACCCCACCGGGAGCAAGACCGAATAGGGACGGCGCATGGGCCTGGTTTTGGCCTGTCGTCCGGGTTGGTCGCTTGAGGGCGGGAGTAATCCCGCTCCTAGAGGAATGATCGCCAGGCCTCCTCGGAGGTGAACAGAACCCGGCTTACAGACCCTCTGGCATCTATCTCAGCCAGCCCTTCGCTGCCGCGCGGTTGCTGTACCAGATCGCGAAAATGCCGATCAGCAGGACGACCGCCGGCATGATGGCGAACTGGTAGCCCAGCACCTCGAATGTCCCGGACAGAAAGAACCAGTGGATATTCTGAACGACGATGGCGATGAACGAAACAATGTAGAGAATTACTGCGACTTTCCTGCGGAGAAGAAGTGCGATGGCCGCCAGAAGTCCGGCCCAAACGGCAATCGCGAATGCCGATGCCGCCCACATGGGCACGGCATCATAGATCGCGCGGAGCTCCGGCTCGACCTCGGACATGTCGAGCGTCATTTCGTTCAGATAGGCCGCGCAGCCGATCAGCTGCCAGATCAGCAACAGTCCCGAAATCATCCAGAAACTGCGCGGCAGTGCCCTTTCAGCCATGAAAAACCCCCCGGTCCTTTTCGGTCCGGAGGGTTGTATCATGTTAGCCGGGCCGCGTCACGCCGCCATAGGTGGTCAGGCGCCTGCGCTGTCCGTGTCCTTGTCGGCTTTCGTTTTCTGGTAGTGCTTGACACCGGCCGCGATGGCGACGCCAGCAGCGGCTACGCCGACAGCCGCGCCAGCGCCGATCCCGACTTTCTTCCAGTCGGTGGCACCGCCTGGCGTACGCTTCAGCTTGGCGCGGGTATATTTTTCGCCGAGCGACAAGCCGTCTTCGCTGTTCACCAGTGGCTGCGCCTTTTCGATCAGCTTCTCGTGGCGCCCGCAAAGTTTATCCAGCTGGCTCATCACGACTTCCAGTTCTGCGGTCCAGGTCGGATCCTGTTTGTCCGCGCGGTCAAGTGCCGAAAGATCGCGGCGCATTGCCTTGTGATGCTGAGCGATCTCATGGATCTTGGCGCTCGTCGAGCCCTCCTTTTCAAGCGGCGGAAAGACGACGTCCTCCACGGCCGCAAGGTGACGACGAAGCATCGTGTCGAAAATATCGAACTGGTTGTCGCGCCCACCCGGACCGCCATCGCCTGCGGCATGCAGCACGTCCTTCGCGGCAGCCTTGATTTCCGTGTGGTCGTTCTCGATTTGCGTCCAGATATCCATTGTCGTCACCCTTTGATTGTTCGCTCTGTGTCATATCAACAGGGTGTAGGCTCCGCTGGTTCCACGACTACGCAAATGGACCCTAGCGATTATTGGAATCGCTCCCCGGCATGGGTGCCAGCGGGACGGGCGGTGCATCCGCATCCGCCTCGTGCACTTCCACCAGACCGCGACCGACATGACTCTTGCGGCGGCCGTAGAGGAAATAGACGACAAGCCCCAGACCGCCCCAAATGGGCAGGACCAGCTTCGCCTCGAACGGCAGGTTGAAGAACAGCCCCAGCGTACCTGCCATTGCCAACGGGGCGACGATCCAGACCAGCGGCGTGCGAAACGGGCGCGGCCTGTCCGGCTGCACGCGGCGCAGGATGAGGACGGCCAGCGCCACCATGAAGAAGGCGAACAGGGTTCCCGAATTGGAAATGTCGGCCAGCTTGCCGACGGGCAGAAAGGCGGCGAAAATGCTGACAGCCACGCCGGTAATCATCGTGACGATATGCGGGGTCTTCCATTTCGGGTGAATGGTGGCGAGCTTTGCCGGCAGCAGGCCGTCGCGCGCCATGACGAAGAAAATGCGTGTCTGGCCGAACAGCATGATCAGGATGACTGACGGGAGTGCCAGAAACGCGGCAATGCCGATCAGGTCGCCGATGCGCTCCCAGCCGATGTCGCGCAGCACGAAGGCAAGTGCCTCGTGACTGCAGACCAGCGGCTCTGTGCCGGCGGCGATCATCGCCTGGCACTGGCTGGCGAATTCAGGGGTTCCGGGCTGGATCACCGATCCATCGGCGCCGGCGATCGGCTGCGCGCCGACCGCGCCAATCGCGCCGGCAGCAACCAGCAGGTAGAAGATCGTGCAGATCGCGAGCGAACCGATCAGGCCGATGGGTACATTGCGCTGCGGGTTTTTCGTTTCCTCGGCCGCGGTGGATACGGCGTCGAAGCCGACATAGGCGAAGAAGATCGACGCCGCGGCACCGACCGCGCCAAGTCCGGCGCCATGTCCATTCCCAAACCAGCCATTGGGCATGAAGGGCTCAAACTCCGCGCCGTTCATCACGGGCAGGGTGAGGGCAATGAAGACTGTCAGCGCCGTGACCTTGATGGCGACGAGGACGGCGTTGACCCGCGCACTTTCCGTCGTTCCGACCATCAGCAGCAGGGTCACAAGAAGCGCGATCACGAGCGCAGGCAGGTTGACGATGCCGCCCGCATAGGGACCGACCGTGACGGACATAGGCAGCTCTAGCCCCCAACTTGCGAGTAGCCCGACAAAGTAACCCGACCAGCCGACGCTGACGGCACTGGCGGCGACGGCATATTCCAGGATGAGCGCCCAGCCGACCGTCCACGCCAGTAATTCCCCCATGACGGCGTAGGTATAGGTATATGCGCTGCCCGCGACAGGGACCATCGACGCAAGCTCCGAATAGCAGAGCGCGGCAACTCCGCAGACGAGGGCTGCGATGACGAACGCCCACATCATGCCGGGACCGGCCTTTTGAGCCGCCTCCGACGTCAGGACGAAAATGCCCGTGCCGATAATCGCACCGACGCCCAGCAGGGTCAGCTGCACGGCCCCAAGCGTGCGGGTCAGCGCATGTTTTTCAGCAGTGGCGAGAATGGCGTCGAGAGGTTTGACACGGCCGAAAAACATATGTGGGTTCCCTTTACGAAGCGAATAGCCCGAACATGAGGATAGCGATGAGGGCCGCCGGGCAAAGCCAGGCGATGAGGAAACGGTACGTCAGGTGCAGGCCGCCCGAGATGCCGTTCTCGGCGTCGACCAGCTTCCGGTCCGCAACCCAGCCGACGAAGATGGCCGTCAGCAACGCGGCCACGGGAAGGAGGACCTTCCCGGTGATGGTGTCGAGAATATCGAATATTCCCTGACCCTCGAAAATGGGAATGAAGGACAGCGGCTGGAATTCGGCCAGTATGTTGAACGACAGGGCGGCCGCGATGCCGATCAGAAAGGCACAGCCACCGACCAGAATGGCGGTCGGGCGGCGCGCGGAGTTGAAGGTGTCCATGATCCAGACGGTCGGCGCTTCCAGAAGGGCGACGCTGCTGGTGAGGGCAGCGAAGAACACCATGACGAAGAACAGGAAACCGATCAGCGATCCCGCGGGCATGGACATGAAGCTGGTTGGCAGCGTCTGGAACATCAATGCGGGTCCGCCGTCCACCGCCAGGCCTGCTGCGAAGACAATGGGAAAGATGGCAAGGCCGGCAATGATGGCAACGGAGGTATCGGCGGCGGCAATGATGGCGCTGGTGCCCGCCAGGTTGACGCTCCTGTCTGCGTACGCGCCGTAGGTGATCATCAGGGCGGAGCCGAGGGAAAGCGAGAAAAAGGCCTGGCCGAGCGCTGACAGCATGACGCTACCGGTCAGCTTCGACGGCTCGAAATGGAACAGGAAGGCAATGGCCTCGGCGAAATCGCCTGTGAATGACCCGTAAATGGTGATGCCGAGAAATAGAAAGAAAAAGGCGGGCATCAGCCAGGTGGCGACAAGCTCGATACCGCCCGACACACCGCGCGCGACCACGAAGATCGTGATGCCCATGAAAACGGCATGCAGGCTTAGAAGCGTGACATTGTCCTGGAACAGGGCGGGCAGCAGGGCCTGCACTTCCTCCGCGGGAACGCCCTGGAACGCGCCGCCTGTGAAATTCCCGAGGGATCGCATCAGATCGCCGGCGAACTGCCCGACATAGTAGAGGACCCAGCCGCCAAGGACGCTGTAAAAGCTGATGATGAGAAACGCCGCGATGGCGCCGATGATGGCGAGGACCGCCCATTTCTCGGAGGCTCCCGACTCGCGGGCCAGCTTGCGGACGCTTTCGGGTGCCGCAGCCTGGCCATGACGCCCGATCAGCGTTTCCGAGAGCAAAACGGGCAGGCCGATCAGGACAACGCAGAATATGTAGAAAATGACGAAGGCACCGCCGCCATTCGTTCCGGCTTCCGAAGGGAACCGCCAGAGATTGCCAAGACCAACAGCGGAACCAATGGCGGCCAGTATGAATGCTGCGCGCGAAGACCAGCGATCACCGCCCTCCGCTGAAGCCTCTGTCGCGACCATGGAACCGTTTCTCCCCGATTGTGACGCCTGTCATACAAGTGCCATTGGGGGAGCGGAAGGGGAAAGCCCCTGGCCCGGCCTTTATTTGTTCAGGCGTTCCCGCAGATCCTTGCCCGCCTTGAAATGCGGCACACTCTTGGCTTCGACCTTCACCGATTCTCCGGTGCGCGGGTTGCGTCCCGTGCGGGCCTCGCGGGCGCGGGTCGAAAAGGCGCCAAAGCCGCGCAATTCCACGCGCCGGCCATCGGCCAATGCTCCGATGATGGTATCGAAAATGGTTGCCACGACACGCTCCGAATCGCGTGCGGACAGATGAGGATGCGCTTCCGCGACCGCAGTCACGAGTTCCGAACGGATCATTTCATACCCCTCAAAATTGAATCAGGCACATCACAAAAACAAGCCTATGTGGCATACTAACGCAAAGCAGCTTTTTCAACAAAAACGCGCCCACAACGGAATTTTCGTTGTGGGCGCGTCATATCTTTTGCGTCTGGCTCAGGATTTGTCGCTGTCCTTGCCCTTGCCTAGCGCTTCGCCAAGAATATCGCCGAGAGACGCACCGCTGTCGGAAGAACCATATTGCTTGACGGCCTCCTTTTCCTCGGTGATCTGCAGCGCCTTGATGCTGAGGTTCGGCTTCTTGGAACGGTCGAAGCCGGTGACCAGCGCATCGACCTTCTGGCCGACCTGCCAGCGCTCGGGGCGCTGCTCGTCGCGGTCGCGCGACAGGTCCGAACGGCGGATGAAGCCGGTCGTCGCGCCGCCTTCGATGGATACCTCGACGCCGCCATCGCGAACATCGACGACTTCGCCGGTGATGACGTCGCCTTTCTTGACGCTGGATGCCACGGCGACGCTTTCCGCGCCTTCGGCCGCCTGATCCATCTGCTTGATGCCAAGCGAGATGCGTTCTTTCTCGGCGTCAACGTCAAGGACGACGGCTTTGACCGTCTCGCCCTTGTGATGCATGTCGAGCGCTTCTTCGCCGTTCACGCCCCATGCGATGTCCGACATGTGGACCATGCCGTCGACATCGCCGTCGAGACCGACGAACAGGCCGAATTCGGTCGTGTTCTTGACTTCACCCTCGACGATCGAGCCCACCGGATGCTTTTCGGCGAAATCTTCCCAGGGATTCGAAATGGCCTGCTTGAGGCCCAGCGAGATACGGCGCTTCTCTTCGTCCACCTCGATGACCACGACATCGACTTCCTGGCTTGTCGAAACGATTTTGCCGGGGTGCACGTTCTTCTTTGTCCATGACATTTCGGAAACATGGACGAGGCCTTCGATGCCGTCTTCCAGTTCCACGAACGCACCATAGTCGGTGATGTTGGTGACGCGGCCCGTGGCCTTCTGATCGACGGCATATTTCTCTGCGACGCCGTCCCAGGGGTCCGACTCCAGCTGCTTCATGCCCAGCGAAATGCGCTGCGTCTCGCGGTTGATGCGTACGATCTGCACCTTCACCTTGTCGCCGATATTGACGATCTCGGACGGGTGGCCGACGCGCTTGTAGCTCATGTCGGTCACGTGCAGCAGGCCGTCGATACCGCCCAGGTCCACAAAGGCACCATAGTCGGTGATGTTCTTCACATCGCCCTCGACGACCTGACCCTCGGTCAGGTTCTGGATAAGGTCGGAGCGCTGCTCCATCCGCGTTTCTTCCAGGATGGCGCGGCGCGACACGACGATGTTGCCGCGCTTGCGGTCCATCTTCAGGATCTGGAATGGCTGCGGCATGCCCATCAGGGGGCCGACGTCGCGTACGGGACGAACGTCGACCTGGCTGCCGGGCAGGAAGGCCACGGCACCCCCAAGATCGACGGTAAAGCCACCCTTGACGCGTCCAAAAATGGTTCCCTCGACACGGGCTTCCTCGCCAAACTCATTCTCAAGGCGGTCCCAGGCGGCCTCGCGGCGGGCGCGATCGCGTGAGAGCATGGCCTCGCCATGCGCGTTCTCGACGCGGTCGACATAGACTTCGACTTCGTCGCCGACACTGAGGTCAGCCTTCTGGCCCGGAGCGGCGAATTCGCGAAGGGCGATGCGGCCTTCGGATTTCAGGCCGACATCGACGATGGCCATGTCATTTTCGATTGCGGTAACGGTGCCCTTTACGACGCGGCCCTCAAAGGTCTCGCCGCCGCCAAGGCTCTCTTCGAGCATGGAGGCGAAATCGTCACGGGTGGGCTGAGCTGCTGTAGCCATAAACTATGTAAATCCTTGTATATGTCTTTTCATGCCGACCGGTTGGCTCCGGTGGTCTGGAGCGGAATTGCCCCTGTCGTTGATCCCTCAGCCCATAGCCAAAGCGGACGGTCCCGGGTGTGACCCGCCGCCCGCTGACAATGAGGCTGATGTCTGTCCAGCGGCCAACAGCCACAAGAAAGACAGAAATGCCTTAGGCGGAAATGACTCGAAACGCAAGATTATTGCCAATCAGGCCCGCGCGGCCTCGACGGCCTTCAGCGCCGCGTCGATCGCCTCCTCTACGCCAAGGCAGGTTGTATCGAGAACAAAGGCATCGCTGGCAATCGCGAGCGGCGCGGCGGCGCGTGCGGTGTCGCGTTCATCGCGGGCGATCAGGTCCGCCTCGATAACGGCTACATCCACGCCCGCCAGCTCACGCGCACGGCGCCGTGCGCGTTCCCTAACATCGGCGGTCACATACAGCTTCGCATCGGCATTGGGGGCGATCACCGTGCCGATGTCGCGGCCGTCGAGGACCGCGCCCCCGGACCGGGCGGCGAAGCTGCGCTGGCGGGCGAGCAGCGCGGCGCGGACACCGGGATGCGCGGAGACGATGGACGCCAGATTTCCGGCGTCGCGTGACCGCAGGTCGGCATCCTGCAGCAGGTCATCCGGAAAACGTCCCGCGATGTCCGCAGCGGCGTCAGCGTCCGCGGGATCAAGGTCAGCCCGCCTCATCGCAACGCCGACGGCGCGATAAAGCAGCCCCGTGTCCAGGTGCGGCAGACCATAGTGACGCGCCAGCGCCCTGGCGATCGTGCCCTTCCCGGACGCCGCCGGGCCATCGACGGCAATGATCACGAACGGCGGCTTTGGGCTTGGCGAGACATCCATCTGCGCCTACGCGGACGCGCCAGCGGCTTCAAGTTCGAGAGTGAAAACCAGCGTGCGGACATTTCTGATCGTAATCGGCACGCGCCCCGAAGCCATAAAGCTCGCACCGGTCATTTTCAGCCTGCGCAGACGGGGGGCGCAGGTTCATGTCTGCGCGACCGGGCAGCATCCCGACCTGCTGCCGCCAACGCTTTCCGCCTTTGGCATCACGCCCGATCGTCAGCTGACGGGCGGGACGGCCTGGCGATCCCTGCTGCCCGAACTGCAGGCGCACATCCGTGATCTGGGGCCTGACGCCGTCCTGGTTCAGGGGGATACGATGAGTGCGATGATCGGCGCGGTTGCCGCGTCGGTCGAGGGGGTTGCCCTTCACCATGTCGAAGCCGGACTGCGCAGCGGCGACGTGATGAATCCCTTTCCCGAAGAACATGTCCGCACGGCGATCGCCCGTCTGGCCATGCTGCATTTCGCGCCAACGATCCGCGCGCGGGATGCCCTGCTGGCGGAGGGCATCCGCGCGTCGCAGATCCATGTTACCGGCAACACGGTCGTCGATGCCGTCAGGCTCATGCTTACGCCAGGCGGCACGGCTTCGGTCCCGGGTGTCGATCCGAAGCGGCGTCTCGTCATCCTGACGGCACACAGGCGAGAGGCCGCAGGGGTGCGGCATGGCGGCCATATTGCGCGCAGCCAGCCGGATCGCCGACGATGCGGGCGTCCAGCTGATCTATCCTGTGCATCCGCGGACGACGGCCGTGGATTTGTCCGCCCTTGGACAGAACAGCAGGGTCGAGACTGTCAGTCCCGTCCCTTACTCGGACTTCCTGCCGCTCGTGGCGCGCGCGGCGCTGATCGTAACCGATTCGGGCGGCATACAGGAGGAGGCAGCCGCGCTCGGAACGCCTCTGGTCTGCGTTCGAAAGCTGACCGAACGCCCCGAGGCGATGTTGGGTCGGCGGGCAATCCTGGCCGGGACGGACGAGGACGGAATTGTCAGGGCGGCAGAAACATTGCTGGCCTGTCGGACCAGGCGCGTGCCCTCACAGGCCTTTGGCGATGGCAATGCGGCGGACCGGATCGCCGACATTCTGATGCGCTGAAAAAACTTCGCGCCGTTAACCAACATTTTGCGCTGACGCGGCGTTTACACTTTGTTAAGACTTTCTCGGAAGCCGCACAGGGAGCCGGAAGACATGTTTGCCTATCGCCATGAAAAAGCGAATTTCGGTCAGCGCGCTGCCGCAATCCCGGCGGCACGAACGTCGGACCTGCGGTTCTTCATCCTCGCGACGCTAGGGGCGACCAGCTTCTTCTTCACACTGGTTCTCTGACGCGCCAAGCGAGGCCATCAGTTTCACGAAACCGGGGAAACTCGTCTCAACAGGGCGGAAATCGTCGACGATGACGGGTCTTTCCGCATTCAGCCCCAGCACGGCAAAGCTCATGGCGATGCGATGATCCAGATGACTGGCAATCGTCGCGCCGCCGGGCACGGGTCTGCCACCGCTACCCGTGATGACGATGCCATCGTCCAGCAGCTTTACGGGGACGCCGCACGCCGCCAGGCCCTCTGCCATGACCGCCAGCCGGTCGGATTCCTTGACGCGCAATTCCTCCAGACCGCGCATTTCGGTCGTGCCGCTGGCAAAGGCGGCGGCCACCATGAGCGCGGGATATTCATCGATCATCAGGGGCGCGAGCGCAGGGTCCATGACCGCGCCGGTCAGGCCCCGCGAAGCCCGGACATGGATATCACCGGTCGGCTCGTCGCCCGCATCCGGTCCGGGCTGCACATCGATCTCCGCCCCGATCGCCCGCAAGGCGGCGATCAGACCTGTCCGGGTTGGATTGAGACCGACGCCTGTGACGGTGACATCGCTATCGGGAACGATCAGACCCGCAACCAGAGGAAAGGCGGACGACGAGATGTCGCCGGGAACCGCGATGGTCTGGGGTTTGAGGTCTGCCTGTCCGCGCAGGCGAATGACCTTTCCCGTGCTGTGCTGTACCACCGTCAGGTCCGCGCCAAATGCCCGCAGCATCCGTTCGGAATGGTCGCGTGTCACGACAGGCTCTCGCACGATCATGTCGCCCGGCGTGTTGAGCCCCGCCAGCAACACTGCCGACTTCACCTGTGCGGAGGCCACGGGAAGCGTGTAATCAATCGGCAGCGGCTGCCATGCGCCCGTCATGGTCAATGGCAACCGGCCGCCGCGTGAAGCGAACTGCGCACCGATCTGGCTGAGCGGATCGATAACCCGGCCCATCGGACGTTTCTGCAGCGACGAGTCCCCGATAAAGGTCGCCGTTACGGGATGGCTGGACAGCAGCCCCATAAGCAACCGGGCCGACGTGCCGCTATTGCCGAGGTCGAGCGCCCGTTCTGGCTCCAGCAAGGCACCGACGCCCACGCCGTCAACGGTCCAGTCCTCGCCGTCCCGTCCGATCACTGCGCCCATGGCGCTCATCGCGGCGGCGGTGGCATGGACATCCTCGCCTTCCAGCAGCCCGGAAATGCGCGTCTGTCCCACCGCCAGGGCGCCCAGCATGAGCGCGCGATGGGAAACCGACTTGTCGCCGGGGACGCGGACCTTGCCGGAAAGCGGCACATTGGCATTCATCGAAAGCGGCCTTGCCGAAGCGGTCATTCCCATCCTCTTGAAAGCTGTTCGTGCCGCGCCGATATCTGGCACCGGCAATCCGCGCTGGGCTTTGACAGCGCGCATAGGGCGTGGCAAGCGCCCGCCGCAACCCGCGTGGGCGATTCGCTCGCCCTTCGCGCCATATTATACGGAGAGACGATCTTGGCAGCCGCAGCGAAATTGGAGCTGGGTACGAAGCGTACCTGTCCCGAATGCAGTACGCGTTTTTATGACCTTGGCGAGGATTCGCCCGTGACGTGCATCGAATGCGCGCATGCCTGGGAGCCGGAGCCGGTATTGAAGGCCAAGCAGCCGCTCCCCTTCGATACGGCCAAGACATCCAAGGAAAAGGCCGCCGACGAAGTGGACGAGGAAGATCTGGACATCGACGAGGATGCCGAGGTCAACCCCGACGACGAGAATGATCTGGGCGGCGACGAGGACCTGTCGGAAGTTGCCAAGTCAAAGGGTGATGACGACCAGCCGGATACCTGATGTTAACGGGGACGGCGCTATTGTCGTCCCCACACTGCACTTGTCACGGGCGGCTGGTGGCGATATGTGCCCGCCTTCCCGACGGACTGGACGACACAGCCCGGAAATCAAGGTTTGGGGCCGTAGCTCAGCTGGGAGAGCGCTACACTGGCAGTGTAGAGGTCAGGGGTTCGAGCCCCCTCGGCTCCACCAATTTTAAGATCTTGACTTGAAGCGATTTTCGCCGCTGCCAGGCCAGAGAATGGGTTGGAAATATAATGATTGCGAATTTCTCTGGAGAACCTGCGCAGGCTGCTGTGCAGGGAATTTGTATTTGCGATGTTATGTTTCATCGTACGACCATGGATGAACTTATTCAGAACTGCGATCGATGGATCGCAGCAGGGAAGGTCTTTAGAATTGCACTGGCCAATCCTGAATTTGTTGTTGAAGCCAATCATAACCCCTTTCTCTCTGAATATTTGGCGGGCTGCGATCGTGTTGTCGCTGACGGTGTTGGCATTTTGCTCGCAGCGCGCCTTCTTAGCAGCCCCTTGCCCGAACGCATCACTGGGACTGATTTTCTCCCAAGGCTTTGGTTGTTGGCCGCAAAGCGCGGATATTCAATGTTTTTCTTGGGCGGTGAGCCCGGCATTGCGGATCATGCAATCGAACGAATGGCGGAAGTTCTGGGCTGCAAGCCGGTCGTTGAAAGCCACCACGGCTTTTTCGACCCTGCTGAGACGGACCGAGTGTCTGAGAGAATATCAGCCTTTAAGCCGGATATTCTTATGGTATGTTTGGGTAATCCTAGGCAGGAAAAATGGATCGCAGACCGTAGTTCGGCCATTGGTGCGAAGCTTACATTCGGAAATGGCGGCGCGCTCGACTTTATGGCTGGGCGTGTGCGACGCGCGCCTTTATGGATGCGGGAGTACGGACTTGAGTGGCTCTTTCGTCTAAGTCAGGATTTCGGATGGGCGCGTCTAGGACGCCAATCACGCCTTATCGTTTTCATGGCTATGGTTCTAAGGGAAGTTCTTCTTCGGCGGAGAAAATAGAGCATGCTTCACAGCCGTCTGCACTACATCAAGTATCTAAAGGGCAAAGTCTCGGGATTGCTTCGTACGCTGGAAATGCAGACTGGAGTGAATCCTGCAACCGCCAAAATACTAGATTTCGGTTGCCAGCGCGGTGAGCTTGTCACCTTATTCCGCGATGAAGGCCTTAATGTGCATGGATTTGACGTCCGCGAAGACGCGCCGCCTCCGTTTGTAAAGTATGGGAGTTTCAATCCATATCGCATTCCGTGGGAGGACAATAGCTTTGACGTGATCTTCAGCCATCATGTTATCGAGCATGTTCTGAACACTGAGGAAACTATCTCTGAAATGAGGCGTGTTTTGCGCCCAGGTGGCGCTACCATTCATATTTTCCCAGCGCGGCTACGGCTATTTGAGGCGCATTATTTCACTCCCTTTGGAGGCGTTTTCAATGCACGGTGGTGGTGTGCATTCTGGCGGCGTGTTGGACTTGTGAAAGACGGAAGAAAGCATATGTCGGTGGAGGACTATGCCGCAGAAGCTTCTCATGAAATTAGGCATAACATGAATTATGTCCCGGATGCTGAACTACTCGCTATCTTTAGCGCCTCGTTCGATAACTTGGAAACTGTAACAGATACCTATTTCGAAAATATGAGCGGTAAAACGTTGCCACCCTTTATGGCTCCGGTTTTCAACTATCTTGTCTCGCGTTTTCACGCTCGAGTGTTGATAGCCCAATAGGTTTGGACAGCACGTGAAAGGACATTCCGAGGGCAGCGCATAGAGGGACCATTAATTGATAGAAGTAGGCCGGATTTGAAAGTTGCAAGGCGGTCTGTGAGGATGTCAGGCAAATCAGGCTGAACCAGTAAATTGTGGAATAACTTCCAGTTTTCCTGCCCCTGCGATAGAGAACCCAGGCCGTTATCAACATACCGACAACGTAAAGCGCCGTTCCAGTAAGGCCTCCCTCGGTGTATAAGCCCAGCAGCTCGAGATGCGGCGCAATTCCAGAAAGTCCAGTTCGACTTTTAAACCAACTTGGGAAGCCGCCTATGCCGAGGCCCAATATCTGATTGGTGCCGGAAAAGTCGTTAATCACTGTTCCGATAATCAAGAGACGGAAACTCGATGACGAATCCGAAGCTATGGAATCAAAAAGAAATCGACCACCTACATCTGTATAAAATAGTACGACGTAGGCAGAGCAGGCGATCAAAAAGGCATAAAAAATGGAGAAAAAAACCCTTATCAAAAATCTTTCTATTGAAACAAAATATAAAAATGGAATAAAAAGCGCATAAGCCACTAAGATAGATCTTGTTCCCGTAAATACAATTAGAACGCCAAAAAGTATAGAAAAAAGCAGATAAACCCGTTTGCCAGTATTGATATGTAAATAACTCGTGCATAGACCCAAGATGAAAAGAGCGCCGGCAAGGCCTATGGCACTACCAATGCTGGCGCCGATTCTATTTGCGTTATTGATGCTAATTCCTCTCTCAAGCAGAATATCGAATGTGCATTGAATGATCAGCACAGTAGAGAACAATAATATCATAAAGCGGAATAGTCGTTCGGAGTGCGGTGAGCTGTAAAAGTACAAGAATATCAGTAGATATGTGGTCCATCTGATAACGGACGATATGTATGTGTCGGGACTCTGAAATATTATGGCAATTAGCATAGTATAGAGGATATGAAATGAACAAATAAACAGGATCAGAGGAAATCGTATAAGCGTAATATCGGAAATTACAAGTATAACGGACAGTAGAACAAGAATGATCAAACATATCGCCCTGATTTCGTAATTGACAAGCAGTACAGTTTCCATGGGTGAATTAAAAGAATACCCGCTAAAAAGCGTAAATATAGTAAAAATAGACACAAGGAGATATCCATTCTTCAACTTTCTAGTGGCGAGACTATTCATTGTCCATTAATCCATGTAAAAAATCGGTCACGCTGCTACCGTTTTGATCAGCCACAGTATTAGAAGATAATGCGTCAGCGCCAATAACCGCGGAAAAATCAGAAACAAAGCGGATGTTTGACGAAATGCGAAGATAATCCGTTTCGTGCGGAATTGGGAATCGATGCTTGGATATGAATACCGGCAAGCCGACCAGTTCAGCCTCCACAGCAGCGCTTGACCTGCCGGTCAACATAGCTGTTGCCCAGGCAAGGTCGTCCGCCAGTGGGGTTGAAGGGTCACTCAATGCTACATTTTCAGATAATTCCTTACCCGAATAATCCTCGATCGGTTCTCGTGGATGTCGCCGGATCCGTATCCTGACGGGCATGTGTTTCCTGGCGAGAGCATATAAATCGTCCAATTCTGTCGCTTGGCATTGTGCTAGTTCGGCTTCGCCATGCCATTTGAACGCGCTTGTGGCATAGAGTAACCGGTCCTCCCCGAACGCGAACGATTGTTCGTCCTTAAGCCTCCTCACCGCTTTCAGGAGGTTTGAAAAGCGTGGCAGGTATGCCACGCGGATGGGCTCTCGAACGCCTTGATCGATGAGAATCTTCTTAACCGAGTCGTTCATTACAAAAATGTCATCGACGTCGCCATGTCCAACAAGGCTTGGCAGATAGGGCGTTAGGAATGTTCGTCTAGTCAGTAGGCCGGCGTACCGTTTCAAAACGAAGGAGAAGCTTGGAGCCCGCGCAGTGAGCAGCCCATCCAGTAAGAGTATAACGCGTCCAGGGGAATTTCTCCGGAACATGCGGATCATCATGCGCTGCATTGCCCCGTCGTTTCCTATTAGCAGATGTGTACAGTCAGACACGGCCGCGGCAGCAGCCCGGCGGTTGCGGAATAGGTAAACTGCCCTTTCAACTGAACCCTGAAGGTAAAACGGTTTTTCACTCCTTTCGAGCTTATCATCAAACAGAAGCGCCTTCGGAATCAGAGCCTTCGTATTGAGGCCACTCATCGAATCCAGACAGACTATTCTCACATTCTGGGCCAGCTGCGAGGGCAGGTCTTTGACGATTGCCAGCGCATTTTGCGCATGTCCTTCGTTCTGCACAATGATGCTGAGCATCTTAGGCATGCTCAGTTCGCATTCGGCCACTGACGAGAACAAGGTAGGCGCTCTTGCAAAGTAATAATAATGAATTTCCCACAAGCACAGCGATTGCGGCGTGAAAAAGCCCATTGCTTGGAAAAAAGAAAACAAGATAAATAGCAAATCCACTCACGGCAATAATCGTGCTCCACATAATTGCTCGGTCTTCTTTTCGCGCCAACAAACTGAAATGCGGAACTAGGGACAGGCAGTTCACGGTGCCAGCCGTGACCAGTAAAATCAATATGTCAATGTCGGCCGTATAATTTGACATGCCGGCAAGCAAAAAAACAGGCTCGGCGGTGAAAATGCACAGAATAACTAATGGTATAGATACGCCGATAACCGATAGGACCATCGAAATGGTAACTTTACGTTCCAGCGCCTTTGCCCGAACATTAATCGCCCTCATAAGCCGTGGATAAAGTATACTGATTGAACCAAAATACAGAAAAGTCCGGTGAAAGTTTGAAAGCGAGAAAAATAGAACGAAGACCCCGAGCGCTGCGGTACCAAGTTCATCATCGATTACAAAGCGTATTCCATAGTCGATTGCAGCGACACAAAGAGTAGAGACGAAAAGCGGTGCAGCCTCTCTCATCTTCTGGATGATATAAGAAGGAACAAGCCACATGCCGACCAACGGAGCGGAGTTCGAGAAGTGTGAGTTATATAGATAATAAACACCTAAAATTATGCTGGCGGTAACGCTTATAGTCCAAGCAGCTAATATTGATTTTAGCGAGAACATTTGGGGCGCCAGCCACCAAAGAATTACTGCGCCGAGACTCCAAAGGCCGTGTCTGAGAAAGTGAACAAGATTCGACTCTATCGCGTCCTCGGTGAATATCAGACTCCGAGATATTTCGGTTGAAAAATGCTCAAGGTAACAAAGAATAAGAACAAAAGGAGCAAACTCGGAAATAGAATCATAATCACGAGAAATGAAAAGGAGAGGTAAAAACGATAAAACATAAATAAGAATATAAGTAGAAAACTGGTTAACAATGATCTCCCGCGAGCGGCGAGACTTGCTCTTGAGTATGTCACGGCCGCAGCCTTGGTATATATCCAATCCAGCGACGAGAACGTATATCGAGGAAATTGCGACAACAAGGCCGTAAACACCAAGCTCTTCAGCAGATACCGATTTGGCCAATACGATCGTTACGCCAGCACGCCCTAAAGTGGTCAGCATACGCAACGCCATGCTGGTGACGGACGAAGAAAAAATGGTTCTCAAGGCTAATCGCTGGCTTCGCTCAGCAAATCCCAGGACAGGGCTGTTCCGCGTTCGATATTAGTGCTGGCGGTACGTCCCATGACTTTGCTTAAATGCTTGGGAGCCAGCCCAAAGCCAGGCCTGATGCTCCTTACATTCCCCGGTGTAAATGCTTCGCCTGCCCTGATATCCTGTACCACATACAGCGACCGGCGGAATTTGACGTTGCCTTTCTCGCTGGACTTATGGCCGTAGTCGACGGCACCGCGAGCGCTCCAGGCAACCTTTGCGCTCGTGCACAGATCAACCAGGTCGCCGGGCTCCAGCGAAAAACTGTCATCAGGGCCTCCTGCGGACCGGTCGAGCGTAAAATGTTTCTCGATTACAGATGCCCCAAGAGCGACACTGGCGACGGCTGTCGTATTATCTATGGTGTGATCGGAAAGGCCGACGATGCAGCCAAAGCGCTCTATCATGTTGGGGATTGTCAGCAAGTTGTAGTCTGTCGCCGGAGCTGGATATCCGCTCACGCATTGTAGAATGGCAATCTCTTCGCAGCCGGCGCCGCGGGCCGCATCAACGGCCTCCTGGATTTCTTCGGCATCTGCAAGTCCGGTCGAAATGATCATGGGCTTGCCCTTGCTCGCTACATACTCGATCAGCGGCAAGTCAATCGCTTCAAAAGAAGCGATCTTATAGGCCGGAGCGTTCAGTTCCTCAAGCAAATCGACAGCGGTATTGTCGAAGGGCGAACTAAAGATCGTAATCCCAATCTTTCTGGCATGATCGAACATCTTCGGGAACCAGTCCCAAGGAGTATATGCCCGCTCATAAAGATTATACAGATATTCACCGTCCCACAGGCCGCCCTCTATGCGGAAATCAGGTTTGTGGACGTCAAGCGTCAATGTGTCTGCCGTGTACGTTTGCAGCTTAACGCAGTCCGCGCCACAGGCTTTCGCAGACGTAATTATTTCCAGGGCGCGATCCAGTGAGCCGTTATGATTGGCCGACAATTCCGCTATTATATAGGGCGGATGATTCGCTCCGATTTTGCGACCCGCGATTTCGATTTCTTTGGTCATGCTATCCTCTTAGCAGTCTAAACTGGCGGTTCGAAGGCCTTCAATGTCCCGGTTTGTCGCGCATGGGTTGTCATCGACAGATATTTGGCGCGCCAGATGTCAATTCGAGATCATCTGTACGGCGTCGACTAGATCTGCAGCTTTCCCAAAAATACGGTTTGCCATCTCGTCGCGGCGGTCCATCCAGGTGTCTTTAAGCATGGCTATACAGTGAACGTCATGTCGGGATTCCCCGAACTTGTAGTGGTCCATCATAATGCCTTCGGTCGCGAAACCAAAGCGCTCGTGCAATCTGAGCACAGCGTTATTAAAGTCGAGAACCTCGGCACATAATTTCCAGAGAGCTTGGCGCTGAAACGCAAATTCGAGTGCGAAAAATTCCATCACCGAACCGGTCCCACGTGGCGCTGTGCTGCTCCCAAGGTAAAATCCCCAATAGGCGCGCTCATTCTGCTTGTCGATTTGGGTGAAATTGATAACTCCAACGGGTTCGTCCAGTACGAAAAACACGAAGTACTTCTGCTTGTCATCGACATGCATCCGCTCGAACCAGAGGTTGTGCTCCTCTTCGGAAATTTCGTGCTGTGTATACATATTCTTTCGAATATGCGGTAGGTTGCGCCACTCGCGGACTTGCGCGCTGTGCTGGCGTTCCAACGGCACCATCCTGAAATTCGCCAGGTCATTATTCCATGACATTGATCGTCTCCAGAATACGCCGGACACCGCCGCCATCGCACAGACTTGCCGTCCTCCTTGCCGCCGCACGGCGTTCCTCGTTTGTCATTTTGATAAATGCCCCTACCGCGTCGGTAAAATTACTCGATCCTTCGACAGCATCCCAAATGAGGTTTTGCTTCGCCAGCTCCAGAGCATTACGCCGCTGATTTTCCGCCAGAATCACCACGAGGCTGGGAAGGTGAAGACAAGCGCGTTCGAAAAGATTCATGCCACCAGCGCCGATTGCCAAGTCAGCCCACAAGAGTTCACTGTGCATGGCGTCAGTCCCGCCGGCAAGTGTTACCGGAAATGGCAGAGAAGGCCCAGTGGCCAATTTTTCCCGAATGGCATTGAGTGAATTGCCTAAAAGGAATCTGGCGTCGCCAATCCGCGCACCGTCAATGCGATAAAGAGCGTCTATAACTTTGGACCAAGCCGAAACGGTATCGCCGCCGCCCAAATAAACAAGGAGATTATGCTGTCCGTTGACAGGCGAACGGCGTTCGCTCGCTCTGGCACGGGTTTCTCCAAACCGCGGATCTATCAATGCGAAGTTGGGGCCAAGCATCATTTGACTGCCGGCGGGCAGGTGTGGCTCATAGTCTGCCCGTTCGCGGCCGAATCCTGAATCCACAAGCATGTCGGCCTTGTGCGGGCGATCAGCCAGGTCGTCGATGGCAATGACAATCCAGGCGGCCTCCCCCGCAACCGCCTCCCACTTCGCATCCAAAGCATAGTGATCGACGATCAACATGGCCGGTCCGCTTGCGTCACCAATGATCTTGGCTACCGCGTCAGCGTCTGCCTGCCACCGGGACGACAACCATGCGGCATGGGTTAGCTCGCCGCGCCTATCCTTCTCGTCACCGCAGGGCAAGGGCAAAACGGAATGGCCATTGTGACGTATTCGTTTGGCGAGTTCAGGCGCCAGCGAGGCCGACAAGAATGTGCACTGCCTTCCGGAAAGAGCGAGCGCATCGGCAAAATGGAGGCATCGAATTACGTGCCCGCTGCCGATTTCCGCGTTTCCGTCCACCCTGAAAAAAGCGTGTCCGTTGCTCATCAGGATTTCATTGTACGATACAGGATCTCGGCGAACGTCCAGTCGTCTTCTTCATCGATATCCTGCGCCCGGGCGCGGGGGATTATGATGGGTACTGAACGCGGCCCAAAGATGGGAACGCCCTGGCGCATGTCCTCAGCAAAGCCGAAGTAAAACTGCCCTGCGTCATGATATGAAGGTTGTAAATCCTGAGTTCGGATTGACGCGAATTTTTGCGTGTTCGTGCATACACGGCCTGCTTCATCAATGGCAAAGGCGCGCTCGATCGGGTGCGGATAGAGCGCCGCTGCAAAACTATATGACACATCGTCTTGGTCCAAAACGGCAAGACCCGCTTGCACATCATCGATCAAAAGCAAAGGTGTGCAAGGATAAACGCAACAAAATTTCTCGCGGCTATTTTCTAGAATTCCCAGGCTGTCGAATGCGTGCAGCAAAACGTCTCGAGTCGGCGCATGGTCACTGGAAAGATCGACTGGCCTCGGGAAAATGGTTTCCGCACCAAAATGGCGGGCGATCTCGTCAATTTCCACGTCATCGGTCGACACGACCACGCGTTCGAAGCAGCCCGACCGGAGCGCCAACTCTATCGGGTACGAGATCATCGGCTTTCCGGCAAATTCGCGTATGTTCTTCCGCGGGATTCGCTTGCTGCCGCCGCGCGCAGGTATGATAGCGAAGCTCATGAGTTCGGACTCATCATCAGATGATATCGGCTAGAACGGAAACAACTCGATCTTGTTCAGCGTTCGTAAGTGCTGGAAACATTGGAATGCTGATTGCCCGGTCGTAATAGGCTTCCGCAGCGGGGAATTGCCCTTTCTTGAAACCAAGTGCTTCATAATATGGCTGCCTGTGAACGGGCATGTAGTGAACCTGAACATTAATTTCGTGCGCACGGAAATGCTCGAAGACCGCTCTCCGCCCATTGCGGGCAGAAGCCGAAATTTGAATGGGGTACAGATGTAGTGCAGAACGTGAGTTTTTTGATCGTTCGAGAGTCACGACAGGAAGATCAGCGAGCAGTTCATCATACCGTCGGGCAATTTCGTGCCGTCGGTCAATGAATGTGTTCAGGCGCGTCATCTGGCTGGTGCCCAGTGCTGCCTGTATGTCCGTCATGCGGTAATTGTAGCCGAGAAATTGCTGTTCGTAATACCAAGGCCCATGCGGTGTTCCCGTCATCAATTTGGTATCGCGGGTAATGCCGTGACTACGCAGCACATCCAGACGCTGAGCAAGCGCGTCATCATTCGTCAGCGCCATGCCCCCTTCCGCAGTCGTCACAATTTTGACAGGGTGGAAACTGAATACAGTAATGTCGGAGTGTTCGCCGCAGCCAATAGGCTTGCCCATGTATGAGCTGCCAATGGCATGAGAGCCGTCTTCGACAACACCGAAACCATATTCTTTCGCGAGCGCGCCGACCCTGTCCATATCACAGGGCTCACCCGTGAAATGGACAGGAATTACGACCTTCGGCAGCGTTCCATCAGACGCGGCTTTCACAAGTTTCCTCTGAAGTGCATCTGGACACATATTCGCGGTGTGCGGGTTAACATCGACAAAATCGACTGATGCGCCGCAATAAAGCGCACAGTTTGACGACGCCACAAACGTGATCGGCGAGGTCCACACGATGTCACCGGGGCCGACATCCAGTGCGATGCATGCGATATGTAGGGCCGATGTCGCGCTATTGACTGCGAAAGCATGGGTTGCGCCGCATGCCGCCTTAACTGCCTCCTCGAAACGGGGAACCGCTGGTCCCTGCGTCAAGAAATCAGACTGAAGAACATCGACGACCGCCGAGATGTCTTCGTCAACGATGGATTGGCGGCCGTAGGGTATCATAGATCAGATCTTTCCAATGCTGTCGCTGTGGCCCGCAATCCAGTCCTGCAGGGTTTCCACCTTCATCCATTCTGAATTGTTGTCGCTGGTGTAGCTGAAGTTCTCGTCGACAGGTGTGCCGTTCTTTATACGCTTAGGGTCCTTATACCAATCGTGTAGTGCCGGCAGAATCTTGAAATACTCCTTATATTCAAACGTGAAAGGCGCGTCTTCAACACCGATCATTTGCTCGTGCAGCTTCTCGCCAGGGCGAATGCCAACATGATCAAGCCGGGCATCGCTTGAAACGGCCTTCGCAATATCAACGATATTCATTGACGGGATCTTCTTCACGTAAATCTCGCCGCCTTCCATGTCGTGGAAAGCGTGCCAAACCAGATCCACACCCTGCTGAAGAGTGATCATAAATCTTGTCATTCGCCTATCTGTAATCGGCAGTCGGCCGCTGTCGCGAATGTTGAGAAAGAAGGGGATAACCGAGCCGCGTGAACCCATGACGTTGCCATAGCGCACGACGGCAAACTTTGTGCTGTCGGCGCCCGAATACGAATTGCCGGCGACAAAGAGCTTGTCCGATGCAAGCTTCGTTGCACCATACAGGTTGATCGGGCTGCTAGCCTTGTCAGTGGAAAGCGCGACAACGCGTTTCACACGACAATCGATGCAGGCATCGACCAGATTCATGGCGCCGTTAATATTCGTTTTTACGCATTCGAAGGGATTGTATTCCGCCGTCGGAACGATTTTTGTCGCCGCCGCGTGAACGACGTAATCAACGCCGTCCAGCGCCCGATAAAGACGTTCACGGTCGCGAACGTCACCGATAAAAAACCGGATACGTGGCTCATTAGGAAACAGCTTTGCCATTTCCCACTGTTTCATTTCATCGCGAGACAGGATGATCAGCCGCTTCGGTTGATATTTCTCCAACGTCGCAGGAACGAACGCATGGCCAAAAGAGCCAGTGCCACCAGTGATGAGAATAGTTGAGTTCTTTTTCAAAGTCAGACCTTCGATTATCTATGCGCGGTATCTTTAGGGACAGTTGCATAGCGGGGAACAAGGAAAACGATGACGAGTCCTAGAATTCCGCCAAGAAGAGTTGCGGCGGCAACGATCAAGGGGCGATTGGGAGACGAGGCTTCTTCAGGAGGTGGCGGTGCGTCTACAATCTGAAACGCGTAATCGGTTTGAGCTGTCGCGAGCATCAGAGTACGCATATTTTCCTCTATCATCTCGGTCAGCTGCAGACGCAGAGAATCTATCCTGGTACTCGCCAGTTTCTCGTTCAAGAAGCTCAAATTCTGCTGCGATTGGTTCAGATCGCGCATCCTCATATTTTCATTTAGCCGTTCGACGATCTCGATGGTCCACTGCCTTGCGAGATTGGGGTCAAGGAAGGTGACCCCTAACCGAACAAGTCCGGTGTCTTCGTCTAGTTCGACGGAAAGATTTTCATTGAATTTCTTGACGGTTTCGATCGCTGATGGCCGGGACGTAGAATGAACATCTACCTTTCTGGTCCAAGTCTTAGTCTCAATATTGTAAATTTTTCTATCAAAGCTTAATTCTTTAGTTTCAACATTCCATAAATCAGCTGCAAAAAGAGGTATTTGAATTTCTTCCCTGTAGACGAAGCTCGCCAAGAAATTATGTGACCTGACAATCTCCATTGCAAGAGCAACACGGTCAGATTGTAGTCCACCAACTTTAACGCCCGCAAGCTGTGCCAGCCCGGCAACCTGACTCCCGCCAGGCAGCTGCGAGCCGCCCGAAATTGCAGATGTCGGCGACAACAATATGGTCGCTTGGTAACGGTTCGGCAAAAGGAAAAGAACCACCAGTACCGAAGCGATTGCAAAAAGGGCCGTGACCGCTGCGATCAACCATTTGCCACGCCAAACCCGCTTCACTACATCTATGACATAGATATCATCATAATCGTCCCTCTGGACCGTCTCTGAAGGCGTATCTACCGCTGTCATTCGCTAGCCTCTTAGTTCCTGGCATCAGCCGCGTTGATTGCACGGGCGGAGATCACCGTACCGTGTTGGCGACAGCTTCACTGCTAGGAGTGCTGTGTCTACAAGTCGCTGCCCGGTTAACGCTGGACTGTCGCGGTGGCAATCATCGGCGGCGCGCATGTCATTCCTGTGCGACATTAATATCGTGTCCGCCAACCAAGTTCTGCACGAATTGCGCCATCGGCAAAGCCCGGTGTGTTCGGGCTATCGTCACGCCAACTAGCCTCTGCAGTCACATCGCCGATCCGCGCAGGCCAGACAACTCCCGCAGTGACCTCGTTAATGCGCTCCCGGTTCTGGCTCCTGTAAACGGCTGTTGGTGTTTCCGTCTTGTTGAAGTCGATGGCGCGGAAGGCCGCGTAATAACGCCGGTTTCCGGTATCGACATAAGCCCCAGAAACCGTCAGCATGTCGCTGTCGCCGCTGATGCCCGCACCGATGACGTCGTTCCTGTAGGTAAAGCCGTCAGTGAAGATATTGTTGGTATAGGAACGCCCTGGCAAGGGTCTGCCGCTTAGAAAATCATTGGCGTCGAAATAGGCGCGCAGTAGCGTATCAGAATATTCGACATTCACTTGCCAGCTGGCGCCGACATCGCCGATGGCGCCGCTCGCGGTCGCCCCAAAGAGGCGTACGAAACGGTCGAGCAGGAAGATGCCTGCTTCATCCTCCGCCTCCCATTCGGTGTACAACTTTATCCCGGTACCGCGTGCAAGAAAGCTATAGCTCGCATCGAATCCGCCAAGCTGGTTACCGGGTTCGTCCTCGCTCAGCCCGCCGGTATTCTCCGCGCCGCCGAACGGAAACAACGCGCTTGTGATGATGCCTGCGTCGCATTTGCGACCGTCACCGCAAAGCTGCAGGCCGCGGTTGAGGCCGATCTCAAGTCCCTGCAACGGTTCAAATGCCGCGCGAAATCCTATCAGCAGGGGATCATCGAAGTCATTGCGCTCTTCAGCCAGAACGCCGACGAACGCGTCGAACTTGAATGGCCCAAGCCAGCGGAGGACGGGAAAGTCGATCGGGTCGGCTGACAGCTTCGTTATTCCGATCTGCGGAATTGGACGGGCATTGTTCGAGAAGAGCAGCGCGCTGTCCTGTCCCGGCCCCCACCACCGTTCGACATAACCACCGTAGAGCGCCCATTCGCCGAGGGCGAGGGCGGCATAGCTCTCTTCCGCGTGCCAGTCCTTTCCGTCCTGCCCCTCGCGATAGCCGCCGCCGAGAGAAACCGTAAGGCGGCCCAGATCGACCTCCGTTTTTCCCGACACATCGATATTTTCGCGCGCGCTGTCCTCGAAATCGCGCGTCAGCGAGGGATCCGTCGTCACGCGGATGGTCGCTTCGGTTCGGCGTGACTGCAAGGCGCGTTCGCTAAGGGCGTCCAGGCGGCGGATCGCGGCTTCTATATGCGGCGCGCGCGGCTGCCGCTTGGCGTACTGAAGGCCCTGATCGACCTGACGCCAGGATAGCGGCCAGGCATTGATCGGTCCCGGCATCAGCCCGGCAGACTTGAGCAGCTCGACATCGTTTCGTGCCTGACGGTCGCCGGTGTCAAGCCACGGCCCTGCCTGCGCCGGCACGGCAGCTGCCATGAAAACGGCGACAAGTGCACTGGAAACAATCTGGCGCTTCATATGTTTGTCGCTCTATTCCTGCTGGGGCCGGTGTGGCGGCTGACGCCGTCTCAAGGCCTAACCTGTCCCGTTCCGCGCACAAGCGTCTTGTAGGTCGTCAGCCCTTCCAACGCGACGGGACCGCGAGCGTGGAGGCGTCCCGTCGCGATGCCGATTTCCGCCCCGAAACCGAATTCGCCGCCATCGGCATACTGACTGGAGCTATTGTGCATCACGATGGCGCTATCGACCTCGCTCAGAAATCTGGCGGCGGTGTCCGCATCGTCCGTGACGATGACATCGGTATGATGGCTGCCATGCGCGGCGATATGGGAAATGGCCTCATCGACGCCGTCCACCAGCTTTGCCGAGACAATGGCGTCCAGATATTCCGTATCCCAATCCTCGGGTGTCGCGGGCTTTACGCGCATGTCCATGCCATTGATTGCGACATCGCCCCGGACTTCGCAGCCCTCGTCCAGCAGCATGCGGATGAGCGCCGGGGCGATATCGACGGCCGCCCGGTCAATGAGGAGTGTTTCCATGGCACCGCAAATGCCCGTGCGGCGCATCTTCGCGTTGAGGACGATAGCCTTTGCCATGTCGATGTCCGCTGCCCGGTCCACATAGGTATGGCAGATGCCGTCGAGGTGGGCGAGCACGGGTATGCGGGCCTCCTCCTGCACTCGGGCGACCAGTGCCTTCCCGCCGCGCGGAATGATGATGTCGATCAGGCCCGCCGCGCGCAGCATGGCACCCACGGCGTCACGGTCCTGCGTGGGCACAAGCTGAACTGTGTCCGCGGGCAAACCCGCGTCAGCGATACCGCGGACGATAGCGGCGTGAAGGGCGCGGTTCGAACGCACGGCCTCGCTACCGCCGCGCAGGATGGCGGCATTGCCCGCCATCAGGCAAAGGAGGGCCGCATCGGCGGTCACGTTGGGGCGGCTTTCATAAATGATGCCGACCACGCCGAGCGGAACGCGAACCCGTTCGAATTTCAGGCCGTTTGGCCGTTCCCAGGACTTGATGACTTCGCCGACGGGGTCTTCGAGGGCGGCAATGGCATCGGCGGCATCGGCGATGGCCGTCACTCTGGCAGGATCGAGTCGCAGGCGATCGACCATGGCTTCCGATAGCCCGGATGCGGCGGAAATATCTGCCGCATTGGCCGCGACGATCGCATCCTGATCGGCGCGGATGGCGGCGGCGGCGGCGCGCACGGCGTCAGCCTTGACGCCAGCAGGAGCCTGCGCCAGCGTGCGGGCAGCGGCACGGGCGGCCGTGCCCATGGTCCGGATCAGCAGTTCGGGATCGTCACTCATATCAGCACCATGTCGTTTCTGTGGATCACCGCCGCGCGCGGGGCATAGCCAAGAAGACCGGCCTGCGCATCCGTGCGCTGTCCGGCGATGATCCGGATTTCGCCCGCATCATAGGCAACCAGGCCGCGTGCCATAAGTTTCCCGCCCGCATCATGAATTTCGACCGCGTCGCCGCGCCGGAAGGTGCCGGTGACACTGGTAATACCCGCAGCGAGCAGGCTGCCGCCGGACGAAAGCGCACGGCGCGCACCATCGTCGATGACGATGACACCGCGGCTGTCGAGATGCCCCAGAAGCCAGGATTTGCGGGCGGCAGGCGCGCTGGCGGGCTGGAATAACGTGCCTTCGCCGTTCGTCATGTAGCGGGCAAGAGGATGATCGCCGCGTCCGTCGGCAATGGCCAGGGCGATGCCGCTTGCGGCCGCGATCCGTCCGGCTTCGACCTTTGCGCTCATGCCGCCCGATCCGAAACCACTCGATGGCCCCAGCACCGCGTCGATGGCCGCGTCGGGTGCCACCTCCCGTAAAAGGACCGCGTCGCCCAGCGCGGGATCGCGGTCATAGATACCCGCGACATTGGACATCAGGATGACCATGTCGGCACCCGCCGCCTGCGCCACCCGCGCGGCCAGCCGGTCATTGTCGCCAAAGCGGATTTCCTCGGTCGCCGTCGAATCATTCTCGTTGATGACCGGCACAGCGCCAAGCGCGAGCAGGCGGTTCAGGGTCGAACTGGCGTTCAGATAACGCCGCCGGTCGGCCAGATCGTCGAGCGTCACGAGCATCTGCGCCGCAGTCAGGGCCTCCGCCGACAGCAGTTCCGCATACAGACCCGAAAGCACGATCTGTCCCGCGGCCGCGCTGGCCTGCGCGTCATCGAGGCTGCTGCGCCCGCCGTCCACAAGGCCCAGCCTGCGCGCACCGAGCGCGATCGCGCCCGATGACACGATAATCACTTCCGTACCCGCACGGCGCATGTCCGCGACGTCGGCGATCAGCGTCGCCAGCCAGTCGCGGCGCACATCGCCAGCCGAATCAACCAGCAGGGCGGAACCCAGCTTGATGACAAGGCGGAGAGGTCGCGCGGGCATGGCCGGGCCGCCTAATCCTGTAGCGGTGACCAGGGCTTTTCATCCCCGTCATCATCGTCATCGCCATCGGTCCAGTCGTCCCGCGCGATTTTGCGCGCACTGACGGCTAGACCGCTCAGTCTGTCCATCAGATCCTGCATGCCCGCACCGGTTATGGCCGACACCGCGAAGACGTCATTGCCCGTCACTGCTTCCAGTTCGGCCTTTTGCGCGGCGATCAGTTCCTCATCCAGGGAGTCGGTCTTCGTCAGGGCGACCAGTTCCTGTTTTTCGGCCAGCCCCTCGCCATATTCATCCAGCTCGCCGCGCACGGTTTCATAGGCGGCGGCGGGGTCGTTCTCCGTCGCGTCGACAAGGTGAAGAAGGACGCGGCACCGTTCGATATGACCCAGAAAGCGGTCGCCGATGCCCGCGCCGTCCGCCGCGCCCTCGATCAGCCCGGGAATATCGGCAAGCACGAAAACATGGTCGCGGTGCTCAACCACGCCCAGCTGCGGCTTTGTCGTGGTGAAGGCATAGGCGCCCACCTTCGCATCGGCATTTGTGACAGCCCGCATGAACGTGGACTTTCCCGCATTGGGGAGACCAAGGAGGCCCGCATCGGCGAGCAGTTTCAGGCGCAGCCAGACATACATTTCCTCTGGCGGTACGCCAGGCTGCGACTGGCGCGGTGCCCGGTTCGTGCTGGTCTTGTAGCTGGCGTTACCGCGCCCGCCCATGCCCCCCTCCAGCAGGGTCACACGCTGCCCAACCTCGGTCAGGTCGGCGAGAATGTCTTCCTTGTCATCGGACAGAATCTGCGTCCCCACCGGAACGGGAATGACCAGATCCTCCGCGCCCGCACCCGTCTTGTTGCGGCCCGCGCCGCCGCGCCCGCGCGGCGCCCGCCAATGCTGGCGATAGCGAAAATCGATGAGCGTGTTGAGGCCGCTGACGGCCTCGAAAATGACATCCCCGCCGCGGCCACCATTGCCGCCGTCGGGACCGCCATATTGCACGAATTTCTCACGTCGAAACGAGACGGCGCCAGGACCGCCCGCGCCGGACTTGATGAAGATTTTGGCCTGGTCGAGAAATTGCATGCTGGGGCCTTAGCGTGGAGTATCTGCGCTGGCTATCGAAGGGTGTCTGTCCGGCGTCTGCGCCAGCAGGACGACCTCGAAAGATTCGCAGATGATTTCGAGATTGTCGTCGACCACAACGTCTGTGTCGGCAAGAGCACGTTCGTAATAGGCCCTGTGCGCGTTTCGCCACCATGCGAGGGTCAGATCGCCTTCCCCCTCCAGGCGGGCAAATGCGGCATCGACATCCGCAAAGCGCCTGACCTCGACGAATGTCGTGCGAATGACGGCGACGGCGTCGCCTGCAAAGGTCGTGATGATGGCAAGGTCGCCCGTTCTGGGCATGGGATCACCGGTCAACGCAAGTTCCGCAAGCGATGTCGCTGTCGCGCGCTTTTTGCCGGCAACGACAAGCGACGCGCATATGTCGGCATCTTTCTGATTGTCGCAGAAATGATAGACGAGGGGCAAAGCCATGGGCGCGGACGGATCGAACGTCCGGTAGCGCGACCATAGCTGTTCTGCTGACATGCGCATGCACGGCCTCTCAAGATGCGCGCGCGCCGTCACCGGTCAGGCGGCGGCGCGCAGGTGATCGCCTGCCCAGTCGGCGCGGCGCAAATCATATTCGATGCAGTCCACATGATGACCGCGCGCAATGCTGAAATAACGCGTTCTTTCGCCCGTGGGCTGGAACCCAAGTTTCCTCAGCACCTTGCCAGATGCCGGATTGTCCAGATAGTGACCGGCGCAAATCCGCTCGTGACGCCAGGCCATGAAGGCATGTTCGAGTACGGCGCGGCCCGCCTCCACGGCGATGCCCAGCCCCCAATAGGCAGGCGCGATCCAGTAACCAAGCTCGGTTTCACGTTCGCGCACAGTGCTTTTCCCAAACCCTATGCCGCCGACATGCTGTGGCCCCGCATCCGTCCGCATGA
The DNA here is from genome assembly GCA_963710205.1 of uncultured Alphaproteobacteria bacterium. Classification (GTDB taxonomy): domain Bacteria; phylum Pseudomonadota; class Alphaproteobacteria; order Sphingomonadales; family Sphingomonadaceae; genus Pacificimonas. The sequence continues at coordinate 1,881 of CAVPZG010000001.1, read as the reverse complement.
AAATCGCAAGACTGACCTTGTGCGGCCAGGCATCGAAATCTTCCGCGATTTTCGCTTCCGCATGGGCGCGGGTATAAGGCCACGGCGCTGTCCCGAGGTTGCGAACAACGCATTCCAAGCCAAGCCGCGCCGCGAGGCTGTCCGTGTCTTCGGGCCAAAGCGGCCGTAAGAACAGTCTTTCCGTGATCATGAACATGTCCGGGTTTTCCAGTCCCGGGAGAATCAAAAAGGGAGGCGGTGACCCGTCTCCCTTTTCGCGGATGCTTTCATGGCATCCTGGGTCACCTCTCCGGTGACCTATAGGCGGATCACCACGCTTATTCTGCGGCCTCTGCCATCGGCATGACCGAAATATATTTTCGGGCGCGGGCGCCGTCGTGGAACTTCACTTCGCCTTCGATCAGAGCGAACAGCGTATGGTCCTTGCCCATGCCGACATTCTGGCCCGGATAGAATTTTGTCCCGCGCTGGCGCACGAGAATGTTGCCGCCCAGCACATGCTGGCCGCCAAAGCGCTTCACACCAAGACGCTGACCCGGGCTGTCGCGTCCGTTACGGGAGGAGCCGCCTGCTTTCTTATGTGCCATCGTTCAGTGTCCTCTTACTTCTTGTCGGCTTTGGGAGCGGCCTTCTTGGGCGCTGCCTTCTTGGCCGGGGCCTTCTTTTCGGCGGCGGGCTTTGCAGCCGCTGCCTTTTTCGGGGCAGACGCCTTCTTGGCGGTTGCCTTCTTTGCGGGAGCTTTCTCCGCGGCTTTCTTTGGCGCAGCCTTGGCGTCCGCCTTCGCCGCAGCCTTCTTGGCGGGCGCTTCCTTCTCAGGAGCGGCCTTCGCCTCTTCCTTTGCCGGCGCGGCCTTCTTGGCAGCGGGCGCCTTGCCGCCGAGCGCGGTGATCTTCAGGACCGTCAGCCGGGCGCGGTGTCCCTGCGTGCGGCGATAGCCATGGCGACGCTTTTTCTTGAAGACCTTGATCTTCTTCGCCTTGGCCTGTTCCAGCACTTCGGCATGGACGACTTCCTTGGAAGCGTCCTTCAGATCGCCGCCATCGGCCATCATCAACACGTCATCCAGGGCGACCTTGTCACCCACTTCGCCGTCGATCTTGTCGACGGTGATAATCTGGTCTGCGGCAACGCGGTACTGCTTGCCGCCCGTGCGAACGATCGCGAACATCGGGTCTTCCAAACGAATATATCAAACGCGTAAAAGCAGCGCATAAGCGAATCTGTCGATACGCAGCGCTGCCGAGCGAAGGCGTCACCTAGGTAACGGCCTTGGTCTAGTCAACCGATTCCTGATCGCCGGTTTCTAGTTCGCATGACCCGGTTTCAGGCGAAACCTGCCGCCTTCGTCGCGTTCGAACAGATCGCCGACCGCCGGATGCAGCGGGTCGGCGTCATCCTCGTCGAACAGCAGATTCTGCTGGCTGACATAGGCGACATAGGCGTCCTGGCCGTTATCGGCGAGCAGATGATAATAGGGCTGCTCCTTGTGCGGACGCACCTCCTCGGGAATGGCCTGCCACCATTCTTCGGAATTCGCGAATTCGGGATCGACGTCGAAAATCACACCCCGAAACGGAAAGTGGCGGTGCTTCACAACGTCGCCAATACCGAACGAGGCCTGGCGGATAATGGCGCTTTCATTCGTGTTGTCGGTCATGTGACGGATCCTGATTGTAACTCTCGGGGTAATATAGGGAGCCTCCGCGCCGCGTGCAAAACTGTCCGCATTCCGCCTTTGCAAAGCCAGGCCGCCCGCCTATATGCCCCGCTTCGATCAGCGAGGGGCAAATGCCCCGCCGCGCACCGCGGAGAGGTGACAGAGTGGTCGAATGTGGCAGTCTCGAAAACTGTTGTGCGTGTAAGCGTACCGTGGGTTCGAAT